>NZ_JBWKEY010000009.1:0-318163 GCF_056435225.1 Streptomyces sp. NPDC043996 | reverse complement strand
GCGGACGGGATGGCCCAGGCGGACGGGATGGCCCAGGCGGACGGGATGGCCCAGGCGGACGGGATGGCCCAGGCGGACGGGATGGCCCAGGCGGACGGGATGGCCCAGGCGGACGGGACGGCCCAGGCGGACCGGGCCGACCGGACGGACCGGGCCGACCGGCCTGACGGGACGGACCAGCCTGACGGGACGGACCGGCCTGACCGAGCCGACCGGGCCGACCAGGCCGCCCGGCCCCCCCGGACTGACACCGGCACCGAGAACGGGAAGCGCGACGAAGCCCCGCGCGCCGCCCCCGCCGCAATCACGCCCCCCGCAGCCACCCCGCCCGCAGCCACCCCACCGGCAGCCACGCCCCCCGAAGCCGCCACCCCTGACCCCGGCCCGGCCCCCACCACCCCGACACCCCCGGCCACGCCCACCCCCCGCACCCCCGACCGCGACGACACCCGCGTGCCCCTCACCAAGCCCCGCCCCCCAGCCCCCCGAAACGCCGCGCCCCGCACCCCCGACCGCGGCCCCGCCAAGGACGAGCCCAAGAACCCCGGCGGCGGACTGCTCATGGGCCGCCCCTTCGGCGTACCCGTATACGTCGCCCCCAGCTGGTTCCTCGTCGCCGCCCTCATCACCTGGGTCTTCGGCGGCCAGCTCGACCGCGTCCTGCCCGAGCTCGGCGGCGCCCGCTACCTGGTCTCCCTCTTCTTCGCCGTCGCCTTCTACGCCTCCGTACTCGTCCACGAACTCGCCCACACCGTCGCCGCCCTCCGCTTCAAACTCCCGGTGCGCCGCATCCAGCTCCAGTTCTTCGGCGGCGTCAGCGAGATCGAGAAGGAATCCGAGACCCCCGGCCGCGAATTCGTCCTCGCCTTCGTCGGCCCCCTGCTCTCCCTGGTCCTCGCGGGCGTCTTCTACGCGTCCATGCGCGCCGTCGAACCCGACACCGTCCCCGGCGTCCTGCTCGCCGGACTGATGATCTCCAACCTCATCGTCGCCGCCTTCAACCTGCTGCCCGGCCTGCCCCTCGACGGCGGCCGCATGCTCCGCGCCGTCGTCTGGAAGATCACCGGCAAACCCATGAGCGGCACCATCGCCGCCGCCTGGGTCGGCCGCGCCCTCGCCATCTCCGTCCTCATCGGCCTGCCCCTGCTCAACCAGTCCGGCGCCCTCGGCGGCGACTCCCAGGACATCGGCGGCATGGACACCGTCCTGGACGCCCTGCTCGCCGCCATCCTCGCCGCCATCATCTGGACCGGCGCCGGCAACAGCCTCCGCATGGCCCGCCTGCGCGAACACCTGCCCGAACTGCGCGCCCGCACCCTCACCCGCCGCGCCGTCCCCGTCGAGACCGACACCCCGCTGTCCGAGGCCCTGCGCCGCGCCAACGCCGCCGGAGCCCGCGCCCTCGTCGTCGTCGACACCGACGGCGACCCCCTCTCCGTCGTCCGCGAAGCCGCCATCGTCGGCGTCCCCGAACACCGCCGCCCCTGGGTCACCGTCAGCGGCCTCGCCCAGGACATCACCGACGGCATGCGCGTCCCCGCCGACCTCGCGGGCGAGGAACTCCTCGACCGCCTGCGCGCCACGCCCGCCACCGAATACCTCGTCATCGAGACCTCCGGCGAGATCTACGGCGTCCTGTCCGCCGCCGACGTCGAGCGCGCCTTCGTCAAGGCCATGGCCCGCCCCAGCTGACACCCCGCGCCCCGCATGGTCGGCGGCACTCCCCACGGCCGGTAGGCTGGTCACATGTCCGAACCGACCGGTGCCGCCCGCCGTCGCGGGCCCTTCAAGGTCGGGGACCAGGTCCAGCTCACCGACCCCAAGGGACGCCACTACACGTTCACGCTCGAAGCCGGGAAGAACTTCCACACCCACAAGGGTTCCTTCCCGCACGACGAGCTGATCGGCGCACCCGAGGGCAGTGTTGTCCGCACCACGGGGAACGTCGCGTACCTCGCGCTGCGCCCCCTGCTCCCCGACTACGTCCTGTCCATGCCCCGCGGCGCCGCCGTGGTCTACCCCAAGGACGCGGGGCAGATCCTGGCCTTCGCCGACATCTTCCCCGGCGCCCGCGTCGTCGAGGCGGGCGTGGGCTCCGGCTCGCTCAGCTCCTTCCTCCTGCGCGCCGTCGGCGACCAGGGCATGCTGCACTCCTACGAGCGCCGCGAGGACTTCGCCGAGATCGCCCAGCAGAACGTGGAGCGCTACTTCGGCGGCCCCCACCCCGCCTGGCAGCTCACCGTCGGCGACCTCCAGGACAACCTGTCCGACACCGAGGTCGACCGCGTCATCCTCGACATGCTCGCCCCCTGGGAGTGCCTGGAAGCCGTCTCCAAGGCCCTCGTGCCCGGCGGCATCCTGTGCGCGTACGTCGCCACCACCACGCAGCTGGCCCGCACCGTCGAGTCCATCCGTGAACTCGGCGGCTTCAACGAGCCGACCGCCTGGGAATCGATGATCCGCAACTGGCACATCGAAGGCCTCGCCGTCCGCCCCGACCACCGCATGATCGGGCACACCGGCTTCCTGCTCACCGCCCGCCGCCTCGCGGACGGCGTCGAGCCGCCCATGCGCCGCCGCCGCCCCGCCAAGGGCGCCTACGGCGACGACTACACCGGCCCCAACGCCGACGGCGGCAACCCCAGCTAACGGCCACACACCCGCCAAGACCCCAGGTCACGGCACCTCACCAACGCAGCGGGGGGGGGGGGGGGGGGGGGGGGGGGGAAAAAAAAAAAAAGGGAGGGGGGGGGGTTGTTGTTGTTGGGGGACCTCCCCACCCCCCCCCCCCCCCCCCCCCCCCCCCCCCCCCCCCCCCCCCCCCACCCCCCCCCCCCCCCCCCGCCCCCGCTTTTTTGACGGCACGTCACCACCCGGCACCCCCGGTGTTCCGCCCTCCCGCGACGTATGGCACGATGCTGGCCACCCCACCTCCACCGGCACAGCCCTCACAGGAGACACTCCTCGTGCAGCACCCCGCCGTCCCGGAACCGGCGCCCACGGCGAACCGGCCGTGGGCCACCCGCCCCCTCCACTGGATCGCCACCGCGGCCGCCCTGGCCGCCGTCGTCGCGACCGCCGCCTTCCTCCAGCCCGACGACGCCACGGCCGCCCAGACGGACCCCAAACCGGAACCCAAGGCCGCCCCCGCCCCCGACCCCAAGGCCGTCGACTACCCCCTCGACTGCGGCCCCGTCGACTCCGTCGTCGCCCGCAAGGCCACCGGCGACCTCGACGGCGACGGCCGCCCCGAAACCGTCGCCGCCGTCCACTGCCAGGCCGGCTCCGGCACCCCGCCCGACGGCGTCTACGTCCTCACCCGCGGCCGCCACGGCACCCCCCGCGTCGTCGCCACCCTCGTCGACCCCAAGGACGGCCACACCGTCCCCGCCCTCGGCATCAGCGGCACCACCGTCACCGCCACCCTCCTCGGCTACTCCACACCCAAGGTGCCGCGCTGCTGCCCCGACCAGCGCGACGAAGCCAAGTGGCAGTGGAAGAACGGCGCGTTCACCCGCTCGACAAACGCCGAGTCACGCAGCGTCTGACACCCCCGCACGAACCCGCGCGACCCGCCCGCCCCGAGCGCCACCACCGACACGACGACAGCCCGACGGCAAGACGACAGCAAGAGGACAGCAACGGGACAGCAAGAAGGGCCCGCACCCGCCTCAGACGACGGAAACGAGCCCCACTCGCTAACACAGCGAAACTATTCGGTCACTCTGCGTCGGGTCCATAGACTTCGACCTTGTCCGAAACTCGACGTACATGAATACAGTCGCCCGGACACTCCTTCGCCGAGTCCACCACATCCCGCAACAGCGGAAGCGGAACCCGCGTCGACGCCCCCGGAGCCTGCAACAGCTCGTCGTCCGCGCCCTTCACATACGCCAGACCGTCAATGTCCAGCTCGAAGACCTCAGGCGCGTACTGGGCACAGATCCCGTCCCCCGTACACAGATCCTGATCGATCCACACCTCAAGCGGATCCTGCCCCTCACCGACAGTCCGAACGTCGTGCCCCACGGTCATCTCTCCTGCCGAAACTGCGCCAGACCCGGCCGGAAAGTGCCGCAAGTCCGGCCACCCCTGGCGGGTGTTGAACAGTTCGACCCTACAACCGGCAGCTTTCCAATCTTGTTCGGTGGGTATCCCCCTGGCGTGAGGGAGAGCGCAAGGGTGAAGATCGGACACACCCCCACCGTCTTTGTGATCTAGGGGTTTCAATCAGCACCCACCCAGGTAGGGTCAGGAAGCGTCCAGCTCCCCTTGGAGGAGGTGAGGACCGTGGCAGCCCACGACGACGACATCAACCGCGGCATCCGGCCGGGGCGAGGGTCTGAAGACCCAGCCGGTCAGGTTGCCTATCTCGAGCAGGAAATCGCCGTCCTGCGACGCAAGCTCGCCGACTCTCCGCGTCATACGAGGATTCTCGAAGAGCGGATCGTCGAGCTGCAGACCAACCTGGCAGGCGTATCCGCACAGAACGAACGCCTCGCGAACACCCTCCGCGAGGCCCGCGACCAGATCGTGGCCCTCAAAGAGGAAGTCGACCGGCTCGCACAGCCCCCGGCCGGCTTCGGAGTCTTCCTCACGGCGAACGAGGACGGCACCGCCGACATCTTCACCGGCGGCCGCAAACTCCGGGTGAACGTCAGCCCAAGCGTCGAACTCGACGACCTCAGGCGCGGCCAGGAAGTCATGCTCAACGAAGCGCTCAACGTGGTCGAAGCCATGGAGTACGAGCGCGTCGGAGACATCGTCACCCTCAAGGAAATCCTCGAGGACGGCGAACGAGCCCTCGTGCTCGGACACACCGACGAAGAACGGGTAGTCAGGCTCGCCGAGCCACTCCTGGACGTCACCATCCGCCCCGGAGACGCCCTCCTGCTCGAACCCCGCTCCGGCTACGTCTACGAAGTCGTACCGAAGAGCGAGGTCGAAGAACTCGTCCTCGAAGAAGTCCCGGACATCAGCTACGACAAGATCGGCGGCCTCGGCGGCCAGATCGAGATGATCCGCGACGCGGTCGAGCTCCCCTACCTCTACCCAGACCTCTTCAAAGAGCACGAACTCAGGCCGCCCAAGGGCGTCCTGCTCTACGGCCCCCCCGGCTGCGGCAAGACACTCATCGCCAAAGCCGTCGCCAACTCCCTCGCCAAAAAGGTCGCCGAAGTCACAGGGCAACCCGCGGGCAAGAGCTACTTCCTGAACATCAAGGGCCCCGAACTCCTCAACAAATACGTAGGCGAAACCGAACGCCACATCCGCCTCGTCTTCCAACGCGCCCGCGAAAAGGCCAGCGAAGGCACCCCCGTCATCGTCTTCTTCGACGAGATGGAATCCCTCTTCCGCACCCGCGGCAGCGGCGTCAGCTCCGACGTGGAAAACACCATCGTCCCCCAGCTGCTCGCCGAGATCGACGGCGTGGAAGGCCTGGAGAACGTCATCGTCATCGGCGCCTCCAACCGCGAAGACATGATCGACCCCGCCATCCTGCGCCCCGGCCGACTCGACGTGAAGATCAAGATCGAGCGCCCCGACGCCGAAGCGGCCAAGGACATCTTCGCCAAGTACCTCACCGAACGCCTCCCGCTCCACGGCGACGACCTCGCCGAACACGGCAGCGACAAGAGCGCCACAGTGCAGGCGATGATCCAGTCCGTCGTCGAGCAGATGTACGCCGAATCCGAGGAAAACCGCTTCCTCGAAGTCACCTACGCCAACGGCGACAAGGAAGTCCTCTACTTCAAGGACTTCAACTCCGGCGCCATGATCGAAAACATCGTCGGCCGCGCCAAGAAGATGGCCATCAAGGCCTTCCTCGAAATGAACCAAAAGGGCCTCAGGGTCGCCCACCTCCTCCAGGCTTGCATCGACGAGTTCAAGGAGAACGAAGACCTGCCCAACACCACCAACCCGGACGACTGGGCCCGCATCTCCGGAAAGAAGGGCGAACGGATCGTATACATCCGCACCCTCGTCACCGGAAAGCAAGGCGCCGACACCGGACGCTCCATCGACACGGTGGCCAACACCGGTCAGTACCTCTAGGCAAAAGGGCGGCTGCGGGTGCCCTCCACGGGTACCCGCAGCCGACTGTTTTCCGCCGCACGCGGACACCTCGCAGCCGCGTCACCAACCCAGCGAGAGCAAAGCAGAAAATGATCTCCCCACCAGCGCAGAGGCGTTCTAGGCTCTTCCGTACCGCCGAGTCGCGCAGTGCGGGGACGGGCACCGCACACGCACCGGAGCACCAGCGGTACTTGAGCTGCGCCCCCGACCGAGGACGCAGCCGGGCAAGGAGGGCCGCATGACCGTACGGCGAGTAATGGGCATCGAGACGGAGTACGGAATCTCCGTCCCCGGCCACCCCAACGCCAATGCCATGCTCACCTCGTCCCAGATCGTCAACGCCTACGCCGCGGCGATGCACCGGGCGCGACGCGCCCGCTGGGACTTCGAGGAGGAGAACCCGCTGCGGGACGCACGGGGCTTCGACCTCGCCCGCGAAGCCGCCGACGCCAGCCAGCTCACCGACGAGGACATCGGCCTCGCCAACGTCATCCTCACCAACGGGGCACGCCTCTACGTCGACCACGCACACCCCGAATACAGCGCCCCAGAGGTCACCAACCCCCGCGACGCCGTCCTCTGGGACAAGGCCGGCGAACGCATCATGGCCGAGGCCGCCGAACGGGCCGCCCAGCTGCCCGGCGCCCAGCCGATCCACCTCTACAAGAACAACACCGACAACAAGGGCGCCTCCTACGGCACGCACGAGAACTACCTGATGAAGCGGGAGACCCCCTTCTCGGACATCGTGCGCCACCTCACCCCGTTCTTCGTCTCCCGCCAGGTCGTCACCGGCGCGGGCCGCGTCGGCATCGGCCAGGACGGCCACGAACACGGCTTCCAGATCAGCCAGCGCGCCGACTACTTCGAAGTCGAGGTCGGCCTGGAGACCACCCTCAAACGGCCCATCATCAACACCCGCGACGAGCCCCACGCCGACGCCGAGAAGTACCGCCGCCTCCACGTGATCATCGGCGACGCCAACCTCTCGGAGATCTCCACCTACCTGAAGCTCGGCACCACCTCCCTGGTCCTCGCCATGATCGAGGACGGCTTCATCGCCGTGGACCTCGCCGTCGACCAGCCCGTCCGCACCCTCCACCACGTCTCCCACGACCCGACGCTCCAACGCCTGATCACGCTCCGCAGCGGCCGCACACTCACCGCCGTACAACTCCAGATGGAGTACTTCGAGCTGGCCCGCAAGTACGTGGAAGAGCGCTACGGAGCCGACGCCGACGCCCAGACCAAGGACGTCCTCACCCGCTGGGAAGACGTCCTCAACCGCCTCGAGAACGACCCCATGAGCCTCTCCGGAGAGCTCGACTGGGTCGCCAAACGAGAACTCATGGAGGGCTACCGCCGCCGCGACGGCCTCGACTGGGACGCCGCCCGGCTGCACCTCGTCGACCTCCAGTACGCCGACGTACGCGCCGAGAAGGGCCTCTACAACCGCCTCGTGGCGCGCGGCAAGATGAAGCGGCTCGTCGACGAGACCGACGTCGAGCGCGCCCGCACCAAGCCCCCCGAGGACACCCGGGCCTACTTCCGGGGCCGCTGCCTGGAGCAGTACGCGGACGACGTCGCGGCCGCCTCCTGGGACTCGGTGATCTTCGACCTGCCCGGCCGGGACTCCCTCCAGCGGGTCCCGACCCTGGAGCCGCTTCGCGGAACGCGTAATCACGTCAAGGAACTGCTCGACCGGTGCCGCACGGCGGAGGATCTGGTCAGGGTCCTCTCCGGCGGCTGAATCGCGGCTGAAAGCCCGACGGCCGGGGAATCACACAGGTGGGCCCCGCACGTTCCACGAAGTGCGGGGCCGATGTCGGACCCGGATTGTAGGGTCTGATCAAGAACGTCTAACCGAGCGGGGTGAGGTAGATGGCGACCAAGGACACCGGCGGCGGACAGCAGAAGGCGACGCGCTCCACCGAGGAGGTCGAGGAGCAGACCCAGGACGCGCAGGCTTCGGAAGACCTCAAGGAACGCCAGGAGAAGCTGAGCGACGACGTCGATTCGGTACTTGACGAAATTGACGATGTCCTAGAGGAGAACGCAGAGGACTTCGTGCGCTCCTTCGTTCAGAAGGGCGGGGAGTGAGGTCACTTTACCTTCGAATCTGAGGCTGGCTGGGGGTTCAGGTGAGTGAATCAAAGCGGTGCCCGCGATGCGAGGAGCGGAAGCCGCGTGAGGCGTTCGCCAGTAACAGATCCATGAAGGACGGCCGTCAGGTCTATTGCCGCGAGTGCGCCGCTGCTTATCACCAGGCGCGCCAGCTCGCTCGCGGCAAGAACGTCCGGCCGAAGGTGGAAACTCCTGAAGGGCACAAGTTCTGTCGCACCTGCGGCGAGATCAAACCGCATGCCGAATGGGATCGAAACAGCAGCGCTTCGGATGGCCTGGCTACGCTCTGCAAGCCATGCAAGGCGGCCCAGGGGCGTGCTGGCCATCTCAAGCGCCAGTACGGCCTCACCGAAGCCCAGCGCGACGAGATGATCGCCGAGCAGAAGTGGCTCTGCGTGATCTGTCTCAAGGCTCCGCCCGTGCATGTGGATCACTGCCATGAGACGGGTAGGGTCCGTGGCGTACTGTGCTTCAACTGCAATTCGGCCATCGGCAAGTTGGGAGACGATCCCGACGCTCTCCGTCGGGCCATTAGCTACCTGGAAGGAAACCCGTGGAAGCCAACACTCGTAGCACCGGGCGTCTACCGGCTGCCTTCCTGACCCCGGGGTCGTCCTCCTTCGTGGACTTCCTCTCCGCGCACCAGCCGGAACTGCTGCCCGGCAAGCGGCAGTTGCCGCCGGTGCAAGGCGTGATCGAGGCGCCGCACGGCACCACCATCGTGGCGACGACGTTCCCCGGGGGCGTGGTGCTCGCCGGTGACCGCCGGGCGACGATGGGCAATGTGATCGCGCAGCGGGACATCGAGAAGGTCTTCCCGGCGGACGAGCACTCCGCGGTGGGCATCGCCGGTACGGCGGGTCTGGCCGTGGAGATGGTGAAGCTGTTCCAGCTGGAGTTGGAGCACTTCGAGAAGGTCGAGGGGACGACGCTCTCCCTGGAGGGCAAGGCCAACCGGCTCTCGACGATGATCCGGAGCAACCTGGGCATGGCGATGCAGGGCCTGGCCGTGGTGCCGCTGTTCGCGGGGTATGACGTGGACCGCGCGAAGGGCCGGATCTTCTCGTACGACGTGACGGGTGGCCGGAGCGAGGAGCAGGGCTTCGCGGCGACGGGTTCCGGTTCGGTGTTCGCGCGGGGTTCGATGAAGAAGCTGTACCGCGACGACCTGACGGAGGAGCAGGCGACGACGCTGGTCGTGCAGGCGTTGTATGACGCCGCGGACGACGACTCGGCGACGGGTGGTCCTGATGTGGCGCGGCGGATCTATCCGATCGTGACGGTGATCTCTGATGAGGGGTTCCGGAGGCTGTCGGAGGAGGAGACGTCGGCGATCGCGCGCTCGATCCTGGAGCGGCGTCTTGAGCAGCCGGACGGTCCGCGGGCCGCGTTGCTCTGAAGTCTGCTTCGTGTGCTCCGTTGTTGTTGTGAAGTCTTGATAGAAAGGGACGGATAGCCGGTGTCGACGCCGTTCTATGTCTCACCCCAGCAGGCCATGGCCGACCGGGCGGAGTATGCCCGTAAGGGCATCGCTCGGGGTCGCAGTCTGGTCGTGCTGCAGTACGCCGATGGCATTGTGTTCGTCGGTGAGAACCCGTCCCGTGCGCTGCACAAGTTCAGCGAGATCTATGACCGGATCGGTTTCGCGGCGGCTGGTAAGTACAACGAGTACGAGAATCTCCGTATCGCTGGTGTCCGTTATGCGGATCTGCGGGGGTATACGTATGACCGTGACGATGTGACGGCGCGCGGTCTGGCGAACGTGTACGCGCAGACGTTGGGCACGATTTTCTCCAGTAACGCGGAGAAGCCGTATGAGGTGGAGTTGGTTGTCGCGGAGGTCGGTGCGACTCCGGATGGGGATCAGATCTACCGTTTGCCGCATGACGGGTCGATCGTGGATGAGCACGGTTCGGTCGCGGTCGGGGGTAATGCGGAGCAGATCAGTTCGTATTTGGATCAGCGGCATCGTGATGGGATGACGCTGGCGGAGGCTTTGAAGCTGGCGGTGCAGTCGCTTTCGCGGGATACGAACGGCAGTGAGCGGGAGATTCCGGCGGAGCGCCTTGAGGTGGCGGCGCTTGACCGGACGCGTCCGCAGCAGCGGAAGTTCAAGCGGATCGTGGGTGGTCAGCTGGAGCGGTTGCTGGCTGGGCAGTCCGTGGCGGAGGAGTCTGCGGAGGAGTCTGCGGGCGGGGAGTCGGACGCCGATGCGGGCGCCGGTTCGGACGCCGAGCCGGGTGGCGGTTCGGCGGAGGGTTCGTCCGGGGAGTAGTCCGGGAGTCGTGGGGTGTGCCCCGTGCTTCGGCGTGTTCAGCGCCGGGGTGCGGGGCTTTGTGCTGTGGAGCCGCGGACGATGAGCTGGACGGGCAGGGGGGTGGGCTCGGGGGTGCGGCCGGCGAGGACGGCGAGGAGGGTGGCCATGCCTTGTTCGCCGAAGTCTTCGGCGGGGAGGCGGACGGTGGTGAGTTCGGGTTCGACGGCGGTGGCGAGGGTGAGGTCGTCGAAGCCGGTGACGCTGAGGTCTTGGGGGACGTGGAGGCCGAGGCGGCGGGCGGCTTTGCAGGCGCCCGCGGCGAGGACGTCGTCGTCGCAGATGAGTGCGGTGGGGCGGGGGCCTGGGGTGGTGAGGGCGGCTTCGGTGGCGGTGCGGGCGTCGTCGACGGTGAGGGGGGCCTTGATGGTGCGGTGGGTGGCGCTGGTGCCGCGGAGGGCGGTGGCGAGGGCGGCGCGGCGTACGTCGAAGGTCCAGGAGTCGATGTCGGCGGTGAGGTGGAGCAGGTCGCGGTGGCCGAGGGTGAGGAGGTGGGCGGCGACTTGGCGCATGCCGTCGGCGATGTCGAGGTTGACGGTGGCGGCGCCGAGGCTGTGGGCGGGGTCGCTGTCGAGCATGACGAGGGGGAGGGCGTCGCCGCGGAGGGTGGCGAGGGCGTCGGAGGCCATGGAGGAGGCGAGGACGCCGTCGAGGGCGGCGCGGGCGGAGTCGAAGGGGTCGTTGACGCGGGGGGTGTGGGTGGTGGGGCCGCTGGGGCCGACGCCTTCGGGGGAGGGGTAGAGGACGACGCTGAAGCCGTCTTTGGCGGCGATGCGGGCGGCGCCGGTGTGGAGGCGGGCGAAGAATTCGTTGGTGAGGGCGGGGACGACGAGGAGGGCGGTGCGGGTGCGGCCGAGGCGGAGGTTGCGGGCGGCGAGGTTGGGGCGGTAGCCGAGGTCTTTGGCGGCGGCGCGGACGCGGTCGGCGGTGCGTTCGGCGACGCGGCCGTGCCATTTGTCGCCGAGGACGAGGGAGACGGTGGCTTGGGAGACTCCGGCGGCGCGGGCGACGTCGCGGCTGGTGGGGCGGGGGGCCGTGGTGTCGGTGTGAGGTGCGGCCACGGACGTCTCCTGGTGGGTGGTGGGTCGCTGGGTGTGCGGGGCGGTGGGCTGGCGTGGTGGACTGCGGACAGCGCTCATGGTACGTATGACGCGCGACGTTATACGTAAAACTTCGGGCGCCGTGGCGCGCGGGCGGGTGGGAGGAGCGCGGGCATGGCGACGGGGTACGGGGAGATCCTGCGGGCGCGGTACGCGACGCGGCTGCTGGCGGGCACGCTGGTGGGCCGGTTGCCGAACGCGACGGCGGCGATCGCGATCGTTCTTTTCGTGCGCGCGGAGGGCGGGACGTACAGCCTGGCGGGGGCGCTGGCGGCGGTGTACGGGGTGGCGACGGCGGTGGGCCAGCCGCTGCTCGGGCGCCTGGTGGATCTGTACGGGCAGCCGCGGGTGATGCTGCCGTCGGCGGTGGTGTCGGCGCTGGGGATGGCGCTGTTCGCGTTCACCGGGCCTGATGTGCCGGGGGCGGCCTATCCGGCGATGGTGGTGGCGGGTGTGTTCACGCCACCACTGGAGGGCGGTCTGCGGGCGCTGTGGCCCGATGTGCTGCCCCGGCAGGAGCAGGTTCACACGGCGTACGCGATGGACGCGGTGGCGCAAGAGGTGATGTTCACGGTCGGGCCGTTGCTGGTGACGGGGATCGTGTCGCTGTGGTCGGCGCAGGCGGCGCTGTTGGTGGTGAACGCCCTGGGGGTGCTGGGGGCGCTGTCGGTGGTGGTGTCGCGGCCTTCGCGGGCGTGGTGTTCGGCGCCGCGGGAGGCGCACTGGCTGGGTGCTCTGCGTTCGCCGGGGCTGCTGGTGCTGCTCGGCGCGTTCCTGTGTGTGGGGACGGCGCTGGGGGCGATCACGGTGTCGGGTGTGTCGTACGCGGATGAGCACGGTGGGGACGCGGTGTACGGCTGGATGATGGCCGGTCTTGGTCTTGGCGCGCTGGCGGGTGGTGTCGTATATGGGGCGCGGCAGTGGGCGGGTGTGCCGGAGCGGCGGCTGGTGGTGCTGGTGGCGTTGCTCGCGGTGTTCTATGTGCCGTTGGTGCTGACGCCGGGTGCGGTGGGGATGGTGGTCCTGACGGCGCTGGCGGGGGTGTTCTTGGCGCCGGCGATCGCGTGTGCGTTCATCGTGGTGGACCGGCACGCGCCGCGGGGCACGGTGACGGAGGCGTTCTCCTGGCTGGTGACGACGTTCACGGTGGGTACGGCGGTGGGTACGGCGGCCGGGGGTCCGGTGGTGGAGTGGGGCGGTACGGCGTGGGGGTTCGCGGTGCCGGCGCTGGCGGGGGCGGCGGCGGTGGTGGTGCTGGTGTGTGCGGGGCGGGCGCTTGTGGTCGGGGGTGCGGGGACGACCGTTGCGGGCGGGGCTGGTGAGGGTTCATCGGAAAATGATCGAAACGGTGCCGTCGAACCCGGTTTCAGTGCGGGGCATCGGGCGTAATGTTCTGGCATGGACCGCCGCATTTTCGGGCTGGAGAACGAGTACGGCGTCACGTGCACGTTCAGGGGACAGCGCCGTCTGTCGCCTGACGAAGTGGCGCGCTACCTCTTCCGCCGTGTTGTGTCATGGGGCCGCAGCAGCAACGTCTTTCTGCGGAACGGCGCCCGCCTGTATCTCGACGTGGGCTCACACCCGGAATACGCGACACCCGAGTGTGACAACGTGACGGAGCTGGTCACCCACGACAAGGCGGGCGAGCGCATTCTGGAGGGCCTGCTCGTCGACGCCGAGCGCCGCCTGCACGAGGAGGGAATCGCGGGCGACGTCTATCTGTTCAAGAACAACACCGACTCGGCGGGAAACTCCTATGGTTGTCATGAGAACTATCTCGTGGCGCGCCATGGCGAGTTCTCGCGGCTTGCGGACATCCTGATTCCGTTCCTTGTCACGCGGCAGTTGCTGTGTGGTGCGGGCAAGGTGCTGCAGACGCCGCGGGGTGCCGTGTACTGCGTGAGTCAGCGCGCGGAGCACATTTGGGAGGGTGTGTCGTCGGCGACGACGCGCTCGCGGCCGATCATCAACACGCGTGACGAGCCGCACGCGGACGCCGAGCGGTATCGCCGGCTGCATGTGATCGTCGGCGACTCGAACATGTCCGAGACGACGATGCTCCTGAAGGTCGGGGCGACGGATCTGGTGCTGCGCATGATCGAGGCGGGCACGGTGATGCGGGACCTGACGCTGGAGAACCCGATCCGGGCGATCCGTGAGGTCAGCCACGACACGACGGGCCGCCGCAAGGTCCGCCTGGCCAGTGGCCGGGAGGCTTCGGCGCTTGAGGTTCAGCGCGAGTACTTCGAGAAGGCGGTGGACTTCGTCGAGCGCCGCGGTATTCGTACGGGCACTGTCGAGCGCGTCCTTGAGCTGTGGGGGCGCACGCTGGAGGCGATCGAGGCGGAGGACCTGGATCGCATCGGGACCGAGATCGACTGGGTGATGAAGTACAACCTCATCGAGCGGTATCGGGCGAAGAACAACCTGACGATGTCGCACCCCAGGGTCGCCCAGATAGACCTGGCGTATCACGACATCCACCGCCGCCGGGGGCTGTACTACCTGCTTGAGCGGAAGGGGCAAGCGGCCCGGATCTGCAATGACTTGAAGATCTTCGAGGGCAAGTCGGTGCCGCCGCAGACGACCCGGGCGCGGCTGCGCGGGGACTTCATCCGCCGGGCCCAGGAGCAGCGCCGGGACTTCACGGTGGACTGGGTGCACCTGAAGCTCAATGACCAGGCGCAGCGGACGGTGTTGTGCAAGGACCCCTTCCGTTCGGTGGACGACCGGGTGGAGAAGCTCATCGCCGGAATGTAGCCCTCCGGTGCCTTTTCCCGGTGCCGGGGAGGGGTGCTGTGAGGCCGGTGGGACGTCAGTGCGTGGCGGGAACGCAACGCGGGGCGCCGTACGTTCCTCGTACGGCGCCCTTCTCACTGCGTAGAGTTGCGCGCACGCCAACTGACAAGATCGATTGATACGAGGCCCCCACCGTGCGCCGACGCTCTCTTCTCCTGGCCGTTCCGGCCGGCCTGCTGACCCTGGCCGGCTGTGGTGACGACGACAAGTCCGACAAGGCCAAGCCCAAGGACAGCAATACGCCGAAGAATTCCACGCCGCCGAAGGCGAAGATCGTCGACGGTCCTGTGCCCGAGATCACCAAGGGCACGAAGTTCGGCGAGAAGCCGACCGTCGCCAAGGGCAAGGGCAAGCCGTCCTCCGACCTCGCGGTGAAGACGATCATCGCGGGCAAGGGCGTCGAGGTCGCCAAGGGCGACTACCTCCAGGCTCACTACCTGGGGCAGATCTGGGACTCCGCGAAGGTCTTCGACAATTCCTATGACCGCAAGGCGCCCACGATCTTCCCGATCGGTGTCGGTCAGGTCATCCCGGGCTGGGACCAGGGCCTGGTCGGCAAGAAGGTCGACAGCCGCGTCGAGCTCGCCATCCCCCCGGTCCTGGGGTACGGCAAGGAGGGCAACGCGCAGGCGGGCATCAAGGGCACGGACACCCTGGTGTTCGTCGTCGACATCGTGAACACGTACGGCCCGAAGAGCTCCGCCAAGGGCAAGGACGTCGCGCAGGACAACAAGGACCTGCCGAAGGTGGGCACGAACACCGACGGCAAGGCTCCCTCGGTCGACGTCCCGAAGGCGGCCGCGCCGAAGAAGGTCGTGGCGACCTATGTCATCGAGGGCGATGGTGACGAGGTCAAGGAGAGCGACTCGCTCCTGTGCCAGTACAAGGGCGTGCTGTGGTCCGACGGCAAGGAGTTCGACTCCTCGTACAAGCGCAAGCAGCTCGCGCAGTTCCAGCTGGCGCAGGTCGTGCCGGGCTGGCGGAAGGGGCTGACGGGCAAGAAGGTCGGCAGCCGCGTCCTGGTCGTGGTCCCGCCGAAGGACGGGTACGCGGACAAGCCGCCGCAGGGCAGCCCCATCAAGAAG
The DNA here is from genome assembly GCF_056435225.1 of Streptomyces sp. NPDC043996. Taxonomy (NCBI): domain Bacteria; kingdom Bacillati; phylum Actinomycetota; class Actinomycetes; order Kitasatosporales; family Streptomycetaceae; genus Streptomyces; species Streptomyces sp. NPDC043996. The sequence continues at coordinate 302,663 of NZ_JBWKEY010000009.1, read as the reverse complement.
GACTCCACGCTGGTCTTCTCCGTGGACATCCTCGCCAAGATGTGAGGCCGGGGATGACAGACTGTCCCGGTTGCCTTAACGCACATGAGCAGGAGCTATTGAAGTGAACATCGACAAGCCTGAGATCGACTTCCCCGACGGTCCGGTCCCCACGGAGCTGCAGATCGACGAGATCTGGGAGGGCGATGGCCCGGAGGCCAAGGCGGGCGACTTCGTCAAGGTCCACTATGTGGGTGTGGCCTTCTCCACCGGCGAGGAGTTCGACGCTTCCTGGAACCGCGGCAACCCGCTGGAGTTCCAGCTCGGTGCCGGTCAGGTCATCGCGGGCTGGGACCAGGGCGTGCAGGGCATGAAGGTCGGCGGGCGTCGCAAGCTGACCATCCCGGCGCACCTGGCGTACGGCGACCGTGGCGCCGGTGGCGGCCGTATCGCCCCGGGCGAGACGCTGATCTTCGTGTGTGACCTGGTGTCCGTCTGACGTCGGCCGCACCGCGAGGGCGCGTCCGCGTCTGACCGGGTGTGTTCGTGGAGGGTCCATGCCTGCTCGGGCATGGGCCCTCCCGTCTGTGTCCGTCTGCTGCGGTGGTCCCTGGGCGGGGGCGGCTCTGCCCTCGGCTTTTGCCTCGACACGCCGGAGCGGTACGGTCATCGTTCGGAAGTACTGGTGAGCGGGTGCCGGTGACCACTCACTGGTGGGTGGGGCCGATCACTGGCGGGTAGGGCCGAGAAAGGGCGTCGATGGCCATTGCCAAGGCCGAGCGGCTGATGAGTCTGGCGCTGTGCCTGCTTGGGACGAGGCGTCCGCTCAGCAAGCGTGAGCTGAGGGAGTCGATCGAGGCTTACGTCGAGGCGTTCGGGCCGGGGAGAGGCGCGGCCTTCGGGCCGGGGAGGGGTGCGGCCTCCGGGTCGGGGGGTGCGGGTTCGGCCTCTGAGGACTCCTTCAACCGGATGTTCGAGCGGGACAAGGACGACCTGCGGGAGCTGGGTCTCGTCATCGAGACGGTGGAGAACCTGGACGGTGAGACGGGTTATCTCGCGCGCCGGGACAGCAACCGGCTGCCGCCGATCACTCTGGACGCCGAGGAGGCGGCCGCGCTGGGGCTCGCCGCGAAGGTGTGGCAGCAGGCCCGGCTCGCCGGGGCCGCGAGTGGCGCCCTGCACAAGCTGCGGGCGGCGGGTCTGCCCGAGGGCGTCGACCCGTACGAGGCGCATGGCGCGCTGGAGCCGCGGATTCCGGTGCATGAGGCCGCGTTCGAGCCTTTGATGCTGGCGTGCCGTGACCGCAGGCCGGTCGTCTTCGACTACCGCAAGGCCACCGCGGCCCGCCCCGAGCAGCGGCACGTCGAGCCGTGGGCCCTGGAGTGCTGGCGTGGTCACTGGTATCTGGCTGGTTTCGACCGGGACCGTGAGGCGGAGCGGGTGTTCCGGCTCTCCCGCATCACCGGGAAGGTGCGCTCCCGGGCGGGCAAGTTCCGCGCGGAGGTGCCCGACGTCGTGACCGTACGGGAGACCGTGGCGAGCTGGGCGGGCGAGAAGGCGGACCGCACGGCGCTGATCCGGCTGCGCGAGGGCGCGGGCTATCCGCTGCGCGCCCGGGCCGTCGGGTCGCGGGAGCTTGGCGGGGGCTGGGACGAGTTGGAGATTCCGTACGGGCACGGTCTCGATGCCTGGCTGGTGGAGTTCGGGCCGGACGTGGTGGTCGTGGAGCCGGCGGAGCTGCGGGCCGATGTGGTGGACCGGCTGCGTGCCGTGGCCAAGGGCTGAGGGGACGAGAGCGAGCAATGGCCGCGAACGCCATCGACCAGACCCGGCGGATGCTGTCCCTGGTGACGTATCTGCGTGAGCGCCCCGGGGCGCGCGTCGCGGACGTGGCCCGCGCCTTCGGCATCAGTCAGGACGAGCTGATCTCGGACCTGGACGTGCTGCCGCTGTGCGGGACGAGTTTCCGCGGCGGTGATCTCCTTGACATCGACACGGACGGCGACCGCATCTGGTGGCACAACCCGGACGACGTGGCCGAGCCGCTGCGCCTGGCCGCCGACGAGGCCACGGCGCTCCTTGTGGCGGCGCGCGCGGTGGCCACGCTGCGGGGGCTGCGCGAGAGTGACCGGCTCGCCCTGTTGCGGGCGACGGCGAAGCTGGAGGCGGCGGCCGGTGAGGCGGCCGGGGCCAGTGCGCGCCTGTCGGTGACGTTCGAGTCCGAGGGCGGGGTCTTCGCCGACGTGGACCGGGCCATCTCCGAGCGGCGCCGGCTGTGGATCCGCTACTACTCGCCCGCGCGGGACGAGCTCAGCGAGCGGGAGATCGACCCGATCCGCCTGGTGAGCGTCGGCCACACCTATGTGGAGGCCTGGTGCCGCCGCTCCGAGGCGCGGCGCACGTTCCGCCTTGACCGGGTCGCCGAGATCAAGGTCTTGGAGGAGCCGTCGGCGCCGCCCGAGATCGAGCTGCGGGATCTGTCGGAGGCGCTGGTGCAGCCCGCGGCGGAGGATCCCGAGGTGGTCGTGGAGGTGGGGCCCGGTGGCCGCTGGGTCGCCGAGTACTACCCGCACGACAGCGCGGAGGAGCTGCCCGACGGCGGGTTGCGCATCACCCTGCGCACGCCTGACCCGGCGTCTTTGCGCCGCTTGGCGCTGCGCCTGGGCGGCGACGGCCGCATCGTCGCGCCCCAGGACCTCGCGGACCGCGCCCGCCGGGCGGCTCGGGAGGCGCTGGCTGCGTACGAGGGCATGACGGCGTACGAGGGGATGCCGCCCGGCGATGGCGGGAGCGCCGCGGGTGCCGCGGGCGGCGCCGGTGACCTGGGTGCTGAGGGCAGCGCCGGTGACACGGGTGCCGTCGGCAACGCCGGTGACGCGGGCGCCAGGAGCGGTCCGGACGCGCGCCCGGCGGGCGCGCCCGGCGACGGCGTGCCAGGTGAGCGTGGGGCGTGAGGGCGCGGGGCGCGGGGGCGCGGCGCCGGATGCGCGGCGGCGCGGGGCGTAGCGCGGCCGGGCGGTGCCGGACGCGTGGCGCGGTGGAGTGCCGCCGGGCGGCGGCCGCCGAGCGGGGAGCGGTGGCGTCCCCTGACCCTTTCCCAGAGCGTGACGCCGCGTTCCTCGGGTGGTTCGTCCCTGAGTGTGACGCTGTGCTGTCGTTCCTGGTCGCGGTGGGGCGTGACGGTTACGCAGAGTGCGACCCTGGTGTCGTGTGCGACCGCGTGCCCGGGGGTCGTTGTGCGCCGCGGCGCGTCCGTGCGCCGAAGCGGGGCTCGGGGGCGGGATGCCACCGTGTGCCGAGGCACGACGCCGGAGCGCGTCGCCGCCCCGCGCCGGGGTGTGACCGCGCGCTGGGGCGGGGTGCCGCGGGGGATCGAGGTGTGGCCGGAGCGCTCGCGCGGTGGTGCGCGGAGAACAGAGCCGAGGAGAGTTGCACAGTATGTCACTGATGCCCCTTACGTCCCGTCCGGTGGCGGCGGTCCTGTTCAAGGCCGCCTGCCCCGACTGCCGCGCGCACTTCGAACTGGCCGCGGGCGCGCTGCGGCTCGCGATCGGCGCCAGCCGCCGTACGACCTTCTACTCCTTCACCTGCCCCGAGTGCGGCAACGCCGTGCGCAAGCCCGCGGGGGAGCGCATCGTCGAACTCCTCACCGGGGGCGGGGTGCGGACGCTGCGGCTGCACTCCACCGTCTAGGCTCGACGCATGTTCTGGGCGATGCTGGCGGTGGCCATGGGATTCCTCGGCCTCGCGGTACTGGGAGTGTTCGCGGCCAGGGTCTTCGTGGAGGCGCGGCGGCTCGGCCGTCAAGTGACCGAGGCCACACAGCGGATCAGCCGTGCCGCCGAGGATCTCGAGCGGGCGGCGGCGGGCGCGGCCCGCGCGGGCCGCCAGGCGGGCTGAGCCCGCCCGCGCTCGCCCGGTGCGCCGCCGTCGCGCGTCGCCTGCCGCGGGGTGAGGCGGCCTGCCGCCCCGGCCGACCTGGCGGGTACGCTGCTGAAGCGGCCCGAAATGTGAGGCGCGGGGCGCAACTGGGAGTATGCACGGGGATTGCCCCGCGTTTACTCCAGGGGGTTACGATCGCAGCCAAGCCCGGTGGTTCGGACGACTGTCCGACGGCCGGTCCCGAAATCGACGCCTCGGTGAAGAAGGTAGACAGCTATGGGTAGGCTCGGCCCCACCGAGATCATTCTGATCCTCGTCATCCTGGTCCTGCTCTTCGGTGCGAAGAAGCTCCCGGACATGGCCCGGTCCCTCGGCAAGTCGGCGCGCATCCTCAAGAGCGAGGCCAAGGCGATGAAGTCGGAAGGCAAGCAGGACGAGGCCGCCCCGGCCGACCCGCCCGCCCCCGCCGACCAGGCCGCTCCCCAGCAGCGCACCATCCAGGCCGCCCCCGGCGATGTGACCAGCTCCCGTCCGGTCGCCGAGCCGACCGACACGACGAAGCGCTGACCCAAGGCCGACGCCGAAGCGTCGGCCTGTCGCACGAGATGAGGACGTGGGTTGCTTAAGTCTGCCCGCAAGAAGGAGCGGGATCCCGAGGGGCGGATGCCGCTCGCGGACCACCTGCGCGAGCTCCGCAACCGGCTCGCGAAGGGAATGCTGGCGATCGTCGTCGTGTCGATCGTCGCGGCGTTCTACAGCGAGCAACTCATGGAGTTCCTCGCCGACCCCGTGCCGCGCTGCAAGGAGGACGGGCCGACCACCGGCGGCGTCTGCGCCCAGGTCGCCTACATGGACCTGCTGTCGCCCTTCACCACCACGGTGAAGGTGTCCCTCATGGTCGGCGTCATCGTGGCCAGCCCGGTCTGGCTCTACCAGCTCTGGGCCTTCGTCGCGCCCGGACTGCACAAGCACGAGCGCAAGTACACCTACGCCTTCGTGGGCGCGGCCGTGCCGCTGTTCTTCGGCGGTGCCTGGCTGGCGTACGAGATCATGCCGATCAGCATCCGCGTGCTGCTCAGCATCACCCCCGGCGGGTCCGAGAACATCCTGCCCATGGACAAGATCCTGGACTTCAGCGTCCGGATGGTCCTGGTCTTCGGCGTCTCCTTCGAACTGCCGCTGCTGCTCGTGATGCTGAACATGACCGGCATGGTCACCGGGCGCCGCATGCTCGGCTGGTGGCGCGGCGTCGTGATGGGCGTGTTCGTCTTCGGCGCGGTCGCGACCCCGACGACGGACCCGTTCGGCATGATCGCCCTCGCGGGCCCCATCGTCGTCCTGTACTTCTTCGCCGTCGGCTTCTCCATCCTGAACGACAAGCGCCGCCACCGGAACGACCCGGACGCCGAACTGGACGACGACGAGGCCTCCGACCTGGACCTCACGCCGTCGTCGATCGGCGACACCGAGCCCGTCCCGGCCACCCGGTCCGTGCCCGAGCAGGTCAACGGCGACGGCTCCCGCTCGGCCCGGCACAACGGCTACGACGACGTCACCTGACCGAGGCGACACCACAGGCACCAGGGGCCGGACGCGCACCGCGTCCGGCCCCTGCTGGTTGGCCGGGCCCGGCGCCTTGTAGGGTCCGGCCCGTGACCAGCGAGATCACTCTCTTCGTCAATCCCACCGCGGGCCGGGGCCGGGGCGCGCACGCGGCTCAGCCCGCCGCGGCGGCGCTGCGCGCGGCCGGGTTCCTCGTGCGCACCGTGATCGGCGAGGACGCCGGGGACGCGCTGCGCCGGGCCCGCGCCGCCGTCGACGGGGGCACCGGCGCGCTGATAGCCGTCGGCGGCGACGGCATGGCGAGCCTCGCCCTGCAGGCGGTCGCCGGGACCCGCACCCCGCTCGGTGTGATCGCGGTCGGCACCGGCAACGACTTCGCCCGCGCCCTCGGCCTTCCCGTGCGCGAGCCCGCGGCCGCCGGGGCGCTGGTCGCGGACGCGCTGAAGGGCGCCCGCACCAGGGACGTCGACCTCGGCCGCGTCGGCGCCACCTGGTTCGGCACCGTGCTGGCCTCCGGCTTCGACTCCCGGGTCAACGACCGGGGCAACCGCATGCGCTGGCCCGCCGGACGCGTCAAGTACGACCTGGCGATGCTCGCGGAACTGGCCGCCTTCCGGCCCATCCCGTACCGGATCACGCTCGATGACGGCGCCGTGCGCGAGGTCGAGGCGACGCTGGTCGCGGTGGGCAACGGCGCCTCCTACGGCGGCGGCATGAAGATCTGCGCCGGGGCCGACATGAGCGACGGGCTCTTCGACGTCACGGTCGTCGGCGCCTGCGGCCGCGGCACGCTGTTGCGGGTGTTCCCGCGCGTCTACCGGGGCACGCACCTGGACCACCCCCAGGTCACCGTGCACCGCGCCGCGAAGGTCGACATCGCCGCGGCGGGCGTCACCGGGTACGCCGACGGGGAGCGCCTGGGGGCGCTGCCGCTCAGCGCGCGGTGCGTGCGCGGCGCGGTACGGGTCCTCGTGCCCTGAGCGGCGGGCATATGCGCTGGTCTGGATAATGATCGTCCGATGTCAGCGGTGGCCGGTAGGCTCGAAAGCACGATGACAGAGGACCTCTCACCGGCCGAGCGATATGCGGCAGCGCGGCGGCGCGCTGTCGAGCAGGCCACCGCGCTCGCCTCCTTCCGCGAGATGTACGAATTCGGTCTCGACCCCTTCCAGATCGAGGCCTGCCGTGCCCTTGAGGCGGGCAAGGGCGTGCTGGTCGCCGCGCCCACGGGCTCCGGCAAGACGATCGTCGGCGAGTTCGCCGTGCACCTCGCGCTCCAGCAGGGCAAGAAGTGCTTCTACACCACGCCGATCAAGGCGCTCTCCAACCAGAAGTACGCCGACCTCGCCAAGCGGTACGGCGCGGACCAGGTGGGCCTGCTCACCGGCGACAACAGCGTCAACTCCGAGGCGCCCGTGGTCGTGATGACCACCGAGGTCCTGCGGAACATGCTGTACGCGGGCTCCCAGTCGCTCCTCGGCCTCGGCTATGTGGTCATGGACGAGGTGCACTACCTCTCCGACCGCTTCCGCGGCGCCGTCTGGGAGGAAGTGATCATCCACCTCCCGGAGTCGGTCACCCTGGTCTCCCTCTCGGCCACGGTGTCCAACGCCGAGGAGTTCGGCGACTGGCTGGACACCGTCAGAGGCGACACCGAAGTGATCGTCTCCGAGCACCGCCCGGTGCCGCTGTTCCAGCACGTCCTCGCCGGACGGCGGATGTACGACCTCTTCGAGGAGGGCGAGGGCCGCAGGAAGGCGGTCAACCCCGACCTGACGCGGATGGCCCGCATGGAGGCCAGCCGCGGGTACAACCCGCGCGAGCGCCGCAAGGGCAAGATGGTCCGCGAGGCCGACCGCGAGCGCGAGCGCCGCCAGCGCTCCCGGATCTGGACGCCCGCGCGCCCCGAAGTCATCGAGCGGCTCGACGCCGAGGGCCTGCTGCCCGCCATCACGTTCATCTTCAGCCGCGCCGGCTGCGAGGCCGCCGTCCAGCAGTGCCTGTACGCGGGGCTGCGCCTGAACGACGACGCGGCCCGGCTGCGGGTGCGCGAACTCGTCGAGGAGCGCACCGCCTCCATCCCCAACGAGGACCTGCACGTCCTTGGGTACTACGAGTGGCTGGAGGGCCTGGAGCGCGGCATCGCCGCCCACCACGCGGGCATGCTGCCCACCTTCAAGGAGGTCGTGGAGGAACTGTTCGTCCGCGGCCTGGTCAAGGCCGTCTTCGCGACGGAGACCCTCGCCCTCGGCATCAACATGCCCGCGCGCAGCGTGGTCCTGGAGAAGCTGGTGAAGTGGAACGGCGAGCAGCACGCCGACATCACCCCGGGCGAGTACACGCAGCTGACCGGACGCGCCGGGCGCCGCGGCATCGACGTCGAGGGGCACGCGGTGGTGCTCTGGCAGCGCGCCATGAGCCCCGAGCACCTGGCGGGCCTCGCGGGCACGCGCACCTACCCGCTGCGCTCCAGCTTCAAGCCGTCGTACAACATGGCGGTGAACCTGGTCGCCCAGTTCGGCAGGCACCGCTCGCGCGAGCTCCTCGAGACGTCCTTCGCGCAGTTCCAGGCGGACCGCTCGGTCGTCGGCATCTCCCGCCAGGTCCAGCGCAACGAAGAGGGCCTGGCGGGCTACAAGGCCTCCATGACCTGCCACCTGGGCGACTTCGAGGAGTACGCGCGGCTGCGCCGCGAGCTCAAGGACCGCGAGACGGATCTGGCCAAGCAGGGCGCCGTGCAGCGCCGGGCCGCCGCCGCGGCCGCCCTGGAGAAACTCAAGCCGGGTGACGTGATCCACGTGCCGACGGGCAAGTACGCGGGCCTCGCCCTCGTCCTCGACCCGGGACTGCCCGCGGGGCGGGCCAACGGCCACCGGGGCTTCGACCACCAGGACGGGCCCCGCCCGCTGGTGCTCACCGCCGAGCGGCAGGTCAAGCGGCTCGCGGCGATGGACTTCCCGGTGCCGGTGGAGCCGCTGGAGCGGATGCGCATCCCCAAGTCGTTCAACGCGCGCTCCCCGCAGTCGCGCCGCGACCTGGCGTCCGCGCTGCGCACCAAGGCCGGGCACATCACGCCCGAGCGGCACCGCAAGGGCCGCGCGGCCGCCGCCGACGACCGCGAGATCGCCCGGCTGCGCGCCGCGCTGCGCGCGCACCCCTGCCACGGCTGCGAGGAGCGCGAGGACCACGCCCGCTGGGCCGAGCGGTATCACCGCCTGCTGCGCGACACCACGCAGCTGGAGCGCCGCATCGAGGGCCGCACCAACACCGTCGCCCGCACCTTCGACCGGATCGTGGCCCTGCTCACCGAGCTGGACTATCTGCGCGGGGACGAGGTCACCGAGCACGGCAAGCGCCTGGCCCGGCTGTACGGCGAGCTGGACCTGCTGGCCAGCGAATGCCTGCGCGCGGGCGTCTGGGACGGCCTCAGCCCCGCCGAACTGGCCGCGTGCGTCTCGGCGTTGGTGTACGAGGCCCGGGTCAGCGACGACGCCATCGCGCCGAAGCTGCCCTCGGGCAAGGCCAAGGCGGCGCTCGGTGAGATGGTCCGCATCTGGGGCCGTCTCGACGGGGTCGAGGAGGAGTTCCGGATCAGCCAGACCGAGGGCGTCGGGCAGCGCGAGCCCGACCTCGGCTTCGCCTGGGCCGCCTACATGTGGGCGAGCGACAAGGGCCTGGACGAGGTGCTTCGCGAGGCGGAGATGCCCGCCGGTGACTTCGTGCGCTGGTGCAAGCAGGTCATCGACGTGCTCGGGCAGATCGCCGCGGCGGCGCCCGGCGACGGCACGGTCGGCAGGAACGCCCGCAAGGCCGTCGACCAACTGCTGCGCGGCGTCGTGGCGTACAGCTCCGTCGGCTGAGCGCGGCGTCCGCTCCGCCGGACGCGCGACCGTTTGTGTGTGGCCCCCGCCGGGTGACTCGGCGGGGGCCACACGGGTACCGGCTCAGGGTGAGTCGAGGAGCGCCGCGTTGACGCCGGTTTCGTACGCGCGCGGGGCGGTCCTTCGTCGTACGGGGGAGCGCCGGGCGGCCAAAGGCGGGGCTCGCCCGGGGCGGTGAGCGTCGCACACCGCCGTTCGATGATCTCACCGCATGCGTTCGATTGATCGCGGTGCGTGCAAATAGGGCTGAGTGTAGGGGTGTTGGCGGCCGCTCGCAGAGGGTTGCCGAAGATGACTCCAGGGTGATGCGAGCGGACTAAGCTCGCCCGGAGCGCGGCGAGTTGAACGAGTTGCGACAGATTCGCGCGCTCGTTCGCTCTTATTTCCCCTTATTCAATATTTCGTTCTCTCGCGCGCCGCCCCCCGCACGGAACTCCCACGCACCGACCTCCCCCGAGCACCGAACCCCCCACGCACCACCCCGTACATCCCGCACTACCCCCACATCCCCCACTCAAAGCGACGCATCCCCCAGTTCTCTCCCTATCTCTCCCTAATCTCTCCCCCCATCTCCCCCAGACGAGTCTTCAGAGGGCATACATGGTGAGTGTTCAATCGCCTCCCGGTGGCCGAGAAGTCCCTTACGCACGCGTGCTGTTGCTGCCCGCCATGCTGATGGCGGCCGCGACCGGAGCCGCCGTCGCCGTCGTGGCGGAACCGGCGAGGACCGCCGTCGCCTGCTGCGGCGCCTTCGCCACGCTCGTGGTGATCGCCGTCGGCGCCGAGGCCGTCCGCCGCGGCCGCGCCATCCGGGAGCTGCGCAAGAGTCACACGGAGCGGGTCGCCCACCTGGAGCGGCGCATCGCGTCCCTCGACGAGGACACCGAGCGTCTGGGCCGCGAACTGCTGCCCGAGACCGTCTACCGGGTCCGGCAGGGCGAGGCACCCTCGGAGGTCGTCCGCCACGTCGTCGACGGCGACGAGGCCAACCGCCGGCTCCCGCAGTCGCAGCGCGTCCTGCTGCGCTCCATCCTGGACATCCTGGACCGCGAGGAGGCGATGCGCGAGAACGCCCAGCGCGCCTTCGTCAACATCGCCCGGCGCGTGCAGTCCATCGTCCACCAGCAGGCCGCCGAACTCCGCGACATGGAGGAGTTCCACGGCCGCAACCCCGAGGTCTTCGACGACCTGCTGCGCATCGACCACGGCACGGCCCTCATCGGCCGCCTCGCCGACTCCATCACGGTGCTCGGCGGCGCCCGCCCCGGCCGCCAGTGGCCCAAGCCCGTACCGCTGTTCAGCGTGTTGCGCGGCGCCATGTCCCGCATCCTCGAATACCAGCGCGTCGACCTGCACTCCATCGCCAAGGTCGCCATCCACGGCACCAAGGTGGAGCCGCTCATCCACGCCTGCGCCGAGCTGCTCGACAACGCCACCCGCTACTCGCCGCCGCAGACCCGCGTCCACGTCACCGCCGTGGAGGTGCAGACGGGCATCGCCATCGAGATCGAGGACGGCGGCGTCAGCCTCAGCGAGGAGGCCCGCACCCGGGCCGAGCGCATGCTGGAGAAGGCCCAGCAGGGCCTGGACCTGAACGACCTCGGGGAGACGCCCCGGCTCGGCATGGCGGTCGTCGGCAGGCTCTCGCAGATGTACGACATGCAGGTGTCGCTGCGCCAGTCCGCGTACGGCGGTGTCCGCGCCGTGCTCATCGTGCCGCGCGACATGCTCACCACCGGGCCCGCGCCCGGCCTCGCGCACGGCATCGGCGCCTCGGCGGTGCCGCGCGTCAACGCCGAGGGCCAGATCATCGAAGAGGCCCGTGACATCCGGCGCAAGAAGCCGCGCAAGGTCACCACGGTGCCGCGCCCCTCCATGCCGCTGACCGCGTCCATGGAGGACGAGATCCCCGAAGTCACCGAGTGGACGGCCAACGGCCTTCCCCAGCGCAGGAGTCGAGTCAAGATGCCCCTCAGCCAGCGCTACGCGCAGGAGGCCGAGGCCCAGCGGCGCGCGGAGGCGGCCCTGTCCGCCGCGCCGCCGCAGTCCGCGCGGCAGCCCGCGCGGAAGAAGGAGGAGCCCGAGCCCGGTCTGTGGATCGAGGCCTTCATGAAGGGCGTGAACGGCGAGGACCCGTCCGCGGGCGACCGCTCCAGCGACCCGGCGGCCCCGCAGCAGGTCCGCACCGAGAACGAGCACGGCAGCACCGACCACGCCGACGAGGGGGGCTGGAAGTGATCCAGCAGCGGGCCAACTTCGACTGGATGCTCAAGGAGCTCGCCGACGGCGTGCCCCAGACCCGGCAGATCGTGGTGCTCTCCGCCGACGGCCTGCGCATCGCGCGCCACGGCGGCGACCCCGACGGCGCCGACCGCCTGGCCGCGGCCTGCGCGGGGCTGCAGAGCCTCGCCGCGGCCGTCGCCACCGAGATCCCGGAGAGCGACGGCAAGATGCGCATGGTCATCATCGAGGTCAACGGCGGCTACTTCTACATGATGGCCGCCGGAGCCGGGGCCTATCTGGCCGTGCTCGCCGACGAGACCGTCGACGCCGGGCTGATCGGCAACCGCATGCGCGACCTCGTCGTCCGCATCGGCGCTCATCTCACGAGCCCGCCGCGGCGAGACGGGCAGGCCGTATGACGCATCCGCAAGACCCCTCGTACGACGATCCCCACGACCCCCGCTTCCAGGCCGAGGTGCCGGTACGGCGAGAGCGCCGTGGGCCGGAGAGCCCCGAGAACCCAGAGAACCCGGCGAGGCTCTACATCCTCACCGGCGACGGCTCCGAACGGGCGCCACTGGACCTGGTCACGCTGATCGTCGCCAAGGGCGAGCCCGCCCCGACGGCACAGCCCGAGCACTCCGCCGTGGTGCGGCTGTGCCGGACCCCGCTGTCCGTGGCGGAGCTCTCGGCCTATCTGGTGCTGCCGTTCAGCGTGGTGACCGTCCTCCTCACGGAGCTGCTCGCGGCGGACTTAGTGCAGGCGCGCGCCCCCATCGTGCGCTCCGCGCTCCCCGACCGTTCCCTCCTCGAAGCGGTGATGCATGGACTTCAAAAGCTCTGACACGCTCACCTCCGGTGCCGTCACCGGGCCGCGCGAGCAGGACGTCCTGCCCCCGACGGCCGCCGCCGCCGTGAAGATCGTCATCGTGGGCGGCTTCGGGGTCGGCAAGACCACGATGGTGGGCGCCGTCAGCGAGATCCGCCCGCTCACCACCGAGGAGACCATGACGCAGGCGGGCATCGGCGTCGACGACGACTACGGCTCCGACACCAAGACCGCCACCACCGTCGCCATGGACTTCGGGCGGATCAGCGTCTCCGACGAACTGGTCCTGTACCTGTTCGGCACCCCCGGGCAGGAGCGGTTCTGGTTCCTGTGGAACGGCCTCTTCGAGGGCGCGCTCGGCGCGGTCGTCCTCATCGACACCCGGCGCCTCGAGGTCAGCTTCGACGTCATAGGACGCCTGGAGGAGCGCGGCGTGCCGTTCATCATCGCCGTCAACGACTTCCCGGACGCGCCCCGGCACCCCGTCGAGGCCCTGCGCGCGGCACTCGACCTGGACGACGACGTGCCGATCGTGCACTGCGACGCCCGCCGCCGCACCTCGAGCCGCGACGCGCTCCTCACCCTCATGCGCTACCTGCACTCCCTCGCCATGGCCCGGGCCTGACCCGGCCGCACGCCCTTCGCACCGGAGCGATCACCGTGACGACCCCCTCACCTTCCTCGCCTTCCTCTCCCGCGTCTTCCGCCTCCCCAGGCCGCGCCGCCACCGGCGCTGCCCCGCCCGAGGGCTGTCCCGCCCACCGGACAGCGGGCGTCGGCGCGGGCGGTCTGCGCCGCCTTTTCGGGCCCGAGGCCGACGAGGACCTCGCGGGCGTGTACGAGAAGCTGCGCGCCGAACACGGCCCGGTGGCCCCCGCGCTGATCCACAACGACGTGCGCGTATGGGCCGTGCTCGGCCACAGCGAGAACCTCCACATGGTCCGCACGCCCTCGCAGTACACCCGCGACTCCCGCGTGTGGAGCGCCGTCAAGGAGGGCCTCGCGGGCCCCGACCACCCGCTCGCGCCCGTGTTCACCTGGCAGCCGATGTGCAGCTTCGCCGAGGGCGCCGAACACCAGAGGCTGCGCGGCGCGGTCACCGGCGCCATGGCGGGCCTCGACCACCGCGGCATCCGCCGCCACATCAACCGGTACAGCAACAAACTCCTCAACGGCATCTGCGAGAGCGGCGAGGCCGACCTGGTCAGCCAGTTCGCGGAGCACCTGCCGATGATGGTGATGCTGCACGTGCTCGGCATGCCCGAGGACTACAGCGACCGCATGGTGCAGGCCGCCCGCGACATGATCAAGGGCACCGAGACGGCCATCGCCAGCAACGCGTACGTGATGGAGGCCCTCACCCGGCACGTGGTGCGCCGCCGCGCCCAGCCCGAGGAGGACTTCACCAGCGCCCTCATCGCCCAGCCGCAGCGGCTCACCGACGACGAGATGGCGCAGCACCTGCGCCTGGTGCTCATCGCCGCGTACGAGGCGACGGCGAACCTCATCGCCAACGTGCTGCGGATGGTGCTCACCGACCCGCGCTTCCGCGCCCAGCTCAGCGGCGGCCAGATGACCGTGCCGGAGGCGGTGGAGCAGTCGCTGTGGGACGAGCCGCCGTTCAGCGCGATGGTCGGCTACTTCGCCAAGCAGGACACCCAGCTCGGCGGCCAGCAGATCAAGGCCGGTGACGGGCTGCTGCTCGGCATCCAGCCGGGGAACGTCGACCCCGTCGTCCGTCCCGACCTGGCCGCCAACATGCAGGGCAACCGGTCCCACCTCGCCTTCAGCGGCGGGCCGCACGAGTGCCCGGGGCAGGACATCGGCCGCGCCATCGCGGACACCGGCGTGGACGCGCTCCTCATGCGGTTCCCCGACGTCGAACTCTCCGTGGACGAGGACACGTTGCGCTGGCGCTCGTCGATCCTGTCCCGGCATCTGGTGGAGCTGCCGGTGACCTTCGGCAAGCGGCCGCCGCAGGACGTCACCGCCCGGCCCATGTCGCACGTGCCGACGCCGCGCCCGCAGTGGGAGGTCTCCTCGCCGCTGCCGCAGGCGGTCACCCCGGCCGCGCAGCCGCAGCCGGTGGCGGCCGCCCCGGTGGAGCCCGCCCCCGTCCCCGCCCCCGTCCGGCGCAAGGGCGCGTGGCGGCGGTTCCTCCAGTGGTGGCGCGGCTACTGACGCACGGGCCCGGGGGGCGCGGGCGGCGCGTCACCGGCCCACGTCCCGTACGACGCCCACGCCTCGAGGACCCGTTCGCTGACGAAGCGGTGCGCGACGCCGGTGAGCGGGTCCGTGAACTCCAGGGAGCGGGCCAGGAGTTGCAGCGGCCGCCGGAAGTCGCCGGGGGCCACCGGCGGCAGCACCTCGGGGTAGAGCGGATCGCCGAGCAGGGGAAGGCCGAGGGCGTTCATATGGACGCGGAGCTGGTGGGTGCGGCCGGTGTGCGGCAGGAGCCGGTAGCGCCCCAGGGGGCCCTCGTGCGCGAGCAGTTCGACGCGGCTCTCGCTGTTCGGCTCGGCGCCCGGCACCTCGTAGGCGGCGAGCACCCCGCGCTCCTTGACGAGGTGGCTGCGCACGGTGCGGGGCAACGCGAGATCCGGGTCGTACGGGGCCACGGCCTCGTACTCCTTGCGGACCCTGCGGTCGCCGAACAGGGTCTGGTAGGCGCCGCGTTCCTCGGGGCGCACCGTGAACAGGAGCAGCCCGGCGGTGAGGCGGTCCAGGCGGTGCGCCGCGCTGAGCGCGGGGATGCCGAGTGCGGTGCGCAGCCTGGCGAGCGCCGTCTGCGTGACATGGCTGCCGCGCGGCATCGTCGCGAGGAAGTGCGGCTTGTCGACGACGACGATGTGCTCGTCGCGGTGGACGACGACGAGGTCGCCGGGCACCGGGGGCTCCTCGGGCAGGTCCCGGTGGAACCACACGTACAGGCCCGCCGCGTACGGCGTGTCCGGCGCGAGCGCCTTGCCGTCCGCGCCGACGACGCGGCCCGCCCGCAGCATCCCGTCGACGACGGCGGGCTCCACCGCGAGCCGCGCCACGAGGTGGTCCCGCACGGTCGCCCACGCCTCACCCTGGGGGAGGCGGACCCGCACCGGGTCGACGCCGTCGCGCTGGGGGATGGGGGAGCGCGGTACGCGGGGCTTTCGTGTCACGACGGACCAGCGTACGGGCAGGTGGCGGGGGCCGGGCGAAAAGCGCTGGGCCCGCGGGGACGCGGGCCGCACCATGGGGGCATGCCTTTCAAGATCTCGAACGTCCTTGAGTCCGGCGCCCTCGCGGGCCGGGAGCAGCCGACGCTGTCCGCGCCCGGCGGCCTGGTCCTGCGCCCGTGGACCCGGCAGGACGCGCCCGCTGTGTACGAGGCGTTCCAGGACCCGGTGCTCCAGCGGTGGCACGCGCGCGTGGCCGACTCCGAGGACGAGGCGCGCGCGTGGATCGCGTCCTGGCACGAGGAGTGGCGGGAGGAGAGCAGCGCGCAGTGGGCGGCAGCCGACGCGCGCACCGGCCAGGTCCTCGGCCGCGTCGCGCTCAGGATGATCGTCCTCGCTGACGGTCAGGCGGAGATGGCGTACTGGACGATGCCCCGCGCCCGGGGCCGCGGTGTGGCCCCGCGCGCGGTCGCCGCGCTCACCGCGTGGGCCTTCGACGAACTGGGCCTGCACCGCCTCGAACTGCGCCACTCCACCCGGAACGAGGCGTCCTGCCGGGTGGCCCTGAAGGCGGGGTACGCGGCCGAGGGCGTCCAGCGCAGCGCGGTCCTGCACGAGGACGGCTGGCACGACATGCATCTGCACGCGCGGATCAAGGGTGACGAGGGGGCGCCGGTGGGGTGACGGGCGCGGGTCCTGGCCCGGTGGCCGTGCGCGCGCGAGGGGCCGCCCCACGGGTGTGGGGCGGCCCCTCGGTGTCGTGCGGCGGGTGCGGTGGTCAGGCCGGCTGCTCCTGCTCGGCTTCCACCCGCTCGTTCCACTCGCGCTTGGAGGCCTGCCAGCCGTCCTCGTTGTGGCCGAGGCGCCAGTAGCCGGAGATGGACAGGCGCTCGCGCGGGATCTCGTGCTCGACGCGCAGGATGCGGCGGAGCTCCTTCACGAAGCCCGCCTCGCCGTGCACGAAGGCCTGCGGGGTGCCCGCGGGGAAGTCGAGGGCGCGCACGGCCTCGACGAGGGCCTCGCCGACGGGGCGGCCTTCGCGGTGCAGCCAGACGACCTCCGCGCTCGTGGCGATCTTCTGCTCCTCCTCGGGGGCGTCGATCTCCACGAAGGCGTGCGCCCGCGCGCCCTCCGGCAGGGCTTCGAGGGCGGCGGCGATCGCGGGCAGCGCGCTCTCGTCACCGGCGATCAGGTGCCAGTCGGCGGCCGGGTCCGGGGCGTACGCCCCGCCGGGGCCGAGCAGGCGCACCGTTTCTCCGGGCTTGACGCGCAGCGCCCAGGGCCCGGCTAGCCCCTCGTCGCCGTGGACCACGAAGTCGAGCGCGAGCTCCCTGGCCTTGGGGTCCCACCAGCGCACCGTGTAGGTGCGGGTCACGGGCCACTGTTCGCGCGGCAGTTCCTCGCGGATGCGCTGCAGGTCGAAGGGCTCGGGGTAGGTGACGCCCGCGGGGGCGAAGAGGATCTTCACGTAATGGTCCGTGCAGTCCCCGGCGCTGAACTCCGCGAGGCCGTCGCCGCCGAGGACCACGCGCTGCATGTGGGGGGTCAGTCGTTCGGTGCGGACGACCTGTGCGACATGAGGCGTCGGGACTTTGCGTGCGGGCCGTTCTGCCATGGCGTGCCTCCCCTGATCCACTATTTGTTAGGTTTACCTAACCTAACACCTCATTCCTGGAGTGTGGCCAGGAGCCGCCCCAGGGAGCCCCCGAGGCCCCAGCGGGCGGCGAGCTCCTCCAGGGCGGCCGGATCGCGGGGCGCGCGGGGCAGCGCGACGTCGACGTCCGGCAGGGGGACGTCGTCGGCGACCCGCACCACCTTGGGCGCGACCGCCACGTACGGGCGGGCCTCGTCCAGGCGCTTGCGCTGCGACGGCGTCAGCTTGGACTTCGGGTCGTCGACCGCCGCCATGATCCCGGCCAGGTCGCCGAAGGCGTCGAGCAGCTTGGCCGCGGTCTTCTCGCCGATGCCCGGCACGCCGGGCAGGCCGTCGCTGGGGTCGCCGCGCAGCAGGGCCAGGTCCACATAGCCGGGGCCGTTCACGCCGTACTTCTCGCGCAGCAGGGCCTCGTCGGTCAGCTGGAGGGTGCCCACGCCTTTCAGTGGGTACAGCACGCGGATGCCGCGCGCGTCGTCCACCAGCTGGAACAGGTCGCGGTCGCCCGTGACGATGTCTACCGGGCCCCTGGCGTGTGCCGTGTACGTGCCGATCACGTCGTCCGCCTCGTACGCCGGGACGCCCACGCGGGCGATGCCGAGGGCGTCCAGGACGTCCTCGATGACCGGCACCTGGGGGGAGAGGGTGTCCGGGGTCTCCTCGACGTCCGGGGCCGTGGAGCTCTGGGGGGACTCTTCGGCGACGCGGTGCGCCTTGTACGAGGGGATCAGCTCCACGCGCCAGTGCGGGCGCCAGTCCGCGTCCATGCAGGCGACCAGGTCGTCGGGGTGGTGGTCGTGGACGAGGCGGGTGATGAATTCGAGCAGGCCGCGGACGGCGTTCACCGGGGTGCCGTCGGGGGCGCGGACGGATTCGGGTACCCCGAAGTAGGCCCGGAAGTACAGGGACGCCGTGTCGAGCAGCATGAGCCGTCGGGTTTGGTGGGTCACGAGTGCATCTTGCCGCACGGGTGTGACAGCGGGGCGGTGCCCTCGCGGGGCGCCCCAGGCCCGCCCCTTCCCGATCCGGGTGCTCGCCGCCCCCGTTCCCCCGCTCACAGCTATTGGCGCTTCGCGCCTCGTCCTCAAACGCCGGACGGGCTGAAACCGGCAGGTTCTAGCCCGTCCGGTGTTTGAGGACGAGCCGCGAAGCGGCGATCTGCGGGGCGGGCAACAGGGGGCAACCCCTGTGACCTGGGACACGTCTGGTTTGGCCCGCGGCGGCGGGGGCAGGCGCGACGCGGAGCGGACCCGGTCGCGTTTTCAACTTCTTGACGTCAACCGGTCGGGGCAGCGGGAGCATCCCGCGTCGCACCACGGCCCGCCGGCGGGGGAGGCGGGCCGTCTTCGTTCGACCAGAGAGGTGTATGTGTCCAGGCTGCAAGCCGAGCACCTGTACAAAGTGTTCGGCAGACGACCCGCCGACGCGGTGGAGCGGCTCCACAACGGAGCCGACCGCGAGGAACTGCGCGCCGAGGGAACCACCGCCGCGGTGATCGACGCGTCCTTCACCGTCGAACCAGGCCAGATCTTCGTCGTGATGGGTCTCTCCGGATCCGGCAAGTCCACGTTGCTGCGCATGCTCAACGGGCTCTCGGACCCGACGGCCGGGCAGGTGCTCTTCGACGGTCAGGACCTGACCAAGCTCAGCCCGCGCGAGCTGCGCGAGGTCCGCTCCCGCAAGATCAGCATGGTCTTCCAGCACTTCGCGCTGTTCCCGCACCGCAGTGTCCTGGAGAACGCCGCCTACGGGCTCGAGGTGCAGGGCCTCCCGCGCGCGGAGCGCGAGCAGCGGGCCACCGAGGCCCTTGAGCTCGCCGGGCTCAAGGGCTGGGAGAAGTCCTGGCCCGACGAGCTGTCCGGCGGCATGCAGCAGCGCGTGGGCCTGGCCCGCGCGCTCGCCACGGACGCCGACCTGCTGCTCATGGACGAGTCGTTCAGCGCGCTCGACCCGCTGATCCGCCGCGATATGCAGGACCAGCTCCTGGAGCTCCAGAAGCGCCTGAAGAAGACCATCGTCTTCATCACCCACGATCTGAACGAGGCCATGCGCCTCGGCGACCAGATCGCCGTCATGCGCGACGGCCGCATCGTCCAGACCGGCAGCGCCGAGGACATCCTGGTCACCCCGGCCAACGACTACGTCGCCGCGTTCACGCAGGACGTCGACCGCGCCCGGGTGCTGACCGCCGGCGCCATCATGGCCGACCCCGACACCGCGTACGGGACGACGACGCCGGACGGCACGGAGCTGCGTACCGCGGCCGACGTCCTCGCGGCGGCCCCCGCGACCGTCACCGAGGACACCCCGATCATCGAGCTGTTCACGCCGTGCTCGACCAGCGGTGTCGCCGTCGCCGTGACCGGCGCGGACGGCGCCCTCGTCGGCGTCGTCCCCAGGGCCCGGCTCCTGGCCGTGCTCGGCGAGCCGATGGCGTCCGACGACGCCCCGGCGGTGGCCACGGAGAAGAAGGTCATCCCGGCCCAGGACGCCAAGAGGGCCGACGGGGACGCGCAGGACGACGGCGGCAAGAGCGTGGGCAAGGTGAGCAGCGGTGCCTAGGATTCATCTCGGCGACTGGGTCAACGACGCGGTCGACTGGCTCACCACCCACCTCGACTGGCTGTTCGAGTTCATCGAGACCGTGCTCAGCGGCATGAACGACCGGCTCGTCGACGTCCTCCAGGCGCCCGAGCCGCTGCTGCTCGCGGGCATCTTCGCCGTCATCGCCTTCTGGCTGCGCGGCCTGACCGCCGGTGTGCTCTCCTTCGTGGGCTTCGCGTTCATCGACTCCCTGGAGTTGTGGGACAACGCGATGGTGACGCTGTCCCTGGTGCTCGTGGCGACGGTCATCGCCCTCGTGGTCTCCGTGCCGCTCGGCATCTGGGCGGCGCGCTCGCACCGCGTCAGCGCCGTGATCCGGCCCGTGCTCGACCTGATGCAGACGCTCCCGGCGATGATCTACCTCATCCCGGCGATCCTGTTCTTCGGCATGGGCGGCCCCGCGGGCATCGTCGCGACGCTGATCTTCGCCCTGGCGCCCGGCGTCCGCATGACCGAGCTCGGCATCCGCCAGGTCGACAAGGAACTGGTCGAGGCGGCCGACGCGTTCGGCACGACGCCCCGCAACATCCTCTTCCGCGTCCAGCTGCCGCTGGCCCTGCCGACGATCATGGCGGGCGTCAACCAGGTCATCATGCTGGGCCTGTCCATGGCCGCCATCGCGGGCATGGTCGGCACCGGCGGCCTCGGCGCCGACGTGAACGAGTCCATCGGCCAGCTCGACGTGGGTCTGGGCGCCGAGTCCGGCGTTTCCATCGTGATCCTCGCGATCTACCTGGACCGCATGACCGCCTCGCTCGGCACCCAGGTGTCGCCGCTCGGCCGCCGCGCCGCCGCCAAGGCGCGCGCCGCGCGCGGCCTGAACCTGTGGAACTACCGGCCCCGTCCGGCCTTCGCCGTGATCGGCGTCGTCGTCCTCGCGCTCGTCGCGGGCGGCATGGGCGTCTTCGGCTCGGACGACGAGACGACCACCGCCGCGGACGGCAAGAACGTCGGCCACGGCAAGGAGCTGAACGTCGGCTACATCCCCTGGGACGAGGGCGTCGCCTCCACCTTCCTCTGGAAGGAGATCCTGGAGCAGCGCGGCTTCAAGGTGAACGCCAAGCAGCTCGACGCGGGCCCGCTGTACACCTCGCTCGCCCAGGGCGGCATCGACTTCCAGACGGACTCCTGGCTGCCGACGACGCACGCCTCGTACTGGAAGAAGTACGGCGACGACCTTGAGGACCTCGGCTCCTGGTTCGGTCCGACGTCGCTGGAGCTGACCGTTCCCTCGTACATGAAGGACGTCGACTCGCTGGACGACCTGAAGGCCAAGAAGGGCACTTTCAAGGGCAAGATCATCGGCATTGAGTCCAGTGCCGGGATGATGAAGCTGCTCAAGGACAAGGTCCTCAAGGAGTACGGCCTGGAGAAGGACTTCGAGGTCGTCGACGGCTCCACGCCCGCGATGCTCGCCGAGCTGAAGCGCGCGTACGCCAAGAAGCAGCCCATCGTCGTGACCCTCTGGTCGCCGCACTGGGCGTACAGCGACTTCGGCCTGAAGAAGCTCAAGGACCCCAAGGGTGCCTGGGGCGAGGGCGACGGCGTGCACACGCTCTCCCGCAAGGGCTTCGGCGGCGACCACCCCGAGGTCGCGAAGTGGCTGAAGAACTTCAAGATGACCGAGCGGCAGCTCACCGGCCTCGAAGCGGAGATCAACAAGGCGGGCAAGGGCCGCCAGCAGGAAGCCGTGCGCTCCTGGCTGAAGCGGAACCCGGGCCTCGTCGACAAGTGGGCCCCGGTCGCCTCCTCCGTCACGGCCGCCCCGGCCGAGGCGAAGCGGACGCTGAACGTCGCCTGGTTCCCCTGGGACGAGGACGTCGCCGTCACCTACCTGTGGAAGAACGTCCTGGAGCGGCGCGGCTACAAGATGAAGCTGTCGCAGTCCGACGTGGGACCGGTCTACACCGGCCTCGCGCAGGGCGACATCGATGTGAACTTCGACGCCTGGCTGCCCAGTACGCAGAAGAACTACTGGGACAAGCACAAGGACAACCTCGTCGACCTGGGCACCTGGTACAGCCCGACGTCCCTTGAGGTCGCCGTGCCGTCGTACGTGAAGGACGTGAAGTCCCTGGCGGACCTGAAGGGCAAGGGCGACACCTTCGGCGGCAAGATCGTCGGCATCGAGCCGGGCACCGGTGTGATGCAGAAGCTCAAGGACGAGGTCCTGCCCGGCTACGGCCTGAAGGACGAGTACAAGATCGCCAGCGGTTCGACGCCCGCGATGCTCGCGGAGCTGAAGCGCGCCTACGCCAAGAAGGAGCCGGTCGCCGTGCTCCTCTGGTCGCCGCACTGGGCGTACAGCGAGTACGGCCTGACCAAGCTGAAGGACCCCAAGGGCGCCTTCGGCAAGGGCGACACGATCCGCACGATCACCAGCAAGAAGTTCCCCGGGCAGTACCCGCAGCTCACGAAGTGGTTCAAGAAGTTCACGATGAGCGAAGCCGAGCTCGCGGGCCTGGAGAACGAGATCAAGAAGCGCGGCAAGGGCCAGGAGGAAGAGGCCGTCGCCGCGTGGCTGAAGGAGCACCCGGAGGTTCCGGACCGCATGGCTCCGCAGTAACCGGAACTCTCGGCTCCCGCGTGCGGGAGCGCTGACGACGGGCTGGATACGCGCCGGTACGGCACGTATCCAGCCCGTCGTGCGTTGACGGGACGAGCGCGCGGCGCGGCCCGTCCGCGACGGCGCGCGCCTCGGCTTCCGTGCCGGGTCCGCCCAACTGGGTAAAACCGTTTGGCGAACATGCGTAGGGTGCAGAAAACCCTTCAGGGTGATGACGCGCGCAAGTGAAGAAGGGAGCCGAGGCGATGGACGAGCACAAGGAAAACCTCCGGGTGGGCTCGGCCGTACGGCGGCGCCGCCGCCGTCTTGAGCTCACACTCGCCGTCGTCGCGCGGCGCAGCGGCCTCTCGGTGCCGTTCCTGAGCCAGGTCGAGAACGAGCGGGCCCGGCCCAGCATGCGCTCCCTGGAGCGGGTGGCCGACGCGCTCGGCACCACCGCGGTCGAACTGCTCGCCGCCGCCGACCCCACCGGCACGGTCGACCTGGTCCGCGCCGACGACGAGGTGGCCCTGGAGGGCGGCACCCCCGAGACGCACGTGCGGGACCTGGTCCGCGGCCACCACCAGCTGCACGCCTTCGAATACGTCGGCGACCACGACGAGGGCCGCGAGTTCCAGCACCGCAACGACGAGCTGATGTACGTCATCGGCGGCGCCGTCGAGGTCGAGGCCGAGGGCCGCGCCTATCGCCTCGGGCGCGGCGACAGCCTGTATCTGACCGGCGGGGTGCGCCACCGCTGGCGGGCCACGGCCGCCGACGCCCGGGTCCTCGTCGTCGCCGTGGGCGACCACATCGAGGCCACGGACGCGAGGCGGCGCTAGATGCCTCCCGTCCGGGTGGTCTCCCTGGTGCCGTCGCTGACCGAGGCGGTCGCCGAGACGGTGCCGGGCGCCCTGGTCGGCGCCACCGACTGGTGCAGCCACCCCGGTGACCTGGAGGTGGCCCGCGTCGGCGGCACCAAGAACCCGGACGTGCCCGCGATCGTGGCGCTCGCCCCGGACCTGGTGCTCGCCAACGAGGAGGAGAACCGCGCGCCCGACCTCGTGGCCCTGCGCGCCGCGGGCCTGAACGTCCTGGTCACCGAGGTGCGCGGCCTGGAGCAGGCCTTCCGTGAGCTGTCCCGGGTGCTCGTCGCGTGCGGCGGGCCCGCCCGGCCGCCCTGGCTCGCGCGGGCCGAGGACGCCTGGCGCGACCCGGCGGCCTTGCCCGTCCGGCTCCGGGCGGCGGTCCCCGTCTGGCGCAAGCCCTGGATGGTGCTCGGCCGGGACACGTTCGCGGGGGACCTGCTGCGGCGCCTCGGCGTCGACAACGCGTACGCGGGGCACGCCGAGCGCTACCCCCGCGTGCCCCTCGACGACCTGCGCGCCGCCGCCCTCGACCTGGTGGTCCTGCCGGACGAGCCCTACCGCTTCACCCGCGATGACGGCCCCGAGGCCTTCCCGGCCCTGCCCGCCGCCCTCGTCAGCGGCCGCCACCTCACCTGGTACGGGCCTTCGCTGGGCGAGGCGCCTGGGGTGCTCAGCGGGGCGCTGCGAGCAGCCGTCCGCTGAGCAGGCCCCGGGCCGTGTGGATCAGGGCCACCGACCAGGCGGTGACGAGGACGGCGAAGAGGGCCGCGGCCAGCCAGGCGTAGGCGGTGAGGCCGGTGTGGGCGGCCAGGCCCTCGGCGCCCGTGACGCAGGTGCCGACGGGGAAGGTGAACGCCCACCAGGTCATCGCGAAGCCCATGCCCGCGCGCCGGGCGCGCACCACCATCGCCGTCGCGAGCGCCAGCCACATCAGGGCGAAGCCGAGCACGGGCACGCCGTAGAGCACGGCGAAGACGGCGAAGCCCTGGTCGTAGGGGGCGGGCAGCACGCCCTGGGCCACGTCGGCGAACTTGTTGGCGGCGGTCGTGGACTGCCCGAGCGGGCCGAGGACCAGGAACACGGTGGGGGTGAGCGCGAGGGGCAGCGGCGGTCCCGTCACCAGGCGGGCGAAGATCAGCGGCAGCATCACCAGGGTGGCGAGCAGACTGATCCCGAACATCGCGAAGCAGGCGTAGAGCAGGGTCCGCTGGGCCTGTCCGGACGGCAGGTGCGGTACGAGCAGCGGGCCGACGGCCGCGGCGACCATGGGCGCCACGACGGGCAGCAGCCACACCGGTGAGGCCTGGTCGGCCGTGATCTTGTGCCGGACCACCATCAGGTACGGGATCGCGACGGCCGCCGCGAGGCCGATCGCGGTGCCCGCGGTGAACAGCACGGCGTCGAGCGCGACGGCCGCGTCGAGACCGATCCAGTCCCGGCCCACGAGCACGGTGGCGGCGCCGACCGCGAGCAGGGCCATCGACAGACAGCCGTAGAACGGCGCCATGGCCGGGTCGAGGAGATGGGCGCGGGCCTGGTCGCGGTGGTGCAGCCAGTGCGCCCCGCGGGCCAGCAGCAGGGCGGTCAGCATCAGCAGGGAAAGGGCCCACACCACGGCGCAGGCCGTGCGCAGGCCCGGTATGTCGTACGGCAGCGTCACGCCCGCGTTGGCGACGATCGCGGTGCCCATGACGGACGCGTACCAGTTGGGCCCGAGGTGACGGACGGCGGCGAGAGCGGGGCGCGGGGGTGCGCCGTGGTGACGGTGTGCTGCGATGACCATGACTCCACGGTGCGCCGCGCGCGCCGGGCCCACCAGGGAGCTCCGGGCTATGGGGGCATAACCTGACGTTATGACCCCCGCAGCGCCACCGCCCGGTACGCCCTCTGCCGGGGCCCCGCCGACCGGGGCGCCGCTCGCGCACCGGGTGCCCGACCTCGCGGCCCTTGAGCTGCTCCTCGCCGTGGCGCGCCTGGGCAGCCTCGGCCGGGCGGCCCGCGAGCTCGGCATCACCCAGCCCGCCGCGAGCGGCCGCGTCCGCTCCATGGAGCGGCAGCTGGGCGTGGCCCTGGTGGACCGCTCGCCGCGCGGCTCGCGCCTGACGGAGGCGGGCGCCCTCGTCACCGACTGGGCGCGCCGGATCGTGGAGGCGGCGGAGGCCTTCGACGCGGGCGCGCAGGCGCTGCGGGGCCGCAGGGACTCGCGGCTGCGGGTCGCGGCCAGCATGACCATCGCCGAGTACCTGCTGCCCGGCTGGCTGATCGCGCTCAGGGCCCAGCGGCCGGACACGGCGGTCTCGCTGCTCGCGGGCAACTCCGCCGACGTCGCGGGGCGGCTCCTCGCCGGGGACGCCGACCTGGGGTTCGTGGAGGGCCTGCGGGTGCCGCCGGGCCTGGACGCGGCCGTGGTCGGGCACGACCGGCTGATCGTGGTGGCGGCGCCGGGGCACCCCTGGGCGCGGCGGCGCGCGCCGCTCGCGGCGGCGGAGCTCGCCGCCACCGCGCTGATCCTGCGCGAGGAGGGCTCCGGCACCCGGCAGGTCCTCGACGCCGCCCTCGGCGGGCTCGCGGCGCCGCTCATGGAGCTGTCGTCCACGACCGCGGTGAAGTCCGCGGCGGTGAGCGGCGCGGGCCCCGCCGTGCTCAGCGAGCTCGCGGTGGGGGAGGAGCTCGCGGCCCGCCGCCTGGTGCGGGTGCCGGTGGAGGGCGCGAGCCTGCGCAGGGAGCTGCGGGCCGTGTGGCCCACGGGGCATGTGCCGACGGGCCCGGCGCGGGAGTTGCTGGGGCTGACGCGAGGGGGCGCCTCGTAAGGGCGCGGGGAACCGCGCGAGAAGCCGCGACGCGACGCCGCGGAGGTCCACCAGAAGGGCCCTAGCCGCGCGCGGCTGCCACCAGCGCCTCCATCACCCGGCTGTCCGTACCCGCCTCAGGATGCCACTGCACGCCCAGGACCCAGGCGGGGCCCGGCAGTTCGAGCGCCTCGACGGTGCCGTCCTCGGCGTGGGCGCAGGGGAGAAGGCCCCGGCCGACGCGGTCCACCGCCTGGTGGTGGTACGTGGGGACGTCCGTGGCCGCGTCGGGCACGGCGGCGGCGTAGCGGGTGCCGGGCACCGGCTTCACCGTGTGGGTGCTGAAGACGCCGGGCGCGGCGGCGTGGCCGTCCAGGTGCTGGATCAGCGTGCCGCCCAGGGCGACGTTGAGGAGCTGCATGCCGCGGCAGATCCCGAGCAGCGGCGTGCCCGACTCCAGGGCCGCGTGGATCAGGGCGAGCTCCCAGGCGTCGCGCGCCTCGGCGGGCGGGCCCGTGCGCTCCTCGCGCGCCGCGCCGTAGCGCTCCGGTGCCACGTCCGGGCCGCCCGCGACGACGACGCCGTCCAGGCGGGCGACGACGTCCGCCGCGTGCGCGGGGTCGTCCGGCGGCAGCATCGAGGCGAGGCCGCCCGCCGCCTGCACCAGGCGCGGGTACCCGGCGGGCAGCAGCGCCGCGGGCAGTGTCCACACGCCCCAGCGCGCCTCGGCCTCCAGATAGGTGCTCACGCCGATCAGCGGCCGCTTGACGTTCCCGTTCACCTTGGACTCCCTTGTGCTTCCACGTTAGTTCCGGTCCAGCTCGGCCTCTGCCGCGGCGAGCGCCGCGAACTCCTCCTCGGGCGCCCGCGCCACCAGGTGCTTGCGGCTGTACAGGCCGAAGTACGCCACCGCCACCCCGTACACGCCGAGCGCGATGAACGCCGCCGTGACGTCCACCAGGAACGTCGCGACCAGCGCCGCGCAGGCGAGGACGAGCGCCACCGATGAGGTCAGGATGCCGCCGGGGGTGCGGTAGGGCCGTTCGAGGCCGGGCTCGCGGCGGCGCAGCACGATGTGGGAGAGCGACATCAGGGCGTACGAGATGGTGGCGCCGAAGACGGCGACGTTCAGCATGCGCGCCCCGTCGCCGGTCGCGGCGGCCAGTGAGAAGCCGATCGCGCCCGGCACGAGCAGCCCGAGGTAGGGCGCCTTGCGGCTGCTCGTCAGGGACAGGAAGCGGGGCAGGTAGCCCGCCCGGGACAGGGCGAAGAGCTGGCGAGAGCCCGCGTAGATCAGTGAGAAGAACGACGCCACCAGGCCCGCGAGGCCCGCGTAGTTGATGACGCGGCTCAGACCCGTCCGCTCGCCGTCCGGCTGCAGCGCGTCCACCAGCGGATTGCCGGTCGACTGGATCGCCGCGGAGCCGCGGGCGCCCGCCGAGGCGAAGAAGGTGAGGAGCGCGAGCGCCACCAGGATGAGCATCGACCAGCGGATGGCCCGCGGCAGGGTGCGCGCCGGGTCCTTGGTCTCCTCGGCCGCGAGCGGCACGCCCTCCACACCGAGGAAGAACCACATGCCGAAGGGGAACGCCGCCCAGATGCCCAGGATGCCGAGCGGCAGCCAGGAGTTGGCGCCGAACGCGTCGTGGTCCACGGGGATGTCGTTCAGCTTGGAGCCGTCGAAGTCCATGAAGGCGCCCACCGCGAACACCAGGAGCGCGGCCACCGCGATGCCCGTGACGACGAAGCTGAACCGCAGCGCCTCGCCGACGCCCCAGAGGTGGATCCCGATGAAGATCACGAAGCAGGCGAGGTAGACCGGCCAGCCCGACTCCAGGCCGAACAGGCCGAGGGACTCGACGTAGTCGCCGATGAAGATGGAGATGGCGGCGGGCGCGAGCACGTACTCGATGAGGATCGCCGTGCCGGTGAGGAAGCCGCCCCAGGGGCCGAGCGCGCGCCGTGCGAAGCCGTAGCCGCCGCCCGCCGTCGGCAGGATGGACGACAGCTCGGCGAGCGCGAACACCATGCACGTGTACATCAGGCCCATCAGCACCATGGCGATGGCCAGGCCGCCGAAGCCGCCCTCCTTCAGGCCCGAGTTCCAGCCCGAGTAGTCGCCGGAGACGACGTAGGCGACGCCGAGGCCGGTGAGCAGGACCCAGCCGGCGTTGCCGCGGCGCAGGGCGCGCCGCTTCAGATAGTCGTCGCCTTCGTCGTCGGCGCGTGCCTTCGACGGCTCTGCGGACTCCAGCGTCATGGCGGGGCTCCCTGCGGGCGTTCAATGGAGTGGGGGCATACCTTTGCGGTGTGGAGGCATACCCTCGCGGTGCGGGCGGGCAGAAAGCAAGACCCGTGCGTAACGTGCTGGTTAACCGTGCCGCCCGCGAGCCGCCTGGCGAGCCGCCCGCACGCCGCCCGCAAGCCCCCCGCAGGGCGAGGGCTCAGGCCAAAAACCCCCGCAGCAGCGACGCGGTGCCCGCGCAGTGCTCGCGCATCATCTCCCGCGCCCCGTCCGCGTCGCCGTCGAGCACGGCCTCCACCAGGGCGGTGTGCTGGCGCTGGGAGTGCTCCAGGTTGCGCACGAGCAGCGGGATGCAGTCGAGCAGGTCGTTGACGGTGGCGCGGACCGCCGCGTACTGCGCGGTGAGCGTGGGCGAGCCGGAGAGCTCGGCGATCGTCAGGTGCAGCAGCGTGTCCAGGCGGCGGTACTCGGCCAGCGGCGCGTCGTGCGTGCGGGCGAGCGCGGCGCGCAGCCGCGCGGCCTGCTCCCCGGTGAGCCCGTGCGCCGCGCACAGGCCCGCCGCCCCCACCTCAAGGACCTCGCGGAAGCGCAGCGCGTCCTCCACGTCCACGTCCGTGACGCGGCGGCGCAGCTCGTCCTCGCCCGGCGCCTCGGCGCGCGGGCGCACGAACGTGCCGCCGTAGCGGCCGCGCCGTGACTCCACCAGGCCCTGGTCCTGGAGCACCTTCAGGACCTCGCGCAAAGTGACCCGGCTGATGCCGAGCTGGTCGGCCAACTCGCGCTCGGCGGGCAGCCGTTCGCCGCTGCGCACCAGGCCGAGGTGGAGGACCTGGAGGATCTGTTCGAGGGCCTCCTCGAAGCCGTTGCCCGCCCGGACCGGTCGCAGCACCTGATTGAGGCGGTCCTCGCCCCGCACGTGGGACATCTGCCCGTACCCCCTTCCCAAGCAATGGTTCCTGGCCATACCTTATGGCCACTCGGCTGACCCAAGGAGGCTTTTCCCGTGGCAGACCGCACACCCCCGCTCGGCGTCGAGGAGCTGCGTGCCCTCGTGGCGAGCGGAGAGATCGACACTGTCGTCCTGGCCTTCCCCGATATGCAAGGGCGGCTCCAGGGCAAGCGGTTCGCCGCCCCGTTCTTCCTCGACGACGTCCTGGAGCACGGCACGGAGGGCTGCAACTACCTCCTGGCCGTCGACACGGAGATGAACACCGTCGACGGATACGCCATGTCCTCCTGGGAGCGCGGCTACGGCGACTTCGCCATGCGCCCCGACCTCACCACCCTGCGCCGCCTGCCCTGGCACGAGGGCACCGCGCTGCTCGTCGCGGACCTCGCCTGGAACGACGGCTCGCCCGTCACCGCCGCGCCGCGCCAGATCCTGCGCCGCCAGCTGGAGCGGCTCGCCGAGTACGGCTACACCGCGCACGTCGGCACGGAGCTCGAGTTCATCGTCTTCAAGGACACCTACGAGCAGGCCTGGGACGCGGACTACCGGGGCCTCACCCCGGCGAACCAGTACAACATCGACTACTCCATCCTCGGCACCGGCCGCATCGAGCCGCTGCTACGCCGCATCCGCAACGAGATGGCGGGCGCGGGCCTGACCGTGGAGTCCGCCAAGGGCGAGTGCAACCCTGGCCAGCACGAGATCGTGTTCCGCTACGACGAGGCCCTCGTCACCTGCGACCAGCACGCCCTCTACAAGACCGGAGCCAAGGAGATCGCCGCGCAGGAAGGCGTGTCGATCACCTTCATGGCGAAGTACAACGAGCGCGAGGGCAACTCCTGCCACATCCACCTCTCGCTCCAGGACGCCGACGGCGCCAACGTCATGGCCGGGGACGGGCCGGGGGGCATGTCGCCCGTCATGCGGCACTTCCTCGCGGGCCAGCTGGCCGCGCTGCGCGACTTCAGCCTCCTGTACGCGCCGAACATCAACTCGTACAAGCGCTTCCAGCCCGGCTCCTTCGCCCCCACCGCCGCCGCCTGGGGGTACGACAACCGCACCTGCTCCCTGCGCGTGGTCGGCCACGGCCCCTCGATGCGCTTCGAGAACCGCCTCCCCGGCGGGGACGTCAACCCGTACCTGGCGGTCGCGGGCCTCATCGCGGCGGGCCTGCACGGCATCGAGCAGAAGCTTGAGCTGCCCGAGGCGTGCGCGGGCAACGCCTACACCGCCGACTACGAACACGTCCCGACGACGCTGCGCGAGGCCGCCGAGCTGTGGGAGAACAGCCCCATCGCCAAGGCCGCGTTCGGCGACGAGGCCGTGGCGCACTACCGCAACATGGCGCGGGTCGAGCTGGACGCCTTCGACTCCGCGGTGACCGACTGGGAGCTCCGCCGCTCCTTCGAACGCATGTGAGGCACGCCTTGCCCGAATCACTCCAGTCACTCCAGTCGCCTCAGTCGCTTCAGGTGCTGAACCCGGCGACGGAGGACGTCGTCGCCACCGTCCCCGCCGCCACCGCGGCCGACGTCGACGCGGCCGTCGCGCGGGCGCTCGCCGCACAGGCCAAGTGGGCCGCGGTCGCCCCCGCCGACCGGGCCCGCCTGCTGCGCCGCTTCGCCGCCGTCATCGACGGCCACCTCGAGGAGCTCGCCCAGCTGGAGGTGCGCGAGGCCGGACACGTCATCGGCAACGCGCGCTGGGAGGCGGGCAACGCCCGCGACCTGTTCGACTAC
This sequence comes from Streptomyces sp. NPDC043996, assembly GCF_056435225.1. NCBI lineage: Bacteria > Bacillati > Actinomycetota > Actinomycetes > Kitasatosporales > Streptomycetaceae > Streptomyces > Streptomyces sp. NPDC043996. Next base: position 271,760 of record NZ_JBWKEY010000009.1, on the reverse strand, counting down.
GCGGCGGGCGGCGTCGAGCGCCTGAACGGCCGCCAGATCCCGGTGCCCGGCGGCCTGAACGTCACGGTCCTTGAACCCCTCGGCGTCATCGGCGTCATCGCGCCCTGGAACTTCCCGATGCCCATCGCCGCCTGGGGCACCGCCCCGGCCCTCGCGGCGGGCAACGCGGTCGTCCTCAAGCCCGCCGAGACCACCCCGCTGACCGCCCTGCGCCTGGCCGAACTCGCCCTGGAGGCGGGCCTTCCCGAGGGCCTGTTCCAGGTCCTTCCCGGCGAGGGCGCCGTCGCCGGGAACGCGCTCGTCGAGCACCCCGACGTCGCCAAGATCGTGTTCACCGGCTCCACCCGCGTCGGCAAGCAGATCATGGCCAAGTGCGCCGACCGCGTGAAGCGCCTGACCCTCGAACTCGGCGGCAAGAGCCCGAACATCGTCTTCGCCGACGCCGACGTGGAGGCCGCCGCCCTCGCCGCGCCCGGCTCCTTCCTCGACAACTCCGGCCAGGACTGCTGCGCCCGCACCCGCGTCCTCGTGCAGCGCTCCGTCTACGACCGCTTCGTCGAGGTGCTCACGCCCCTGATCGAGTCGTACGTCGTCGGCGACCCGGCCGACGAGAAGACGCAGATGGGCCCGCTGATCTCCCGGGCCCAGCTGGACCGGGTGCGCTCCTACGTACCCGCGGGCTCCGGCATCCACGGCAGCGCCCCCGAGGGGCCGGGCTTCTGGTTCCCGCCGACCGTCCTCACCGACGCCGGGCCCACGTCGCCGGTCGCCGTCGAGGAGGTCTTCGGGCCGGTCGCGGTCGTGCTGCCGTTCGAGGACGAGGCCGACGCCGTCCGGCTCGCCAACGCCACCGAGTACGGCCTGTCCGGCTCGATCTGGACCCGCGACGTGGGCCGCGCCCTGCGCGTCTCCGCGGCCGTCAGGGCGGGCAACCTGTCCGTCAACTCGCACTCCAGCGTGCGCTATTGGACCCCCTTCGGGGGCTACAAGCAGTCCGGCCTCGGCCGCGAGCTCGGCCCGGACGCGCTCGCCGCCTTCACCGAAACCAAGAACGTCTTCATCAGCACGGAAGGGCCCGCCCAGTGACCCAGGCTCAGGAAAACATCTGCCGCCGCCTCGTCGGCCGCACCGCCGTCATCACCGGCGCGGGCAGCGGCATCGGCCTCGCCACCGCCCGCCGCCTCGCCTCCGAGGGCGCGAACGTGGTGTGCGGCGACATCGACGACACCGCGGGCAAGAAGGCCGCCGAGGCAGTCGGCGGGACGTATGTGAAGGTCGACGTCACCGACGCCGAGCAGGTCGAGGCGCTGTTCAAGACGGCGTACGACACCTACGGCTCCGTCGACATCGCCTTCAACAACGCGGGCATCTCGCCGCCCGACGACGACTCCATCCTGGACACCGGTCTTGAGGCCTGGAAGCGCGTCCAGGAGGTCAACCTCACCTCCGTGTACCTGTGCTGCAAGGCCGCCATCCCCTACATGCGGCGCCAGGGCAAGGGCTCCATCATCAACACCGCCTCCTTCGTGGCCCGCATGGGCGCCGCCACCTCGCAGATCTCCTACACCGCGTCCAAGGGCGGCGTGCTCGCGATGTCCCGCGAGCTGGGCGTGCAGTTCGCCCGCGAGGGCATCCGCGTGAACGCGCTGTGCCCGGGCCCGGTGAACACCCCGCTGCTCCAGGAGCTGTTCGCCAAGGACCCCGAGCGCGCCGCGCGCCGCCTGGTGCACATCCCCGTGGGCCGCTTCGCCGAGGCCGAGGAGATCGCCGCCGCGGTCGCCTTCCTCGCCAGCGACGACTCCGCGTTCGTGAACGCCACGGACTTCCTCGTCGACGGCGGCATCTCCGGGGCGTACGTCACGCCCCAGTAGTTCACCCCGAGGCCACCCACCCGTCAGCCGGGCGTCGTGAGGCGCCCGGCTGACCTGCGTAGACAGGCACCGTGTTCATGAAGATCAAGCGCCCCGTGGCCGCAGCGGCCGCCGCCATCGCCCTCGCCGGGACCGGCCTCACCGCCACCGCCCAGGCCGCCCCGACCACGCGGGCCGCGCACGGGACCGCCGCCGCGAAGTGCCCCGCCCTCACCGTCTCCAAGGGCTGGTACGCCGACAACAAGGACCGCCTCCAGGAGCTCCTCGACGCCTACGGCCGCTGCGGGGACAGCTACGACAAGCGCCACAAGCCCCTCGCCGTGTTCGACTGGGACAACACGGTCATCAAGAACGACGTCGGCGACGCCACCATGTTCTGGATGCTGCGCCACGGCAAGATACGCACCCCCGAGCGCGGCGACTGGCGCACCACCAGCCGCTACCTCACCGCGCCCGCCGCCAAGGCCCTGGCGAAGGCCTGCCCGGCCACCGGCCGCACCCTGCCCACGCGCACGAACGCGGCCTGCGCCGACGAGATCGCCGCCGTGTACGGCGAGGGCGCCACCACCACCGGCAAGGACGCCTTCGCCGGGTTCGACCACCGCCGCATGGAGCCGCAGTACGCCTGGCTCGCCCAGCTCCTGCGCGGCTGGAGCACCGCCCGCGTCAAGGACTTCGCGGCCGCCGCCCGCGAGGACAACCTCAAGGCGCCGATCGGGTACGAGCAGACCGTCGGCACCGGCAAGGTCACCGGCTGGGCCCGCTACTACGACCAGCAGCGCGACCTCATCCGCACCCTGAAGAAGGCCGGGTTCGACGTGTACGTCGTCTCCGCCTCGCCCGAACCGGTCGCCGAGGTCTGGGGCAAGGGCGTCGGCCTCGACGCCCGCCACACCATCGGCATCCGCAACGTCCAGCGCGAAGGACGCCTCACCGCCCGCCTCAAGGGCTGCGGCTCCGTCAAGGACGGCGCCGACTCGATGATCACGTACATCGACGGCAAGCGCTGCGCCATCAACGAGCGGATCCTCGGCGTGCGCGGCAAGGCCGCCGAGCAGGTCCAACCGGCCGCTAAGCGCCAGGTGTTCGCCGCCGGCGACTCCGACACCGACGTGTCCTTCCTGCGCGACGCCACCGGCCTCAGGCTCGTCCTGAACCGCAACAAGACCGAGCTGATGTGCCGCGCCTACGACAACGGCGACCGGCGCTGGCTGATCAACCCCATGTTCATCGAGCCCAAGGGCAAGCAGTCCGCGCCCTACCCCTGCGCCACCACCGGCTACACCGCACGGGACGGCGCGAAGGCCCCCGTACGCCGCGCGGACGGATCGGTCATCAAGGACCAACAGGACACGGTGTACGGGGGTTCAACAGCTCCCTAGGACTGCTGTACCGTCCACGCACATGCGTAACAGAAACGTTCTGGCGTTGACGCTGGCCTCGGCCGCCGCCCTGGTGGCCGGGCCCGTCACGCTTCCCGCTGCCGCCGCCACGGCCGCGCCCGCGTCGCACCCCGGCGCCCACTGCCCCCAGCTGTCGAAGAAGCTCCCCTGGTACGGCGACAACCGCGCCCGTCTCCAGCGGGTCATCGACGAGCGGGGCACCTGCTCCAACCCCCACCTCGGTCATGGCACCAAGCGCCCGGTCGCCGCCTTCGACTGGGACAACACCATCACCAAGAACGACATCACCGACGCCACCATCAGCTGGGCGCTCCGTCACGACAAGATCCTGCGCCCCAAGAGCTGGAAGTCCTCCAGCAAGTGGATGACGGACGCCGGCCACCGCGCCCTCACCCAGGCCTGCGGCACCAAGGTGGCCGTCGGCAAGCCGCTGCCCACCGCCACCAACGGGGCCTGCGCCGACGAGATCCTCCAGATCCGCGAGGACGGCACCACGATGAGCGGCGCCGCCGCCTTCGAGGGCACCTGGAACCACCGCCGCACGGTCCCGCAGTACGCCTGGGTGCCCCAGCTGTTCGCCGGACACACCGTCAAGGAACTGGAGTCGTACGCGAAGAAGGCCCGCAAGGAGGCCCTCGCCGCGCCGATCGGCACCACCCGCACCATCGGCAGCCACACCGTGCCGGGGTACGTGCGCTACTACGACCAGCAGCGCGACCTGATCCGCACCCTGAAGAAGGCCGGATTCGACGTCTACATCGTGTCCGCGGGCTCCGAGCCGGTCGCGGAGATGTGGTCGCGCGGCGTGGGCATCGACCGGAAGCACACCGTCGCCATCCGCTCCGTCCTCGACGGCAAGGGCCGCATCACCACCTGGAACCGGGGCTGCGGCGGCATCGGCGTCAACAAGGGCGAGGCCATCCCGTACATCGACGGCAAGCGCTGCTTCGTCAACCAGGAGATCTACCAGATCAAGGGCAAGAAGGCCTGGGACAAGCAGCGCTGGAGCAAGCGCATCGCGATCGGCGGCGGCGACGCCGACACCGACGTGACGTTCGTCGGCGACGCCACCGGCGCGCACCTCGTGCTCAACCGCAACAAGGGCGAGTTCATGTGCCGGGCGTACGACAACGCCGACGGCCGGTGGGTCGTGAACCCCATGTTCATCGAGCCGCTGCCGCAGAAGCAGGGCACCTACCCCTGCTCGACCGCCGCCTACAACGAGCCCGACGGGCGCAAGGGCCCCGTCCTGCGCGAGGACGGCTCCGTGGTCCCCGACCAGCTGGACAGCATCTACTGACCGCGTGACCCGGGTGGTTGTACCGCCCGCCGCGCCACGTCCTAGAGTGCCGGGATGAGCATGTCGCCCCCTCCCGGCTGGTACCCGGACCCGTCCCAGCCCGCCGTCGAGCGGTGGTGGGACGGGTCCGCGTGGACGTCGCACCGGCGGACGCCCGAGGCCACGGTCCACCTGGCGCAGGCGCGGCCGGGGCTCGGTGTCACCGCCGTGCGGCCGCTGCCCGCGCGCACGGGCGGGCGCCGCGCCAAGGCGCTCGCGCTCGGCGCGGCCGGTGCCGTGCTCATCGCGTCCATCGTCACCGGCTTCCTCGTCCTCCAGGACGACGAGGGCGACCCCACGGCCGGGCCCGCGCCCGCCACCTCGGAGCCGGAGGAACCCGCCCCGAGCACCTCGGCCCCCACCGCGTCGCCGTCCTCGACCAACGACCCGGACACGCTCGTCGACCAGCTCAACGGCATCACGCTGCCCATCCCCGACGGCTGGGAGACGTCCGACGACGGCCTCGACGAACTGGCCCTGCGCACCCCCGGCACCTACGACTGCCCCGGCGACCCCGGCTTCTGCCGCCACGGCAAGATCAGCTCCCGGACGGCGACGGGCACCGACGAGCGTTCCCCCCAGAAGCTCGCCACCGCCGACATCGACGACGCCGCCGACGCCGCGTATGACGAGGACGCCCTTGACCGCCAGCCGTACGGGGGCATCACCCGCCACCAGCGCGTGAAGGCCGGAACGGTCGCGGTCGCGGGCCGCGGCGGCTACTTCGTCCGCTGGCGCGTGCACACGAAGAACGGCCCCGGCGGATACGTCCAGTCCCTCGCCTTCCCCTCCAGCACGGGCTCCGAGGCGATGGTCATCGTGCGCTTCCAGTTCGACGCGGGCGCGGGCGCGCCGCCGCTTTCGGACATCGACGAGGTCATCGACGGCATCCGGCCCGTCGGCGACAGCGCGACCGGCGGGGGAGTGGGCAGCAGCGTGGAGCCCACGCCGTAGCCCGTACGGGCGTCAGCGGCATCGGGCGGCGCCCCGGGACCGGGTGTCACAGGAAGGTGTCACAGGAAGGTGTGGCCCTCGCCCCGGTACGTCGGGACGGTCGCCGTCACCCGGTCGTCCTCGACCAGGTGCAGCGCCGCGAACCGCTCGCACAGCTCACCGGCCTTCGCGTGCCGGAACCACACCTTGTCGCCGATCCGCAGATCGTCCGCGGGCGGCCCGAGCAGCGGCGTCTGCACCTCGCCCGCGCCCTCCTGCGGGTCGTAGCGCAGCCCCTGCGGCAGATAGGGCACCGGCGAGCGGTCGGCGCCCGCGGCGCCCGACGCCGGATACCCGCCGCCGAGGACCGTCACCACGCCCGGTCCCGGCCTGCGCACCACCGGCTGCGAGAACAGCGCCGCCGGACGCCCGCTGAACGACGTGTAGTTGTCGAAGAGCCGCGGCAGGTACAGGCCCGACCCGGCGGCGATCTCCGTCACCGACTCCTCGGCCGCCGTGTGCTGCACGCTGCCGGTGCCGCCGCCGTTCACGAACTCCAGCTCTGGCACGGCCTCGCGCACCGCCCGGATGGTGGCCGCGCGCCGCCCCGCCAGCTCCCGGCGCGCGGCGCTCTGCATCATCCGCACCGCCTGCGACCTGGCCGGATGCCCGGCGACCGCGTCCCCGACCCCGGCCACATGGCCCTCGTACGCCATGACGCCCACCAGCCGGAAGCCAGGGCGCCGCGCGATCGCCCGCGCGAGGGCCGCGACCTGGGCGGGCCCGTGCAGCGGCGAGCGCCGCGCCCCGACCCGCACCCGCCCGCCGAGCAGCCGCAGCGACGTGTCCAGCTCCAGGCAGACCCGGACCTCTTCGCGGCCGCCGCCGCGCGCCTGGTCGATCAGGCGCAGCTGCGCCGGGTCGTCGACCGTCACCGTCACGGCCGCCGCGAGCTTCGGGTCGGCCGCGAGCTCCGCGAACGCGGCGCGGTCCGCCGACGGGTACGCGAGCAGCACGTCGTCGAAGCCGGAGCGGGCCAGCCAGAGCGACTCCGCGAGGGTGAACGACATGATCCCGGCGAACCCGTCGCGCGCGAGCACCCGTTCGAGCAGCGCCCGGCACCGCACGGATTTGCTCGCGACCCGGATCGGCTTGCCGCCCGCCCGGCGCCGCAGGTCGTCGGCGTTGGCGTCGAACGCCGCCACGTCGACGATCGCGAGCGGCGCGTCGAGGTGCGCGGTGGCCCGGTCGTAGCGGGCCCGGTCCCTGGCACGGTCAGCGGCTCGGCCTGTCATGCGCGCAGCCTGCCAGACCCGGCTACCGCGGGGTAGGGGGACGATCCGGGCAGATCACCCGGCGTCCCGGACTCGGTTCCCGTGGGGCTCATGTCAACCCGTAAAGTGACCGCACGCCAGGGAGCGCGCGACGCGACGGAACGGGGGGTGCATGAGCACGGAGGCGCGACGGCCCCCCGTCCCCCCACCTCCCGGAACGCCACCGCGCGTACCGGCCCAACCCGAAGGCGCCCCCGGCTCTCCGCCCCCGAAGACCACCGCCCCGGCCCGTGCCGCGGAGAACTCCGTCGCGGACGCCGACGGCTCCGTTTCGGACACGGGCGGCTCCGCTTCGGACATCGACCGAATCGTCTCGGGCGCCGACGGTCTTGCTTTGGACGCTGGTGGAATCGGCTCGGACGTCGACGGTCTCGCGTTGGACGCCGGTGGCCTTGGCTCGGGCGCCGATGGCCTCGGTTCGGGTTCCGGTGGCTTCGGCTTGGGCGCCGATGGCCTTGCCTTGGACGTCGGCGGTCTCGGCGTGGGCTCCGGTGGAATCGGCTCGGACATGGACGGGCTTGGCTCGGGTGCCGGTGGCTTCGGTTCGGGCACCGGTGGCCTCGGTTCGGGCGCCGACGGTCTCGCCTCGGCCGCCGATGGAGTTGTCTCGGGCGCCGTTGGGTCTGGCCTGGACGTTGAGGGGCGTGCCTTGGGCGCTGATGGCCTCGCCTCGGGTGCGGACGGCCTTGGCTCGGCTGTTGATGGAGTCGGTTCGGGCGCCGTTGGGTCTGGTGCGGACGTCGAGGGGCGTGCCTCGGACGCGGACGGCCCCGCCTCGGGCGCCGATGGCCTCGTCCCGGCCGCCGATGGAGTCGTCTCGGGCACCGATGGATCTGGCCCGGACGCCGAGGGACTTGCCTCGGATACCGGCGGATTCCCCCCTGGCACCGACGGATTCGCCCCCGGCACCCGCGGACCCGCCTCGGAGCCGCCCCCTCCGCCCGCGAGCGCCCGCTTCCCCGACGTCCGGCCCCCCGTGGACCGCGACTGGGTGCTCCGGAGCCCGCGCCCGGCCGCCGAGGACACCACCGCGTACGCCTCCCGCGAGGCCGCGGTCGCCGACCTGCTGGCCCCGTTCGACCGGGCCCGGCCCGCGCGCGGCGAGAAGAGCGCGGGGGAGAGGGGCGCCGCCGAGGAGGAGGGCGGTGTCTCCGCCGGGGGCGAGCGCGGCGTCGAGGGCACCTTCGCCCCGGACGCCGACGAGGGCGACGCCCCCGCCAAGAGCCGTCCCCACGGCCGCCGTACCGCCGGATCTCGCGCCACCGAAGGCAAGCAGCGCACCGCCCAAGCCCCCACCACCGAAAGCCCGGCTCCCGCAGGGGCACCCCCAGTGCCCCGAGCCCCCGACGCACCGCCGCCACCCCCCGCGTCCGCACGGCTGCCCGACACGCCTCCCGCCCCGGCGGCCGCCCCCGCGCCCCCGTCAACTCGCGCTCCCCGCAGGGACACCGGCGCCGTCGCCCCCGACGGGCACCGCCCCTTCGTGTTCCTCGCGCGGCCCGTCCTGGACGACGGCACCGCCACCCGGCCGCACCCGATCGCCGCCTGGGTCCGGCCCCGCGCGGCCGCCGCCGTGGCCTGCGCGGTGCTCGGGCTCGGGCTCATCGGCGGTGCCGTCACCGGCAGTTGGCTGACCGGCGAGTCCGACGCGGCGGGCGAAGGACGCGGCACCTACGCGGCGGCCGCCGAACTCTGGCACAGCCTGCCCGTCAACGAGCTGTTCCCGCTGACCATCAAGGGCGAGGGCGCGGGCCCCGGCGGCGCCGACCGCACCTGGAACCGCGTCGCCGTCGCCCCCGACAGCGGCTGCGCGGGCGCCTTCGACCCGCTGCTGCGGCGGGCGCTCGCCCCCGTCGGCTGCGCGCGCCTGCTGCGCGCCACCTACACGGACGCCACCAGGAGCCATCTCACCACCGTGGGACTGCTGTTCACCCGGGCCGACGCCGCCGCCATGCGCGCCCTGCGCACCCGCTTCACCGAAGAGGGCCTGGACCGGCGCACCGACCTCATGCCCCGGCCCTACGCCGCCCCCCGCACCCCCGCGACCGTGTTCGGCGACGCCCAGCGGGCCACCTGGACGCTCTCGGTGCTGCCCGACGCGCCCGTCGTCGCCTACGCCGTGTCCGGATTCGCCGACGGCCGCCGCGTCACCGAGCCCGAACCGGCCGCCGACGCCATGAAGGCGGGCGCCACTTCCGCCCCCGCCCAGGCGGGCCTCGGCAACGACGCCAAGGGCATCGCCGACCGCGTCGAGCGGAGCCTGCGCAAGACCGCCACCACCGCACCGGAGGGGTCCCGATGAAGCCGCCGAGGCCGCGGCGGCCGCTAGGGCCCCGCTGGTGGATCTCCGTGGCGCCGCGACGCCCGGCACGCTCCCCCAAGCTCTTCGAGCAGGGGGGACCCCCTTCGCCGCACCGGACGAAAAGCCCAAGTAGCGCCGCTACGAGGACTCCCGCCCGGCACGCCGAGAGCACGCACCGAACGCCGCTCCCTCACCCACGGAGACCCACCAGAAGGGCCCTGGTCGCCGCCCTAGCCGCGACCCTCGCGCTGCTGCCCGCCACCCCCGCCCGCGCCGACGACGGCATCCGCGCCCAGCAGTGGGCCCTGAACACCATGGGCACCGCCGAGGCCTGGCGCACCACGCGCGGCGAGGGCGTCACCGTCGCCGTCCTCGACACCGGCGTCGACGCCACCCACCCCGACCTGCGGGGCAACGTACTGACCGGCAAGGACATGGTCGGCTTCGGCGCCCGCCGCGGCGACCGCACCTGGGCCCGGCACGGCACCGCCATGGCCGGGATCGTCGCCGGGCACGGCCACGGCGCGGGCCGCGGCGACGGCGTCCTCGGCATCGCCCCGGAGGCGAAGATCCTGCCCGTGCGCGTGATCCTCGAAGACGGCGACCCGGCCCGCGGCAAGGCCCGCCAGACCCGCGGCAACGCCCTCGCCGAAGGCATCCGCTGGGCCGCCGACCACGGCGCCGACGTCATCAACCTCTCCCTCGGCGACGACTCCAAGTCCGCCCACCCCGAACCCGCCGAGGACAGCGCCGTCCAGTACGCCCTCAAGAAGGGCGCCGTCGTCGTCGCCTCCGCGGGCAACGGCGGCGAACGCGGCGACCACGTCTCCTACCCCGCCGCCTACCCCGGAGTGATCGTCGCCACGGCCGTCGACGAGAACGGCGCCCGCGCCTCCTTCTCCACCCGCCGCTGGTACGCCACCGTCAGCGCGCCCGGCGACGACATCGTCATCGCCGACCCCGACCGCAAGTACTACGAGGGCTGGGGCACCAGCGCCGCCGCCGCCTTCGTCTCCGGCGCGGTCGCCCTGATCCGCGCCGCCCACCCCCACCTCGGGCCCGCCCGCGTCAAGCGGCTCCTGCGGGACACCGCCCAGGACGCCCCCGCCGGAGGCCGCGACGACTCGCGCGGCTTCGGCCTCATCGACCCCGTCGCCGCGCTCCGCCGCGTGGCCAAGCTGAAGCCGGACTCCCCCCGGACGACGACGGGCGCCACGTCGTACGCCAAGCAGTACTTCGGCCCGGGCCCCGAGAAGCAGTCGGACGACGACACGTCCGAGACCTGGCTGGGCCCGGTGGCCGGAACCCTGGGCCTGGCCCTCCTGGCAACCGGTGCCTACCTCTGGCGGGGGCGCCCGGTCCGGCGACGGTGACCCTGGCCGGGCAACCGGGCGGGAACCCCGGCGGGCTAGTGTCGACGACGTGCAGACGAAGAACATCCCCGACCCCGGCTTCTCCGACGACGACGGCTCCGCCGACCCAAGGCTCCGCGTAGCGCTGGAGGCCTGGTCCCAGGACCGGACCGCCCACGGTCCGGTCCTTGAGGCGCTCGCCGCGGCGAGGCTGCTCGTCCCCGTCGTCGCCGTCCTCGGCGAGGTCGAGGAGGACGAGAACGGCCTGCGGCGCGAGAAGACCAGCGACATGGCCGTGCCCACCCTCAAGGCGGGCCACCGCACCGCGCTGCCCGCCTTCACCTCCACCGAGGCGCTCGCGCTCTGGGACCCCGCGGCCCGCCCCGTCGCCGTACCACTGCACCAGGCCCTCCAGGCCGCCGCCCACGAGAAGGCCGACACGATCGTGCTCGACCTCGCGGGCCCCGTCCCCTACGAGCTGAACCGCGCCGCGCTCATCGCCCTCGCCGAGGGCCGCGGCAGCGCGGACCCGCTCACCGACCCGGCCGTCCACGAGGCCGTGCGGGCCGCCCTCGCCGCCGAGCCCGACGTGCTGCGCGCCCACCTCGGCCCCGGCCCGGCCGACGGCACCCTCGCCCTCGTCCTCGCCCCGGGAGCCGACCCGGCCGGTGCCGCCCAGCGCGTGGCCGGGGCCCTCGCGGCCGACGAAACACTGAGGGCCCGCCTGGTGCGCGGCCTCGACCTGGCACTGCTGCCCGCCGAGGCGACGCCACCGGGCGAGCCCCTCTACGTACGCTGACGCTCAGCCGAAGACCGGCCCCGTGTACTTCTCGCCGGGGCCCTGGCCCGGCTCGTCCGGCACCAGGGACGACTCGCGGAACGCGAGCTGGAGCGACTTCAGACCGTCACGCAGGGGCGCGGCGTGGAAGGAGCTGACCTCCGTCGCGCTCGCGTCGAGCAGCCCGGCCAGGGCCTGGATCAGCTTGCGGGCCTCGTCCAGGTCCTTGTGGGCCTCGCCCTCCTCGGCGAGGCCCAGGTTCACCGCCGCCGCGCTCATCAGGTGCACCGCGACCGTCGTGATCACCTCGACCGCGGGAACGTCCGCGATGTCGCGGGTCAGGGCGTCGAAGTCGGGGTTCGCGGGCGAGTCGGGATGCGCGGGCGAGGCGGCCGCGGGGCTTGTGTCACTCATGCCCCACACCCTAGAGCCGCCCGCGGCCCGTTAGCCCCACCCCCCAGGACCTGCTAACCTTGGGTGACGACCGGCCGGACACGCGTTCATCGACGCAGGATCCGGCCCACAAGTGGAGGCTCCGATCTCCCACCTTGCCGCTCCCCGAGCGGCGGGTCACCGGTCAGGCGGTCCGCACTGAGTGTGACGGTCCGCCCGATGCGCCCCGCGGTCACCGTGGCGGTGCTCCGGTAGCTGTGTGGAGCCCCTGCTGTGATCGGCCGGGGCATTTTTTCATGCCTCCGACGGGTTGGTCGAGAAAACAGACGTTACGCGGCTGTCCGCCAGACCGCCGTGTGGTGCTACCGAGGAGGATCCATCAGCGCCGAGCCCCGCATCAACGACCGGATTCGCGTTCCCGAGGTGCGACTTGTCGGTCCCAGCGGCGAGCAGGTCGGGATTGTCCCGCTTGCCAAGGCCCTGGAGCTTGCGCAGGAGTACGACCTGGACCTGGTCGAGGTCGCGGCGAACGCCCGTCCGCCCGTGTGCAAGCTCATGGACTACGGGAAGTTCAAGTACGAGTCGGCCATGAAGGCCCGTGAGGCGCGCAAGAACCAGGCGCACACGGTCATCAAGGAGATGAAGCTCCGGCCGAAGATCGACCCGCACGACTACGACACCAAGAAGGGTCACGTCGTCCGGTTCCTCAAGCAGGGCGACAAGGTCAAGATCACGATCATGTTCCGTGGTCGCGAGCAGTCCCGTCCGGAGCTTGGCTTCCGGCTGCTGCAGCGCCTCGCGGAGGACGTCCAGGACCTCGGGTTCATCGAGTCGAACCCGAAGCAGGACGGCCGCAACATGATCATGGTTCTCGGTCCGCACAAGAAGAAGACCGAGGCCATGGCCGAGGCCCGTGAGGCCCAGGCGGCTCGCAAGGCGGATGCGAAGGCCAACCCCGGCAAGTCGCAGAACGCCGCCGAGGAGGAGCTTTCCGAAGCCCCCGTCGAGGCCCCGGCCGAGGCTTCCGCCGAGGCCTGATCCCCGGACGCGAGTCCAGGGATCACCACCGACACACGATGACGCTCCCGGATGCCCGGTTTCACGACCGGGCATCGGAGTGCCACTGACGAGGAGAGAACGGCGCTATGCCGAAGAACAAGACGCACAGCGGTGCCAGCAAGCGCTTCAAGGTCACCGGCTCCGGCAAGGTGCTCCGCGAGCGCGCCGGCAAGCGCCACCTGCTCGAGCACAAGTCGTCCCGTCTGACGCGTCGCCTCACCGGCAACGCCGAGATGGCCCCGGGCGACGCCAAGAAGATCAAGAAGCTTCTCGGCAAGTGACGTCGCGGCCCTTCGTCGAGTACGAGGGCCACGCGACGCCAGGACCGGGACATCAGTCGAAACCGGGCCGTGTGACGACCACCACGGCCCCGCTACAAGGAGTTAACAAGTGGCACGCGTCAAGCGGGCAGTGAACGCCCACAAGAAGCGCCGGGCGATCCTCGAGCAGGCCAGCGGTTACCGCGGCCAGCGGTCGCGTCTGTACCGCAAGGCGAAGGAGCAGGTCACCCACTCCCTCGTCTACAACTACAACGACCGCAAGAAGCGCAAGGGCGACTTCCGTCAGCTGTGGATCCAGCGCATCAACGCCGCTGCCCGCCTGAACGGCATCACCTACAACCGCTTCATCCAGGGTCTGAAGGCCGCCAACATCGAGGTGGACCGCAAGATCCTGGCCGAGCTGGCCGTGAACGACGCCAACGCGTTCGCCGCCCTCGTCGAGGTCGCGCAGAAGGCGCTGCCGTCCGACGTCAACGCCCCCAAGGCCGCGTGACGTTGCACTGAGCTTGAGCCGTGACTGGACCCGCAGGCCGTTGAGCCTGCGGGTCCAGTCGCGTTCGGCCCGACGGCCGGTCACTCGCCGCGCGGGTGGTGCGGCCGTTCGGCACCGCCGGACAGCGATCATTGGGCTGAGCGCCGTCGCGGCGGTGAAGAACCCCGATCCCCTCGTCGAACCCGTACACCTGAAAGCGACTCGATGGCACACGGTCCCGAACTGATCTCCCCGCGTTCGCCGCGCGTCACTGGCGCGCGGCGGCTTGGCAAGCGGAACTTCCGGGGGAAGGAGCGGCTGTTCCTCGCGGAGGGGCCGCAGGCGGTGCGGGAGGCGGCCGGGCACCGCGTCGGGGGTGAGCCCACGCTCGTCGAGCTGTTCACGACCGTCGAGGCCGCCGAGCGGTACGCGGACATCGTGGCGGACGCGCGCGCCGCCGGAGCGCGGGTGCACCTCGCCGACGAGAGCGTCATCGCCGACATCTCCACCACCGTCACCCCGCAGGGCCTCGTCGGGGTGTGCCGCTTCCTCGACGTGCCGTTCGAGGAGATCCTCGCCGGGCGGCCCAAGCTCGTCGCCGTGCTCGCCCATGTGCGCGACCCCGGCAACGCCGGGACCGTGCTGCGGTGCGCCGACGCCGCGGGAGCCGACGCCGTGATCCTCACCGACGCCTCGGTCGACCTCTACAACCCCAAGGCGGTCCGCGCCTCGGTCGGCTCCCACTTCCATCTGCCGGTGGCCGTCGGCGTACCCGTCGAGCAGGCCGTACGCGGCCTGAAGGCGGCCGGTGTGCGGGTGCTCGCCGCGGACGGGGCGGGCCAGGACGACCTGGACGCCGAGCTCGACCAGGGCACCATGGGCACCGAGACCGCGTGGATCTTCGGCAACGAGGCCTGGGGGCTGCCGGAGGAGACCCGCGCACTCGCCGACGCGGTGGTGCGCGTTCCGATCCACGGCAGCGCGGAGAGCCTGAACCTCGCGACGGCGGCAGCCGTGTGCCTCTATGCCTCCGCCCGTGCACAGCGTGCCTCCGGAGGGTGCCGCTCCGTCACCCCCGGCTAGTAGTGTGTCGGGCTCGGGGACCCACTCAGCCTCGGGGGCCCACGCAGCCGGTTTTCGAGAGGCGGGGATACGGGGAATGAGCGTCGGCACGAGCAGACCACCGGGAGTGCGGGACCTCCTGTGCCCTCCCGAGGAGCACACGGACCCGGCGGGCCCCGGCCTCGGCGAGCTCGGCATCCACCCGGACGACCTGCCCGACGGCCTCGTCGTCGCCGACGAGACCGGGCGCGTCATCTGCTTCAACGCCGCGGCGGCCCGCATCACCGCCGTGCGCGCCGCCGACGCCCTCGGCGCCCCCATCGAGCGCGCCCTGCCCCTGGAGGACCTCGAGGGCCGCCGCTGGTGGCAGCTGACCGACCCCTACCGCGGCCTGGCCACGCGCGTCGCCCAGCCCGAGCAGAACCTGCTCCTTCCGGGCGGCCGCGAAGTCCTCGTCTCCGCCCGCTACGTACGGTCACGGCCGACGGGCCCGCTGCGCCGCCTCGTCGTCTCCCTGCGCGACACCGACGCGCGGCGGCGCATGGAGCGCAGCCACGCCGAGCTGATCGCCACGGTCGCCCATGAACTGCGCTCCCCGCTGACGTCCGTCAAGGGCTTCACCGCGACGCTGCTCGCCAAGTGGGAGCGGTTCACCGACGACCAGAAGCGGCTGATGCTGGAGACCGTCGACGCCGACGCCAACCGCGTCACCCGCCTCATCGCCGAGCTCCTCGACATCTCGCGCATCGACTCCGGGCGCCTGGAGCTGCGCCGCCAGCCCGTGGACATCGGCGCCGCCGTCGGCCGCCACATCCAGGCCCACGTCGCCGCCGGACAGGACGCCGACCGCTTCCTGCTCCGCCTCCAGCAGCCCCTGCCCGACCTGTGGGCCGACCCGGACAAGATCGACCAGGTGCTCAGCAACCTCCTGGAAAACGCGGTGCGCCACGGCGAGGGGACTGTCACCATCGACGTGGCGCCCTCGCCGTCCCTGCGCGTGCGGGGAGCGACCGACACCGCGGTCACCGTCAGCGACGAGGGATCCGGCATTCCGGAAGAGTCGATGGGCCGCGTCTTCACCCGCTTCTGGCGGGGCAGCAAGCGCGGCGGAACGGGACTGGGGTTGTACATCGTCAAGGGCATCGTCGAGGCGCACGGCGGCGCGATCACCGTCGGCCGCGCGGCGAGCGGCGGCGCCCAGTTCCGATTTACGTTGCCCGTGGGGGCTCCGGCGTATCTTCAGTGATCACCGTCCGAGCAGCCCGCGGGCGCATTCGTTCACCGCACCCCCGTTAGACTCGGTCGTTGGCACCTTTGTGTCCCCATTCTCGGGACGTTCTCAGGACCAGTCGTCTCCGACTCGTCGACGGGGACCATCCGCCAGCCAACCGGAAGCACGGGAAGAGATGTCGGCACCGAACAAGTCGTACGACCCTGTCGAGGTCGAGGCACTGAAACCTGAAGAGATCGAGCGCATGCGGGACGAGGCGCTCGCCGCCTTCACGGCCGCCGCCGACCTCGGCCAGCTCCAGGAGGCGAAGACCGCGCACACCGGCGGTACGTCGCCGCTCGCGCTCGCCAACCGCGAGATCGGCGCGCTGCCCCCGCAGGCCAAGGCCGATGCGGGCAAGCGCGTGGGCATGGCCCGCGGCGCCGTGAACAAGGCGCTCGCCGCCCGCCAGGCCGAGCTCGAGGCCGAGCGCGACGCCCGCGTCCTGGTCGAGGAGGCGGTGGACGTATCGCTGCCCTACGACCGCGTCGCGGCCGGCGCCCGGCACCCGCTGACCACGCTGTCCGAGCGCATCGAGGACATCTTCGTCGCGATGGGCTACGCGGTCGCCGAGGGCCCCGAAGTCGAGACCGAGTGGTTCAACTTCGACGCCCTGAACATCGGCCCGGACCACCCGGCGCGCGGTGAGCAGGACACGTTCTTCGTCGAAGGCGCCGACGGCTCTGCCGACTCCGGCGTGGTCCTGCGCACGCACACCTCGCCCGTGCAGATCCGCTCGCTCATCGACCGCGAGCCGCCGGTCTATGTGATCTGCCCCGGCCGCGTCTACCGCACCGACGAGCTGGACGCCACCCACACCCCGGTCTTCCACCAGGTCGAGCTGCTCGCCGTGGACGAGGGCCTGACCATGGCCGACCTCAAGGGCACCCTGGACCACATGGTGCAGGCGCTCTTCGGCGGCGAGGGCATGAAGACCCGGCTCCGGCCGAACTTCTTCCCCTTCACCGAGCCGTCCGCCGAGATGGACATGGTGTGCTACGTGTGCCGCGGCGAGTCCGTCGGCAACCCCGACCGCCCCTGCCGCACCTGCTCCTCCGAGGGCTGGATCGAGCTCGGCGGCTGCGGCATGGTCAACCCCAAGGTGCTCACCGCCTGCGGTGTGGACCCCGAGAAGTACAGCGGATTCGCCTTCGGGTTCGGCATCGAGCGCATGCTGATGTTCCGCCACAACGTCGAAGACATGCGAGACATGGTCGAGGGTGACGTCCGCTTCACCCGGCCGTTCGGGACGGAGATCTGATGCGCATCCCGCTTTCCTGGCTGCGGGAGTACGTTGACCTCCCCGCCACCGAGACCGGCCGTGACGTCCAGGCCAAGCTGATCGCGGCGGGCCTCGAGGTCGAGTCCGTCGAACAGCTCGGCGGGGGCCTGAAGGGCCCCCTCGTCGTCGGCAAGGTCCTCACCATCGAGGAGCTGGAGGGCTTCAAGAAGCCCATCCGCTTCTGCACCGTCGACGTCGGCTCCGCCAACGGCACCGGCGAGCCGCAGGAGATCGTCTGCGGCGCCCGCAACTTCGCCGTCGGCGACAAGGTCGTCGTGGTCCTGCCCGGCGCCGTGCTCCCCGGCGACTTCGCCATCGCCGCGCGCAAGACGTACGGCAAGACCTCGCACGGCATGATCTGCTCCGGCGACGAGCTGGGCATGGGCGACTCCACCGCGATGGGCGGCGACGGCATCATCGTCCTGCCGCCCGAGCACGAGGTCGGCACCGACGCCATCGAGCTGCTGGAACTCGTCGACGAGGTCCTGGACATCGCCGTCACGCCCGACCGCGGCTACTGCCTCTCGCTGCGCGGCGTCGCCCGCGAGACGGCCACCGCCTACGGCCTGCCGCTGCGCGACCCGGCGCTGCTCGACGTCCCGGCGCCGAACTCCTTCGGCTACCCGGTGCGCGTCAGCGACCCGGTCGGCTGCGACCGCTTCACCGCCCGCACGGTCACCGGCCTGCGCCCCGACGCCCGCTCGCCGATCTGGCTCATGCGCCGCCTCCAGAAGGCGGGCATGCGCCCGATCTCGCTGGCCGTCGACGTCACCAACTACGTGATGCTGGAGCTCGGCCAGCCGCTGCACGCCTACGACCGCTCCCGCGTCCAGGGCACCATCGGCGTCCGCCGCGCCGAGCAGGGCGAGAAGTTCACCACCCTCGACGGCGCCCAGCGCGTCCTCGACGCCGAGGACCTGGTGATCATCGACGAGCGCGGCCCCATCGGCCTCGCGGGCGTCATGGGCGGCGCCAACACGGAGATCGCCGACCACGCGGAGGAAGAGGGCACGACCGACGTCGTCATCGAGGCCGCGCACTTCGACGCGGTCTCCGTGGCCCGCACCGCGCGCCGCCACAAGCTGTCCTCCGAGGCGGCCCGCCGCTTCGAGCGCGGCGTCGACCCGCAGGCCGCGTCCGCCGCCGCGCAGCGCACCGTCGACCTGCTCGTGCTGCTCGCGGGCGGCACCGCCGAGGCGGGCGTCACCGAGGTCATCGCGCCGTCCGCGCCGCGCACGATCACCATGCCCGCCGACCACCCGGACCAGGTCGCCGGTGTCGCTTACGGCCGCGAGACGGTCGTACGCCGCCTCCAGCAGGTCGGCTGCGACGTGTACGGCCAGGACTCCCTGACCGTCACCGTGCCGTCCTGGCGGCCCGACCTCGCCGAGGTCAACGACCTCGCCGAGGAGGTCATCCGCCTCGAGGGGTACGAGAACCTGCCCTCGACGCTGCCCAAGCCCCCGGCCGGGCGCGGTCTGACCGAGCGGCAGCGGCTGCACCGCCGTGCCGGGCGCGCCCTCGCGGCCGCAGGCTACGTCGAGGCGCCGAACTACCCGTTCGTGAACGAGCAGGTCTTCGACCAGCTCGGCCTGGAGGCGGACGACCCGAACCGCCGCGTGGTCAAGCTCGTCAACCCGCTCTCGGACGAGGAGCCCGCCCTCCGTACGACGCTGCTCCCCGGCCTCCTCGCCGCGCTGCGCCGCAACGACGGCCGCGGCAGCCACGACCTGGCCCTCTTCGAGACCGGCCTGGTCTTCCACCCGGTGGCCGGCGCGAGCGTCCCCGGGCGCCTGCCCGTCGACCGGCGCCCCACGGACGAGGAGATCGCCGCGCTCAACAGCGCCCTGCCCGAGCAGCCCCGGCACGCCGCGGCCGTCCTCGCGGGCGCCCGCGAGCGCGCCGGATGGTGGGGCGGCGGCCGCCCGGCCGACTGGGCGGACGCCATCGAGGCGGCGCGCGCCCTGGCCCGCGAGGCCGGTGCCGAGCTCATCGTCCAGCAGGGCCAGTACGGCCCCTGGCACCCGGGCCGCTGCGCGGAGCTGTCCGTGTACCTGGAGGACGCGGACGTCCCCCAGGGCGTCGAGGGCAACATCGTCCCCATCGGCCACGCCGGTGAGCTGCACCCGCGCGTCACCAAGGCGCTCGGCCTGCCCGCCCGCACCTGCGCGATGGAGCTCGACCTCGACCTGCTCCAGAAGGCCGGTGAGGGCACCCTCCAGGCGCCGCGCATCTCGTCCTTCCCGGTGGCCACGCAGGACGTCGCGCTCGTCGTCGACCAGGACGTCCCCGCGGTCGTCGTCGAGGACTTCCTGCGCGACGGCGCGGGTGAACTCCTCGAGGACATCCGGCTGTTCGACGTCTTCACCGGCGAACAGCTCGGCGAGGGCAAGAAGTCGCTCGCGTACGCGCTGCGCTTCCGCGCCCCCGACCGCACGCTGACGGTCGAGGAGGCCTCGGCCGCCCGTGACGCGGCGGTGGCGCGCGCCGCCGAGACGACCGGGGCGGTGCTGCGCGGGGCGTAGCCCCGGCGCCCGCCCGGCGCACGAAGGCGCTGATGAGGGGGCGTGTCCGCGAAAGCGGACGCGCCCCCTCCGGCGTGGTGGGCGAGGGCGGGGCGCTGCTCACTCGTTTGAGTGACAACTTCCGGTGATCTGACCCGATAGGCCCACCCGGTCGACAGAATCAATCCGGCCGTAGGGGCCGGTCCCGGACACGGCCCGCACGCTGAACCGGGCCTTAGGGGGGCCGTCGGCATGATCCGAATCAAGCCTCGAACGCCCCGCCGTCACGGCGCGCGGGTCCGGCGTCGGCCGCCCACGCGCGGACCGGCACAGGAGCGGAACCCGGCCGCCATCGAGCGGCCCTGCCGACGCCGGCTGCGCCGCGCGCTGACGCTCGGTCTGCCGACGGTGTGGGGCGCCGTCGCCATCACGTACAAACTGACCTGCCCGCTCGCCCAGCAGAACGGTCTCGGCGCGCGGATCGTCACCAGCGCGGTCTTCTTCGCCGTCGGCACCGGGCTGATATTCCAGGTGCGGCACGCGCTGATCCGGGAGTTGCGGCAGATCCGCGAGGTCGCGGGCGCCGCGCAGAACGTCCTGCTCAGGCCGCTGCCGCCGCGCATCGACGGCTTCGCCCTGGCCGCGGGGCGGCTCTCCGCCTCGCACGGCGCCTCCGTCGGCGGGGACCTGTACGAGGTCGCGGCCACCGACCACGGCGTCCGCGTCGTGATGGGCGATGTGCGCGGCCACGGCCTCGCCGCGATCGCCACCGTCGCCGCGGTGCTCGGCAGCTTCCGCGAGGCCGCCCACGACGAGCCCGAACTGCCCGATGTCCTGCGCCGGTTGGAGCGGGCCCTGGCCCGGCACCTGCGGGAGCGCTCCCGCGCCGAGCACCCCGCGAGCGGCGCCCAAGCGCCGGACAACCCGCTCGCCGAGGAGTTCGTCACCGTCCTGCTGGTGGAGATCGGCCCCGAGGGCGAGGTGTGGGCCCTCAACTGCGGCCACCCCTGGCCCTACCGGCTGCGCGGCCACGCCCGGCAACTGCCCGGCGGCGAGCCGCTGCCGCCGCTCGGCCCCTTCCCGCTCCCCGCGGAGCTGCCCCTGCACCACTGCGGCACGCTGCTGCCCGGGGACGCGCTCGTGCTGCACACGGACGGCGTGGAGGACGCGCGCAACGCCGCGGGCCAGTTCTTCCCGCTGTCTGAGGTGCTCGGCGAGGCCGCCCGGAGCCAGCCGGTGTCCCCGCAGCGGGTGATCCAGAGCGTCTACGCCCGCCTCCTGCGCCACATCGGCCGCCTGCCCGCCGACGACGCGGCGCTCCTGGTGCTGCGCAACGACCGCAAGCGCGTGCCCCGGCAGCAGACGGAGACCGGGCGGCGCGCCCGCACCATGAGCTGAACGCCGCCCGGCGTGGTGCGGCCCGCGCCGTCCGTGCCGTCGTGGAACTGCCGGGCAGACGACGGTCACACGGACGGCGCCGACGAGGGGCCGTCGCACTGAGTGAGGGGAGCCCGACGGCCCGGCCGCCTCCTGGTGAGGCCCTCAGTCAAGCGACCCGGCGCCCGGCGCGGCAGAGCGCACACCCTCCGGATGCGGGCACTCCGTTCACACCCCGTGTGAAGGGCGCTCCATTAGTCTGGGCCGTACCGAGCCATCGAAGGGCCCTCCATGCAGCCCAATACCCTGCTCGACGCGATCCTCGACGAAGCCGGCATCTCGCACGCGGGTCTCGCCGCCCACGTCAACCAGGTGGGCAAGACCCGCGGGCTCGCCCTGAGATACGAACACACCGCCGTGGCCCGGTGGTTGAAGGGCCAGCGCCCGCGCGGCCAGGTGCCCGACCTGATCTGCGAGGTGCTCGCGGCCCGGCTGCGGCGCACGGTCACGCTTGACGACATCGGCCTCGGGGTGCCCGGGGGCGCGCCCGCCCGCGGCGCCTCGATGGCCTCCACGCTCTCCGGGTTCGTGGAGCGGGCGACGGCGCTGTGGCGCTCCGACGAGCAGCAGCGGCCGCATCTCCTCGGCGCGCCCGCGGTCACCGGAACGCCCGCCGTGATGCCGGTGTGGGAGTGGGAGAACCCGCCCGAGGACACCGACGTCTCGCGCGGCGGACGCCACCCCGTGAGCCTGTCGGACCTGGAGATGCTGCGCTCGGCCCGCGCGCACTACGAGCAGATGTACCGCAAGACCGGTGGCATCGCGACCCGCACCCGCATCGTCGGCTTCCTCAACGCCGAGGCGGCCCCGCTGCTTCGCGGCAGCTACACCGACGCGATGGGGCGTCAGCTGCACCGGGCCACCGGCGGTCTGGTGGCGATAGCGGGCATCTGCGCGTACGACTCGGACGCGCACGGGCTCGCCCAGCGCTACTTCCACCAGGCGCTGCGCCTGGCGAAGGCCAGCGGCGACCGGGGGCTCGGCGCGTATGTGATCGCGCTGCTCGTCAACCAGTCCCTGTTCATGCGCGAGTTCCGTCAGGCCGTCGCCTTCGCGGAGGCCGCGCTGCGCGCCGCGGGCCGGGACATCACGCCCGCGCTCGCCTCCGACCTGTACGCGATGCAGGCCAAGGCGTACGCCCACCTGGGCGACGGGGGCAGCGCGCTGTCGTGCATCCGGCGTGCCGAGGCCGCGGCCGACCGCATCCGGCGCGGCCGGGAGCCGGACGAGACCGGCTATGTCCAGCCGGGCCTGGTGAATGTGCAGGTGGCGGAGGCGCTGCTCAGCCTCGGCGATCTCACGGCCGCGCACGAGCACGCCGCGGCCGCGGTGGACACCCCGGCGCACGACCGGGGCCGGGTGCACCGCCTCGCCATGCTCAGCCAGATCGAGCTGCGCCAGGGCAACACCGACGAGGCGGTGGCCACGGCGGTGGAAATGGCAGAACAGGCGCGGGGGATGGAGTCCCAGCGGCTGCGCGACCGGCTGCGGGCGGTGCGCGAACACCTGGTCCGCAGCGACTGCGCGGGCACGGCCGAGGCCGCCGAACTCATCGACGGGGCGCTGCGGGTGCCGCTGTGAGGCGCCCGGCGCAGTGAAGCGCGGTTCCCCTCGACACCGGGTACGGATGCGGGCCGCCGCCTGACACGTGCTGCCTCGCTCCGTCGTGCGCCGAGTGCCCTCCCCGTCTCCTGCTGCGATATTGCCATCTATTCGGCGGAAGGTGGCAGAACCGTGCAGTGGACGAAACAGAGCGAACAAACTGTGTATGAAAACCGATGGTTCAGCGTCAATCTCGCGGACGTCGAACTGCCGGACGGCCGACACCTCGACCACTTCCTCATACGGCTGCGCCCGGTGGCGATCGCCACGGTCGTCAACGAGGCCAACGAGGTCCTGCTCCTGTGGCGGCACCGCTTCATCACCGACAGCTGGGGCTGGGAGCTCGCGGCGGGGGTCGTCGAGGACGGCGAGGACATCGCGTGCGCGGCGGCCCGTGAGATGGAGGAGGAGACCGGCTGGCGGCCGGGGCCCCTACGGCACCTGATGAGTGTCGAGCCGTCCAACGGTCTGACGGACGCCCAGCATCACATCTACTGGTCGGACGAGGGGACCTACATCGGTCACCCCGTGGACGACTTCGAGTCGGACCGCCGTGAGTGGGTACCGCTGAAGCTGGTCCCCGACATGGTGGCCCGCGGTGAGGTCCCGGCCGCCAACATGGCGGCGGCACTCCTCCTGCTGCACCATCTGCGGCTCGGCCAGGACAGGCGCTGACCGCCCGGAGCCGCCCTGGGTCAGTGCCCGAGGGCCTGCCAGACCGCCACGGCGAGCGCACCGACCGCGGTGAGCGCGGCCAGGGCGGGCAGTGGCCAGCGGGTGTGTTCCAGGGCGGTGATCCGGACCGACATATCGTCCTGGTCCTTGGTGTGCTGCGCGTCTCGCTGGGTGAGCAACGCGAGCTGTCCGTCGACGCGGGCGAGGCCCACGTCCAGGCTGCGACGTAACTCGGCGAGTTCTTCCGGGACCACGAGACGCTCGGGGTCGGTGGTCACGAGTCCGCTCCTTTCGGTAGTGGTCACATCCCCCCTGTGCGCACGGAAAGTCAACTCGCCTGGTGGTCGCGGCGGGAGCGTGTGCGCAGGGCATATGCGAGCCCCCCTCGCACACGGTGTGTGAACTGCGCGGACCCGGCACTCAGCGAGTGCCGGGTCCATGAACTGGCCGGAAATTGACTTGAATTCAGATACGGAGCGTAGCCATCGGCGCCGCATCCGGCCTTAGCCGTATCCGGTCTCAGCCGCATCCGGTCTGATCCGCATCCGGTCTTATCCGTACGGGTAGAAGCCCGACCCGCTCTTGCGGCCGAGGCGGCCCGCGTCGACCATCCGCTGGAGCAGCGGGGGAGCGGCGTACAGCGGCTCCTTGTACTCGGCGTACATCGAGTCGGCGACCGAGGCGACCGTGTCCAGGCCGATGAGGTCGGCCAGCTTCAGCGGGCCCATCGGGTGGGCGCAGCCCATCTCCATGCCGTTGTCGATGTCCTCGCGGCTCGCGATGCCCGACTCGAACATCCGGATCGCGGACAGCAGATACGGGATGAGCAGCGCGTTCACCACGAACCCGGAGCGGTCCTGGGCGCGGATCGCGTGCTTGCCGAGCACCTTCTCGGTGAACAGCTGCGCCCGGCTGAGCGTGCCCTCCGACGTGGTCAGCGCCGGGATCAGCTCCACGAGGTGCTGCACGGGAGCGGGGTTGAAGAAGTGGATGCCGATGACCTGGTCGGGCCGGGACGTGGCCACGGCCAGCTTCACCAGCGGGATGGAGGAGGTGTTCGAGGCGAGGATCGCGTCCTGCCGGGTCACCACCTGGTCGAGCACCTGGAAGATCTCCGTCTTGACCTGCTCGTTCTCCACGACGGCCTCGATCACGAGGTCGCGGTCGGCGAACTCGCCGAGGTCCGTGGTGAAGCTGAGCCGCGCGATCGTCGCGTCCCGCTCCTCCGGGGAGATCTTGCCGCGCTCGGCGGCCTTGGTCAGGGAGTTGTGCAGCCGCGTGCGGCCGATCTCCAGGGCCTCTCCGGTGGTCTCCGCGACCATCACGTCCAGGCCGGAGCGGGCGCAGACCTCCGCGATCCCGGCGCCCATCTGGCCACAGCCCACCACTCCGACGCGCGCAATGTCGGCCATAGAGTCGGTCACCTCGTGCCTTTCGCTCATCAACTGTGTCGACAGGCCCCCCGTGCGGTACCGGCGCCTGCCCCGCCGGTGAACGTTACTCCGCGCGTCGCGGTGCGGGGCGGTCCGGGTCGGGCATGCTGTCCCCGAACGTCCAGGGATAGTCGGCGGAACTCGAAGATCAGGGGACGGGAACATGAGGCGTATGTCACGTCGGGCCTTCACCGCGGCGGCGGCATCGGTGGCCGCGGGGCTCGCGACAGCCGGGGACGCGGCGGCGCGGCCGGGGCCAAGACACCGGGGCCGCGAGATGAGGGGCATGTGGGTGGCGACGGTCGTCAACATCGACTGGCCGTCGAAGCCGGGCCTGCCCGCGGAGCGGCAGCGCGCCGAGCTGATCGCCTATCTGGACACGGCGGTGCGCCGCAAGCTGAACGCGGTGGTCCTCCAGGTGCGCCCGACGGCCGACGCGTTCTGGCCGTCGCCGTACGAGCCGTGGTCGGAGTGGCTGACCGGCACCCAGGGCAAGGACCCCGGCTGGGACCCGCTGGGCACCGCCGTGCGCGAGGCGCACCGCAGGGGCCTGGAACTGCACGCCTGGTTCAACCCGTTCCGGATCGCCATGCACACCGACCCCGGGCGGCTGCTGCCCACGCACCCCGCGCGCGTGCACCCCGAGTGGGTCGTGCCGTACGGCGGGAAGCTGTACTACAACCCGGGCCTTCCCGAGGTGCGGCGCTTCATGCAGAACGCGATGCTCGACGCGGTGCGGCGCTACCGCATCGACGCGGTGCACTGGGACGACTACTTCTACCCGTATCCGGTCGCGGGCCAGGTCTTCGACGACGACGACGCCTTCGCCCGCTACGGCGGCGGCTTCCCCGACCGGGCCTCGTGGCGGCGGGACAACATCGACCGCCTGGTGCGGGAGATGGGCGTGCGGATCAAGCAGACCCGCCCGACGACGCGCTTCGGGATCAGCCCCTTCGGGGTGTGGCGCAACGCGTCCACCGACCCGACGGGATCGGACACACGGGCGGGCGTGCAGACCTACGACGACCTGTACGCGGACACCCGGGGCTGGGTGAAGAAGGGCTGGATCGACTACATCTGTCCCCAGCTCTACTGGCACATCGGCCTGGCCGCGGCCGACTACGCCAAGCTGGTGCCCTGGTGGGACGACGTGGCCAAGGGCACCGGCGTGCGCCTGTACGTGGGCGAGGCCCTGTACAAGGCGGGGGACCCGGCCCAGCCCGCGCCGTGGCAGGACCCGACCGAGCTGTCCCGGCACCTGACCTACGCCAAGGACTTCCCGCGGGTGCGCGGGCACGTCTTCTACTCGGCCAAGCACGTGGTCGCCGACAGGATCGGCGCGATGCAGCGCGTCGTCGACGACCACTACGCGTTCCGGGCCGGGTGAGTCGGCGCCGCCGTACGCGTCCCCTTGGCTCAGCCGTCGCTGGCGAAGGGGCGTACGACGGTGTCGGGGCCCGGTGACATCACCGTCTCGTGGCCGTCCTCGAACCGCACGCGGTACGGCGGGCCGCCGTCCGAGCCGAGGACCTCGATGACTTCCGCAGTCCGGTCGTGCTGTCCGACGATCCTGCCGTGGATCAGCAGCCGGTCACCCACGGATGCTTGCATGGGCAGTGACCTCCTTGTCCGCTTCGCGGTAGGTGGCGGTGCGTGGCCGTCAGTGTACGACCCGTGGCGGCTGTTGGCGCCTACCCGCGCGCCCGTTGGGTGACCGCGATGCACACGAGGACGGCCACCGCCGTGAGCGGCGCGGCGGGGGTGAGCGTCTCGCCGAGCAGGAGCACCGACCAGACCAGGGTCAGCAGCGGCTGGGCGAGCTGCAGCTGGCTGGCCTTGGGGATGCCGATGGCGGCCATGCCCCGGTACCAGACGAGCAGGCCGAGGAACTGCGAGCCGATCGCCGTGTACAGCAGGCCCGCCGTGCTGTGCGCGGTGAGCTGGAACGGCTCGTGCGGCAGGGCGAGCAGCGCGCCGGTGAGGCCGAGCGGCAGGGCGAGGACCAGGGCCCAGCCGATGACCTGCCACCCGGGCAGGTGCCGGGCCAGGCGGCCGCCCTCGGTGTATCCGGCGGCGCACACCAGGAGCGCGCCGAACAGATAGAGGTCCGCGCTCGACAGGGCGCCGCCGCTCTGCGCCACGGTGAACGCGATCACCGCGGCCGCTCCGGCGAGCGCGGCCGCCCAGAAGGCGCGCGAGGGGCGGGCGCCGGTGCGCAGCGCGGAGAACACGGCGGTGGTCAGCGGCAGCAGCCCGACGACGACGGCCGCGTGCGCGGTGCTCGACGTCTGCAGGGCGAGGGACGTCAGGAGGGGGAAGCCCACGACCACGCCGCCCGCGACGACGGCGAGTCCGCCCCAGTGGGCGCGCGACGGCACCGGCACGCGCAGGGCCAGCAGACAGCCGCCCGCGACGAACGCCGCGAGCACGCAGCGCAGCGCGACGAAGCTCCAGGGGCCGATGCCCTCAAGGCCCCAGGCGGTGGCGGGGAAGGTGAGGGAGAAGGCGACGACACCGAGGGCGGCCTGGAGCGCGCCCGCGCGGTGCGGGGAACGGCGACCTGCGGATGCGGATGCGGATGCGGATGTGGCCGTGGTCGGGGCCAGGGCCGGGGGGCCGCCTGGTGTGGTCCGGGGGCCCGCGGTGCTTCGGGGGCCGTGTGCGACCGCTATCCGCTGTCGTTCAGTAGCGCTACTCTGTGCCTTCATGCATGAGCGTAGCAGTGTGAGTGAACTGGCGGGACAGCTGCGAGACGAGCTGAACCGCTACTCTCCAGGCGGAAAGCTGCCATCGAGTCGTGTGCTGGTCGAGCGGTTCCGGGTGAGCCCGGTGACCGTGTCGCGGGCGCTGGCGCGGCTCGCCGCGGAGGGCCTCGTGGTGACGCGGCCCGGCGCCGGGGCCTTCCGCGCACAGGCGGCGGGCGCCCCGGCCCCCGCGGGGGACACCTCGTGGCAGGAGGTGTCCCTGAGCGCGGACGCCGCCGCCGAGGTCGTGCCGCGCTCCGTCGACGCCTCCGGGGTCCTCGCCACCCTGGCCGCGCCCGCGCCCGGCGTCATCGAGTTCAACGGCGGCTATCTGCACCCCTCGCTCCAGCCGGAGCGCGCCATGGCCGCCGCGCTCGCGCGGGCCGGACGGCGCCCCGGCGCCTGGGAGCGGCCCCCCGTCGACGGCCTGCCCGAGCTGCGCGAGTGGTTCGCGCGCGGCATCGGCGGCGCCATCAGCGCGGCCGAGGTCCTGATCAGCGCGGGCGGCCAGAGCGCCCTGACGACGACGCTGCGGGCGCTCGCGCCGCCCGGGGCGCCGGTGCTGATGGAGTCGCCCACCTACCCCGGCCTCCTCGCGATCGCGCGCGCCGCCGGGCTGCGCCCCGTGCCGGTGCCCGTGGACACCGACGGGGTGCGGCCCGACCTCCTCGCCGCCGCGTTCGAGGCGACCGGCGCCCGCGTGTTCGTCTGCCAGCCCCTGTTCCAGAACCCCACCGGCGCCGTGCTGTCCGCGGGGCGCCGCCCCGAGGTGCTGCGCATCGCCCGCGAGGCCGGGGCGTTCGTCGTCGAGGACGACTTCGTCCGCAGGCTCGTGCACGAGGACGCGGGGCCGCTGCCGAGGCCCCTGGCCGCCGACGACCGCGACGGCGTCGTCGTGCACGTCTGCTCGCTGACCAAGGCCACCTCGCCGAGCTTCAGGGTCAGCGCGCTCGCCGCGCGCGGGCCCGTCCTCGAGCGGCTGCGCGCCATCCAGGTCGTCGACCACTTCTTCGTCCCGCGACCGCTCCAGGAGGCCGCCCTCGAACTCGTCGGCTCCCCGGCGTGGCCGCGCCATCTGCGGTCCATGGCCCGGGAGTTGAAGGAGCGCAGGGACGCGATGGCGGCGGCGCTGCGGCTGCGCCTGCCCGAGCTCGCCCTGCCGCACGTCCCGGCGGGCGGCTACCACCTGTGGCTGCGCCTTCCCGACGGCACCGGTGAATTGGCCCTGGCGGCGGCCGCGTCGCGCGCCGGGGTCGCGGTCGCCCCGGGGCGCCCCTACTTCGCCGCCGAGCCTCCGGCCGGGCACGTACGCCTCAGCTTCGCGGCGCTCGCGGGCGCCGGGGAGATCACCGAAGGCGTACGACGGCTGCGCGCGGCGTGTGATGAGGTACGGGCATGACGACGCACAGGGAGCGCGCCAACGAACCCACCGGCGCGGACGAACGAACCGACGGACGCGCGTCCGCCGGCGGATCTGAACGGCCCGGCCGATACGAACTCCCCGCCGGATACGAGCTGTCCACCGACCCCCGGCGCATCGACGCCGCCCGTGTCCACGCCTGGCTGTCCACGGACAGCTACTGGGCGCGGGGGCGCTCCCGCGAGAAGCACGACGGGGCGATCGCCGGGTCGCTCAACTTCGGTGTGTACGAGACGGCCTCCGGCGGCCAGGTCGCGTACGCCCGCGTGGTCACCGACCACGCCACCTTCGCCCTGCTCTGCGACGTGTACGTGGACCGCTCCGCGCGCGGCAAGGGGCTCGGCACCGCGCTGGTGGCGGGCGTGCGCGACCACCTCGCCCCGTTCGGGCTGCGCAGGATCATGCTCGCCACCGCGGACGCGCACGGCGTCTACGAACGGCTCGGTTTCAGTGCCCTGCGGAGCCCGTGGGACTGGATGGTGTACGGGGAGCAGTGAGCGCGCGTACGTAGTCCGACGTCAGGAGCAGGTCCTTCGCCGGGCCCCGGACCCGCCAGCTCATGCGCCAGTGGTCGGCGTCGGCCACCTCGAACGTGCCCCGGTACAGGTCCGCCGCGCACGGGTGGTCCGCCGTGTGGCGGCCGGTGCGCAGGTCGAGGGCGTGGAAGAAGCGCCCGTCGGCGAAGTGCACGACCGCCGTGCCCGCGGGCTCGCCCGGCAGGAACCGCAGGGTGCGCTCGGCGGGCCGCCCGGTGCCCCGCCAGGTGAACGTGCCGGACTCGTGGTGCAGCAGACCGGCCCGGGGCGCGGGCCCGCCGGGCAGCGGCGTGAACCGGGTGGTGCCGTCGAAGCGGCCCTCCACCGGCCCGGCCTGGCCCGCGCCGAAGTCCCGCACGGTCCGCTCCAGGCGCCAGTCCCCGGCGAGGTAGGCGAGCGCGTCGGGCACGGGAAAGGACATGCCCGCAGCGTACGCGGCCGCCGCCCGCCCACGGCCGCCCCCGCTACTGGTCGACGATCGCGAGGCTCTTCTCGTCGTACCGCGTCCCCGCCACCCCGTCGGCGGGCGCCGCCGCGTCGATCGCGGCGAGCTCGGCGGCGGACAGCTCGAGAGTGACGGCGGCGAGGTTCTCCCGCAGATACGTCTCGCGGCGCGTGCCCGGGATCGGCACCACGTCCGCGCCGCGGTGCTGCACCCAGGCGAGGGCCAGCTGGCCCGCCGTGACGCCCTTCTCGGCGGCGAGCGCGTTCAACGTGCCGACGATGGCGAGGTTCCGCTCCAGGTTGCCGTCGGCGAAGCGCGGCTGGGTGCGGCGGATGTCGTCAGCGGCCAGGCCGTCGACCGAGGTGACGCGGCCGGTGAGGAAGCCGCGGCCCAGCGGCGAGAACGGCACGAGGCCGATGCCGAGCTCCCGGCACACCGGCGCGATCTCCCGCTCCAGGTCCCGCGTCCACAGCGACCACTCGCTCTGCAGCGCCGCGATCGGGTGCACGGCGTGCGCGCGCCGGAGCGTGCGGGCGCTCGCCTCGGACAGGCCGAGGTGGCGCACCTTGCCCGCCGCGACGAGCTCCGCCATCGCCCCGACGGTCTCCTCGATCGGCACCTCCGGGTCCACGCGGTGCTGGTAGTACAGGTCGATGTGGTCGACGCCGAGCCGCTGGAGCGAGGCGTCGCAGGCCTGGCGCACGTACGCGGCGTCCCCGCGGATCAGAGGCGGTTCCCCGAGCCGGTTGGCGAAGCCGAACTTCGTGGCGATCACAGCGCGTTCGCGGCGCGCGCCGGACAGGGCGCGGCCGAGCAGCTCCTCGTTGTGGCCGCCGCCGTAGAAGTCGGCGGTGTCGAACAGTGTGACGCCGAGGTCGAGCGCGCGGTGGATGGTGGCGGTCGACTCGGCGTCGTCGGACGAGCCGTAGGCGTGGCTCATCCCCATGCAGCCGAGTCCCTGCGCCGAGACCGTCAGCGCGCCGAGCTCGCGCGTGGGCAGGCCGGTCATGTCGTACCTCCTGGTGGTGCGGCGGTGTCCGTGACCCCGCGGAGCGGTGATCACGGCCGTGACCTTAGGAGTTGGAGCGCGCTCCAACGCAAGCGCGGGCGGGGGCTGGGAGGCGGCTGGGAGAGGCCTGTGGAGGGGGCTGGCCCCAGCGCGGCCGGTGCGGCTAGCGGGAGGCCGGGGCCGGTGGCTGGCCGGATGGCCGTCCGGCACGCGCGTTCGTAGCGTGAGCGGCGTTCGCGGACCCTCCCGCACCGCCCCGTCCGCCCCGTCCGCCCGTTTCCCGTGCACCCCGGAGCGCCATGCGTGCCGTCACCTTCACCACGGCGGGCCTCGGGCTCGCCGCCCTGCTCGCGGGCGGCGTGCCCGCCGCCGAGCCGTCCAAGGCCGTGGACGCGGCCGCCCTCGCCGCGTACCGGAACCAGCCCTTACGGTGGGGCGCCTGCCCGCCCGGGCACAAGGAGCTGAGAGCGGCGGGCGCCCGGTGTGCCGACGTCACCGTGCCGCTCGACTACGCAGACCCCGCCGGGCGCACCCTGCGGATCGCGGTCTCCCGGATCAGGGCCACGGCCCCGGCGGGCCAGCGGCGCGGCGTCCTGCTGTCCAATCCGGGCGGCCCCGGCGGCCCCGGACTCGCCTCCACCCTCGCCCTGCGCCCCACCCTGGAGGCCACCGCCGACGCCTACGACCTGATCGGCTTCGACCCGCGCTTCCTCGGCGAGAGCACCCCGCTGACCTGCGACCCCGCCCGTAAACGGCCCGACCCCGGGCCCACCACGACGCCCCGCCGGGACTTCGAGGAGTCCCTGGCCGCGGGCCGCGAGGACGCGCGCCGCTGCCACGAGCGCGGCGACAACGCCCGGCTCCTTCCGCACGCCTCGTCCCGCAACGTCGCCCGGGACATGGACCTGATCCGGGCCGTCCTCGGCGAGCGACGCCTCTCGTACTACGGCGTGTCCTACGGCGCCGACCTGGGCGCCGCCTACGCGCAGCTGTTCCCGCGCCGCGTGGACCGCCTCGTCATCGACTCCGTCACCGATCCGCGGGCCACGCAGTACGAGCAGTTCCAGCGCTCCGGCGCCCCCGCGGAGGCGGGCCTCGACGCGTGGGCGGTGTGGACCGCCCGGCGTGACTCCGCCTACCACCTGGGCCGCACCGCGGCCGCCGTGCGCCACCGGGTGGAGGCGCTGCTCAGCGGCGCCGAGCGGCGCCCGCTGCGGATCGAAGGGCTGCGCCTGAACGCCCCGTTGCTGCGCATGCTGCTCAAACAGCTCCTGGTGCAGGGGGAGAACGACCCGTCGCTCGCGGCCGTCGTGCGCGATCTGGACGCCGCGTCGCGCGGCGAGCTCACCGACCCCGGACCCGAACTCGCCCGTATGATCGCCCTGTTGAAGTCGCCCGAGCTCGCCGACGGCATGCTCGGCGGCACGGTCTTCATGTGCGGCGACGGCGGCTGGCCCGCCGGAGGCTGGCCGCTGGCACCGGAGACGTACTGGCGCAACGCCCAGCGCAGCCGGGCCGCCGAGCCCGTCTTCGGGCCGCTCGTGAACGGCATGACCGCGCCCTGCGCGTACTACCGCACCCCGCCGCGCGAGCCCGCCGTCACCATCGGCAACGACGTGCCCGTCCTGATGCTCCAGGCGAAGCGGGACCACACGCGCTACCGCGACGCGCTCGCCATGCACCGGGCGCTGCGCGGCTCGCGCCTGGTCACGGCGGACCTGCGCGGGCACGGCGTGTACGGCCGCGCAGCGGACGGCCTCACGCCGGTGCCCTGCGCCGACCGGGCGGTCAACGCCTACCTGGCGGGCGGCGGCCTGCCCGCCGAGGACCTCACCTGCCCCACCTCGTGAGCCGCGGGAGCCGGTCGGCGGCGGGAACCGCGGCGGCGGTCACGAGAACCGGTCGACGCCGGTGAGCTCCGCCGACAGCTGCCACAGCCGGGCCGCCGCGCGCGGGTCCACCGCCCAGGGCTTCACCCCGCCGATGAGCATGTCGTCGGTCCTTGCGGGCCCGGCGATGTCGCAGTCCTGGCAGTAGGCGCCGCCGTGCTCCGCGAGCAGCGGCGAGGTGGCGGCCCACACGGCCGTCGCCGCGCCCCGCGCCGGGGTCTTGAAGCCCTCGGCGGGCCTTCCGTCCGGCCCGATCCAGCCCTGCGCGACCTGCTCGGCGCGGGGGATGTGGCGCTGGAGCGGGGTGAGGATGCTGCCCGGGTGCACGGCGAACGCGCGCGGTCCCCGGCCTCCCGCGAGGCGGTCCAGGTGCCGGGCGAAGAGCGCGTTGGCGGTCTTGGACTGGGCGTAGGCCAGCCAGCGGTCATAGCCGCCGGAGAAGTGCGGGTCGTCCCAGCGGATGCCGGAGAGGAAGTGCCCCGACGAGGCCACCGCCACCACGCGGGAGCCGGGGCCGAGCGCCGGGGCCAGGTGGTTGACCAGGGCGTAGTGCCCCAGGTGGTTGACCGCGAAGTGGGCCTCCCAGCCGGGCCCTACCCGGGTCTCGGGGCAGGCCATGATGCCCGCGCCCGCGATGAGGAGGTCCACGGGGCGGCCGTCGTCCAGGACGCGGGCGGCGAAGGCGGCGACGCTCGCCAGGTCGGCGAGGTCCAGGGCGGCGACCTCCGTGCGGTCCACGCCGTCCAGGGCCGCGCGGGCGGTGTCGGGCCTGCGCGCCGGGGCGATCACCCGGGCACCGGCGCGGACGAGGGCCCGGGTCGTCTCCAGGCCGAGGCCGGAGTAGCCGCCGGTCACGATCGCGGTGCGGCCCTCCAGGGAGATGCCCGCCAGGACGTCGTCGGCGGTGCTCCACGCGCCGAATCCGGAACCGAGCGCGCGCTGATCAGCTGTCGTGTGCGTCATGGGCGGGACCGTAGGACCTAGACCGCGATCTAGCTCAAGCGAAGGGCTCGCGCGGGCCGCCGACGAGGGGCGGGCGCCCGGCCCGTCCCGGTGACCGGACGCCCCGCCGCGGCCACGGCCGGGCTACGGCTGGGCTACCGCCGGGCCGCTGCCAGGCCACCGCCGGGCCACCGCCGGGCCGGAACCGCGCCGCCGCCCCCGCCCTCGCGCGTGTCCGGTATCCGCCCCTCGGACAGGGCCCTGTCCGGACCACCCCGCCCACGAGATATCTTGATGTCGAGCAATGTTGCAGACGTGGAGCGGAGCACCCGGTGACTGACTCGACCATCATCTACACGCACACTGACGAGGCCCCCGCCCTCGCGACGCATTCGTTCCTGCCCGTGATCCAGGCGTACGCCTCGACGGCCGGTGTCCGCGTCGAGACCCGTGACATCTCCCTGGCGGGCCGGATCATCGCGAGCTTCCCGGAGCGCCTGGAGCCGAGCCAGCGCATCGACGACGCGCTGGCCGAGCTCGGCGAGCTGGCCAAGACGCCGCAGGCGAACATCATCAAGCTGCCGAACATCTCGGCTTCCATCCCGCAGCTGAAGGCCGCCGTCGCCGAGCTGCAGGAGCAGGGCTACGCGCTGCCGGACTACCCGGACGACCCCAAGACCGACGAGGAGCGCGACATCCGCGCCCGCTACGACAAGGTCAAGGGCTCGGCCGTCAACCCGGTCCTGCGCGAGGGCAACTCCGACCGCCGCGCCCCCGCGTCGGTCAAGAACTACGCCAAGGCGCACCCGCACCGCATGGGCGCCTGGACCGGTGACTCCAAGACGAACGTCGCCACCATGGGCCAGGACGACTTCCGCTCGACGGAGAAGTCCGTCGTGATCGAGAAGGACGGCGCCCTCACGATCGAGCTGGTCGCCGCCGACGGTTCCACCACTGTCCTGCGCGCGTCCGTCCCCGTCCTCGCGGGCGAGGTCGTCGACGCCTCCGTGCTGCGCGTCGCCGCGCTGCGCGAGTTCCTGACCGCGCAGGTCGCGCGTGCCAAGGCCGAGGGCGTGCTGTTCTCGGTGCACCTGAAGGCCACGATGATGAAGGTCTCCGACCCGATCGTCTTCGGCCACGTGGTCCGCGCCTTCTTCCCGAAGACCTTCGCGGCCTTCGGCGCCGACCTCACGGCCGCGGGCCTGTCCCCGAACGACGGCCTCGGCGGCATCTACAAGGGCCTGGAGGCGCTTGCGAACGGCGCCGAGATCAAGGCGTCCTTCGAGGCCGAGCTGGTCGAGGGCCCGGACCTGGCGATGGTCGACTCCGACCGCGGCATCACCAACCTGCACGTGCCCTCGGACGTCATCGTCGACGCCTCCATGCCGGCCATGATCCGCACGTCGGGCCACATGTGGGACAAGGACGGCGCCGAGGCCGACACCCTCGCCGTCATCCCGGACTCCTCCTACGCGGGCGTCTACCAGGTCGTCATCGACGACTGCCGGGCCAACGGCGCCTACGACCCGGCCACTATGGGCTCGGTCCCGAACGTCGGCCTGATGGCGCAGAAGGCCGAGGAGTACGGCTCCCACGACAAGACCTTCGAGATCCCGGCCGCCGGTACGGTTCGCGTGGTCGACGCCGAGGGCAACGCGCTCATCGAGCAGCCGGTCGCCGAGGGCGACATCTTCCGCGCCTGCCAGACCAAGGACGCCCCGATCAAGGACTGGGTGAAGCTGGCCGTCAGCCGCGCCCGCGCCACCGGCGACCCGACCGTGTTCTGGCTGGACGAGACCCGCGCGCACGACGCCAACCTGATCGCCAAGGTGAACGCGTACCTGCCGGAGTTCGACACCGAGGGCCTGGACCTGCGCATTCTGTCCCCGGTGGAGGCCACCAAGCTGTCCGTGGAGCGCATCCGCGAGGGCCTCAACACGATCTCCGCCACGGGCAACGTCCTGCGTGACTACCTGACCGACCTGTTCCCGATCCTGGAGCTCGGCACCAGCGCCAAGATGCTCTCGGTGGTGCCGCTGATGAACGGCGGCGGCCTGTTCGAGACGGGCGCCGGCGGCTCCGCCCCGAAGCACGTCCAGCAGCTGGTCAAGGAGAACTACCTGCGCTGGGACAGCCTGGGTGAGTTCCTCGCCCTCGCGGTGTCCTTCGAGCACCTGGCGCAGACCACCGGCAACGCCCGCGCCCAGGTCCTCGCGGACACCCTGGACCGCGCCACGGCCTCGTTCCTGAACGAGAACAAGTCCCCGAGCCGCAGGCTCGGCGGCATCGACAACCGCGGCAGCCACTTCTACCTGGCCCTGTACTGGGCCCAGGAGCTGGCCAAGCAGACCGACGACGCGCAGCTCGCCGAGGCCTTCGGCCCGCTGGCCAAGACCCTGGCCGAGCAGGAGCAGAAGATCGTCGACGAGCTGATCGCCGTCCAGGGCTCCCCGGCCGACATCGGCGGCTACTACCAGCCCGACGTCACCAAGGCGGCGGCCGTGATGCGTCCGTCCGCGACGCTCAACGAGGCCCTCGCCACGCTCGCCTGACGCACCGCTCAGCCGGTCCGCCGGGCCTTCAGGGCACGCGTACCCTCCGCCCCGGTCGGCACCCGCCGACCGGGGCGGTCGTGTCTCGGCCACCGGACAGCGGCTGGCGGCCTGGTTGAGGGCCGCCAACGCTGGCAGGAGGGCCCGGCCGGTGCCACGCTTTCCCCTGTTCGCCGCCTCCGGGGGGCGGTCACGGCGGGCTCCGGGCGGAGCGAGATCCGCATTGCATAAACGTGCGACAGCTTGTATATTCATGCCATTCACGAGGAGGAGTCCATGACGGTACGCGCTGCGGTGGCGGGGGCGAGCGGATACGCGGGCGGGGAACTGCTGCGCGTGCTCCTTGGCCACCCCGAGGTCGAGATCGGCACGCTCACGGCCCACTCGAACGCGGGCGAGCGGCTCGGCGCGCTCCAGCCGCACCTGGTGCCGCTCGCCGACCGCGTCCTCGCGGCCACCAGCCCCGAGAACCTGGCCGGGCACGACGTCGTCTTCCTCGCGCTGCCCCACGGGCAGTCCGCCGCCGTCGCCGAGCAGCTCGGCGAGGACGTCCTCGTCGTGGACATGGGCGCCGACTTCCGGCTGAAGGACGCGGCGGACTGGGAGCGGTTCTACGGCAGCGAGCACGCCGGCACCTGGCCGTACGGCCTGCCGGAGCTCCCCGGCGGCCGGGCCGCCCTGGAGGGCACCCAGCGCATCGCGGTGCCCGGCTGCTACCCGACGGCGGTCTCGCTCGCCCTCTTCCCGGCGTACGCGGCCGGGCTCGTCGAGGACGAGGCGGTGATCGTCGCCGCGTCCGGCACCTCCGGCGCGGGCAAGGCCGCCAAGCCGCACCTGCTGGGCTCGGAGGTGATGGGCTCCATGTCGCCGTACGGCGTGGGCGGAGCGCACCGGCACACGCCGGAGATGATCCAGAACCTCAGCGCGGCGGCGGGCACCCGCGTGTCCGTCTCCTTCACGCCGACCCTCGCGCCCATGTCGCGCGGCATCCTCGCCACGTGCAGCGCCAAGGCGCTGCCGGGCGTCACCGCGGAGAGCGTGCGCGCCGTCTACGAGAAGGCGTTCGCCGACGAGCCGTTCGTACGGCTGCTCCCGGAGGGCCAGTGGCCCGCCACGGCGTCCGTGTACGGCTCGAACGCCGTGCACGTCCAGGCCACCCACGACCCCGGTTCCGGGCGCGTGATCGTGATCACCGCCATCGACAACCTGACCAAGGGCACCGCGGGCGGCGCCGTGCAGAGCATGAACATCGCGCTCGGGCTCCCCGAGGAGCTGGGGCTCTCCACGGTCGGCGTCGCACCGTGAGCGACAGCGGACCAGGAGCCCCGGTGAGCGACCCGCGCGCGGCCGCCGGGCCGCGCGTGACCACGAGCCCCGCGCCCGCGCGCCGCACCGGCGCCGAGGCCGACCGCGCGGGCACAGCAGCGAACGAGGAGATGCAGTGAGCGTCACGGCAGCCAAGGGATTCGAGGCGGCGGGCATCGCCGCCGGAATCAAGGAGAACGGCAACCCGGACCTGGCCCTCGTGGTCAACCGAGGCCCCCGCCTGGCCGCCGCGGGCGTCTTCACCTCCAACCGCGTGAAGGCCGCCCCCGTGCTCTGGTCCGAGCAGGTCCTGAAGGCCGGTCAGGTGGCGGCGGTCGTCCTCAACTCCGGCGGCGCCAACGCCTGTACGGGCCCCAAGGGCTTCCAGGACACGCACGCCACCGCCGAGAAGGCGGCCGAGGCGCTCGGCGTGAACGCGGCCGAGGTCGCGGTCGCCTCCACGGGCCTCATCGGCGTCACGCTCCCCATGGACAAGCTCCTGCCGGGCGTCGAGACGGCCGCGGCCGCCCTGTCCGCGCACGGCGGCGAGAAGGCCGCCATCGCCATCAAGACGACCGACAGCGTGCACAAGACGGCCGTGTACGAGGGCGCGGGCTGGACCGTCGGCGGCATGGCCAAGGGCGCGGGCATGCTCGCCCCCGGCCTCGCCACCATGTTGGTCGTCCTCACCACGGACGCCGACCTGCCCGCCGCCGACCTGGACAAGGCGCTGCGCGAGGCGACCCGGCTCACCTTCGACCGGGTCGACTCCGACGGCTGCATGTCCACCAACGACACCGTGCTCCTGCTCGCCTCCGGCGCCTCCGGGCTCGCCCCCGGCCAGGCCGAGTTCGCCGAGGCCGTGCGCGCGGTCTGCGACGACCTCGCCCGGCAGCTCATCGGCGACGCCGAGGGCGCCTCCAAGGACATCCGGATCGAGGTCGTCAACGCGGCCAGCGAGGACGACGCGGTCGAGGTGGGCCGCTCCATCGCCCGCAACAACCTCCTCAAGTGCGCGATCCACGGCGAGGACCCCAACTGGGGCCGCGTCCTGTCCGCCATCGGCACCACCCGCGCCGCGTTCCGGCCCGACCTGCTGAACGTCGCCATCAACGACGTATGGGTGTGCAAGAACGGCTCCGTGGGCGAGGACCGCGACCTGGTCGACATGCGCTACCGAGAGGTGCGGATCACCGCCGACCTGGCCGCGGGCTCGGAGTCCGCGGTCATCTGGGCCAACGACCTCACCGCCGACTACGTCCACGAGAACAGCGCCTACTCGTCCTGACCGCCGCCCCCGACGGCCCCGCCCCGACCGCCCGCCCTGGACGGCCCGACCGCCCCGCTCGTCCTGAACCCGAGGACCCTGAACACCCCATGAGCACCCGCAAGCACACCGCACTGCCCAAGGCGCAGACCCTCATCGAGGCGCTGCCCTGGCTGACCCGGCACCGGGGCCGCACTGTCGTCATCAAGTTCGGTGGCAACGCCATGGTGGACGCCGAACTGAAGGCCGCCTTCGCCCAGGACGTCGTCTTCCTGCACCACGCGGGCCTGAAGCCCGTCGTGGTGCACGGCGGCGGCCCCCAGATCAGCGCCCAGCTCGACAAACAGGGCCTGACCAGCGAGTTCAAGGCGGGCCTTCGCGTCACCACGCCCGAGGCCATGGACGTCGTCCGGATGGTCCTCGCCGGGCAGGTGCAGCGCGAGCTCGTGGGGCTGCTCAACGAGCACGGCCCGCTGGCCGTGGGCCTGACCGGCGAGGACGCGCACACCATCACCGCGACCCGGCACCGCCCGCTGATCGAGGGCGAACTGGTCGACATCGGCCTGGTCGGCGAGGTCACCGGGATCGACACCGGAGCCATCGAGGCGCTGCTCGCCGACGGCCGGATCCCGGTGGTCTCCTCCATCGCACGATCCGAGGACCTCGAAACAAAGGGACATGTCTACAACGTCAATGCTGATACGGCGGCTGCGGCACTCGCTGCGGCGCTTGGTGCCGAAACGCTGATGGTCCTCACCGACGTCGAGGGCCTCTACGAGGACTGGCCGCACAGCGACGAGGTGATCAGCCGCCTCACCGCCACCGAACTGGAGAAGCTGCTGCCCGACCTGTCCAGCGGCATGGTGCCCAAGATGCGGGGCTGCCTGTACGCCGTCCGCAACGGCGTACAGACGGCCCGCGTCATCGACGGGCGCGTCCAGCACTCGATCCTGCTTGAGATTTTCACGGATGAAGGAATCGGCACGATGGTCGTGCCCGACGAGCTGACCGAGGGAGCACCGGCATGACGCCCGCCACCGCGTCCACCCCGTCCACGGAGCCCACCGAGCCCACCGAGCCCACCGGGTTCAACCAGGCGCTGACCGAGCGCTGGCAGGGCGCGCTCATGGACAACTACGGCACGCCGAGCCTGCCCCTGGTGCGCGGCGCGGGCAGCAGGCTCTGGGACGCCGACGGCAGGGAGTACGTCGACTTCGTCGGCGGCATCGCGGTGAACGCGCTCGGCCACGGCCACCCGGCCGTCGTGGACGCCGTATCGCGGCAGATCGCCTCCCTCGGCCACGTCTCGAACCTCTTCGTCGCCGAGCCGCCCGTCGCGCTCGCCGAGCGGCTGCTCCAGCTCTTCGGGCGCGAGGGCCGGGTGTTCTTCTGCAACTCGGGCGCCGAGGCCAACGAGGGCGCCTTCAAGATCGGCCGCCTCACCGGGCGCCCGCACATGGTCGCCACCCAGGGCGGCTTCCACGGCCGCACCATGGGCGCGCTCGCCCTCACCGGCCAGCCCGGCAAGCAGGAGCCGTTCCTGCCGCTGCCCGGCGAGGTGACCCATGTCCCGTACGGCGACGTGGACGCCCTGCGCGCGGCGGTCACCGAGGACACCGCCTTCGTGATCATCGAGCCGATGCAGGGCGAGAACGGCGTCGTCGTGCCGCCCGCCGGTTATCTCAAGGCGGCCCGCGACATCACCCGCGCCACCGGCACCCTCCTCGTCCTCGACGAGGTGCAGACCGGTATCGGCCGCACCGGCCACTGGTTCGCGCACTTCGCGGACGACGGCGTACGGCCCGACGTCGTCACCCTCGCCAAGGGGCTCGGCGGCGGCCTGCCGCTCGGCGCGACCGTCGCCTTCGGCGCGGCCGCCGAGCTCCTGAAGCCCGGCCACCACGGCACGACCTTCGGCGGCAACCCCGTCGCCTGCGCCGCCGGACTCGCCGTCCTGGACACGATCGTCGCCGAGGGTCTCCTGGAGCACACCAAGCGCGCGAGCGAACGGCTCCGCGACGGAATCGAGTCAGCGGGGCACCCGTTGGTCGCCCATGTCAGGGGTGCGGGCCTGCTGCTGGGTATGGTGCTCACCGAGCCGCTGGCCGCGCACGTGCAGCGGGCGGCTCAGGACGCCGGCTTCCTGGTCAACGCGCCCGCCCCCGATGTCGTACGGCTGATGCCCCCGCTGAACGTGCGCGACACCGAGGTGCAGGCGTTCCTCCAGGCCCTGCCCGGCGTCCTCGACCAGGCCGCGGCAGCGGCGAACGGGGACGGACGATCCGGAGAATGAGACGACGATGAGCCACGCGCAGCGCAATGAGCGAGGGGAGCAGGCCGGGCCCGCCGTGCCGCAGACCCGCACCGCACGGCACCGCCGGATCGTGGACATTCTCAACCGGCAGCCGGTGCGCTCCCAGAGCCAGCTGGCGAAGCTCCTCGCCGACGACGGCCTGAACGTCACCCAGGCGACGCTCTCCCGCGATCTGGACGAGCTGAACGCCGTCAAGATCCGCAACGCCGAGGGCGACCTCATCTACGCCGTGCCGAGCGAGGGCGGCTTCCGCACGCCGCGGGCCCCTCTCGGGGAGTCGGCGAAGGAGGAGCGGATGCGGCGCCTCTCCGGGGAGCTGCTCATCTCCGCGGAGGCGTCGGCGAACCTGGTGGTTCTGCGCACCCCGCCCGGCGCCGCGCAGTTCCTCGCCTCGGCGATCGACCAGGCCGAGCTGCACGACATCCTGGGGACGATCGCGGGCGACGACACGGTGATGCTTATCAGCAGGGATGCGACGGGGGGTCAGGCGTTGGCGGACCATCTGCTGCGGCTGGCGTCCAACGAGCATTGAGGCCGCCCCTGGCCCCTGGCCTTGGCGCGGCTTGATCGGCCTGCGGCCTCGTCCTCAAGCGCCGGACGGGCTGGGGGTTCTGCTGCTGTCCGGCGTGTGTCTGCGGGTTACTGCCCGGCCTTCGGCCTTGTCCTCAAGCGCCG
This sequence comes from Streptomyces sp. NPDC043996, assembly GCF_056435225.1. Taxonomy (NCBI): domain Bacteria; kingdom Bacillati; phylum Actinomycetota; class Actinomycetes; order Kitasatosporales; family Streptomycetaceae; genus Streptomyces; species Streptomyces sp. NPDC043996. Next base: position 229,880 of record NZ_JBWKEY010000009.1, on the reverse strand, counting down.
GACAGGCTTTATGACCTGCGGGCCATCCAGGCGGCCACCGCCGCGCCCGACACGTTGTGCCAGACCGAGAAGACCGCCGCGGGGAGGGCGGCCAGGGGGCTGAAGTGGGCGGTGGCCAGGGACGCGGCCAGGCCTGAGTTCTGCATGCCGACCTCGAAGGCCATGGCGCGGGACGCGGGGGCGCCCAGGCGGGCCAGGCGGCCCGCGCCGTAGCCGAGGGCCAGGCCCAGGCCGTTGTGCAGGACCACCGCGAGCAGGACGAGCGCGGCGGCTGACTTGATGGCCGCCGCGCTGCCCGCGACGACCACCGCCACGATGACCGCGATGGTCAGGGCCGAGAGCCACGGCAGCGCGCCGAGCGCGCGGTCCACGTAGCGACCGAGGAACAGCCGCGCGAGCAGCCCCGCGACGACGGGCAGCAGCACCGTCTTGAGGATGTCCACCACCATCGAGCCCGCGTCCACCGGCAGGAACTCGCCCGCGAGCAGCAGCGTCAACGGCGGTGTGACGAGCGGCGCGAGCACCGTGGAGACGGTGGCGACGGACACCGAGAGGGCCACGTCGCCGCGCGCCAGATACGTCACGACGTTCGACGCGGTGCCGCTCGGCGCGCATCCGACCAGGATCACCCCGGCCGCCAGCTGCGGCGACAGGCCGAGGGCGTGGGCGATGAGCCAGCCGAGGCCCGGCATGATGACGTAGTGCGCGACGAGGCCGAGGCCCACGGCCCAAGGGCGCCTCGCGACCCCCTTGAAGTCCGCCGGGGTCATCGTCAGGCCCATGCAGAACATCACCACGCCGAGTAGATACGGCACGCTCGGCTTCCAGCCCGCGAGTCCGTCCGGCGCCGCGAGGCCAATGGCGCCCGCGGCGAGCACCAGGACGGGGAAGACGGTCACGGCACGCCGCGCCGCCCGGCCGGCCGGATCCGCGGGGGTCAGTGACTGTTCGTCGCGCACCCGGCGATGCAACGTCCGCGGGCGCCCTCCGCGCAACACCGTCTCGATATGTGGTCGCTACACGTGTCCCCGGGGGCGCGGGCCGGTGGTCGCCCGAGAGGTGAATTGACGAAGCATGCGGAAGACTGCATACTCATGCATATCAGTGACTGCACAGCACTGAGCGAGCGAATGCACTGTGAGGAGAAACCCGTGACCGAGCGCGTCGTACTCGCCTACTCGGGCGGCCTGGACACCTCCGTCGCCATCGGCTGGATCGCCGAGGAGACGGGCGCCGAGGTCATCGCCGTCGCCGTGGACGTCGGCCAGGGCGGCGAGGACCTGGACGTCATCCGCAAGCGCGCGCTCGCCTGCGGTGCCGTCGAGGCCGAGGTCGCGGACGCCAAGGACGAGTTCGCCGAGGGCTACTGCCTCCCGGCGATCAAGGCCAACGCCCTCTACATGGACCGGTATCCGCTGGTGTCGGCCCTGTCCCGGCCCACCATCGTCAAGCACCTCGTCGCCGCCGCCGAGAAGCACGGCGCGGGCACGGTCGCCCACGGCTGCACCGGCAAGGGCAACGACCAGGTGCGGTTCGAGGCCGGCATCCAGGCCCTCGGCCCGGACCTGAAGTGCATCGCCCCCGTCCGGGACTACGCGATGACGCGGGACAAGGCCATCGCCTTCTGCGAGGCCAAGGGCCTGCCCATCGCCACCACCAAGAAGTCGCCGTACTCCATCGACCAGAACGTCTTCGGACGGGCCGTCGAGACGGGCTTCCTCGAGGACATCTGGAACGCCCCGATCGAGGACGTCTACGAGTACACCTCGAACCCGGCGACGCCCCGCGAGGCCGACGAGGTCGTCATCACCTTCAAGGAGGGCGTCCCGGTCGCCATCGACGGCAGGCCCGTCACGGTCCTCCAGGCGATCCAGCAGCTCAACGAGCGGGCGGGCGCCCAGGGCATCGGCCGGATCGACATGGTCGAGGACCGGCTCGTCGGCATCAAGTCCCGTGAGGTGTACGAGGCGCCGGGCGCGATCGCCCTGATCACCGCGCACCAGGAGCTGGAGAACGTCACGGTCGAGCGCGAGCTCGCCCGGTACAAGCGGCAGGTCGAGCAGCGCTGGGGCGAGCTGGTCTACGACGGCCTGTGGTTCTCCCCGCTGAAGCGGGCCCTCGACGGCTTCATCAACGAGGCCAACCAGCACGTCAGCGGAGACATCCGGATGACGCTGCACGGCGGCCGCGCCGTCGTCACCGGCCGCAAGTCGCAGGAGTCGCTGTACGACTTCAACCTCGCGACGTACGACACGGGTGACACCTTCGACCAGTCCAAGGCGCAGGGCTTCATCGACATCTTCGCCCTGTCGTCGAAGATCGCCGCCAAGCGGGACCTGGCGTAAGGGAATCAGCCCCTCCAGGGGGTCCCCCAGTTTCGGGAAGGGGCGGGGTGGGGGAGGAATCCCCGCCCCGCCACTCGCACACCAAGGAGCAACCGTGAGCAGCAACACCGGCGAAGTCCGCCTCTGGGGCGGCAGGTTCGCCGACGGCCCCGCGGAGGCGCTGGCGCAACTCTCCGCCTCGGTGCACTTCGACTGGCGCCTGGCGCCGTATGACATCGCCGGTTCCCGCGCCCACGCGCGCGTGCTGCACACGGCGGGGCTGCTCACCGCCGACGAGCTGGAGCGCATGCTCGCCGGGCTCGACCAGCTCGAAGCCGACGTCGCCGACGGCTCGTTCACCGGCACCATCGCCGACGAGGACGTCCACACGGCCCTGGAGCGCGGCCTGCTCGAGCGGCTCGGCGCGGACCTCGGCGGCAAGCTGCGCGCCGGACGGTCCCGCAACGACCAGGTCGCCACGCTCTTCAAGATGTACCTGCGCGACCACGCCCGGATCGTCGGCGGCCTGATCGCCGACCTCCAGGAGGCGCTCATCGGCCTCGCGGAGGCGCACCCCGACGTCGCCATGCCGGGCCGCACCCACCTCCAGCACGCCCAGCCCGTCCTCTTCGCGCACCACGTCCTGGCCCACGTCCAGTCCCTGTCCCGGGACGCGGAGCGGCTGCGGCAGTGGGACGCGCGCACGGCCGTCTCCCCGTACGGCTCCGGCGCGCTCGCGGGTTCCTCGCTCGGCCTCGACCCGGAGGCCGTCGCCCGGGACCTCGGCTTCGAGCACGGCTCGGCCGCCAACTCCATCGACGGCACCGCCTCGCGGGACTTCGTGGCCGAGTTCGCCTTCATCACCGCGATGATCGGCGTCAACCTCTCCCGGATCGCGGAGGAGGTCATCATCTGGAACACGAAGGAGTTCTCCTTCGTCACCCTCCACGACGCCTTCTCGACCGGCTCGTCGATCATGCCGCAGAAGAAGAACCCGGACATCGCCGAGCTGGCGCGGGGCAAGTCAGGCCGTCTCATCGGCAACCTCACGGGCCTGCTCGCGACGCTCAAGGCGCTCCCGCTCGCGTACAACCGCGACCTCCAGGAGGACAAGGAGCCCGTCTTCGACTCCTGCGACCAGCTGGAGGTCCTGCTGCCCGCCTTCACCGGCATGATGGCGACGCTCACCGTCCACCGCGAGCGCATGGAGGAACTGGCCCCGGCCGGGTTCTCGCTCGCCACGGACATCGCCGAGTGGCTGGTCAAGCGGGGCGTTCCGTTCCGCGTCGCGCACGAGGTCGCGGGGGAGTGCGTCAAGGAGTGCGAGGCGCACGGCATCGAGCTCGACCAGCTCACCGACGAGCAGTTCGCGAAGATCTCCCCGCAGCTGACCCCGGAGGTCCGCACCGTCCTGAACGTGCCGGGCGCCCTCGCGTCCCGCGACGGCCGTGGCGGCACCGCCCCCTCGGCGGTCGCCGTCCAGCTCGCCGAGATCAAGACGGACGTCGCCGCCCAGCTCCAGTGGGCGAAGGGCCGGACCGCCTAGCGGGCGGGCCCCGGGGCGCCCCGCCAGGGCCCGCCCGCCGCCGGAGGGCTACGTTGAGCGGAGGGGAGCGCGCGACCCGCGTGCTCCCCTCCGCCGTGTCACCCCCCGAAGCGTGGAGCCCCGCATGTCCTTCGCCCGCCTGGCCGAAGCCACCACCCCCACCGCCCGCATCGGGCTCGGCCTGGCCGCCGTCGGCAGGCCCGGCTACATCACCCTGGGCCGCGAGGCCGACCTGCCGCCGTCCCGCAGCGTCGAGGCCCTGCACGAGCGCGCCTTCGAACTCCTCGACGCCGCCTACGCGCTCGGCGTGCGCTACGTCGACGCGGCCCGCTCCTACGGCCGCTCCGAGGAGTTCCTCGCCGACTGGCTCGCGAGCAGGGCGGACATCGCCGACGTCGTCGTCGGCAGCAAGTGGGGCTACACCTACACGGCCGACTGGCGCACCGACGCCACCGCGCACGAGGTCAAGGACCACAGCGTCGCCGCGTACGACCGCCAGCGCGCCGAGACCGCCGCGCTGCTCGGCGAGCGGCTCGACCTCTACCAGATCCACTCGGTCACGCCCGGCAGTCCGGCGCTGACCGACAAGGAGCTGCACGCCCGGCTCGCCGACCTCGCCGCCTCCGGCGTCACCGTCGGCCTTTCCGTGAGCGGCCCCGAGCAGGCCGCCGCGATCCGCGCCGCCCTGGACGTGACCGTCGGCGGCGAGCGGCTCTTCCGCACCGTCCAGGCCACCTACAACGCCCTGGAGACCTCGGCCGGGCCCGCGCTCGCGGAGGCCCATGAGGCGGGCCTGACCGTCCTGGTCAAGGAGGGCATGGCCAACGGCCGCCTGGCCGGGGAGCGCGCGCCCGCCGCCCTGCGCGCCGCCGCCGAGCGGACCGGCGTCGGCTGCGACGCCCTCGCCCTCGCCCTGGTCCTGCGCGAGCCCTGGGCGGGCGTCGTGCTCTCCGGCGCCGCCACCTCCGTACAGCTGGCGTCGAACCTGCGCGCCACGGCCGCCGACCTGGACGAGGCGGACCTGGAGCGCTTCGGGGCCCTCGCCGAGGAGCCCGCCGCGTACTGGAGCACGCGGGCCGCGCTGCCCTGGCACTGAGGCCCCGGCGCAGACACTCCTGCCGTATGGCGCCGCTACTCCTGCCGTAAGACGCCGACGCCCCTGCCGTAAGACGTGCACGCCTCTGATGAGACAAAAATGTCTCACGTGGGCTAGTGTCGTCTCATGTCAGTCGATCGAGACCAGGTGCTGCACAACGCCGCCGCCCTGCTCACCCGCAAGGGATCCGCGACCATGGACGAGGTCGCGAAGGCCGCGGGCATCAGCCGCGCCACCCTGCACCGCCACTTCCCCGGCCGCGAGGCGCTCGTCCGCGCGCTGGAGGACCTCGGCCTGAGGGAGTGCGAGGCGTGTCTGGACGCCGCCCGCCTCCAGGAGGGCCCCGCCACGGACGCCCTGCGCCGCCTGGTCAAGGAGGTGCAGCCCGCCGCCGGGCTCGTCGCCTTCCTCGTCACGGAGAACGCCCTGTTCGAGGGCGAGTCCCAGCACGAGGGCTGGGCCCGCATCGACGCCCGCGTGGCCGAGCTGTTCCGGCGCGGCCAGGAGGGCGGCGAGTTCCGCATCGACCTGACCCCGGTCTGGCTCACCGAGGCCTTCTACGGCCTCGTGAGCTCCTGCGCCTGGGCCGTCCTCGACGGCCGCGTCGCGACCAAGGACTTCAGCTACATGATCGCCGAGCTGCTGATCGGCGGCGCGCAACGGAGAGTGGAAGCATGACCAGGACCGCACAGCGCACCCCGACGACCGAGGTGGCCCGGCCGCCCGGCCGGTGGCTCGCCCTGGCCGTGCTGGTCCTCGCCGTGCTCCTCGTCGCCGTGGACGCGACCGTCCTCGGCCTCGCGACGCCGTACATCAGCGAGGACCTCAAGCCGTCCGGCACCCAGCTGCTGTGGATCGGCGACGTGTACTCGTTCGTCATCGCCGGTCTGCTCGTCTCCATGGGCAGCCTCGGCGACCGCATCGGCCGCAAGAAGCTGCTCCTCGTCGGAGCCGTCGCCTTCGGCGCCGTCTCCGTGCTCAACGCCTACGCCACCACGCCGGAACTGATGATCCTGGCCCGGGCCCTGCTCGGCGTCGCGGGCGCCACCCTGATGCCCTCGACCCTCGCGCTGATCCGGAACATCTTCCACGACCCGCGCGAGCGCAGCATCGCCGTCGGCGTGTGGGGCGCGATGGCGTCGGCGGGCGCGGCCATCGGCCCCGTTGTCGGCGGCTTCCTGCTCGAACACTTCTGGTGGGGCTCGGTCTTCCTGATCAACCTGCCCGTGATGGCCGTGCTCGTCATCGTCGGCGTCAAGCTGCTGCCCGAGTCGAAGAACCCGGCCCCGGGACCCTGGGACCTGATCAGCGTCGTCCTGTCGCTCATCGGCATGATCGGCGTGGTGTACGCGATCAAGGAGTCGGCGACGCACGGCCTTCGCTGGGACGCCGTGGCCGCGGGCGCGCTCGGTGCCGCCGCGCTCACCTGGTTCGTACGCCGCCAGCTGACCCTGCCCGCGCCGCTGCTCGACATGCGCCTGTTCCGCAACCGCGGCTTCTCCGCCGCCGTCCTCGCGGACCTGCTCACCATCCTCGGCCTGTCCGGACTCGTCTTCTTCCTGTCCCAGTTCCTGCAACTGGTCCAGGGCAGGCAGCCGTTCGAAGCGGGCCTCGCGGAACTGCCCGCGGCGCTCGGCGCGGTGACGGCGGGTCTGATCGCGGGCGTGGTGGCGCGCCGCTTCTCGGTGCGCGCGGTGGTCGCGGGCGGACTCGCGGCGGTGGGCCTCGCCCTCGCCGCGCTCACCACCCTGAGCCAGCAGACGGGCTATCCGCTGCTCGGCGCCGCGCTCCTGGTGGTCGGCATCGGCGCGGGCTTCGCCTTCACGGTGACCGCCGACGTGATCCTCTCCAGCGTGCCCAAGGAGCAGGCGGGCGCGGCCTCCGCGGTCTCGGAGACGGCGTACGAACTCGGCGCGGCCCTCGGCATCGCCCTGCTCGGCTCCATCGTCACCGGCGTCTACCGCGACTTCACGGCCCCGGCCGGCACCCCCGCCGACACGGCCAAGGCGGCGCACGAATCCCTCGGCGGCGCCGTCGAGGCGAGCGCCGGGCTGCCGGAGCACACGGCGGGCCCGCTCCTGTCGGCGGCACAGGACGCCTTCGTGGACGGTCTGCGCCTGGCCGCGGGCGTCGGCGCCGCGGTCCTTCTCGCCACGGCGGTCGCGGCCTGGTTCCTGCTCAAGGGGCAGAAGCTGGAGGACGGCGTCGAGCACCCCTGACGCCACCGCCCACGGCGACGGCGAAGGGCCGCACCCCGCGCGGGGTGCGGCCCTTCGCCGTCGCCGTGGGCGGCCCGGCTCAGGCCGCCTTCGCCTTCGTGGCGTACATGTCCACGTACTCCTGCCCGGACAGGCGCATGACCTCCGTCATCACCGAGTCCGTCACCGCGCGCAGCACATAGCGGTCGCGGTCCATGCCGTCGTAGCGTGAGAACTCCATCGCCTCGCCGAAGCGGACCGTCACCCGGCCCGGGCGCGGCAGGCCCTTGCCGCCCGGCTGCAGCTTGTCCGTGCCGATCATCGCGAACGGCACCACCGGCGCGCCCGTCATCAGCGTCAGGCGCGCGATGCCCGTGCGGCCGCGGTAGAGACGGCCGTCGGGGGAGCGGGTGCCCTCGGGGTAGATGCCGAAGATCTGGCCGTCGTCCAGGACCCGCTTGCCGGTCATCAGCGCGGCCACGCCGCCCCGGCCGCCGTCGCGGTCCACCGGGATCATGCCGACGCCGGTGAAGAACCAGGCCATCGCGCGGCCCTTGAGGCCCTTGCCCGTGACGTACTCGTCCTTGCCGATGAAGAAGACCGGGCGGTCGCAGACCACGGGCAGGATCATCGAGTCGATGAACGTCAGATGGTTTCCGGCCAGGATGACGGGACCGGTCCCGGGGATGTTCTCGGCACCTTCCACTCGCGTGCGGAACGTCAGGCGCAAGATCGGTCCGAGCACTGCCTTCAGGAGCGCTAGACGGGACAACGGTTCCTCCGGTGTCAACGGGTCGACGGCAAATCCGTGCAGGTGAGGACGATACTCGCGGCTCGCCGCTGAACGCACATCGGGTTCACGCGACCGATACGCAGAGTTGACCCGCTCTTGCCCGCCCCTTGCCCGCGTGCGCCCCTCACCTGCACGACCGTAACCCCGTACGAACTGCGCGGCTTGTCCGAGTGGCGCTTCTCACGCGCCCGCGCCCGCACGGCCGGAACTCTCCCGGGGGCCCGAAACGTCTTGGAGCCCGCCCGTGGGGCCGCGCCGGGCGCACGCGCCCGCACGCCCCGCACGGCCGTCGGCCATCGCGCGTCACCCGGACGTTCGGCCACAGGACTCCCGTACGTCACCCCGCGCCACCTACGATCGTGCCGCTTTGTCAGGTGCAAGGCGGCATACGGCAGTACCAGCAGATAAAGAGGGAGCCCTCCATGGCGAACGAGGAACACGGCGCGACGGGTCGGCGGCAGGCGGCGGTGAGCCCCGGACGGCGCACCGTCCTCGGGGCGGCGGTCCTCGGAGCGGGCACGGCCGTCGTGGGCGTGCCCGGCGTGGCCAGAGCCGACGAGCGGCGCGGCAAGGGCCACGGCCACGGCCGGGATCTGCCGGTGCCGACGGTCATCGCGCACCGCGGCGCCAGCGGCTACCGGCCCGAGCACACGCTCGGCTCGTACCAACTCGCCCTGGACATGGGCGCGGACGTCATCGAGCAGGACGTCGTGCCCACCAAGGACGGCCATCTCGTATGCCGTCACGAGAACGACATCACCGGGACCACGGACGTCGCCGCGCACCCCGAGTTCGCGAGCCGCAAGACGACCAAGTCCGTGGACGGCGTCCAGCTCACCGGCTGGTTCACCGAGGACTTCACGCTCGCCGAGCTGAAGACCCTGCGCGCCAAGGAGCGCATCCCCGGCACCCGCCAGCGCAACACCCCCTACGACGGCCGCTGGCAGATCCCGACCCTCGAAGAGGTCTTCCGCTGGGCCGACAAGCAGGGGCGCGAGCGCGGCCGCCGCGTCTGGCTGCACATCGAGACCAAGCACCCCACCTACTTCCGCAAGCTGGGCCTCGGCCTTGAGGAGCCGCTCGCCAAGCTCCTGCGCCGCTACAACCGCCACCGCAGGCACTCCCCGAACTTCCTGCAGTCCTTCGAGCCGAGCAGCATCCAGCGCCTGCGCAAGCTCGTCGACGCGCCCGGCGTGGTCCTGCTCTCGTCCGCGAACTCGCGGCCCTGGGACTTCGTCGAGGCGGGCGACCCGCGCACCGTCGCCGACCTCGTCAAGCCCGCGGGCCTGCGCTGGATGGCCGCCTTCGCCAAGGGCATCGGCCCCACCCTCGACCTGATCATCCCCAAGGGCCCCGACGGCAAGCTCCTGGAGCCGACCACGCTGGTGCGCGACGCCCACGCCGCGGACCTGATCCTGCACCCGTACACGATGCGCAACGAGAACACCTTCCTGCCCGCCGACTTCAAGAAGGGCACGGACGCGAACGCCTACGGCGACGTCTTCGGCGCGTTCAAGAAGTACTTCGAGACCGGCATCGACGGGATCTTCTCCGACAACCCGGACACGGCGCTCCTCGCGGCCGCCGACTTCCGCGCTGGCGGCGCTGTCAACGGCTGACGGGCGACTCCCGGTTGGGGTGAGCCGCGGCCGTTTCGGAAACCCGGCACCGAAACGGCCGCGTCGTCGCCGGTATGACGCCCACGCTCCCGACCGACCTCGTCACCACCCTGCGCCCGCTGCTCGCCGCCGAGGCCCTGGCCGAGGCGCACGGCAGCGGCGCCGAGCCCGGCGACCTGGAACAGGCCGTCTGGCTGCGCCTGCTCGAACACATCGACGCCAAGGGTCCGCTCGCCGACCCCGCCGCCTGGCTGCGCGTCGCGGTCCGCGACGAGGCCCACCGCAGCCGCCACACCGCCCGCCGCGAGCGGCCCTACGTCACCGAACCGGCCGACGACCCCCACGGCGGACCCGAGCAGCGCGCCCTGCGGGCCGACCGGCGCCGCATCCTGCACGCGGCCGTGCGCAGGCTCCCCGGCCGCTGCCCCCGCCTCCTGGCTGCGCTTCTGTCGCCCAAGGACCTCACCTACCGTGAAATCGCAGGAGAGTTGGGAATGTCACAAGGATCTTTGGGGCCGGAACGTTCCCGATGCCTGGGATGCCTGCGCAGAATGCTCGCGCAAGAGGTTGCGACTCCCGACCCATGGGGAAAGGAGTGAGGGACAACCGGTGGAGCAGGTGAGCGGGAGGCATGCGCACATGGGCATGAGCGTGACCATCTCGGCGGCGGCGGCCGACGACCAGGACGCCGCCGAACAGATCCTCAAACTGCAGTACCTCTGCTACCAGAGCGAGGCCGAGCTCTACGGCGACTACTCGATGGAGCCGCTGACGCAGACCCTCGCCTCCCTCAAGGAGGAGCTCGCGGCGGGCAGCGTCCTGGTCGCGCGCCTCGGCGAGGAGGTCGTGGCCTCCGTGCGCGGCAGCGTGGACGCCTCGGGCACCGCCCGCGTCGGCAAGCTCATCGTCCACCCGCGGATGCAGCGCCACGGCCTCGGCGGGCGGCTCATCGAGGCCATCGAGCGGCGCCTGCGCGAGGGCGCGGCGGTCCGGCGCTTCGAGCTGTTCACCGGGCACCGCAGCGAGACCAACCTCCAGCTGTACCGCAAGCACGGCTACCAGCCGGTGAGCACCCGGCGCGTGGACGACCGGCTGACGCTGGTGACGTTCGCCAAGGACGCCGAGGCCGGGGGCGCGGCGGGGCCCGGCGGCCCCGGCGCGGGCGCCGGGGCGCAGGCGCTGGCGACGAGCGCCTAAGCGGACTTGGTGAAGTCCGTTGCGGTTCGGCCGCGCCCCGAAGGGGCGCGGGGAACTGCGCGACCAGCCACGACGAACCCGCAGTCGGCTGACGGCAAGGGCGCCGCAGAACCAGCGGAGCGCTTAGGCAGCCGTGGCCGCGCGGGACCTGCGCAGCCAGTACAGGGCGGTCAGCGGCAGCAGCACCGGGATGAACAGATAGCCCATGCCGAAGTCCGACCACACCGTGGCGTCCGGGAACGCGGACGGCTCCGCGAGGGTCCAGGCCCCGACTCCGAGCACGCCGACCAGCTCGGCGGCGCAGCACACCAGCGCCGCCCTGCGGGCCCTCTCGCCGCCGCGCACGAGCGAGTACGTGATGAAGCCGTAGACCACCCCGGCGAGCGCCGACAGGGTGTAGGCGAGCGGGGCCTTGTCGAAGTCGGTGGAGATCTGCACCGCCGAGCGGGACACGGCGCCGACCACCATCACGCCGTACAGCCAGACCAGCAGGATGCCGGGGCCGGTGATGAGCTTCTGGCGCTTCGGCCGCTGGCGCTCGGGCGCGGTGCCGGGTTCGTCGGTCACGGTCACCTCAGCCTCCCCAGATGTCGTACAGGCGCACTTCGAGCACGGCGAGGACCACGGCGCCCGCCGCGACGGTCGCCGAGCCCCAGCGGGTGCGCTCGGCGAGCGACATGAAGCCCGCCGCGGGAACGCAGGCGAAGGACCCGATCAGATACGCCACGAAGATCGTCGTGCCCTGTTCGGGGTGCTCCCCGCGGGCCAGCTGCACGATGCCGACGACCAGCTGGACCAGGGCGAGGAGGGTGACCACGCCCATGCCGATGAAGTGCCAGTCCTTCGTCGGCTGGTCCCGGTAGGCGGCGAAGCCGCACCAGGCCGCGAGCGCGAGCGCGGCCACGGAGGTCGCGACGGTCAGGGCAACAAGCATGCGGAGACCCTATTACGGGCCAAAGGTCCCGATGCGCTCGGCCCCGGGGCCCCGGGCGCGGCCGGGGGCGGCGCACGTATCGTCGATCAGCATGAAGATCCAGGCTGACGCGCTCCTGTTCGACAACGACGGCACCCTCATCTCCTCGATGGAGTCGGTCACGCGGTGCTGGACGCGCTGGGCGGGCGAGTACGGGATCACCGCCGAGGACTTCGCGCGCGTCGAGCTGCACGGCCGCCCCGCCGCCGAGATCGTCGCCGACCTGCTGCCCGCCGAGGTCGTCGCTCAGGCCGTGGCCCGCATCGAGGAGCTTGAGGTCTCGGACGTCGTAGGCGGGGTGGTGGCGCTGCCCGGCACCCGTGAACTGCTCGCCTCGCTGCCGCCCGAGCGCTGGGCGGTGGTCACCTCCGCCACCCGGCGCCTGGCCGAGGCCCGGCTCGCGGAGGCGGGCATCCGCCCCAAGACGCTGATCGCCGCCGACGACATCACCCGCGGCAAGCCCGACCCGGAGCCCTTCCTGCTCGCCGCGCGGACGCTCGGCGTCGACCCCGCGCGCTGCGTGGTCTTCGAGGACGCCCCCGCGGGCCTGGCGGCGGGCCGGGCCGCGGGCATGACCACCGTGGCGTTGACCACAACGCACCCCGCAGCCGAGCTGTCCGCCGATGTGCTCGTGCGGGACCTCTCGGAGGTGTCCGCGCAGGCCACGGCCGGTGGGGTGGAGATCGCCACCCGCGTCTGAAGGGGCCAGGGAGGCGCCGCCGACCGTCCGCCTGATGGGCTTCGGCTGTCCGCTATTCGGACAGTGGTGGCGGTGCGGCGCCGCCCGCGTGTTTTACTGTCCGCATGACCACGACGAGCAGCCGCACCCTTGCGACCGAGGCGATGACGACGCCCGGTGCTCGTTGTATGTGTCGAATGTGCGCCTTCTGAGGGCCCCTGTTCCACTGAGCCTCGCGCCCCGAAGCGAAGCCGCCGTGCCCCGCGCCCCCGCGTCGCCGCCGACCCGGGAGTAGCGAGCCCGCCCCGCGCACACGTCCTCCGGTTCTTCCGACATCGCGAGAGCCGTGCCGCGTTCCGAACGAATGCCCCGTGCCCCGGCGACACCACGCGCCGCGCACTCGACAGTGACGGAAACCCAGTGATCACCACTTCCGGCCTGACCAAGGTCTACCGCTCACGCGGTCGTGAAGTAACCGCCCTCGACGGAGTCGACCTCCATGTGCGCGAAGGCGAGGTGTACGGCGTCATCGGCCAGTCCGGCGCCGGCAAGTCCTCGCTCATCCGCTGCGTCAACCTCCTGGAGCGACCCACCTCCGGCACCGTCACCGTGGCGGGCCAGGACCTCACCGCACTCGCGGGCCGCGGCCCGCGCGCGGGCAAGGAACTGCGCGCCGCCCGCAGCCGCATCGGCATGGTCTTCCAGCACTTCAACCTGCTGTCCTCGCGCACCGTGCAGGCCAACGTCGAGCTGCCGCTCGAAATCCTCGGCCTGTCCGGCAAGGAGCGCTCCCGCAAGGCGCTCGAACTCCTCGACCTGGTCGGCCTCGCCGACAAGGCCAAGGCCTACCCGGCGCAGCTGTCCGGCGGCCAGAAGCAGCGCGTCGGCATCGCCCGCGCCCTGGCGGGCGAGCCGAAGGTGCTGCTCTCCGACGAGGCCACCAGCGCCCTGGACCCGGAGACCACCCGCTCCATCCTCCAGCTCCTGCGCGACCTCAACAAGCAGCTCGGCCTGACCGTCCTGCTCATCACGCACGAGATGGACGTCGTCAAGACCGTCTGCGACTCCGCCGCCCTGATGGAGCGCGGCCAGATCGTGGAGTCCGGCACCGTCAGCGAACTCCTGGCCACCCCCGGCTCGCAGCTCGCCGCCGCGCTGTTCCCGCTCAGCGGCGAGGTCTCCGGCGACCGGCGCACCGTCGTGGACGTCACCTTCCACGGCGAGGCCGCGACCCAGCCGGTCATCTCCCAGCTGTCGCGCACGTACAACATCGACATCTCGATCCTCGGCGCCGCGATGGACACCGTCGGCGGCAAGCAGGTCGGCCGCATGCGCATCGAACTGCCCGGTGGCTTCGAGGAGAACGTCGTCCCCATCGGCTTCCTGCGCGAGCAGGGCCTCCAGGTCGACATCGCCGGGCACGAGGCGCCCGCGCCGCAGGACTCCGCGCTGGTGAAGGAAGGTGCCAAGTGACCTGGGACGAGATGCGGCCCCTGCTGGAGCAGGCCTGTTGGGACACCCTCTACATGGTCGGCTGGTCGGCGCTCATCGCCGTCGCCGCCGGACTGCCGCTCGGCCTGCTCCTGGTCCTCACCGACCGCGGCGGGCTGCTGCAGAACACGCTCGTGAACAAGGTGCTCGGCCAGATCGTCAACATCGGCCGGTCGATGCCCTTCATCATCCTCATGGTCGCCCTGATGGGCTTCACGCGCTCCATCGTCGGCACCACCATCGGCCGTGACGCCGCGATCGTGCCGCTCGCGATCAGCGCCATCCCGTTCTTCGCGCGCCTGGTCGAGACGGCCGTGCGCGAGGTCGACCACGGCCTGGTCGAGGCCGTGCAGTCGATGGGCGGCAACACCTGGACGATCGTCCGCAAGGTCCTGGTGCCCGAGTCGCTGCCGTCGCTGATCTCCAGCGCCACCACGACCGTCGTCGCCCTCATCGGCTACTCGGCGATCACCGGCACCGTCGGCGCGGGCGGCCTCGGCGACCTCGCGGTCCGCTACGGCTACCAGCGCTTCGAGACCGAACTGATGTGGATCACCGTCGGCATCCTCGCCGTGGTCATCTCGGTCATCCAGTTCGTCGGCGACTACGCGGCCCGCAGGCTGCACCGGCGCGGCAGTCACTCCGGCGCCGCGCCCAAGCTGCGGCTGCTGCGCGGCATGACCCCGGGCACCGCGACCGCCGAACCGCTGAAGACGGCCGAGCTCGTCGCCGCGGAGCAGGAGCCCGCGAAGGTTTCCTGAGCCCGGCCCCGGCCGGGAGCGGGACCCGGGGGAGCACCCCCGGACACCGAACTTCCGAGTTCACCCAGCGCCACCCCGCGGCAGGGCCGCGGGTGTGCACCACCCATGGAGAAAGGCACTTTTCGTGCGTAACACCACCAAGATCACCGCTGCTGTCCTGACCGCCGGAGCCCTCACCCTCGGGCTCACCGCCTGCGGCTCGGACAAGAACTCCGCGGGCGACAAGGACGGACCGCTCGTCGTCGCCGCGACCCCCACCCCGCAGGGCCAGATCCTCGACTTCGTCCAGAAGAAGCTGGCGAAGAAGGCGGGCCTGGAGCTCGAGGTCAAGGAGTTCACCGACTACGTCACGCCGAACACGGCGACGCAGCAGGGCGAGGTCTTCGCCAACTACTTCCAGCACAAGCCGTACCTGGACGACTTCAACAAGAAGAACAAGACGGACATCGTCCCCGTCCCGAACGGCACGGTGCACCTGGAGCCGCTGGGCGTCTACTCGAAGAAGATCAAGAAGCTCGCCGACCTGGAGAAGGGCGCGACGGTCGCCGTCCCCAACGACACCACCAACGAGGCGCGCGCCCTGAAGCTCCTCGCGGACAACGGCGTCATCAAGCTCAAGGAAGGCGTCGGCTTCGAGGCCACCCCCAAGGACATCGCGTCCAACCCCAAGGGCCTGAAGTTCAAGGAGCTGGAGGCCGCGACCCTGCCGCGCACCATCAAGGACGTCGACGCCGCGGTCATCAACGGCAACTACGCCCTGGAGGCCGACCTCAGCCCCGCCAAGGACGCCCTCGTCGCCGAGAAGGCCGCGGGCAACCCGTACGGCAACTTCCTCGCCGTGAAGAAGGGCAACGAGAACGACCCGCGCGTGAAGAAGCTCGCCAAGCTCCTCACCTCGCCCGAGGTCAAGAAGTTCATCGACGAGAAGTACGACGGCTCCATCGTCGCGGCCTTCTGACATGCGGACGCCGGGCACAGCCGTGGCGGCCGGGGCCCTGGCCCTGGCGCTCGGCCTGACCGCCTGCGGCTCGGGCTCCGGCTCCGACGGCGACAAGCTCGTCGTCGGGGCCACCCCGACCCCGGCCGGTGAGGTCCTGGAGTACATCCAGAAGAACCTGGCGGACAAGGAGGGACTCGACCTCCAGATCCGCGAGTTCACCGACTACGTCGCGCCGAACACCGCCCTCCAGGAGGGCTCCCTCGACGCCAACCTCTACCAGCACACCCCGTACCTCGAGGACTTCAACAAGTCCAAGAAGACGGACCTGGTGCCGGTCACCGAGGTCTACCTGCCGCCGATGGGCGTGTACGCGGACAGCGGCAAGCACCTCAAGGACGTCAGCCAGCTGCGTTCCGGAGCCACCGTCGCCGTCCCGAACGACACCACCAACGAGGGCCGGGCGCTCCAGCTGCTCGCCTCCAAGGGCGTGATCGAGCTCAAGAAGGGCGCGGGCGCGAACGCCACCCCCGAGGACATCGCGGCCAACCCCAAGAAGCTCACCATCAAGCCCCTGGAGCCCGCGCAGCTGCCGCGCTCCCTGCAAGACGTCGACGCGGCCGTCATCAACAACAACTTCGCGCTCGACGCGGGCCTGAGCCCCAAGAAGGACGCCGTCCTCCTGGAGTCGGTGAAGGACAACCCGTACAACAACGTCCTCGCCGTGAAGAAGGGCCACGAGGACGACCCCAACGTCAAGAAGCTCGCCAAGCTCCTGACGTCGCCCGAGGTGAAGAAGTTCATCGAGGACGAGTACAAGGGATCGGTGCTGCCCGTCGCGGCGGGCTGACCGGCGCCGAAGCCCTGGCCACACCACGGGGTCCCGTCCGCGACGCGGGCGGGACCCCGTGGTGTGACTTCCGGTCAGCATGCTGCATGCTGAACACTTCAGCAGGCCTGAAGGTCCTTGAGGGCCATGGAGAATCACGGAGCGACAGGCCCATGAAGGTTACGGAGCGGCGCATGACCACAGCCTCCTCAGGCTCCTCGGAGTTCCCCGACATCTCCCTCAGCACGGAGCGCCTTGTGCTGCGCCCTTTCGAGGAAGCGGACGTCCCCGCGTACGCGGAGATGATGAACGACGAGCTCGTCACCGCCTGGACCGCCGTGCCCCAGCCCTACACCGAGGCCGACGCCCG
This sequence comes from Streptomyces sp. NPDC043996, assembly GCF_056435225.1. Taxonomy (NCBI): domain Bacteria; kingdom Bacillati; phylum Actinomycetota; class Actinomycetes; order Kitasatosporales; family Streptomycetaceae; genus Streptomyces; species Streptomyces sp. NPDC043996. The sequence continues at coordinate 213,067 of NZ_JBWKEY010000009.1, read as the reverse complement.
TACCTGGATCACCGCACGCGCGCCCGCCGAGCGGACCGCGGGCCACGGCCTCTGCCTGGCCGTCACCGAGTTCCTCACCCAGCGCCTCGTGGGCGCCGTCCAGCTGCGCCGCACCGACTGGCGGGTGCGCTCCAGCGAGCTCTCCTACGTGACCGCGCCCTGGGCCCGCGGCGAGGGCTACGCCTCGGAGGCCGCCCTCGCCACCGCCCAGTGGCTGTTCCACGACCAGAAGTTCGAGCGCATCGAGCTGCGCACCGCCGCCGACAACACCGCCGCCCAGCAGGTCGCCCAGAAGATCGGCTGCATCAGCGAGGGAGTGCTGCGCGGCGCGTGGATAGCACGTGTCAGAAACGGCGGCGACCCGCTCGGCGGCTGGCTCGACCTCCGCACGGACCTCATCGTCTGGAGCCTCCTGCCGGAGGACCTCGAAGGCGTCACGGACCAGCTGACGACGTTCTCCGACTGGAACTGACCCGGGCCCACAGGGGCGGGATCGGGGACCACCCGGCGGGCCGCCACCAGGTACGCTCCCACCGGGCCGCACCCACAGGACCCACCCGACGACCCGCGACCCACGACACCCCAGGAGACAGACGACGATGGCCGACCGGGTCACGGTGATCGGCTGGGACGGCTCGCCGCTGACCACCGCGGCACGCTCGGCCCTGAGCGCCGCCACCCTCGTGGCGGGCGCCGCGCACCACCTGGCTCTTCCTGAGGTTCCCCCGGCCGCCGAACGCGTCCGCCTCGGCAGCGTCGCCCTCGCCGCCCGCCGCATCGCCGCCCACCGCGGCACCGCCGTCGTCCTCGCCGACGGCGACCCCGGCTACTTCGGCGTCGTCCGCACCCTGCGCGCCCCGGAGTTCGGCCTTGAGGTCGAGGTCGTCCCCGCCGTCTCCTCCGTCGCCCAGGCCTTCGCCCGCGCCGGGATGCCCTGGGACGACACCCAGGTCGTCGTCGCCCACCCGCGCACCCTGCGCCGGGCCGTCAACGTCTGCCGCGCGCACGGCAAGGTCGCCGTGCTCACCTCGCCCGGCGCCGGTCCCGCCGAACTCGGGCTGCTCCTGGAGGGCGTCCACCGCACCTTCGTGATCTGCGAGGAACTCGGCACCGAGCGGGAGCGGGTCAGCGTCGTCACCTCGGACAAGGCCGCCGACCACACCTGGCGCGACCCGAACGTCGTCATCGTCATCGGCGGCTCGGCCACCCACGACAGCGGCTGGATCTCCGGCCGCGCCCCCGGCACGGAGCCCCGCGGCTGGGCCCTGCCCGCCGCCGCGTACGGCGGTGAGCACGAACTCGGCGAGGGCGAGACCGACCGCATCCGCGCCGCCCAACTCGCCCGCCTCGGCCCCCGCGTGGGCGACCTGGTCTGGGACATCGGCTGCGGCAGCGGCGCCTTCGCCGCGGAGGCGGCGCGGTTCGGCGCCGCCGTCATCGCCGTCGACCGCGACCCGGACGCCTGCGCTCGCGCCACGGCGGCCGCCCGCCGCTTCGGCGTACAGGCGCACATCGTGCGCGGCACCGCGCCGCACATCCTGGAGAGCCTGCCCGAGCCGGACGTCGTCCGCGTCGGGGGCGGGGGCGCCGCCGTCGTGTCCGCCGTCGCCGACCGGCGCCCGGAGCGCATCGTCACGCACGCCGCGACCCGCGACGCCGCCGAACTCCTCGGCAGGAACCTGTCGGAGCACGGCTACGCCGTCGAGTGCGCCCTGCTGCAGTCCGTCGAACTCGACACCCGCGCCTGGACAGAGCGGAAGCGGACCGTCGTCTTCCTGGTCGCGGGGCTGTTGCTCGACCGCAGCGCGTGACCCTGCCGCCCCTGTCATCGCGCCGTGCGCGGTAGGCTGGCCGATCGTTGTACCGCACCCGGATGCCCGGCGATTCCTTGGTCAAGGTCCGGAAAGCCCGCCCGTTTTGGGGGGTGTGTGTGGTACGGCGGACCGCTGGACGCGCGACGTGGCGCAGTCCACAGCGGACCGTGGCCGATCACGCTGCCGCGGCGGCGGAGCAACCGCGACAATGCCTTGTGGTCCGTACGCGGCGCGTGCCGCGCGGCACCCGCGCTCGTTGCGGATGACGGGCGGTCACAGAAGGACTAACCAATGGGCGAGGGGTACGCATGACCGACACCGGCCAGATCCCGGGCGAGGGACTGCCGGAGAGCGCAGGCATGGTGGAGCAGTCGGGCGTCCCCGCGCCGGACCCCTACACCTTCCTCGATCCCTCCGAGCATCCCGCCGAGGACGACGACCTGCTGCTGATGCCGGGTGCCCAGGGCGCGTGGAGCGAGGCGCAGGCCGCGCAGCCGGGCACCGGCCAGCCGGTCGCGGCTCCGGGCCCGTTCCCGGCCGGACCCCAGGGGGCCCCGCAGCAGGGCGGCGCGCCGGGTGTGCCCGCGCAGCCGGGCGTCGTGGGCGCGCGGTTCGCGCAGCCGCAGGCGGCCCAGGCGGTCTACGCCCAGGCACTCCCCGCGGACCAGGCGCTGGCCGCGCACGCGGGCCCGAACGGTCCGACTGGCCCGGCCGGTCCGACTGGCCTGACCGGTCCGACGGGCCCGACCGGCCCTGACGGCCAGGTGTCGCAGGCCGCCCCGATGGCCCCCGCGGCCGTCGGCCTGCCGGGCACCGGCCAGCCGGGCGCCGGTCAGCCCGCGGCCGCCGAGCCCTTCGCCGCCGTCGGCCCGGAGCAGGTCGCCCACCAGCCCGGACCGCATGAGACCGCGGGCCGCGACAGCGGTTCCATGGACCTGAACGGCGTGCCGCTGGCCGCGGGCCCCGCCCACCACACCCCCGCCTCGCACCACGGCCCCGCCCGCCGCCCGCTGCACCGCGGCCCCGCCGCGCCCGCCGTCCCGGACGGCGCCGCGAGCCCCGTCCGGTCCCTGTCCGACCGGGGCCCCGCGGGCGGCCCCCCGCACGCCGTGCCGGTGCGCAAGGCGGGCCCGCCCACCAGCGGCCCCGAGTACCTGGACGTCCCGCGCGAGGACACCGGCGCGCTGCCGGGCCCGCAGCTGGGTGAGATCCCGCCGCAGGGCGCGTCGCCCTGGTCCGCGCCGCCCCAGAGCGCGACGGGCGTACCGGCGCAGATTCCTCAGGGGACACCTGCAGAAACGGTCGTCCCAGAGGTGTCGGTGGCCCCGGAGGGCTCAGGTGCCCCAGAGGTGCCGGTGGCCTCGGAAGCATCGGCGGCCCCGGAAGCATCAGTGGTGGCGGAAGCATCGCTGGTAGCGGATGTCGCTGAGGCCTCGGTGCCCACGGGGGGCACCGAAACCTCGGCCGCACCGGAGGTTCCGGTGGCCCCGGTGGCGCCTCTGGCCCCTGAGTCCGCGGTGTCCCCAGTGGTCCCGGTTTCCCCAGTGGTCCCAGTAGCCCCAGTGGTCTCGGTTCCGCCGATGGCCCCCGAGCCCCTGATGGCCCCCGAGTCTCTGGCGACCCCAGTGACCCCGGCGGTCCCGGTGGCCCAGGCAGTCCCGGAAGCCCCAGTTGCCACGGGCATCGCGGACGCCACAGGCGTCGTAGGCAACGCAGGCAACGCAGACAACGCAGACAACCCCGAGAACGCAGGCATCGCCAGCAACGCAGGCATTGCCGGCAACGCAAGCGACGCAGTCAACGCAAGCGACGCAGCCAACGCAAGCAACGCAAGCAACGCAGAAAACACAGACGCCCCCCCGGCCCCGGAAGCCGCATCGCACCCCCTCCCGCCGTCCGACGCGCCCGTCGCCCCCGGAGGACCTGAGGCATTGGGCGCACCCGGCGAGGCCAGCGCGCCCGCCGGGGCGCAGGAAGTGCCTTCGGCGCACATCGTCGACCCGGCGCAGCCGTCGGGCGCGGAGTCCGCCGCGGCTGCCTCCGATGCCCCGGACGCTGTCGCCGCCGCCGACCCGGCGCTCCCGCACGCCCCCGAGCCGGGCGCTCCCGAGGCGCACGCCCCCGAGCCGGGCGCCGCCGAAGCCGTGCCGGGTGCCGAGTTGCCGACCGGCGCGGAGGGCACGGCCGGCGCCGAGGGCCCGACGGCGGACGCCCCGACCGCGGACGGCGTCCCGGCGCCCGCGCCCGGTCCCGCCGCCGTTCCCGCCTCCGGGGACGCCTTCACCCCGGAGGCCGGGGGAGCGCCGTTCGCCGACGAGCCCCCGCTGGCCCCCGCGGCCGGTAAGGCCGAGGCCGCCGCGGTCATGCCGCAGGCCCCCGACGGCGCCCAGCCGTGGCCCGGCGCGCAGGGGCCGCAGCTGCCCCCGGAGGTCCAGACGCCCGTACCCCTCGGCCAGTTCGTGCCGGTCGAGGGCTCGGTGCCGACCACCCCGCACCTGGCGCCGACGCCGCCGCGACCGCTCTCCGTACCCCCGGAGTTCGCCGTTCCCGCCAAGGCGGAGGACCCGGCGGGCCAGCGGCCCGGCGACCAGGCACCGGCGGCCGAGTTCCCGGACGCGGGTTCCGCCGACCCGGGCGAGCAGCCCGCGGTCACCGTGCCCGCACCCCGCGACGGCGACTGGCCCGAGGCCGCGCCCGCCGTCACCGATCCACCCGCACCCGTCGCCGTGACGGACGGCCCGACGCCGTCCGCCCCCGGGACGACCGACCCCAACGAGCCGATGCAAGCACCTCACCCGGCCGAGCCGACCGACCCCGCGCACCCCTCCGACGAGACCGCGCACCCCCTCCCGCCGACGGCCCCAGGCCTCGCCGCCCCCACCGGCGCCGAGGAACCGCCCGCCGAGGCGACCGGCCACCCCGAGCCGCTGCCGCCCACCGCGGCCACGCAGGGCGAGGACGCCGAGGCGGCCGAGGCTGATCTCGCCGAACCCCTCGCGGCCGACGCCGCGGCGCCGGTCGAGCCCGTGACCCCCCTCGACCCGCCCGCGCCGGGCTACGCGGACGCCGAGCGCGAGGCCGTCCTGCGCGTCATGCGCGAGCGCCGCGACATCCGCAACGGCTTCCGCTCCGACCCGATCCCGCACGAGGTGCTCCTGCGCGTCCTGGAGGCGGCCCACACGGCGCCGTCGGTGGGCCACTCCCAGCCCTGGGACTTCGTGGTCATCCGCTCCGCGGAGACCCGCCGCACCATGCACGAACTGGCCCAGCGCCAGCGGGAGGCGTACGCGAAGTCGCTGCCCAAGGGCCGCGCGAAACAGTTCAAGGAACTGAAGATCGAGGCCATCCTCGACACCCCGGTGAACATCGTCGTCACCGCCGACCCCACGCGCGGCGGCCGCCACACCCTCGGCCGCCACACGCAGCCGCAGATGGCCCCGTATTCCTCGGCGCTCGCCGTCGAGAACCTGTGGCTCGCGGCCCGCGCCGAGGGCCTCGGCGTCGGCTGGGTCAGCTTCTTCGACGAGCGCGAGATGGTCCGCGCGCTCGGCCTGCCCGAGCACCTCGAAGTCGTCGCCTACCTGTGCGTCGGGTACGTCGACGAGTTCCCGGACGAGCCCGAGCTGATGCAGGCGGGCTGGTCCAAGCGCCGCCCGCTGTCCTGGGTCGTCCACGAGGAGACGTACGGCCGTCGCGCGCTGCCCGGCGAGGACCCGCACGACCTGCTCGCCGAGACCGTCGGCAACATCCGCCCGCTGGACGCCAAGGCGCTCGGCGAGGCCTGGGACCGGCAGAAGCGCATGACGAAGCCCGCGGGGGCGCTCGGCATGCTGGAGATCATCTCCGCGCAGCTTTCCGGCCTGTCCCGGGTGTGCCCGCCGCCGATCCCGGAGCCCGCGGCCGTCGCGATCTTCGCCGGGGACCACGGCGTGCACGCCCAGGGCGTCACGGCCTGGCCCCAGGAGGTGACGGCCCAGATGGTCGCGAACTTCCTCGGCGGCGGCGCCGTCTGCAACGCCTTCGCCACCCAGGTGGGCGCCGAGGTCTGCGTCATCGACGTCGGCGTCGCCGGTGAACTGCCCGCGACCCCGGGCCTGCTGCCGCGCAAGATCCGTGCCGGTACGGCCGACATGACCACCGGACCCGCCCTCACCCGCGAGGAGGTCAAGGCCGCCATCGAGGTCGGCATCGAGACCGCGCGCGACCTGGTGGCGGCGGGCAACAAGGCCCTCCTGACCGGTGAGATGGGCATCGCCAACACCACCGCATCCGCCGCGCTGATCTCCGTGTACACGGACACCGACGCCGCCGAGGTCACCGGCCGCGGCACCGGCATCAACGACGAGATGCACGCCCGCAAGGTCGAGGTCGTACGCCGCGCCCTCGAACTGCACCAGCCGGACCCGGCCGACCCCATCGGCGTCCTCGCCGCGATCGGCGGCCTGGAACACGCGGCCATGGTCGGCCTGCTCCTCGGCGGCGCGTCCCTGCGCACCCCCGTCATCCTGGACGGCGTCAGCGCGGGCGCTGCCGCCCTGGTGGCCCGCGCCATCGCCCCCGAGGTCCTCGCGGCCTGCATCGCGGGCCACCGCAGCGCGGAGCCGGGCCACGTGGCGGCCCTGAACAAGCTGGGCCTGCGCCCGCTGGTCGACCTCGACCTGCGCCTCGGCGAGGGCACCGGCGCCCTCCTGGCCCTGCCGGTGGTGCAGAGCGCGGCGCGGGCGATGCACGAGGTGGCTACCTTCGACTCCGCAGGCGTAACAGAGAAGTAGACCCCTTCAAGCCCGTCCGGCGTTTGAGGACGAGCGCGAAGCGCGACAAACGGGGGTCCAGGGGGCGGAGCCCTTCCCGCGGCGGAGCCGCAAAGTGTCGCAGCCGGGAAGGGGTGGGCTTGGGGAGCCCCCGGCAGGGCCCACCCCACCCACTCCGCCCCCACCCCCGCCCCAAGGAAAGGCGCACCCCATGGCCACCGAACACCCCGCCTACCCCGTAGGCCTCCGCCTCACCGGCCGCCGCGTGGTGGTCCTCGGCGGCGGGCAGGTGGCCCAGCGCCGCCTGCCCGCGCTCATCGCGGCGGGCGCGGACGTCCACCTCGTGTCCCCGTCGGCCACCGCCTCGGTGGAGGCGATGGCGACCGCCGGGGAGATCACCTGGCACCGCCGCAGGTACACCGACGGCGACCTCACCGACACCTGGTACGCCCTGATCGCCACCAGCGACCCCGAGGCCAACGCCAGGGCCTCGGCCGAGGGGGAGCGAAGCCGCGTCTGGTGCGTCCGCTCCGACGACGCCGACGAGGCCACCGCCTGGACCCCGGCCACCGGCCACAGCGCGGGCGTGACCGTCGCCGTCCTCACCACGGACGCCAAGGAGCGCGACCCCCGCCACACCGCCGCCATTCGCGACGCCGTGGTGGAGGGCCTGCGCGACGGCACCCTGGTGGCCCCGCACCACCGCTCGCGCCCCGCCACCGGCACCGTCGCCCTCGTCGGCGGCGGCCCCGGCGACCCGGACCTGATCACGGTCCGCGGCCGCAGGCTCCTCGCCGAGGCGGACGTGGTCATCGCCGACCGCCTCGGCCCGCGCGACCTGCTCGCCGAGCTGCCCCCGCACGTCGAGGTGATCGACGCGGCGAAGATCCCGTACGGCCGCTTCATGGCGCAGGAAGCCATCAACAACGCCCTGATCGAGCACGCGAAGCAGGGCAAGTCGGTGGTGCGCCTCAAGGGCGGCGACCCGTACGTCTTCGGACGCGGCATGGAGGAGCTCCAGGCCCTCGCCGACGTGGGCATCCCCTGCACCGTCGTCCCCGGCATCTCCAGCTCGATCTCGGTGCCCGGCGCCGCGGGCATCCCGGTCACGCACCGGGGGGTGGCCCATGAGTTCACCGTGGTCAGCGGCCATGTGGCACCCGACGACGAGCGCTCCCTGGTCGACTGGGCCGCCCTCGCCAAGCTGCGCGGCACGCTCGTCATCCTCATGGGCGTCGACAAGATCGGCAGGATCGCCGAGGCCCTGACCGCCCACGGCAAGCCCGCCGACACGCCCGTCGCCCTCGTCCAGGAAGGCACTACGGCCACCCAGCGCAGGGTCGACGCGACGTTGGCGACGGTCGCCGAAGCCGTCCGCACCCACGAGGTGAAGCCCCCGGCGGTCATCGTGATCGGCGCGGTGGCGCGCCTCGCCCCCGACACCCCCGCCTGATCCCGCACCCCTCCCGACGACCGCACGCCTACGGGGCCCCCGCGTAACCACCGGTAACGCGCCGGGCCCCCAGGCGTTGGCACCTCATCCCGGACAAGGCAGTATCACCCTGTGGCCCCTCTCAGCAGCATCGAAACCATCGAGGACCCCGCCGACCCGCGCCTGCGCGACTACACCGGCCTGACCGACGTCGAGCTGCGCCGCAGGCGCGAACCCGCCGAGGGCCTGTTCATCGCCGAGGGCGAGAAGGTGATCCGGCGCGCCCGGCTCGCGGGCTACGAGATGCGGTCGATGCTGCTCTCCGCCAAGTGGGTCGACGTCATGCGCGACGTCATCGACGAGGTCCCCGCCCCGGTCTACGCCGTCAGCCCCGAGCTCGCCGAGCGCGTCACCGGCTACCACGTGCACCGCGGCGCCCTCGCCTCCATGCAGCGCAAGCCGCTGCCCACGGCGGGCGAACTGCTGCGGGCGCACCGCCGCGTCGCCGTGATGGAAGCCGTCAACGACCACACGAACATCGGCGCCATCTTCCGCTCGGCGGCCGCGCTCGGCATGGACGCGGTCCTGCTCTCCCCGGACTGCGCGGACCCGCTCTACCGCCGCTCGGTGAAGGTCTCCATGGGCGCCGTCTTCTCCGTGCCGTACGCCCGCCTGGAGTCGTGGCCGAAGGGCCTGGAGGAAGTGCGCGAGGCCGGGTACGACCTGCTCGCCCTGACCCCCGACGCGAAGGCGAAGACCCTCGACGAGACGGCGCCCCACCGCATGGAGCGCGTCGCCCTGATGCTCGGCGCCGAGGGCGAGGGACTGTCCCGCCAGGCTCTGGTCGCCGCCGACGAATGGGTGCGCATCCCGATGGCGCACGGCGTCGACTCCCTGAACGTGGGCGCGGCCGCCGCGGTGGCGTTCTACGCCGTGGCGACGGGCCGCCCCGGCACCTGACGCGTCACGAACGCGGCAGCGGGAACCAACGCGGGAGCGGAAACGAACGCGGGACTGGGAACGAACGCGGCAGCGGGGACTAGCGGGGACTAGCGCGGAAGCGGGAACTCCGGACGCTCGCCGACGTCCGCGGACCGCTGCCGCGCATCGCTGATGCCCTGCTCCTGGCGTACGTCACCGAGCCCGCGCGAAGGCCCCTGGCACCCCTGTGCGGCCGCGATGCCGAGGGCCACGAGCAGCGTCACGACCACGAACACGAAGAGCCGCTGGCGCAGCAGCCGGGGGTTGGCCGGCCGCAGCCGGGTGCCCGTCGTGCGCGGCCCCTGCCGCCCGGTGCCGCTGCGCGGCGCGGGCCTGCTGCCGGAACCCCGGGTGCCGCGCGGCGCGGCCGGACGCGAGCCCGACCGGGAGCCGCCGGTGCGCGCGCCGCCGGTGCGGGACTCCCCGGTCCGGGGGCCGCCGGTCCGCGAACCGCCGGTGCGCGGTGGGGGAGTGCCGGGTGCCGGGCGGCGCAGGGTGCGCTGATCGGCGTACTCCTCAAGGCGCCCCGTGGGCTGGTCGTGGGGGTCGTGGCGGGGCGCGGGCGGGCGGACGTCACCGAGCCCCTGTGCCTCGCGGGCCGCGATCTCCTTGAGCCGCAGCGACAGTTGGAGCGTGCTGGGACGTTCCTCCGGGTCCTTCGCGAGACAGGCCCGCAGCAGCGGCGCCAGCGCGTCGGGTACGCCCTGCAGCTGGGCCTCCTCGTGCACCACCCGGTACAGCATCACTTCGGAACTGCCGTGCCCGAAGGGCGAGTCGGCCATCGCCGCGTAGGCGAGGGTGGCGCCGAGCGCGAACACGTCTGTGGCGGGCGTGACGGCGGCTCCGCGCACCTGCTCGGGGGCGAGGAAGCCGGGCGATCCGACGGCGGTGCCGACGTGTGTCAGCGTCGAGGCGCCGGTCGCCCAGGCGATCCCGAAGTCGATGATCCGGGGCCCCTTGGGGGACAGCAGGATGTTCGACGGCTTGAGGTCGCGGTGCACCACACCGGCCTCGTGCACGGCGACGAGCCCCTCCGAGAGCGCGGCGCCGATGACGGCGACGTCGGCGGCGGCCAGCGGGCCCTCCGCCGCGACCTTGTCGTGCAGGGAGGGTCCGGGCACGTACTGCGTGGCGAACCACGGCCGCTCGGCCTCCAGATCGGCGGCCACGAGCCGGGCGGTGCACCCGCCCCGGATGCGCCGGGCCGCCGACACCTCCCGCGCGAAGCGCGAACGGAACTCCTGGTCCTCGGCGAGATCGGGCCGGATCACCTTCAGCGCCACGCGCTGGCCACGGCGGTCGGAGCCCAGATAGACGACACCCATCCCGCCGGCACCCAGCCGCCTGTGCAGCCTGAACGAGCCGACGACACGCGGGTCCTCGCGCCTCAGGCGCATCATCGCCATGTTCATCCCCGCTGCCCGGTCCGTCTGACGAGCCACAGCTTACGTTTCCACGGCCGGGCACGTGCAGAGGCCGCGCCCTCACGAGCCGATCGATTGTCAGTGCCCGGTGCGAAACTTGAAAAGTGGTCAGGTGGCGCGCGCCCAGGGGCCTTCGTGTCCACCCGCACTCCCAACCACCCACCATCAAAGGGGGATTGATCCCGTGAAGGGTGACCGAGTGGAGATAGTCGTCGACGCCGGGGACACGACGCGTACGTACGAAGTGGTGGCGAGCCGGGCGGGCCGCCGCGTGGAGACCGCCGTCCGCAGGGGAGTGGTGGAAGTGAGCGAAGTCACCCGCAGCGGCTCCGTGGTCCGCACCGCCCGCTTCATGGCGACCCGCGTCCTGGCCCTGGTCGAGCAGCCAGTGCCCAGGGAGGACGCCTCCGAGCGCACCACCCGCCCCCTCCGGGAAGACCCTGAGTCCTAGGCGGGTCCTAGGACCCCGTCTCCACCCACGGGAGTACTTGTGTGACGGGCGCTCATCCTCCGGGAGGCCAGCCAATCGGTACGAGGGCATGACGTGCGGCGCCCCCCACGCGCCTAGATTTGAGGTCAAGCGGCGGGTGCAGCACTCGTCCCCCGAGGTCAGACACCCGCCGCTGCCAAACGAACCATCTGAAGCACGTCAGGAAGGGAGAGTGACCATGGCGGACACCGCGCCGCGGACGATGATCCGGACACAGGGACGAAAGCTCTCCACCCTGGGCGTCCGGCCCTCCGGAACCCGCCACCCGCTGGTGGCCACGCTCATGGTCCTCCCCCTGGCAGCCCTGCTGATCGTCGTCTTCGGCGGCTGGGAAGCAGTGGTCACACAAGCGTCGTCCGTGGGCGTGATGCTGGGGCGCTGAGCGGCGCCCCAGGCCCGGAAGAGCGGTCCGGGCGGGGACATCCGGCCATGAAACCCCGTGGGGACGGGGGTGCGGCGGACGGCACGACAGCCCGCGCAGCTGGGGAGCTGCGCGGGCTGTTTCTTTTCACGTGTTGTTCTCTCGACACCGGACGCGGAGTTTCAGCCCGTCCGGCGTTTGAGGACGAGGCGCGAAGCGCCAACGCGGTTGGGCGGGGGGACGGGGGCGGCAGCCCCCGGTTCGGGAAGGGGCGGGCCTGGGGCGCCCCGCGCGGGCACACCCCCAGCACCACGTACCCTCACCACACGCCCACCCCCCGGCCCGCCCCCGCCCACCCCGCCAGGACCCCCGTGACCCACCCCCTCCTGCCCGCCCTCACCGCAGCCGCCAAGCACCACGCCCACCCCACCCCCACGGCCTGCCCCTGCCCCGCACCCCCCGACGCGACCCTCGCGGACCGCCCCGACGCCCTGGTCGTCCGCCACGGCCCCGTCGTGGCGAAGGCCCACGCCCCCGGCACCCCGGAACCCGCCCTGAGCGCCCGCCTCGCCGCCGCCGCTCACCCGGCCCTCGCGCACACCCTCCTCGCCCCCCTGCGCGACCGCCCCGCCCTCCTGCACGACCGCCTGGTCACGCTCTGGCCGCACGGCACCCCCGTGGACCGGGACGACCCGGACACCGCCCCCTGGGAGGCTGCCGCCACCCTCCTGGCCCGCCTGCACCGCACCCCGCCGGAGCGGCTCCCGCACCCCCTGCCCGCGATGCGGGGCCCGGAGAAGGCGGCCCGCGCCGTCGCCCGCCTCCGCGCGGCCACGGCGAGGGCCCCGCACCCCGACGCGCCCGCCGTCGAGAGCGCCTGGGCGGCCCTGCCCCCGTGGGCCCGCCACGAGACGCCGCCCCCGGGGCAGGGCCGGCTGTGCCACGGCGACCTGCACCTGGGCCAGCTCGTCCGCGGCCCCGGCGGCGACTGGCTGCTCATCGACGTCGACGACCTCGGCACCGGCGACCCGGCCTGGGACCTGGCCCGCCCGGCCGCCTGGTACGCCTGCGGCCTGCTCACCGCGCGGGAGTGGACGCGGTTCCTGGGCGCCTACCGCGCCGCGGGCGGCCCCGCCGTGCCCGCCGACGGCGGCGACCCGTGGCCCGCCCTCGACGTCCCGGCCCGCGCGCTGACCGTGCAGACCGCGGCCCTGGCCATCGCCAAGGCGACGGCCGCCGACCGCCCCCTGGACGAGGTCGAGCGGGAGTTCACCGCCGCCTGCCGCCGGATGAGCGCCGTTCCGCCAGGTCTGGGGTCCACCCCCACGAAGTAGGGTGCAAAGCACCAAAGCCGGGCAGACATCCGGCGAAAGCGTCACGAACGGCGAGGAGTTGAGCCGCCCATGCACTGTCCCAAGTGCCACGCAGCGATGCACACGTACAACCGCAACGGCGTCCAGATCGAGCAGTGCGGCGGCTGCCGGGGGATATTCCTCGACTACGGCGAGCTGGAGTCCCTGACCCGCCTGGAGAGCCAGTGGAGCGGCCACCAGGGCCCGCCCGCGCCGCCCGCGCCGCCTGCCCCGCCGCAGGGCTACCCGGCCGCGCCCGCCCCCGCCTGGGGCGCCCCGCACGCCGGGCACCACGGCCACGGGCACCACGGCCACAAGCGGCACAAGAGCTTCGGGCACATGCTGTTCTCGTCCTGAGCCACCCCGCGGCTCCGGCCGCGGACACGACGAAGCCCCCGGCCGAGAGGCGGCCGGGGGCTTCGTGGAGCTGGTGCGCGATACTGGGATTGAACCAGTGACCTCTTCCGTGTCAGGGAAGCGCTCTCCCGCTGAGCTAATCGCGCGGGACCAGCCACGGGCCGAGACCCGAGGGTGGGTGGTGCTGCGTGCGCGATACTGGGATTGAACCAGTGACCTCTTCCGTGTCAGGGAAGCGCTCTCCCGCTGAGCTAATCGCGCGGGGAAACCTCTGCATGATCAAAAACTCATGATCAGAGATTCCAGTGGACGATACTGGGATTGAACCAGTGACCTCTTCCGTGTCAGGGAAGCGCTCTCCCGCTGAGCTAATCGTCCTTGGAGGTGGAGACGGGATTTGAACCCGTGTAGACGGCTTTGCAGGCCGTTGCCTCGCCTCTCGGCCACTCCACCAGGAGTACGGGGATTCGGGAAGATCCCCCGTGTTCCTGCGAGCGGACGACCAGGTTCGAACTGGCGACCTCAACCTTGGCAAGGTTGCGCTCTACCAACTGAGCTACGTCCGCTTGTCTTTCCCGGTCCGCTTCCGCGTCCCGGCGACGTGTTGAACTCTAGCGGATTCCTGGGCCAGTACAAAAACGCGTTTGCGCAGCGTGCTGCGCTGTCGCCTCCGATCGGCGGGCCCGGGGCGCCGCCGGGGCACCGGTCATAGACTCACAGCCGTGCACGACCTGTCTCCCCTGGCGCGCTTCGGCGGCCTCGTCGCGACCGACCTCCTCGACGTGACCAGCGACCCTTCGGCCCTGGACAGCAGCGGCTTCTGGGCCGTCTGCGCGGACTTCGAGGGCGCTCTGGTGTGCGCCCGCTTCGGCCGCGTGCGCGAGGAGCCGGTGCCCGCGCCCGTGCCCGGCGCCTGGCGCGGCCCGGCGGCCGGTGACTGGACGTCGTCGCTCGACCGCGCCGCGTACACGGACGGCGTGCGCCGGGTGCGCGCGCACATCGCGGCCGGGGACGTCTACCAGGCGAACCTCTGCCGGGTCCTGTCCGCGCCCGTCCCCGACGGCCCCGGCCCCGTCGACATCGACGCCCTCACCGCCCTCCTCGCGCGCGGGAACCCCGCTCCGTACGCCGGAACGATCCGCCTGCCCGCGCACGGCGTGGAGGTCGCCACCGCCTCGCCCGAGCTGTTCCTGCGGCGCACCGGGAGCGTCGTGGAGTCGGGCCCCATCAAGGGCACCGGACGGACCGAGGCCGACCTCCTGGAGAAGGACTACGCCGAGAACGTCATGATCGTGGACCTCGTCCGCAATGACCTCGGCCGCGTCTGCGCCACCGGCACCGTCACCGTGCCCGACCTGTGCGTCGTCGAGAAGCACCCGGGCCTGGTCCACCTGGTGTCCACCGTCCGCGGCGAGCTGCGCGCCACCACGGGCTGGCCCGAGCTCCTCGCCGCGGCTTTCCCGCCCGGCTCCGTCACCGGCGCCCCGAAGTCCAGCGCCCTGCGTGTCATCGACGCCCTGGAGACGGCGCCCCGGGGCCCGTACTGCGGCGGCGTCGGCTGGGTGGACGCCGACCGGCGAATAGGCGAGCTCGCGGTCGGCATCCGTACCTTCTGGATCGACCGCTCCGACGGCACCCTGCGGTTCGGCACGGGAGCGGGCATCACCTGGGGCTCCGACCCCGAGGGGGAGTGGCGCGAGACCGAGCTGAAGGCCGAGCGCCTGCTGGCGGTAGCGTCGGGAACGTACGAACCAACGGGAGGGACCCCTTCGTGAAGATCTGGCTCAACGGCGGCCTGCGCGACCTCGAGTCCGCACGCGTCTCCGTCCTCGACCACGGCCTGACCGTCGGCGACGGCGTCTTCGAGACGGTCAAGGCGGCCGCCGGACGCCCCTTCGCGCTCACCCGCCACCTCGACCGGCTCGCCCGCTCCGCGCGCGGCCTCGGCCTGCCCGAGCCGGACCTGGACGAGGTGCGCCGCGCCTGCGCCGCCGTCCTGGAGGCCAACCCCCTGGACCTCGGCCGCCTGCGCATCACCTACACCGGCGGCCTCTCGCCGCTCGGCTCCGACCGCGGCGACCAGGGCGCCACCCTCGTCGTCGCCCTCGGCGCCACGCGGCGCAGGCCCGACTCCACCGCCGTGATCACCGTCCCGTGGACCCGCAACGAGCGCGGCGCCCTCACCGGCCTGAAGACCACCTCGTACGCGGAGAACGTCCTCGCCCTGGCCCGCGCCACCGAACAGGGCGCGACCGAGGCGCTGTTCGCCAACACCGTGGGCCGGCTGTGCGAGGGCACGGGATCCAACGTCTTCGTCGTCATCGACGGCGAGATCCACACCCCGCCGGTGGCCTCCGGCTGCCTCGCGGGCATCACGCGCGCGCTGGCCGCCGAGTGGACCGGAGCGCGCGAGACCGACCTGCCCTTCGACGTCCTGAACCGGGCCGACGAGGTCTTCCTGACCTCGACGCTGCGGGACGTGCAGGCCGTGCACCGCGTCGACGGCAGGGACCTGCCGGGCGCGGCGGGACCGGTGACGGCCAAGGCCATGCGGATCTTCACCGAGCGCGCCGCCGACGACCTGGACCCGTGAGGACCCGGCGGCGCGGGCACAGTTCGGTGCGTAAATCCGGATGACGCGGGGGCGCGGGGCGGGTACAACTCCCGTGATGACCACGACTCTGCGGCCGTCCGGGCCGCTTCAGCAGGGCACTGACGGCGAGAAGTCACGCACCTACGACGTGTGCGTGAACAGCCGCCCCGTCGGCACGATCAAGCTGGCCGCGCGCCAGGTGTCCGGCACGTGGGTGGCGGAGATCATGGAGCTGCGCGTCGACGAGCCGGACCGCCGCCGCGGCCGCGCCACCGTCGCGGCCCTCGCCGCCGAGGAGGTGGCGCGCTCCTGGGGCTGCGCCCAGATCGAGGCGGCCGTGCCCGCCGCCAGCCCCGGCGCCCTCAAGCTGGCCACCGCGCTCGGCTATGCGGAGCGCAACCGCCACATGACCAAGCCGCTCCCGGCCGAACCGCCAGCCCTTCCCGAGGGCGTGGCGGTCCGGCCGATGACGGCGGACGAGTTCGGGCCGTGGTCGGCGGCCGCGAAGGTCAGCTACGCCCGCGACTGGATCGAGCGCGGCATCCCCGAGGACGAGGCACGCGCCAAGGCCGACCGGGACTACGACCGCTCCCTGCCCGAAGGTGTCGCCAGCCCCGGGGCCACGCTCAGCGTCCTGGTCGAGGACGGGGCGACCGTGGGCACGCTGTGGGTCGCCGAGCGCGAAGGCGACGCCTTCGTGTACGACGTCGAGGTCGGGGAGGAACACCGGGGCCGGGGCCACGGCCGCACCCTGATGCTCCTCGCCGAGGCACAGTGCCTGGACACGGGCAAGGACCACATCGGCCTGAACGTCTTCGCGGGCAACACCCCGGCCCTGCGCCTGTACGAGTCGCTCGGCTACGAACCGGTCTCGTACTTCGTCTACAAACCGCTGCTGTGAAAGCCGCTGCTGGGAAAACCGCTGCTCGGAGAACCGCCGCTCTGAGGCGCGCGGCCGCGGTCCAGCCGGGTTTGCTGGTTCCGCTTCCTGGCCCCGTGCGTTCCGCGGGCTAGTCCCGCGCGAGCAGCCGGTCGACGATCTCCTCGACGCGCTCGCGCAGGCCGTCCTGGCTCTTGCCGCCGTCCAGGCGCTCCCCGTCGACGACGTACGTCGGTGTGCCGGTGACGCGGATCGCCTTGCCCTCGGCCTGGTCGGCGTCGACGATCAGGATGTGCCGCCCGTCCACCAGGGCGGTGTCGAACTCCTCCGCGTCCAGGCCGAGTTCCCGCGCCACCTCGACCAGGAGGGGTTCCCCCTTGCGGTCCAGGTCCTCGACGCGGTCAAGCACGGCCTCCACGTACTCCCAGCCCTTGCCCTGCGCCAGGGCCTCCTCGGCGGCCTGCGCGGCGGCGAAGGAGTGCCGGTGCTTCTCCAGGGGGAAGTGGCGCAGGCGCAGCTCGGCGCGGTCGCCGTAGCGGGCCCGCAGCGCGCGCACGTCGTCAAGGGCGGTGCGGCAGTCGGGGCACTGCAGCTCGCACCAGAAGTCGATGACGACGGGGCTGGCGGGGCCTGTGGTGACAGAGTCGTTCATGCGCACAGTCTCCCAGCCTCGGGCCCGCCGACCGGCACCTGGGGAGGAGGCCCTACCCGGATATCTCCCTGATGTCCCTCGGGGACGTGGTCGCGAGGGCCTGGACCGGTGCAGGATGGAAGGAAGACAAGCGACACCGCACCGCGCCCGCACGCCTGGAGGACCGGGATGATTGCCGAGACCATCTGTTCCGCCGTCGCCGCGGCCGGCCTCGGCATAGCCGCCGTCACGGCGTATCGCAAGCGTTTCCTCGCGGCGGCCCGCCTCGCCGCCTATGCGCTGATCCCCCTGGGCCTGGTGATGACGGGCGCCGTCGAATGGGCGGCCGAGACGGCCTTCAGCCCGGTCGCCTGGGCGGGCTTCGGCGTCCTCGGCACGTCCTGGCTGCTCTTCATGTCGACGCGTTCCGCCGAGCGCCGCTCCGGCGGCACCCGCAAGGAGCGCAAGGAGGCCGTGAAGGCCGCGCAGCGCGACGCGATCGCCCCGGCCGCCTCCGCGCCGTCCTTCGGCGGCGGCGCCAAGCCCGCGGCCAAGCCCACCGCCAAGTCGAAGAAGGCGGCGGCCCCCGCGGAGGACTTCAGCGACATCGAGGCCATCCTGAAGAAGCACGGCATCTGATCCGTACTCAAGGGCGTGCCGGGGGAGCGAGTGGACCTCGCCGCCCCTCGCCGCGGGCGGCTCCCGGCGGTCCGCGTCACCCCCGCGCGTCACTGGTTCGAGCGTATCCTCGGATGCCGCTCGCAGGTGCGCATCGCCGGGCCCGGCAAGGGCACGGAATGCGGCGAACTGCCCCGCGCGCCGGGCGTGTTGGTCAGCGCGGGCGCTCGCGCTGCGCCATCATCACGGCGAGATGCTGGACACCACCACACAGAGCGACCCCGCCCGGCCAGACGGGCACGGAACCGCCGACGAGCCGCGAGGCTGCCTCTTCGCCCTCTCCCAGCCCCCGCTGATGATCTTCCTGGCGGTGATCGGTTGCCTGTTGCTGATGGCCGCGCTGCACGACCTCTTCCTGCTCTAGGGCTTCCTCCAGGGACTCTTCCCGCGCTGGAGGCCCCTGGGCCCGCATCGGCCGCGTTCCTCCTCCAGCGCCCCTTCCAGGGCCCCTTCCAGCACCCCTTCCAGGGCCCGCTCCCGCTCACGGGGGCTAGACCGCGCCCTCCCGCCCCACGCCCGCCGCCTCCCGGCGCCGGGCCCGGTAGGCGGCCACGTGCAGGCGGTTGCCGCAGGTGCGGCTGTCGCAGTAGCGGCGCGAGCGGTTCCGGGACAGGTCGATGAAGGCCCGGCGGCAGTCCGGCGCCTCGCAGCGCCGCAGCCGCTCCTGCTCGCCCGCGACCACGAAGAAGGCCAGCGCCATCCCGCCGTCGGCCGCGAGGTGGTCGGCGACCGACGCACCCGGCGCGAAGTAGTGCACGTGCCAGTCGTAGCCGTCGTGGTCGGTCAGGCGCGGCGTGGTGCCCGCGGCGGCCACGAGCTCGTTGAGCAGCGCCGCCGCCCGATGCGGCTCCGCGGCCGCGAAGACCTCGGCGAAACGGCCGCGGACGCGGTGCACGCCCGCCAGGTCCCGCTCCGTGAGCACCCCGACGTCACTGATCGAGTGGCTCTGGACGAACTCACGTAGGGCCGCGACGTCCGCGAGCCCCTCGACGGCGTCGCCGCCGCCTTCGTCGTCCGGCGCGGAATTCACCAGATCGACCACGGCGTCGAGCGCGCACCGGGTGTCGTGGGTGATCAGCACGATTCGCTCCCTGGCCTGCTGGGGGTCGGACGGGCGCCCGCCCGGTGCTGGCCGATGCTAGCGGCTCGTGCCGCGCACGCCACGGCGCCGACGCCGCGGAAATCCGCGGCACCGGCGCCGGTGTCTGGAGTGCCTGCTATGTCGTTGTCGTACCCGCGCCGTCTCCCCGAGTCGGACGGCGTCGAGCGGCTCCCGGACGGGCCGGACTAGCTTTCGGCCAAGATGTGCGAGAGCTCCGTGTCCAGATCGAAGTGGCGGTGTTCGGTGCCGGGCGGCACAGCCGCGTCGGTCCGCTTCAGGAACGATTCCAGGGCCCGCGCCGGGGCCTCGAGCAGAGCCTCCCCCTCAGGGGAGCTCAGGGCGATGCAGACGACGCCCTGACCGTGGCTCCGGGACGGCCAGACTCGGACGTCGCCGGTACCGGTGGGCCGGTGCAGGCCCTCGGCGAGGAGGTCGCGGGCGAACACCCACTCGACGGTCTCCTCGGCTCCGGTGTGGAAGGTGGCGTGCACGGCATAGGGATCGGCCGTGTCATACCGCAGTCCTGCGGGTACAGGCAGTGAGGACTCGCTCGACACAACGAGGCGCAGGTGCAGCTCGCAGCTGACCGTGGTGTTCATAAGCGCCAAGGCCTTTCGCTCAGTGTGCGCTCGGGGATTCGCACGTCGGCGAAATCGACATGCCACCTACGGTGCCGTTGTAAACCCCTCTGAGGGTTTTGGGTGTCTTTAGGGGGCTCGTATGGCGGACTGCCGGTTTGGTTCGTACGGCCATTCCGGTGACGGGTTTCCGTCCGGTAGGGTTTGGCGGCATGAATACGGGGAGTAACGAACCTGCGGTGGCCGAGGCGGCCGAGGGGGCGGACGGCCAGACCAAGCCCGAGAAGCCCTTCGGATCGCGCGCGCCGCAGTTCATCAAAGCGCGCCGCGCCCTGCACCTGAGCTGGCAGGTCGGCGTCTTCATCGTGGGCCTCGCGGTCGTGATCATCGGCATCATCATGCTGCCGCTGCCGGGACCCGGCTGGGTCGTGATCTTCGGCGGCATGGCGATCTGGGCGACCGAGTTCGTCTGGGCCCAGCTGGTGCTGCGCTGGACGAAACGGAAGGTCACCGAGGCCGCACAGCGCGCCCTCGACCCGAAGGTGCGCCGCCGCAACATCATCCTCACGACGATCGCCCTCGTGATCGTCGGCGTCCTGGCCGGCGTCTACCTCTGGAAGTACGGCATGCAGATGCCCTGGAAGATCGACAACCAGTGAGCCGTGCCCCGGCGGACCGCCCCGAGGCCGTCGGGGCCCGGTCGGACGGGTGGTCAGAGGCACCCTCTGACATGGGGTAATGTTCTCTCTGCGCCCGGGCGATTAGCTCAGTGGGAGAGCGCTTCGTTCACACCGAAGAGGTCACTGGTTCGAACCCAGTATCGCCCACCCGGGATTGTGGCCCGGAGACCGGAAATGGTCTCCGGGCCACAGTCGTATGTGACGGCCTTTCACGAAATTGCGCGCACCCGCCAAGTCGCCCGGAATAACTTCCTCCTATTTCGGCCGAGTTGACGCGCCGTCGGCAACGACCGCCCGGATCGAGGCGTACGGCCGCACACTTGAGCCATGGACTGGTGCCAATTCCGCTTCCGTGCCGTGTGGAATCTGAGCGCGGATCCCGCCGTCGTCTACGAGGTGCTCGAACGGGTCCAGGACTACCCCGCGTGGTGGCCCCAGGTGCGCGACGTCACGCCGCTCGACGAGCACCGCGGCACCGCCCGGTTCCGGTCCCTCCTGCCGTACGACCTCGTCGTCACCGCCGAAGAACGCCGCCGGGACCCCGAGCGCGGCGTCCTTGAGATCGCCATGACCGGCGACCTCGACGGCTGGGCCCGCTGGACCCTGACCGCCACGCCCGACGGCGGCACCCGGGCCCGCTACGACCAGGAGGTCGAGGTGCGCAAGCCGCTCCTGCGGCGCCTCGCGGCACCCGGCAGACCCCTGCTCGTCCTCAACCACGCCGCGATGATGCGCGCCGGGCGGCGCGGCCTCGCCGCCCGCCTCGACCCCCGGGGGCCGCGCGCCGGGCGCCGGTGAGGGGCATCGGCCCCGAGGCCCGGACGCGGTTTGAACGAACGCCGTCCGGACCTGTATTGTTCAGTGCGTTCCCGGGCGATTAGCTCAGTGGGAGAGCGCTTCGTTCACACCGAAGAGGTCACTGGTTCGAACCCAGTATCGCCCACCCGGAGAATGCCGGTCCGTCCTCGACGGGCCGGTTTTTTCATGCCCCGCACACGCCCCGTGCCGCCGAGCCCCGTCAGGCCGCCGCGGGCAGTTCGGGACGCAGCGGCCACGCCGGATCCACCGCCTCCGGAGACCCGCTGCGCGCGAACCACGCCTGCAGCCCCCGCGCCTGCGCCGCGTGCCACACCGCCTGCAACGTGTGCAGCTCCGCCGGGGAAAGACGGTCAAGGCGCGCCGCGAAGCGACGCCCCACCGCCCGCACGACATCCAGCGCCGCCTGCGCGTCCGCCGCCGCGTCATGCGCGCCGCCCAGCTCCACGCCGTACTGCTCGCACAGGTCCGACAGCGTGCGCCGACCCTTGCGGTACCGGTCCAGATGCCGGTCGAGCACCCTTGGGTCGAGCACGCACAGCGGATAGCTCTCCAGATAACGCGACAGCGACGACGCGCGGTGCCTGCGCAACTCCCGGTCCAGGAGCGTCAGATCGAACGGCGCGTTCATCACCACCAGCGGCCGCCCCGCCGCGCCCTGCTCCGCGAGCTCCCGCCCTATCTCCTCCATCACCGGCGCGGGCCAGCGGCCATTGCGCTCCAGGTGCTCCTGCGTGAGACCGTGCACCTCCGTCGCCGCCTGTGGCACCGGCACGCCCGGATTCACCAGCCAGCGCGTCACGCGCGGCCGGGCCCCCGCGCCGTTCTGGACGACGACGGCGGCCGACACGATGCGGTCGGTCTCCACGTCGACACCCGTGGTCTCCGTGTCGAATGCGGCCAAAGGCCCCTCATACCAGCACGCCATCCCGACGCAACTCCTCGTTCAGCTTCGGCAGTTGACCTCCGCTCCTGCCACACGCAGGTGATACCCGGGCCGTTTGCGCCGAACCCGCCCAGGAGACAACACAGGTACGGAGTCGGGACATTGACGGCTCAAGCGGGGATTTCACCGGTTCGGAAGGCCTCATCGACATGGCGCTCGCGCAGCCCGAACAGGGCGGGCTGCTGCCCGAGCGGATCGCACCGCCGCGCGGCACACTCGCCACCACCGCCTGTATGGAGACCCTTCAGGTGGGCTATCTGCACGCGGTCGCCGCGGCCGCCGGGTGCTCGCTCTCCCAGCCGTTCCCGGACAACGGCATCGACTGGCACGTCAGCCACAGCGCCCCCGGGCACGCCATCGACGACGAAGTCACGATCAAGGTCCAGCTCAAGTGCACCTACCAGATCCCGCCCCGCCCCAGGGGCCCCGCCTTCTCCTTCACCCTGGACAACGCCCACCTGGAGAAGCTCGCCCGCACCCCGGTATCGGTGCACAAAATACTGGTCGTCATGATCGTGCCCCGCTCGCGCGACGACTGGCTGCGCGCCGGCCACGACCGCCTCGACCTGCGCCACTGCTGCTACTGGACGAACCTCGCCGGACACCCCGTGACGGGCAGGCGCCGGACCACGGTCCGCGTGCCGACCGCGCGGATCTTCGACGACAACGCCCTCTGCGAGATCATGACGCGCGTCGGCGCGGGAGGGAGACCCTGATGCACCGCCCGATCGACGACCCCGCCCCCCTACGGGGCGTGCGCCCCCACCCCGGCGAGAGCCCCGGCCCCTGGCCCGACCCGCCAGACCCCGGCCAGGTCGACCCCGCCGTCCTCGTCGCCCTCCTCCACCGCCACGGCTGGCGGCGCCGCGGCGGCGCCGTTGGACGCTACTCCCGCTGGACCCCGCCAGGACCCGGCACGGGCGGCACCAGCCTCCTCGTCCCCGAGAGCCGCGCCTTCCCCGACAGCGACGACCTCATCGGCGAGGCGCTCACCGCCCTCGCCCGCAGCTCCGCGCCCTCGGCCCGCGACCTGCTCGTGTCGCTCGCCGTCCCCAGCGACGAGATCCGCTGGTGGCGCGATGTGCCCGGCGGGCCCGCGGGTGCCGCCCCCTGGACCGTCGAGGAACACCTGCGCGCCGCCGCCCGCCGCATGCTCCTCGCCGGAGCGCTCGCCGCCCGCGAACGCGCCGGGTACTACGGCGCGCGCTACCGCCGCCCCGCCGCCGCGGCCCTCGCGAACGTCCTGGTGGGGCCCGCGACCGGCGGCCGCCACCTGGCCGCCTTCGTGCCCGTCCCCGCCGGGCGGACGCTCGCCGTACGGCTGCACCAGGCGCTGTACGCCGCCCGCGAGGCCGTCGACTACCAGCGGGCCACCGGCGGCATGGACGCCTTCGACAGCGCCGTCCAGGCGGGCGTCAGCCATGAGCTGGTCGAGGCGATCGTCGCCCTCGTCCGCGGCACCGAGGGCGCCCGCGTGCACGTCGAGTGGTCGCCCGCCGCGGGCGTCCCCGAGGGCTGCGCGGCCGCCGCCGAACCCGTCGAGTTCTCGCCCGGCGACCTCACCGTCCTGCGCGAGGCGGGCGCCCGCTATCTGCGCGACGAGCCGTCGGTGCCGGTACGGATCACCGGAACCGTGGTCCGCATGCGGCGCTCAGGTCCCGGCGGGGCGGGCACCGTGCGGGTACGGGTCCTCGCGGGCGCGGAGATCCCGCACATCCGCATGGCCCTGGACGAGGACTCGTACCGGGTCGCGGGCCAGGCCCACCTGCTCGGCCTGCCGATCCGGGTGCACGGGCGCCTGGAGAGCCGCGGCGGCTTCCGCAGGCTCACCGGGGCCGCCCAGGTGGTCCCCGTACAGGTCGACGACGCCGAGCGGGACCGCCTGATGAAGTCGATCCAGGAGCACGCGGAGATCATGGGCTTCTTCGAGGAGGCGTGCGGCACCGACTGAGGGCGGGGGAGCGGGCGCCACCTGTGGATAACCGTTTCGCGGTCGACCCTCGGGGCTCGGTACGATTCGTTGCGCGCGCAGGCGAGGATCTGCCGCAGCCCCCTCAGTCAGGAGAGACCGGTGTCAGACGTCCGTGTGATCATCCAACGCGATTCCGAGCGGGAAGAGCGCGTGGTGACCACGGGCACCACGGCCGCCGAGCTCTTCGAGGGCCAGCGCACCATCGTGGCCGCGCGCGTCGCGGGCGAGCTCAAGGACCTCGCGTACGAGGTGAAGGACGGCGAGGAGGTCGAGCCCGTCGAGATCTCCTCCGAGGACGGCTTGAACATCCTGCGCCACTCCACCGCCCACGTCATGGCCCAGGCCGTGCAGGAGCTCTTCCCCGAGGCCAAGCTCGGCATCGGCCCGCCCATCCGGGACGGCTTCTACTACGACTTCGACGTCAAGGAGCCCTTCACCCCGGAGGACCTCAAGCGCGTCGAGAAGCGGATGCAGGAGATCCAGAAGCGCGGGCAGAAGTTCTCGCGCCGGGTCACCACCGACGAGGACGCCCGCGTCGAGCTCGCCGACGAGCCGTACAAGCTGGAGCTCATCGGCCTCAAGGGCAACGCCGCCCAGGCCGCCGACGGCGCCGACGCCGAGGTGGGCGCGGGCGAGCTGACCATCTACGACAACCTGGACGCCAAGACCGGCGAGCTGTGCTGGAAGGACCTCTGCCGCGGTCCGCACCTGCCGAGCACCCGTGTCATCCCGGCGTTCAAGCTGATGCGCTCCGCCGCCGCCTACTGGCGCGGCAGCGAGCGCAACCCGCAGCTCCAGCGCATCTACGGCACCGCCTGGCCGTCCAAGGACGAGCTGAAGGCGCACCTGGAGTTCCTCGCCGAGGCTGAGAAGCGCGACCACCGCAAGCTCGGCGCGGAGCTTGACCTGTTCTCCTTCCCGGAGGAGCTCGGCCCCGGCCTCGCGGTCTTCCACCCCAAGGGCGGCGTCATCCGCAAGGTGATGGAGGACTACTCCCGCAAGCGGCACGAGGACACGGGCTACGAGTTCGTGAACACCCCGCACATCTCGAAGGAGAAGCTCTTCGAGACCTCGGGGCACCTGCCGCACTACGCGGACGGCATGTTCCCGGCCATCGAGTTCGACGAGCAGAACTACCGCCTCAAGGCGATGAACTGCCCGATGCACAACCTGATCTTCAAGTCGCGCGGCCGGTCCTACCGCGAATTGCCTTTGAGGTTGTTCGAGTTCGGCACGGTCTACCGCTATGAGAAGTCGGGCGTCGTGCACGGCCTGACCCGCTCGCGCGGCTTCACCCAGGACGACGCGCACATCTACTGCACCAAGGAGCAGATGGCGGAGGAGCTCGACAAGCTCCTCACCTTCGTCCTTGACCTGCTGCGTGACTACGGTCTGAACGAGTTCGAGCTGGAGCTGTCCACCCGCGACGACTCCGACAAGTTCATCGGCTCGGACGAGGACTGGGCCGAGGCCACCGAGGCGCTGCGCCAGGCCGCCGAGAAGCAGGGCCTGCCGCTGGTGCCGGACCCGGGCGGGGCCGCGTACTACGGGCCGAAGATCTCGGTCCAGGCGAAGGACGCGATCGGCCGGTCCTGGCAGATGTCGACCCTCCAGGTGGACTTCAACCAGCCGAAGCGGTTCGGGCTTGAGTACACCTCCGCTGACGGCTCCAAGCAGCAGCCGGTCATGCTGCACAGGGCCTTGTTCGGGAGTATCGAGCGGTTCTTCGGGGTGCTCCTGGAGCACTACGCGGGTGCCTTCCCGGCGTGGCTGGCTCCGGTGCAGGCCGTCGGCATCCCGGTCGGGGACGCGCACGTGCCGTACCTCCAGGAATTCGCGGAGGAGGCGAGGAAGCGCGGCCTGCGGGTCGAGGTGGACGCCTCTTCGGACCGGATGCAGAAGAAGATCCGCAACGCTCAGCGCAGCAAGGTGCCGTTCATGGTGATCGTCGGCGACGACGACATGAACGGGGGTTCGGTGTCCTTCCGGTATCGGGACGGTTCGCAGGAGAACGGGATTCCCCGTGACCAGGCGATCGCGAAGCTCGTTGATGTGGTGGAGCGCCGGGTTCAGGTGTGACCAGTTCCCCGCATAGGCGGGGGTGATCCGTCGAAAAGGCGAAGCGGTAGCTCCCGGTAGGAGTGCTCCCTGCGTAAGCGGGGCTCTAAGGGGCGGTCCCGTTCGGGGCCGCCCCTCGCCGTGTCTCCGGCGGCGAATATGCTGGCCACCATGACGACTGAGCCGGAGCAGCAGATCGGAGTCGGGACGCAGGACGCCTTCCAGCGCCTGTGGACGCCCCACCGGATGGCGTACATCCAAGGGGAGAACAAGCCGACCGGTGCGGGGGCCGAGGACGGCTGCCCGTTCTGCTCCATCCCGGCGAAATCGGATGAGGACGGTCTTGTCCTCAGGCGGGGCGAGCACGTGTACGCGGTGCTCAATCTGTACCCGTACAACGGCGGGCATCTGATGACGGTCCCCTACCGGCACGTCGCGGACTACACGGAGCTGACGGGGCCGGAGACGCTGGAGCTGGCCGAGCTGACCAAGCAGGCGATGACGGCGCTGCGGGCGGCGTCCGGGGCGCACGGCTTCAACCTGGGGATGAACCAGGGCACGGTCGCGGGCGCGGGCATCGCGGCCCATCTGCACCAGCACATCGTGCCGCGCTGGGGCGGCGATACCAACTTCATGCCCGTCACGGCGCACACCAAGGTGCTGCCGCAACTCCTCGCGGACACGCGCGAGATGCTCGCGCGGGCGTGGCCTGCGGCTTAGCGCGTCAGGGTGCGGCGAAGGGCGGCGCGATCGGATCGCGCCGCCCTTCGCCGTGCTCGGTGCCTAGGCGCCGTAGACGTCCGCCTGGCGTGGCATCGGGTCCTGGATGGCCCCGCTGAGGAACGTGGCGCGGCCGTTGAAGCGGTCGGTGTTCACGCCGTTCTCCTCCAGGACCTTGATGGCGGCGGAGTGGACGACGCGCAGGACCGGTGTGGCGGCGCGCAGGGCGTCGTCGGCCATGAAGCGGTGCCGCCAGGGCTTGTCGGCCCAGGCGTGGCGCAGGCCGAAGGGCTCGGGCAGGACGAGCTTGCCGCCGAGGTAGTCAAGGATCGGCGGATACCAGGTGAAGGGGGCGCGGACGGCGAGGCGCACCACTTCCTGGGCGTCGACGAGGGGGAGGCTGCGGGTGGTGGTCTCCCAGAACTTGATGGTCTTGCTGACCGTCTTCGTCTTGGGGGAGGGCTTGCTGGTGAACAGCGAGTGCACGGGGCCGAGGGCGTGGCCGGTGACCTCGATGCGCAGGGTCTCGTGCAGCACCGTCACCGTGATGAGCATGGTGATGACGAGCTGGCCGTCCCAGAGGGTGAACTGCACGCCCAGGTAGTGGCGGTCGCCGCTGCCGAACTGCTGCTCGTTGCAGATGCGCTGTATTTCGTGGCCCTTGATCTGGAACGCGTCGACGTCGGTGCCGGAGGGGCGGGAGACGCCTCCCGCGTTCTCCCCGACGGGGGTGACGATCCAGTGCTTTATCTGCGGGGTGGGGAAGCCGCCGGTGTGCAGGGGGCCGCGCTCCAGGAGGCGGAGCTGGTCGTGCACCGCCCTTATGACGTCCCAGCTGCGGAAGGGGTTGATCTCCTTGCCGTCCTCGCGCGAGGTGAGCTCCTCGGCGAGCTGCCAGCTGCCCCAGCGGGTGCCCATGCCCAGTATGCCCTTGGGTCCGGCGTAGAAGACGGAGTTGCTCTGCTGCTCGGCGGAGAGGCGGGCGAGGCCCTGGCGGAGCCGTTCGGCGGAGGTCTCGCCGGGGCTGCCGGGGACGGCCTCGGGGATCTTGGCGCCGATGCCGCCGCCGGAGAGCAGCGCGGACCAGCGCTCGCGCAGGTCCTTGGCGGTGCCTTCGGCTATGTGCTTGGCCCAGAACCAGCCGATGACGGGGACGACGGGGGACAGGCGCAGATACCAGGCCCAGAAGCCGCCGAAGGGCAGTTTGACCAGGAGGATGACGGCGAGGACGCCGACGGCGACGAGGATGGCCGTGGCGATGGCCTGGGTGCGCTTGTCCTTCTGCTTGGAGATCCAGCGGCGTGCGGTGAAGACCAGGAGCCAGGCGACGAGGCCGGGCGGGAAGAGCAGTCCGCACACGGCCATGACGAGGGTGAGCCAGCTGTCGCGGTGGCGGCGGATGCCGCTGGCGGCGAGGCAGTGCTCGACGACGGCCTGGGGGTCGAGGCCGAAGGACTGGATGAGGGGGCTGCGGGCGCCGCCGAGCATCCTGACCTGGACGGTTCTGGCGAAGGCCTCGCCGAGGCTGGGCTTGAACAGGGACCAGACGCCGGGTTTCACCACGGACTTGTGCCAGTCGCTGTTGGCCTTGAGGATGTCGTCGACCTCGCCGTCGCGGTAGGCCGCGGAGGCCAGGGCGTGGGTGGCCGCCGTCTGTCCGGCGGCGCCGGACAGCGGCACCTGAGCCCCTGGCCTGAAGTCGAATGCGTCGTCCGCCACCTGCCGCCCCCTCGCCGCGCCGCCTGTCGCCGCGGCCGTTCCCGTCCCGACTGCGTTGTTCCCGAACTTCCCGACTGCGTGACCTGGCACACCTGTTGAGCAGGCCGGTACAGCTGTTGATCAGGTCATCAGCGTATCGGGGCGCACCGACATCCGTCAGTGGACGGCTGAATGCCGCCCCCTCGGAGGTGAGGAGAGGGGGCGGCCGGTGGGCGTGCGGCCCAACTAGGCGCTGTCCTGGGCCTGTTCGCGGATCTTCTGTGAGACTTGTGGGGGCATCGGTTCGTGGCGGGCGTACGCGCGGCTGAATCGCGCGGTGCCCTGGGACAGGGAGCGGAGGTCGATGGCGTACCGGCCGATCTCGATCTCGGGGACCTCGGCGCGGACCAGGGTGCGTCCGCCGGGGGCCTGTTCGGTGCCGACGACGCGGCCGCGGCGGCCGGAGAGGTCGCTCATGACGGCGCCCACGTATTCGTCGGAGATGAGGACCCGCACCTCGGCGACGGGTTCGAGGAGGTGGATGGTGGTGCCCGCGGCGGCCTCGCGCAGGGCGAGCGCGCCCGCGGTCTGGAAGGCGGCGTCGGAGGAGTCCACCGAGTGCGCCTTGCCGTCGAGGAGGGTGACGCGGACGTCGATGAGGGCGTAGCCGGCGGCGACGCCCTTGGCGGCCTGGGCGCGGACGCCCTTCTCGACGGAGGGGATGAACTGCCGGGGCACGGCGCCGCCGACGACCTTGTCGACGAATTCGATGCCGCTGCCGCCGGGCAGCGGCTCGACCTCGATCTCGCAGATGGCGTACTGGCCGTGGCCGCCGGACTGTTTGACGTGGCGGCCGCGGCCCGCGGACCTGCCCGCGAACGTCTCGCGCAGGGACACCTTGTGCGGGACGACGTCGACCTGGACGCCGTAGCGGCTGCGGAGCCGTTCGAGGGCCACGTCGGCGTGGGCCTCGCCGAGGCACCACAGGACGACCTGGTGGGTGTCCTGGTTCTGTTCGAGCCGCATGGTGGGGTCTTCGGCGACGAGCCGGGACAGGCCTTGGGAGAGCTTGTCCTCGTCGGCCTTGCTGTGGGCCTGGATGGCGAGCGGCAGCAGGGGGTCGGGCATGTCCCAGGGCTCCATGAGGAGCGGGTCGTCCTTGGCGGAGAGGGTGTCGCCGGTCTCGGCGCGGTGGAGCTTGGCGACGCAGGCGAGGTCGCCCGCTATGGCCTGGGAGAGGGTGCGCTGCTGTTTGCCGAAGGGGGCGGACAGGGCGCCGACCCGTTCGTCGGCCTCGTGGAGGTCGCGGCTCTCGTGGCCGTGGTCGACGAGTCCGTGCCCGGAGACGTGGACGGTCTCGTCGGGGCGCAGGGTGCCGGAGAAGACGCGGACCAGGGAGATGCGGCCGACGTAGGGGTCGGACGCGGTCTTGACGACCTCGGCGGCCAGTGGTCCCTCGGGGTCGCAGCTGAGGGCGGGCCGGGGTGTGCCGTCGGGGGTGGTGACGGCCGGTGCGGGATGTTCAAGGGGGGTCGGGAAGCCGCCGGTGATGAGTTCGAGGAGTTCGACGGTGCCGATGCCCTGGCGGGCGCCGTCGGCGGCCGGGGCGGCGGCGAGCACGGGGTGGAAGATGCCGCGTGCGACGGCGCGTTCCAGGTCGTCGACGAGGGTCTGGGAGTCGATGTCCTCGCCGCCGAGGTAGCGGTCCATGAGGGACTCGTCCTCGCTCTCGGCGATGATGCCCTCGATGAGTTTGTTGCGCGCTTCCTCGATGGCGGGCAGCTGGTCGGGGCCCGGTTCGGACTCCTTGCGCTCGCCGGATGTGTAGTCGTACACGCGCTGGGAGAGCAGCCCGATCAGGCCGGTGACGGGTGCGTGGCCGTCGGCCCCCTGCTCGCCGTGGAGCGGCAGGTACAGCGGCAGTACGGCGTCGGGGTCGTCGGCGCCGAAGGTCTCGGCGCAGGTCCGTGTCATCTGTGCGAAGTCGGCGCGGGCGGACTCCAGGTGGGTGATGACGATGGCTCTGGGCATGCCGACGGCCGCGCACTCCTCCCACACCATGCGGGTCGCGCCGGTGATGCCCTCGACGCCCTCGGCGGCCGAGACGACGAAAAGGGCCGCGTCCGCCGCACGCAGACCGGCCCTGAGTTCACCGACGAAGTCGGCGTATCCCGGGGTGTCCAGGATATTGATCTTGTAGCCGCCCCATTCGACGGGGACGAGGGACAGCTGGACCGAGCGTTGCTGGCGGTGCTCGATCTCGTCGTAGTCGGAGACCGCCGTGCCGTCCTCCACGCGGCCCGCCCGGTTCACCGCCCCCGCGGTCAGCGCGAGGGCTTCCACCAGAGTCGTCTTGCCCGATCCGCTGTGGCCGACCAGCACCACATTCCGTACGGACGCGGGATGGTCGGCCGTCGCTGCCCTGCCGGCGGCTCCGGGGTGTGCGTTCGCCTTGTCGCCCATGCCTTGGCCTCCCGGTTACGCGCATGGTGAGGAGGCTCAGCCCCCTCAGGGATGCTGGCTTCAGCGCGGACACGCGACAGCCGCGTGCGGGGGCGGCTCCGGCGACGCCCGCGGTGCTTCCGAGCTTTCCACTTGCGTCACTGTGCGTCCATACGTCGTACGCGATCGTGAGGGGGCGAGCCGCCTCGTCCGGGGCGTGACTACGATGGGCCAGCCGGTGGCCAACGGGGCCGCCGCGCGCACCGACCCTCGGGAAGGCCATGCTGAACAAGTACGCGCGTGCGTTTTTCACGCGTGTCCTCACGCCGTTCGCCGCGTTTCTCATCCGCCGCGGGGTCAGCCCCGACACGGTCACGTTCATCGGCACGGCCGGGGTGATGGCGGGAGCGCTGGTCTTCTACCCTCGCGGGGAGTTCTTCTGGGGCACGGTCGTCATCACGCTGTTCGTGTTCTCCGACCTCGTCGACGGCAACATGGCGCGCCAGCTCGGCCGCTCCAGCCGGTGGGGGGCGTTCCTCGACTCCACGCTCGACCGGGTCGCCGACGGCGCGATCTTCGGTGGGTTCGCGCTCTGGTACGCGGGCTCCGGCGACGACAACATCCTGTGCGCGGTGTCGATCTTCTGCCTGGCCAGCGGCCAGGTGGTGTCCTACACCAAGGCCCGCGGCGAGGCGATCGGCCTGCCAGTCGCGGTCAACGGCCTGGTCGAGCGCGCCGAGCGCCTGGTGATCTCGCTGGTCGCGGCGGGCTTCGCCGGGCTGCACAAGTTCGGGGTGCCCGGCATCGACGTACTCCTTCCGGTGGCGCTGTGGATCGTGGCCGTCGGCAGCCTCGTCACGCTGGTCCAGCGCGTGGTGACGGTGCGCCGTGAGTCGGCCGAGGCGGACGCGGAGGCCGCGCGGGAGGCCGCGGGCCAGAGCGGGTCGGCCACGGGGTCGGCCACCGGGACGGCCTCATGAGCCGGACGGCGGAGAAGCTGACGGACGCGCTCTACGGGGTGGCCTGGAGCACGGTCAAGAAGCTTCCCGAGCCCGCCGCGGTGCGCCTGGGGCGCACCATCGCCGACGCCGCCTGGAAGCGGCGCGGCAAGGGCGTGCTGCGCCTTGAGGCCAACTACGCGCGCGTGGTGCCCGATGCCACGCCGCAGCGCCTCGCGCAGCTGTCCAAGGCGGGCATGCGCTCGTACATGCGCTACTGGATGGAGTCCTTCCGGCTGCCCGCCTGGAGCCGGGACCGCGTCAGGAACGGCTTTGAGCCCCAGGACCTGCACCATCTGACCGACGGCCTGGAGAGCGGCAGGGGCGTCATCCTCGCGTTGCCGCACCTGGGCAACTGGGACCTCGCGGGCGCCTGGGTCACCACGAAGCTTCAGACCCCGTTCACGACCGTGCAGGAGCGGCAGAAGCCGGAGTCCCTGTACGACCGCTTCGTCGCCTACCGCAGCGGCCTGGGCATGGAGGTCCTTCCGCACACCGGAGGCTCGGCCTTCGGCACGCTCGCCCGCCGGCTGCGCGCGGGGGGCCTGGTGTGCCTGGTCGCCGACCGCGACCTGTCGGCGTCCGGCGTCGAGGTGAAGTTCTTCGGCGAGACCGCGCGGATGCCCGCGGGGCCCGCCGCGCTCGCCCAGCAGACCGGGGCGCTGCTGCTTCCGGTGACGCTCTGGTACGACGCGTCGCCGGTCATGAAGGGCCGCGTCCATGCGCCCATCGAGGTGCCCGAGACGGGCACCCGCGCGGAGAAGACGGCCGCCATGACCCAGGCCCTGGCCGACGCCTTCGCCACGGGCATCGCCGACCACCCGGAGGACTGGCACATGCTGCAGCGCCTGTGGCTCGCTGACCTCGACCCGGCCAAGGCGCCGCCGCGCGCCGCCGACGCGGGGCCCGAGCCGCGCGGCGAGGGGACGACGCCGTGAGGATCGGCATCGTCTGCCCGTACTCGTGGGACGTGCCCGGCGGCGTCCAGTTCCACATCCGCGATCTGGCGGAGCACCTCATCCGCCTGGGGCATGAGGTCTCCGTCCTCGCCCCCGCGGATGACGAGACCCCCCTGCCGCCGTACGTGGTGTCGGCGGGCCGGGCCGTGCCGGTGCCGTACAACGGCTCGGTGGCCCGGCTTAACTTCGGGTTCCTCTCGGCCGCGCGCGTACGCCGCTGGCTGCACGACGGCACGTTCGACGTGATCCACATCCATGAGCCGACGTCGCCCTCGCTCGGCCTGCTGACCTGCTGGGCGGCGCAGGGCCCGATCGTGGCCACGTTCCACACGTCCAACCCGCGCTCGCGGGCCATGATCGCGGCGTATCCGATCCTGCAGCCCGCCCTGGAGAAGATCAGCGCGCGGATCGCGGTGAGCGAGTACGCCCGCCGCACGCTGGTGGAGCACCTCGGCGGGGACGCGGTCGTCATCCCGAACGGCGTGGACGTCGACTTCTTCGCCGACGCCGAGCCCCAGCCTGCGTGGCAGGGCCAGACCATCGGCTTCATCGGCCGCATCGACGAGCCCCGCAAGGGCCTGCCGGTCCTCATGCGGGCGCTGCCGCGGATCTTCGCGGAGTGCCCGGAGGCGCGGCTCCTGGTCGCCGGGCGCGGTGACGAGGAGGAGGCCGTGGCCTCGCTGCCCGCCGCGCTGCGCGAGCGGGTGGAGTTCCTCGGCATGGTCAGCGACGAGGACAAGGCGCGGCTGCTGCGCAGCGTCGACCTGTACGTCGCCCCGAACACCGGCGGCGAGAGCTTCGGCATCATCCTGGTCGAGGCGATGTCCGCGGGCGCGCCCGTCCTCGCCAGCGACCTGGACGCGTTCGCGCAGGTCCTGGACCAGGGCGGGGCGGGCGACCTGTTCGCGAACGAGGACGCGGACTCCCTCGCCGAGGCCGCCGTGCGTCTGCTCGGCGACCCCAAGCGGCGCGAGGAGCTGCGCGAGCGGGGCAGCAAGCATGTGCGCCGCTTCGACTGGTCGACGGTCGGGGCGGACATCCTGTCGGTGTACGAGACGGTCACGGACGGGGCCGCGGCGGTCGCGACGGACGAACGCACGGGCCTGCGCGCCCGGTTCGGGCTCGCCAGGGACTAGGGCCCCGCGGCCGGGCTATTTCTCCCCGCCCACCCGCCCCCCATCGCGCTTGCGCGCTTGTCCTCAAGCGCCGGACGGGCTGGATCGCGCCGCAACCGGCAGATGTCAGCCCGTCCGGCGTTTGAGGACAAGGCCGAAGGCCGATCATCGGGGGCACGGCAGGGGCGGCACGCCCCAGCCCGGGGCCCGCCGGGGCGCCCAGCGCCCCGGCCCCCAGACAAGCCCGGGCGGTAGCCTTGGCGTCCGTGACCTCCACGTTGATCTGGATCGCGGTAGCCCTGTTCGCGATCGGCCTGTACCTGAGCTGGACCGCGGGACGCCTGGACCGCCTGCACGCGCGCATCGACGCGGCCCGCGCCGCCCTCGACGCGCAGTTGCTGCGCCGCGCCTCGGTCGCGCAGGAGCTGGCCACCTCCGGAGTGCTCGATCCGGCCGCCTCGATCGTCCTGTACGAGGCCGCGCACGCGGCGCGGCAGGCGGAGGAAGAGCAGCGGGAGGTCGCCGAGAGCGAGCTGAGCCAGGCGCTGCGCGCGGTCTTCGGCGAGGCACAGCAGGTGGAGGCGGTCCGCGAGGCACCCGGCGGCGACGAGGCCGCGACCGAACTCGCCGCCGCCGTGCGCCGGGTGCCGATGGCCCGGCGCTTCCACAACGACGCCGTCCGCGCGGCCCGCGCGCTGCGCCGCCACCGCAAGGTGCGCTGGTTCCGGCTGGCCGGGCACGCCCCGTTCCCGATGGCCGTGGAGATGGACGACGAGCCTCCGATGGCGCTCGCGGACCGGTCCGCGGCCTAGGGTCCTTCTGATCCACCAGAAGGACCCTAGGGCCTACTTCCGGCGCGCCCGGCTGACCAGCTTGGCCACCGCCTCGGCCCACATCACCAGGGACACCGCCGCGAGCAGCGCGAACGGCACGATCCACCAGCGGAATCCGCTGACCGCCAGCTGCCAGGGGACGTACGCGGGCAGGACGAGCAACGTCACCACCTCGTACCTGTCCCACCACTGATCCAGGCGCTGCGCGCAGTTCCTGATCGGCGCCAGCAGCGCCCGCGCCCCCGCAAGAATTCCCCGCATGGCCCCAGGATGAAGCACGCGGTGGCCGTTGGGGAGAGGACCACCGGCCTCCGAAACGGGTCACAGAGCGTCGTACGGCCCTCACAGGAGCGGACCAGGGGTCCGCAAAATGATCCACCGCGTCACCATTGGCCCTTGCTGTGGCCTGGTCGCCCGGCGTTTGCTCTAGACGGCGGAAACGCCACCCGTAGCTCTCTTTCACCGAGCAGCTCTCTATCACTGAGTTCGCCGAGTTCACCGAGTGAGGTCAACCCGTGTCCAGCACGCTCCCCAGCACCAACCAGGCCGATGCCACCCCCGCGACCGGCACCGCCCGCGTGAAGCGCGGCATGGCCGAGCAGCTCAAGGGCGGCGTGATCATGGACGTGGTCAACGCCGAGCAGGCGAAGATCGCCGAGGACGCGGGTGCCGTCGCCGTCATGGCCCTGGAGCGGGTCCCCGCCGACATCCGCAAGGACGGCGGCGTGGCCCGGATGTCGGACCCGAACATGATCGAAGAGATCATCGAGGCCGTGTCCATCCCGGTGATGGCCAAGTCCCGCATCGGCCACTTCGTGGAGGCCCAGGTCCTGCAGTCCCTCGGCGTCGACTACATCGACGAGTCCGAGGTCCTGACCCCGGCCGACGAGGTCAACCACAGCGACAAGTTCGCGTTCACGACCCCCTTCGTGTGCGGCGCCACCAACCTGGGCGAGGCCCTGCGCCGCATCGCCGAGGGCGCGGCCATGATCCGCTCCAAGGGCGAGGCCGGCACCGGCAACGTGGTCGAGGCCGTGCGCCACCTGCGCCAGATCAAGAACGAGATCGCCAAGCTGCGCGGCTTCGACAACAACGAGCTGTACGCCGCCGCCAAGGAGCTGCGCGCCCCCTACGAGCTGGTCAAGGAGACCGCCGAGCTCGGCAAGCTGCCGGTCGTGCTGTTCTCCGCCGGTGGCGTGGCCACCCCGGCCGACGCCGCCCTGATGCGTCAGCTCGGCGCCGAGGGCGTCTTCGTCGGCTCCGGCATCTTCAAGTCCGGCGACCCGGCCAAGCGCGCCGCCGCCATCGTGAAGGCCACCACCTTCTACGACGACCCCAAGGTCATCGCGGACGCGTCCCGCAACCTCGGCGAGGCCATGGTCGGCATCAACTGCGACACCCTGCCCGAGGCCGAGCGCTACGCCAACCGCGGCTGGTAACCCATGATCGACGACGTACCCGTGGTCGGCGTCCTGGCCCTCCAGGGCGACGTCCGGGAGCATCTGGTCGCCCTGGCCGCGGCGGACGCCGTGGCCAGGCCGGTCCGGCGCCCCGAGGAGCTCGCCGAGGTCGACGGACTCGTCCTCCCCGGCGGCGAGTCCACCACCATCTCCAAGCTGGCCGCGCTCTTCGGCCTCCTCGAGCCCCTTCGCGCGCGCGTGCGCGCCGGAATGCCGGTCTACGGCACCTGCGCGGGCATGATCATGCTCGCCGACAAGATCCTCGACCCGCGCTCGGGCCAGGAGACGGTCGGCGGCATCGACATGATCGTGCGGCGCAACGCCTTCGGACGGCAGAACGAGTCCTTCGAGAGCGCGGTCGACATGAAGGGTGTCGAGGGCGACCCTGTAGAGGGCGTGTTCATCCGCGCCCCCTGGGTGGAGTCGGTCGGCGCGGAGGTCGAGGTGCTCGCCGAGCACGGCGGTCACATCGTCGCCGTACGCCAGGGGAACGCGCTCGCCACGTCCTTCCACCCGGAGCTGACGGGCGACCACAGGGTCCACGGCCTGTTCGTGGAGATGGTGCGGGCCGAGCGGGGGCGGCGGTCCTTGTAGGATCTCTGACGTTCGTTATCGAGGTTGGTTACGCGAAGGAGACAGGCAGATGTCCGGCCACTCTAAATGGGCTACGACGAAGCACAAGAAGGCCGTGATCGACGCCAAGCGCGGCAAGCTCTTCGCGAAGCTGATCAAGAACATCGAGGTCGCGGCCCGCACCGGCGGCGCCGACCTGGACGGCAACCCGACGCTCTTCGACGCCGTGCAGAAGGCCAAGAAGCAGTCGGTGCCCAACAAGAACATCGACTCCGCGCTCAAGCGCGGCGCCGGCCTTGAGGCCGGTGGCGCCGACTACGAGACGATCATGTACGAGGGCTACGGCCCGAACGGCGTCGCGGTGCTCATCGAGTGTCTGACGGACAACCGCAACCGCGCCGCCTCCGAGGTCCGCGTCGCCATGACCCGCAACGGCGGCTCCATGGCCGACCCGGGCTCCGTGTCGTACCTGTTCCACCGCAAGGGCGTCGTGATCGTCCCCAAGGGCGAGCTGTCCGAGGACGACGTCCTGGGCGCCGTCCTGGACGCGGGCGCCGAGGAAGTGAACGACCTGGGCGAGTCCTTCGAGGTGCTCAGCGAGGCCACCGACCTGGTCGCGGTCCGCACCGCCCTCCAGGAGGCCGGGATCGACTACGACTCGGCGGACGCCAACTTCGTCCCGACCATGCAGATCGAGCTGGACGAGGACGGCGCGCGCAAGATCTTCAAGCTGATCGACGCGCTCGAGGACAGCGACGACGTGCAGAACGTCTTCGCCAACTTCGACGTCTCCGACGAGGTCATGGAGAAGGTCGACGCCTGACCGGACGAGGCACACGGGCCGACGGGACACACCCCGTCGGCCCGTCGCTTTGTCAGTGGCACCCGATAGCCTGCACAAACAGGCGATCGACCAAGGGGGATGCGGTGCGGGTACTGGGCGTTGACCCGGGTCTGACCCGGTGCGGTGTCGGCGTCGTCGAGGGCACCGCGGGCCGCCCGCTGACGATGCGCGGCGTCGGCGTCGTCCGCACCCCGGCCGACGCGGAGCTCGGCAGCCGCCTCGTCGCCATCGAAGCGGGCATCGAGCACTGGCTCGACGAGCACCGGCCCGAAGTCCTCGCCGTGGAGCGCGTGTTCAGCCAGCACAACGTGCGTACGGTCATGGGCACCGCCCAGGCCAGCGCCGTCGCCATGCTCTGCGCGTCCCGGCGCGGCATCCCGGTCGCCCTGCACACCCCCAGCGAGGTCAAGGCCGCCGTCACCGGCTCGGGCCGGGCCGACAAGGCCCAGGTCGGAGCGATGGTGACCCGGCTGCTCCGGCTCGACGCACCACCCAAGCCGGCCGACGCCGCCGACGCCCTCGCGCTCGCCATCTGCCACATCTGGCGCGCCCCCGCGCAGCACAGGCTCCAGCAGGCCCACGCGCGCGGCGGCCCCCAGCAGGCCCCCGCGCAGAACCGACTCCAGCAGGCCCAAGCCCTGCACGCAAGGAAAGGCCGTACGGCATGATCGCCTTCGTCAGCGGCCCGGTCGCCGCCCTCGCCCCGGACACCGCCGTGGTCGAAGTGGGCGGCGTCGGCATGGCCCTCCAGTGCACGCCGAACACGCTGTCCACGCTCCGCGTCGGCCAGCACGCCAAGCTCGCCACCTCCCTCGTCGTACGGGAGGACTCGCTCACCCTGTACGGCTTCGCCGACGACGACGAGCGGGGGACCTTCGAACTGCTCCAGACCGCCAGCGGCGTCGGCCCCCGCCTGGCCCAGGCCATGCTCGCCGTGCACGGCCCGGACGCACTGCGCCGCGCGGTCGCCACCGGCGACGAGAAGGCGCTCACCGCCGTGCCCGGCATCGGCAAGAAGGGCGCCCAGAAGCTGCTCCTCGAGCTGAAGGACCGCCTCGGCGAGCCGCTCGGCACCGGCGGCCCCGCCATCGGCACCCCCGTCACCCACGGCTGGCGCGAGCAGCTGCACGCCGCGCTCATCGGCCTCGGGTACGCGACGCGGGAGGCCGACGAGGCGGTCACCGCCGTCACCCCGCAGGCCGAGGCGGCCGGGGGCAGCCCGCAGGTGGGCCAGCTCCTGAAGGCCGCCCTGCAGACGCTGAACCGCACCCGCTGACCACGCCCCGCGCCACCGGCGCGGCGCTCCGCGCCCCGGCGCGGGCCACGGACGCACGACCTTCGACGAGCTACGCGAGGCACACCGCATGAACTGGGACGACCCGACCGACGAGGCCGCGACCGCCGCGGAGCGCCTTGTGGGAGCCGTCGCCGACGGCGAGGACCAGGCCGTCGAGGCCGCCCTGCGCCCGAAGGACCTGGGCGAGTTCATCGGCCAGGAGAAGGTCAGGGAGCAGCTCGACCTGGTCCTGCGCGCCGCACGCGCGCGGGGCGCCACCGCCGACCACGTGCTGCTGTCCGGCGCCCCCGGCCTCGGCAAGACCACCCTGTCGATGATCATCGCCGCCGAGATGGGCGCCCCGATCCGCATCACCAGCGGCCCGGCCATCCAGCACGCGGGCGACCTCGCGGCGATCCTGTCCTCGCTCCAGGAGGGCGAGGTCCTCTTCCTCGACGAGATCCACCGCATGTCCCGGCCCGCCGAGGAGATGCTGTACATGGCGATGGAGGACTTCCGCGTCGACGTGATCGTCGGCAAGGGGCCCGGCGCCACCGCCATCCCCCTGGAGCTGCCGCCCTTCACCCTGGTCGGCGCCACCACGCGCGCGGGCCTGCTGCCCCCGCCGCTGCGCGACCGCTTCGGCTTCACCGCGCACATGGAGTTCTACGAACCGGCCGAGCTGCAGCGCGTGATCCACCGCTCCGCGCACCTCCTGGACGTGGAGATCGACACCGAAGGCGCCGCCGAGATCGCGGGCCGCTCCCGCGGCACCCCGCGCATCGCCAACCGCCTGCTGCGCCGCGTACGGGACTACGCGCAGGTCAAGGCCGACGGCGTGATCAACCGCGACATCGCGGGCGCGGCCCTTGGGGTGTACGAGGTCGACAGCCGCGGCCTGGACCGCCTGGACCGCGCGGTCCTCGAGGCGCTCCTGAAGCTCTTCGGCGGCGGCCCCGTCGGCCTGTCCACCCTCGCCGTCGCGGTGGGGGA
Organism: Streptomyces sp. NPDC043996; assembly: GCF_056435225.1. NCBI lineage: Bacteria > Bacillati > Actinomycetota > Actinomycetes > Kitasatosporales > Streptomycetaceae > Streptomyces > Streptomyces sp. NPDC043996. The sequence goes on along the minus strand of NZ_JBWKEY010000009.1, from coordinate 173,260 downwards.
GGAGCGCGAGACGGTCGAGGAGGTCGCCGAGCCCTTCCTGGTGCGCGAGGGACTGCTGGCCCGGACCCCCCGCGGCAGGGTCGCGACGCCCGCGGCCTGGGCCCACCTCGGCCTCACGCCGCCCCGGCAGGGGACGGGAAACGGCCAACAGGACTTGTTCGGGACGTGACGGGGGCGACGACGGCGCGGAGAGTCGCACGGTCAGGAACTGCGGTGCCATGCTGAGCGTTGTTCGTTAGGCGCGGACTCGCTTAGACTCCGCCGATGCCGCCTTTATAGGCAGCGCCGCCCACCCCCATCCATCAGGCCGCTCCACCACGCGGTCGTGCGAAGGAAACTCCGTCCCGTGAATATCGTGACCCTCCTCCCCTTCATCGTGCTCATCGGGGCCATGTTCCTGATGACCCGGTCCGCCAAGAAGAAGCAGCAGGCGGCGGCCCAGATGCGCAACGACATGACGCCCGGCACCGGCGTCCGCACGATCGGAGGCATGTACGCCACCGTCAAGGAGGTCCACGACGACGCGGTCCTCCTTGAGGTGGCCCCGGGCGTCCACGCGGTTTACGCGAAGAACGCCATCGGCGCCGTCCTGGACGACGACGAGTACAACCGCATCGTGCACGGCACGGAGCCTGAGGACGACACGCCGGTGGTGCCGGACGACGCCTCCTCCCTCACCGAGACCGACGAGACCGACGAGCCGGTGTCCGACGACTCGCGCATCGACCTCGGCAAGAAGGACGCGGCCGACGAGGCCCCCGAGGCCGCAGACGCAGAGCCGAAGAAGACCGACGGCGAGTCCGGCGCGAAGTAGTCACCGCCGGGGGCTGGACGTGCGCCCGCTCGCGCATCGCGGCCCCCGCCGACGGTGATTTCGCGCCGCGTCTCGACACAACTTCATGGCCGCCCGCCCGGGGCCCCCTCCGCTCAGCGAAGGCCAGGGGAGCGCCCCGCAGGCCGGCGGTTGGACAGGGAGAACGAGAAGGTGGCAGCACCCAAGAAGGGCCGAAGGCAGGGCACCCAGGGGAAACCGGGTCGCACCCTGGTCTTCATCCTGATCGCCTTGGTGGCGCTCACCGGGGGGATGTTCCTCTCCGGGCACACGACGCCCCGCCTCGGCATCGACCTCGCCGGTGGCACGAGCATCACGCTCCAGGCGAAGAACGAGCCGGGCCAGAAGAACGCGATCAACGAGACCAACATGAACACGGCTGTTGACATCATCAACAAGCGTGTCAATGGTCTGGGTGTCTCCGAGGCCGAGGTCCAGACCCAGGGCTCCGAGAACATCATCGTCAACATCCCCAAGGGCACCAACGCCAAGCAGGCGCGAGCACAGGTCGGCACGACCGCTCAGCTGTACTTCCGGCCCGTCATCGCCCGTCAGCCCAGCGTCCCCGTGGACGGCGGCAAGGAGCAGGGCAAGGGCGACAAGGGCAAGGGCGACCAGGACAAGAAGGACAAGCCGAGCTCGACCCCCTCCCCGAAGTCCTCGGACGCCGGTGACAAGGGTGACGGCAAGTCCGACGACAAGCCCAGCGGCGAGTCGTCCTCTCCCACGTCGTCCCCCACGACCCAGGGCCGCTCGGTGACCGACGCCCTGAAGGCCGACGCCACGCCGTCCGGAGCGCCTTCCAACAAGGGCGACGACGCCGACAAGGGCGACAAGGGCGACAAGAAGGACGACGGCAAGAAGGACCAGCAGCCGACGCCGCCGCCCACGGGCGACGAGCCCTCCGCTCAGCTCCAGGCGCAGTTCGCCAAGCTCGACTGCACCGACCCCAAGGCCCGCACCGCGATCAAGAAGGGCGTCAAGCCTACCGACGCGATCGTGGCGTGCGGCAAGGACAAGGACGACAACTGGAACAAGTTCATCCTTGGCCCGTCCGAGGTCGATGGCAAGGAGGTCGACGACGCCAAGGCCGTCTTCGACACCCAGAGCGCCGCTGGCTGGAAGGTCACGATGGACTTCTCCGGCAAGGGGAGCAAGCAGTTCGGCGACATCACAGGCAAGCTGGCCAGCAAGCCTTCGCCGCAGAATGAGTTCGGCATCGTCATGGACGGCGAGGTCGTCTCCTGGCCGTATGTGAACCAGGCTGTGACCGGCGGCCAGGCCGAGATCTCCGGCAGCTTCGACCAGGACGAGGCCAAGGACCTGGCCAACGTCCTGTCGTACGGCGCGCTCCCGCTGACCTTCAAGGAGCAGAGCGTCCAGACCGTCAGCGCGGCCCTCGGTGGCGAGCAGCTGCGCGCCGGTCTCATCGCGGGTGCCATCGGCCTCGCACTCGTGATCATCTACCTGGTGGCGTACTACCGCGGCCTGGCGCTCATCGCCATCGCGAGCCTCGGTGTCTCGGCGGCGCTGACGTACACGATCATGACGCTGCTCGGCCCGACCATTAAGTTCGCGCTGAACCTGCCCGCGGTCTGTGGCGCCATCGTCGCCATCGGCATCACCGCTGACTCGTTCATCGTGTACTTCGAACGCATAAGGGACGAGGTCCGCGAGGGCCGTACGCTGCGGCCCGCCGTGGAGCGTGCCTGGCCGCGGGCCCGGCGCACCATCCTGGTGTCGGACTTCGTGTCGTTCCTCGCCGCCGCGGTGCTCTTCGTCGTGACCGTCGGCAAGGTGCAGGGCTTCGCGTTCACGCTGGGTCTGACGACGCTGCTCGACGTCGTGGTGGTGTTCTTCTTCACCAAGCCGCTGATGACCATCATGGCGCGGAAGAAGTTCTTCGCCAGTGGCCACAAGTGGTCCGGCCTCGACCCGAAGCGGCTCGGCGCGCAGCCTCCGCTGCGCCGCTCGCGCCGCACCAGCGCCCCCGCCGCCCCCGTCGACCCGAAGGAGGCGTGAGATGTCGAAGCTCGGCAATCTCGGCGCCCGGCTCTACCGCGGCGAGGTCGGCTACGACTTCGTCGGCAAGCGCAAGATCTGGTACGGCATCTCGATCCTGATCACCATCACGGCCTTCGTGGCCGTGATGGTGCGGGGCCTGCACATGGGCATCGAGTTCGAGGGCGGCGCCGTCTTCAACACGCCCAAGACCAGCGTCTCGGCCGCCAAGGCCGAGGAGATCGCGGAGGACGTGTCCGGCCACCAGGCGATCGCGCAGCGCCTCGGCAACGACACCCTGCGCATCCAGATCAGCGGCGTGGACACCAAGAAGTCCGACCACATCAAGTCCGAGCTCGCCAAGGAGCTGGACGTGAAGGCGGACGACATCAACGCCGACCTGGTGGGCCCCAGCTGGGGTGACCAGATCGCCAACAAGGCCTGGCAGGGCCTGGCGATCTTCATGATCCTCGTCGTGGTCTATCTGGCGATCGCCTTCGAGTGGCGCATGGCCCTGGCCGCGCTCATCGCGCTGATCCACGACATCACGATCACCGTGGGCGTGTACGCGCTCGTCGGCTTCGAGGTGACGCCGGGCACGGTGATCGGTCTGCTCACCATCCTCGGTTACTCGCTGTACGACACGGTCGTGGTCTTCGACAGCCTGAAGGAACAGTCGAAGGACCTCGCGAAGCAGACCCGCTTCACCTACAGCGAGGTCGCCAACCGCTCCATCAACAGCACGCTGGTCCGGTCGATCAACACGACCGTCGTGGCGCTGCTTCCGGTGGCCGGTCTGCTGTTCATCGGCGGCGGCTTCCTCGGCGCGGGCATGCTGAACGACATCTCGCTGTCGCTGTTCGTCGGCCTCGCCGCGGGCGCGTACTCCTCGATCTTCATCGCGACCCCGCTGGTCGCCGATCTCAAGGAGACCGACCCGCAGATGAAGGCGCTGAAGAAGCGGGTGCTCGCCAAGCGCCGCGCGGCAGCCGCCAAGGGCGAGTCCACTGAGGCCCCGGCCCCGGGCGCCGACGCGATCGAGGACGCCGAGGACGGCACGGACGAGGACACCGACGACGCCGCACCCGCGGTCGTCGGCCCGCGCTCCGGCCGTACCCAGCCCACCCGCAACCGCGGCCGCGGCCGCCCGTCGGGCAAGCGCCGATGACCGAGACCAGGGAGCTGCTCCTCAGCCGCATCCGCGACGTGCCGGACTACCCGACGCCCGGTGTGATGTTCAAGGACATCACGCCGCTGCTCGCGGACCCGGCGGCGTTCACGGCCCTCACCGACGCCCTCGCCGCCCTGTGCGCGCGTACCGGCGCCACGAAGGTCGTCGGCCTGGAGGCGCGCGGCTTCATCCTCGGCGCCCCCGTCGCGCTGCGCGCCGGGCTCGGCTTCATCCCGGTCCGCAAGGCGGGCAAGCTCCCCGGAGCGACGCTCAGCCAGGCCTACGACCTGGAGTACGGCAGCGCCGAGATCGAGGTGCACGCCGAGGACCTCGCCGCGGGCGACCGCGTCATGGTCATCGACGACGTCCTCGCCACCGGCGGCACCGCCGAGGCCTCGCTGCGGCTGATCCGCCGTGCCGGCGCCGAGGTGGCCGGTGTGGCCGTCTTGATGGAGCTGGGCTTCCTGGGTGGAAGGGAGCGGCTGGTTCCTGCCTTGGACGGAGCTCCCCTGGAGGCACTGATTACCGTCTGAATGGATTCACCAGCTGATCGCACGGGCGTTCCGGTTTCCTTCCGGAGCGCCCGTCGCTGTTCGTGCTATCCATTTTCTCCATCGCTCTGATGTGCGTGGCCGCCCAGGCGGCAACGTGGCACGTTTCATATCCTTCTGATCGAGCCTCAGATCTTACTCAAGCCGCTTGGCAGTCTTGGGATTTCATGATCAAATGGATCTTGACTGCCCATAGGGGGATCTAAATTGGAGGATCGGACTTGATTTCGCACAAGATTGCTACGGGGGCAATTGCTTTGGCTTCGGTTGCCGCCATGGCTGCGAGCACGGCTCCGGCGAACGCAACTTCCAAGCCCACGGTGGAAAGCACCACGATCAAGGCCACCCCGAAGCCGATGGTTGCGAGCGGGTGCGGTGGCTGGAAGAACGCGGTGGGCATCCCTGGCCGATGGAGCAAGTCCAAGTGGAACTGCGATCTCATTGGCAGCCCTGGTCTTAAGGTGGGATACCGCTGGGTGGCTGAGCGTGGGACCCCCTGCATCAAGGTCAGGGGCTACGTCAAGGGTGGCCCGAAGGGTGCCAGGGAGAAGTGGTACAACGCGGGCTGCGGCAAGTCGGGGTACATCAAGAATGTGCCGTGGGGCTACGTGGCGTCTACGCGCGAGATCAAGATTAAGGGTTTCGCGATGCTGAAGTGGCAGTGAGCTGTCGCTGCTAGGTGAGGTGGAATCCAGATCGATCGGCTAATTTTGAGCTGCAGCATCTGATTCTGAATTCAACCTTCTATTGCAGGCTGAGCTGTCTCAAATCAAGTCCTGAGTGGTGTCACCTCGCTGCGTCGGTCGTGGCCTGAGGTGCGCGGGCCTTGGTCTGGAGGCTGGAGGCGGGCCCGGTGGAATCCGGTGCCCGCCTCTGGTGTTTCTCCAGTACGGAGCCGTCTCACCGGCCGAGGGCGAGCCGTCGGCCCAGGATCGATACCATGGGCACTTCGGGACCTGACCGGGGGACCCGATCGCGCACAGGGAGCGCTCTTGCCAGACGAGTCCCAGCCACTTGCCGCAGCCGAGTCCGCGCAGCAGACCCCGCGGGCCACGGCTCCCGCCGCCGCGCCCGCGCACCCGCAGCCAGGTGCCGCCGCCGGCGAAGCCGCCGAGCGCGGTGAGCGGAGCGCCGAGGAGCCCCGGCCCAAGCCGCCGGAGCGCCACCCGGCCCCCCAGCCCCCGGCCCGCCCCGCCACCGCCAAGCCCGAGCGCTCCGGCTCCTCCAACCGGGTCCGGGCCCGCCTGGCCCGCCTCGGCGTGCAGCGCTCCAACCCGTACAACCCGGTCCTTGAGCCCCTGCTGCGGATAGTGCGCGGCAACGACCCCAAGATCGAGACGGCGACGCTGCGCCAGATCGAGCGGGCCTACCAGGTCGCCGAGCGCTGGCACCGGGGCCAGAAGCGCAAGAGCGGCGATCCGTACATCACGCACCCGCTGGCCGTCACCACGATCCTCGCCGAGCTCGGCATGGACCCGGCCACGCTCATGGCGGGCCTGCTCCACGACACCGTCGAGGACACCGAGTACGGCCTGGAGCAGCTGCGCCGCGACTTCGGCGACCAGGTCGCCCTGCTCGTCGACGGCGTCACCAAGCTGGACAAGGTCAAGTTCGGCGAGGCCGCGCAGGCCGAGACCGTGCGCAAGATGGTCGTCGCCATGGCCAAGGACCCGCGCGTCCTGGTCATCAAGCTCGCCGACCGCCTGCACAACATGCGCACGATGCGCTATCTGAAGCGCGAGAAGCAGGAGAAGAAGGCCCGCGAGACGCTGGAGATCTACGCTCCCCTTGCGCATCGCCTGGGCATGAACACCATCAAGTGGGAGCTGGAGGACCTCGCCTTCGCGATCCTCTATCCCAAGATGTACGACGAGATCGTGCGGCTCGTCGCCGAGCGGGCGCCCAAGCGCGACGAGTACCTGGCCATAGTGACCGACGAGGTCCAGGCCGATCTGCGCGCCGCCCGCATCAAGGCCACCGTCACCGGCCGGCCGAAGCACTACTACAGCGTCTACCAGAAGATGATCGTGCGGGGCCGTGACTTCGCCGAGATCTACGACCTGGTGGGCATTCGTGTACTTGTCGACACCGTGCGTGACTGCTACGCCGCGCTCGGCACCGTGCACGCGCGCTGGAACCCGGTCCCCGGCCGGTTCAAGGACTACATCGCGATGCCCAAGTTCAACATGTACCAGTCGCTGCACACGACGGTCATCGGCCCCAACGGCAAGCCCGTCGAACTGCAGATTCGTACCTTCGACATGCACCGCCGCGCCGAGTACGGCATCGCCGCGCACTGGAAGTACAAGCAGGAGGCCGTCGCCGGCGCCTCCAAGGTGCGCACCGACGCCCCCAAGTCGTCCGGCAAGAAGGACGACCACCTCAACGACATGGCGTGGCTGCGCCAGCTCCTCGACTGGCAGAAGGAGACCGAGGACCCGGGCGAGTTCCTGGAGTCCCTGCGCTTCGACCTGTCGCGCAACGAGGTCTTCGTCTTCACCCCCAAGGGCGATGTCATCGCGCTCCCGGCGGGTGCCACTCCCGTGGACTTCTCGTACGCCGTGCACACCGAGGTCGGCCACCGCACCATAGGCGCCCGCGTCAACGGCCGCCTCGTGCCGCTCGAATCGACCCTGGACAACGGCGACCTGGTGGAGGTGTTCACCTCCAAGGCCGCGGGCGCGGGCCCGAGCCGCGACTGGCTCGGCTTCGTGAAGTCGCCCCGCGCGCGCAACAAGATCCGCGCCTGGTTCTCCAAGGAGCGCCGCGAGGAGGCCATCGAGCAGGGCAAGGACGCCATCGCGCGCGCCATGCGCAAGCAGAACCTGCCGATCCAGCGCATCCTCACCGGCGACTCCCTCGTCACGCTCGCGCACGAGATGCGCTACCCCGACATCTCCTCGCTGTACGCGGCGATCGGCGAGGGCCACGTCACCGCGCAGAGCGTCGTGCAGAAGCTCGTCCAGGCCCTCGGCGGCGAGGAGGCCGCCAACGAGGACATCGCCGAGAGCGCGCCGCCCTCGCGCGGCCGCACCAAGCGCCGCTCCAGCGCCGACCCGGGCGTCGTCGTCAAGGGCGTCGACGACGTGTGGGTGAAGCTGGCCCGCTGCTGCACGCCCGTGCCCGGCGACCCCATCATCGGCTTCGTCACGCGCGGCAGTGGCGTATCGGTTCACCGCAGCGACTGCGTGAACGTGGACTCGCTGTCGAGGGAGCCCGAGCGCATCCTCGAAGTCGAGTGGGCGCCCACGCAGTCCTCGGTGTTCCTTGTCGCCATCCAGGTCGAGGCCCTGGACCGCTCGCGGCTGCTCTCGGACGTCACGCGCATCCTCTCGGACCAGCACGTGAACATCCTGTCGGCGGCCGTGCAGACCTCCCGCGACCGCGTCGCCACCTCCCGCTTCACCTTCGAGATGGGCGACCCCAAGCACCTGGGGCACGTCCTGAAGGCGGTCAGGGGAGTGGAGGGCGTCTACGACGTGTACCGGGTGACGTCGGCGCGCAGGCCCTGACCCGCCCCGCACACGGGTCCGCCCCCGGCGCCGTGCGCCGGGGGCGGACCCATGTCGTGCGTGGGCGTCAGCCGCCGAACTCGTGCAGACCCTTCAGGGCCTGGTCGAGGAGCGCCTGGCGGCCGTCGAGCTCCTTCTGGAGCTTGTCGGCCTTGGCGTTGTTGCCCGCCGCGCGCGCGGCCTCGATCTGGCCCGTCAGCTTGTCCACGGCGGCCTGGAGCTGGCCGGTCAGACCCGCGGCGCGCGCCCGCGCCTCCGGGTTCGTCCGGCGCCACTCGGCCTCCTCGGACTCCTGCAGGGCCCGCTCCACGGCGTGCATCCGGCCCTCGACCTTCGGCCGGGCGTCACGCGGGACGTGGCCGATGGCCTCCCAGCGCTCGTTGATGGAGCGGAACGCGGCCCGGGCCGCCTTCAGATCCGTCACCGGGACGAGCTTCTCGGCCTCGTCGGCGAGCTCCTCCTTGAGCTTGAGGTTCTCCCCCTGCTCGGCGTCGCGCTCGGCGAAGACCGCGCTGCGCGCCGCGAAGAACACGTCCTGGGCGCCGCGGAAGCGGTTCCACAGCTCGTCCTCGTGCTCGCGCTGGGCGCGGCCCGCCGCCTTCCAGTCGGCCATCAGCTCGCGGTAGCGCGCGGCCGTGGGGCCCCAGTCCGCCGAGTTCGAAAGCGCCTCGGCCTCCGCGACCAGCTTCTCCTTGGTCTTGCGGGCGTCCTCGCGCTGCGCGTCCAGCTGCGCGAAGTGGGCCTTGCGGCGCTTGGAGAACGCCGAGCGGGCGTGCGAGAAGCGGTGCCACAGTTCGTCATCGGACTTGCGGTCCAGGCGCGGCAGGCCCTTCCAGGTGTCCACGAGCGCCCGCAGGCGCTCCCCAGCGGCCCGCCACTGCTCGCTCTGCGCGAGCTCCTCGGCCTCCGCGACCAGCGCGTCCTTGGCGTGCCGCGCCTCGTCCGACTGCTTGGCCTTCTGCGCCTTGCGCTCCTCGCGGCGCGCCTCGACCGACGCGACGAGCTTGTCGAGCCGCTTGCTCAGGGCGTCCAGGTCGCCCACGGCGTGTGCCTCGTCGACCTGCTGGCGCAGGTGGTCGATGGCGACCGTCGCGTCCTTGGCCGACAGGTCGGTCGTCTGCACCCGGCGCTCGAGAAGTCCGATCTCGACGACCAGACCGTCGTACTTGCGCTCGAAATAGGCCAGGGCCTCATCGGGAGATCCTGCCTGCCACGATCCGACCACTCGCTCGCCGCCGTCGGCCGTACGCACGTACACGGTCCCCGTCTCATCGACGCGGCCCCACGGGTCGCTGCTCACAGCGCCTCCTCCACATGATGCCTGCACAAGGCCACGGGCCTCCGGCATCGTCCACAGTTTCGTCACCGCCAACATAGGCGAACGGCGGGGCGGCTGTCCGCATCCAGCGCGAGCGAAATTCGCCGCTCCGGGTCAGGACTTGCGGACGGTGGCCTTGTCGATGACGACGGTCGCGTTCGGCGCCCCGTCGCCCTGCCCGGAACTCTCGCCCGCGGCGGCGATCTTCTTCAGGACCTTCATGCCGGACGCGGAGACGGTCCCGAACGGTGTGTAGTCGGGCGGCAGCTGACTGTCCTGGTAGACGAGGAAGAACTGGCTGCCGCCGGTGTCGCGGCCCTTCTTCTTCTGGGCGTCGTAGCGGTTGGCCATCGCCACCGTGCCCGCCGGGTACACCTTGCCCTTCAGCCGCTCGTCCTTGAGGTTCTCGTCCGGGATGGAGTAGCCGGGGGTGCCCTGGCCGGTGCCCTTGGGGTCGCCGCACTGCAGCACGTTGACGTTGCCCGCGGTGAGCCGGTGGCACGCGGTGTGGTCCAAGTACCCCTTGTTCACCAGGAAGTCGAAGGAGTTGACCGTGCGCGGGGCCTTCGCCGCGTCCAGGGCGAGATCGATGTCACCGCACGTCGTGGCGAGCTTCATCGTGTACGCGGCCGACTTGTCGATGGTCAGCGCGGGCTCCTTCGTGAAGCTCAGCGGCTTGACCTTGCCCGGGGCGGCCTTGCGGCACGGGTCCGCGGGCTTGCTGGACTTGCTCGGCGTGGGGTCCGCGGCCGCGTCGTCGTGCGTGGAGCCGCCGTCGTCGAAGGCACCCGCCGCGTAGGAGACGGCGCCGCCGGCCACCACCACGGCGAGCGCGCCCGCGATCACCGCGTTGCGCAGGCGCCGACGCCGCCGCGCGGCCTCCCGCCGTGCCTCCTGCCGCAGGAACTTCTCCCGCGCGAGCTGCTTGCGCCGCTGCTGCTGGCTGACCACCGGGCCCACTCCTCGAACGTCTCGTACGTCTCATGCGCCGGGTACGCGCGCGTACGTCATCTGCTGTCGTCGGCGCGCGGCACGAGGGGCCGCGCGTGCCCGTACCGTATATGGGTTAGCTGTGGAATCGGCAGCGCCGGTAGGCTCTGGACCGCCGCAATCTCCGCAGCCACCTCCGCCGTACGACGAAACGAAGGACGATCGTGCTCATTGCCGGGTTTCCCGCCGGGGCCTGGGGCACCAACTGCTATCTGGTCGCCCCCGCCGCAGGCGAGGAGTGCGTGATCATCGATCCGGGCCACCAGGCCGCCGCGGGCGTCGAGGAAGCGCTCAGGAAGCATCGGCTCAAGCCCGTCGCCGTGGTCCTCACGCACGGCCACATCGACCACGTCGCCTCGGTCGTCCCGGTCTGCGGCGCGCACGACGTGCCCGCCTGGATCCACCCCGAGGACCGGTACATGATGGCCGACCCGGAGAAGGCCCTCGGCCGCGCCTTCGGCGCCCAGCTCATGGGGGAGCTGACCGTGGGGGAGCCGGACGACGTGCGGGAGCTCACGGACGGCGCGAAGCTGGACCTCGCCGGTCTGGAGCTGACCGTGTCCCACGCCCCCGGCCATACCAAGGGGTCGGTGACCTTCGGGATGCCCGAGGCGCAGGACATCCCTCCGGTCCTGTTCTCGGGCGACCTGCTCTTCGCCGGCTCCATCGGACGCACCGACTTCCCCGGTGGCTCCATGGACGACATGCGCGCGTCGCTGGCCCGAGTGGTCCTGCCGCTCGACGACTCGACCGTGGTGCTTCCCGGACACAACCAGCAGACGACCATCGGCCAGGAGCGCGCCACCAACCCGTATCTGCGGCAGGTGGCCGCCGGCCTGGGCGCGGACGGCCCGTTCGCCCCTCGACGAGGAATGTGACGAGAGAACCCCCAGTGAGCACCTTCAAGGCCCCCAAGGGCACGTACGACCTCCTTCCGCCCGACTCCGCGACCTACCTCGCGGTGCGCGAGGCGATCGCCGCCCCGCTGCGCGACTCCGGGTACGGCTATGTGGAGACGCCCGGCTTCGAGAACGTCGAGCTGTTCTCGCGCGGCGTGGGCGAGTCCACCGACATCGTCTCCAAGGAGATGTACGCCTTCGAGACCAAGGGCGGCGACAAGCTGGCCCTGCGCCCCGAAGGCACCGCCTCCGTGCTGCGCGCCGCCCTCGAGGCCAACCTGCACAAGGCGGGCAACCTCCCGGTCAAGCTCTGGTACTCGGGCTCGTACTACCGCTACGAGCGCCCGCAGAAGGGCCGCTACCGCCACTTCTCGCAGGTCGGTGCCGAGGCCATCGGCGCCGAGGACCCGGCGCTCGACGCCGAGCTGATCATCCTGGCCGACCAGGCGTACCGCTCGCTCGGCCTCAGCGAGTTCCGCATCCTGCTGAACTCCCTCGGCGACAAGGAGTGCCGCCCCGTCTACCGGGCCGCGCTCCAGGACTTCCTGCGCGCGCTCGACCTGGACGAGGAGACGCGCCGCCGCATCGAGATCAACCCGCTGCGCGTCCTCGACGACAAGCGTCCCGACGTGCAGCGGCAGCTCGTCGGCGCCCCGCTCCTGCGCGACTACCTGTGCGATGCCTGCAAGGCGTACCACGAGGAGGTGCGCGAGCTCCTGACGGCCGCGGGCGTCACCTACGAGGACGACCCGAAGCTGGTCCGCGGCCTCGACTACTACACGCGCACCACCTTCGAGTTCGTGCACGACGGCCTCGGCTCGCAGTCCGCCGTCGGCGGCGGCGGCCGCTACGACGGCCTCTCCGAGATGATCGGCGGCCCCGCGCTGCCGTCCGTCGGCTGGGCCCTCGGCGTCGACCGCACGGTGCTCGCCCTCCAGGCCGAGGGCATCACCCTCGACCTGCCCGCGGCCACCAGCGTGTTCGCGGTGCCGCTCGGCGAGGAGGCGCGACGGATCCTGTTCGGCAAGGTCACCGAGCTGCGCCGGGCGGGGGTCGCCACCGACTTCTCCTTCGGCGGCAAGGGCCTGAAGGCGGCGATGAAGGCCGCCAACCGGTCCGGCGCGCGGTACGCCCTCGTCGCGGGCGAGCGCGACCTCGCCGACGGCGTCGTGCAGCTCAAGGACATGGAGTCCGGCGAGCAGGAGGCCATCGCGCTGGACGGCCTGGTCGAGACGGTGCGGGCGAAGCTCGTCTGAACCACCCCGCCGACCGGCTCGGGGGCCCGGAGCGCCAAGGCGCTCCGGGCCCTTACGCGTCCACCACCGGTCCGGTTCACCGGGTCCCACGGGACCGAGGGGGAGGACCGATGGCGTTATGGGGCGTGGGAACGCGACTGCGGGACGGGCGCTAGGTGTTGAGCGGCGTGCTCGGTGAGGGCGGCATGGCCACCGTCTTCCGCGCCGACGACACCGCTGCACCGCCCCGTGGCGATCAAGGTCATGGACGGCACCCTCAGCAAGGACGCCGCCTTCCGGCGCCGCTTCCGGCGCGAGGCGCACACGGTGGCCGCGCTCAGCCATCCGCACGTCGTGGCGGTGCATGACATCGGCGAGCACGAGGTGCCGGACGGGGATTCGCGGTGAGCCACGCCAAGGGCGTCGTCCACCGGGACGTGAAGCCCGCCAACGCGATGCTCACCGCGGACGGCGCGTGCAAGGTGATGGACTTCGGGATCGCTCGCGCGACGGAAGCCGCGTCGACCCATCTGACCAGGACCGGACTCGTGCTCGGGACCGTGCCGTACCTGGCTCCTGAGCAGGCCACCGGCACAGACGTCGACGCCCGCGCGGACGTCGGCACCGTGCTGATCGCGATGCCGAGCAGCGCGCACCCGGTCAGGCCGAGCACGAAGACCCAGCCGAAGGTGAACCAGGCCCCCGCGTCCCGCGCAGGCGGCGCAGCACCTGCTCGTCGCGCTCGACAGTGATGGAGACGCCGAGGGACTGGAAGCTCGTCGACATGACGCCCGCCACGATCATCGCGGGGACGTACAGCTGCGAGGCCGTGATGCCCGCGCCCGCCACGTCGTCGTTGAAGACCGACGCGGACGGAACAGGAACATGATCGGGAACGCGAAGGTGAAGACCACCTGGTCGCGCTGGCGGAAGAACTGCTTCAGCTCCAGCGCGCCCCGGCTAAGACCGAGGCTCCACACTCCCGGGGGCCGCTCGGTCGTGGCGGTGGCGTCACTCTTGAGTACGGTCGTCACCGTGCGTCCTCCCGTCCGGTCAGGCGCAGATACGCGTCCTCCAGGGTCGGATGGCCCACGCGCAGGCCGGGGACCTCGCCGCCGAAGCGGGCCATGAGCTCGGCCCACCGCGCGGGCCGGGGTCGCCGTGCGCACGGCACGCGGGCCGCCGCCGGGTTCGGTCCCCTCCACGACGGGCTCGCCGCCGCGGCGGCGTCGGCGCCGAGCACCCGCACCTCGCCCGCGTCCCGCGCGCGGTGCCCCTGCAGGATCTCCACGGTGGTGCTCTTGCCCGCGCCGTTCGGGCCGAGGACGCCGAAGACCTCGCTGTACCTCACGGACAGGTCGAGTCCGTCGACGGCGTTCACGCCCCCGTAGGCCTTGCGCAGCCCCCGCACGGCGACGGCCAGTTGGTGCTCGTTGCTCGTCATGCCGTCGAGGTTCCCGCCGTCCCGAACGCCCGGGGACCCCCATCCGTACTGGCTCATGTCCATCGAACGATGGACACATAGCCACGTACGGCACAATGACCCTGCCCGCAGGCCACCACGAGCGACGGAAACGGCGTGATGAGCGAACCGATGTCAGTAAAGGTGTCAGTCAAGGACGGCGCCGCCTCCGGCGAGGACCGCGGGGGCGAGACGGGATCCGTCGGCGGGAGCCGGGCGTTCGCGCTGCTGCTGGTGATCACGGGTGCGGCGGGACTGCTCGCCTCCTGGGTGATCACGCTGGACAAGTTCGAGCTCCTGAAGGACCCGAACTACACGCCGGGGTGCAGCATCAACCCCGTCGTCGCCTGCGGCAGCATCATGAAGAGCGACCAGGCCGAGGCCTTCGGGTTCCCGAACCCGATGCTGGGCCTCGCCGCCTACGCCGTGGTGATCGGCGTCGGCATGAGCCTCCTTGGCCGGGCGCGGTTCCCGCGCTGGTACTGGCTGACGTTCAACGCGGGCACGGCCTTCGGAGTGGCCTTCTGCACCTGGCTGATGTTCCAGTCGCTGTACCGCATCAACGCGCTGTGCCTGTGGTGCTGCCTCGCCTGGGCGGCCACCCTCCTCATGTTCTGGTACGTCACGTCGTTCAACGTCCGCAACGGCTTCCTGCCCGCGCCGCGCTGGGTGAAGACGTTCTTCGAGGACTTCACCTGGGCCCTGCCCGTCATGCACCTCGGCGTCATCGCCGTGCTGATCCTCACCCGGTGGGGCGCCGACCTCTGGGCCTGACCGCCCGCCAGGGCCGCCCCGGCCTGATTGTCAGTGGGGTGACATAGGGTTCTGGACGTGGAGCCCGACCTGTTCACCGCCGCCGCAGAGGACCGCCAGGAGAAGGACCCGGCGAGCAGTCCGCTGGCCGTCCGGATGCGCCCGCGCACGATCGACGAGGTCGTGGGCCAGCAGCACCTGCTGCGCCCGGGATCGCCCTTGCGCCGCCTCGTCGGCGAGGGCGGCGGCGGCCCCGCCGGGCCGTCCTCGGTGTTCCTGTGGGGCCCGCCCGGCATCGGCAAGACGACGCTCGCGTACGTGGTCTCCAAGGCCACGAACAAGCGGTTCGTGGAGCTCTCCGCGATCACCGCGGGCGTCAAGGAGGTCCGCGCGGTCATCGACGGCGCCCGCCGGGCCATGGGCGGCCACGGCAAGGAGACGGTGCTCTTCCTCGACGAGATCCACCGCTTCAGCAAGGCCCAGCAGGACTCCCTGCTCCCGGCCGTCGAGAACCGCTGGGTGACGCTGATCGCGGCGACCACCGAGAATCCGTACTTCTCGGTGATCTCCCCCCTCCTGTCCCGCTCCCTGCTCCTGACGCTCGAACCGCTCACGGACGACGACCTGCGGGGCCTGCTGCGGCGGGCGCTCACCGAGGAGCGCGGCCTCGGCGGCGCGGTCACCCTGCCCGAGGACGCCGAGGCCCATCTGCTGCGCATCGCGGGCGGGGACGCGCGCCGGGCCCTGACCGCCCTGGAGGCGGGCGCGGGCGCGGCCCTCGCCAAGGGCGAGGGGGAGATCACCCTCCAGACCCTGGAGGAGTCGGTCGACCGCGCGGCGGTGAAGTACGACCGCGCCGGCGACCAGCACTACGACGTGGCGAGCGCCCTCATCAAGTCCATCCGCGGCTCGGACGTGGACGCCGCGCTGCACTATCTGGCCCGGATGATCGAGGCGGGCGAGGACCCCCGGTTCATCGCCCGCCGCCTGATGATCTCCGCCAGCGAGGACATCGGCCTCGCCGACCCGGGCGCCCTGCCGATCGCCGTCGCCGCCGCCCAGGCCGTCGCCATGATCGGCTTCCCGGAGGCCGCGCTCACCCTCAGCCACGCCACGATCGCCCTCGCCCTCGCCCCGAAGTCGAACGCCGCGACGACGGCGATCGGCGCCGCCCTGGAAGACGTCCGCAAGGGCTTCGCGGGCCCCGTCCCGCCCCATCTGCGCGACGGCCACTACAAGGGCGCGGCCAAGCTCGGCCACGCCCAGGGATACGTGTATCCCCACGACCTCCCCGAAGGCATCGCCGCCCAGGAGTACGCCCCTGAGGCGCTCAAGGACCGCGAGTACTACACCCCCACCCGCCACGGCACCGAGGCGAGGTACGCGGACGCGGTGGAGTGGACCAGGAAGCACCTCGGTCGCAAGCGCCCCTGAGCTGCCTGTACAATTCCTCGGAGCGCTGCGTCCCGCGTCCGGTTCTCCGTAACCGGCACCACCAGAGCGGGACATCCAGCCGGAGACCCGGCCCCCGGGCAGGGGTCTCCAGGAGCGTCGCGCACCGTCGAAGGTGTCGCGGGCAGCCCACCACCCTCCCGGAATCCCGGGAAACGGTCGGTGGGCCACTCGCGTGCTGCACGTATGTGCCCAGACCAGGGAGCGGCTGCCGGGCGAGTCCCAGGACCCGCCGGGTTTCCCAGGCTGCGGATGTGACCTCCCCTAACCCTGGTGAAGCCGATCACGTACAGAACAGAGGTGTTTGGTTCATGGCGAACCAGTCCCGCCCCAAGGTCAAGAAGTCGCGTGCCCTCGGCATCGCGCTGACCCCGAAGGCCGTCAAGTACTTCGAGGCCCGCCCCTACCCGCCGGGCGAGCACGGCCGCGGCCGCAAGCAGAACTCGGACTACAAGGTCCGTCTGCTCGAGAAGCAGCGTCTGCGCGCGCAGTACGACGTGTCCGAGCGCCAGCTCGTCCGCGCCTACGAGCGTGCCTCCAAGGTCCAGGGCAAGACCGGTGAGGCCCTGATCGTGGAGCTCGAGCGCCGTCTCGACGCCCTGGTCCTGCGTTCGGGCATCGCCCGCACGATCTACCAGGCCCGTCAGATGGTCGTCCACGGCCACATCGAGGTCAACGGCCACAAGGTCGACAAGCCGTCCTTCCGCGTGAAGCCGGACGACGTCGTCATGGTCCGCGAGCGCAGCCGCCAGAAGCCGCTGTTCGAGGTCGCGCGCGAGGGTGGCTTCGCCGCCGACGGCGAGACCCCGCGCTACCTCCAGGTGAACCTGAAGGCCCTGGCCTTCCGCCTGGACCGCGAGCCGAACCGCAAGGAGATCCCCGTGATCTGCGACGAGCAGCTCGTCGTCGAGTACTACGCCCGCTGACCCGGACGTAGCTCACCTCGCTTCAGCCCGCCGTCTCCCCTCCCTTCGTGGTCGGGGAGGCGGCGGGTTCGCGCGTTCGTGGGACCGGTGCGCCCCCGCGCCGGGCCCACGGCCCGCCGGGAGCCGCCGCGGGCCCGCGGCTCAGGGCGCGGGCCACCGCGGCGTCCGGCGCGAGCCCCGCGCCGAGCCGCAGCTGCGCCTCGTAGCGCGCGTCGCCGAGCACCTCCCGCGCCCGCGCCTCGCACAGCGCGTGCGGGCCGCCGAAGTACCGGGAGCCGAACAGCGGCAGCCCCACCGACGGCCACATCCGCGACGCCGCGCCCTGCAGCAGCGCCGCCTCCGCCGCGTCGCCCTCGGTGGCCGTGAACAGCGCGAGCAGTTCCATCGCCAGGACCGTGCCCAGCAGATCGTTGAAGGCGTGGTCGAGGTCGAGGCACTCGGAGACCAGGTCGCGGGCCAGCTCCCGCTCGCCGCGCGTCCACGCCGCGTACCCGAGGACGTACAGGGCATAGGCAAGCGCCCAGCGCTCCCCGTGGTCCTCGCAGACCCGCCGCACGTCCTCGCACAGCTCCACCGCGTCCGCGAGGGAGCCCTGGAAGGCCAGTGTCATCGCCAGTTCCACCTGGCCCATCAGCACGTTGCTGTTCAGCTCGCCGATCCGCTGGTACTCCCGCAGGGCCGTTCGCAGCAGCCGCTCCGCGCGCGGCATGTCGTCCGTGACAAGGGCGAGACAGCCCAGGCGGTGCGTCGCGTAGGCCGCCGCGACGGCGCTGCCCGTGTGCTCCGCCGAGTCCTGGCACTCCTGGAGCGCGCACAGCGCCGGAATCGTGTCGCCCTGCAGGATCGCCACGTAGCCGAGCACCCACAGCGCCTTCTGCCGCGACTCCTCGTGGCTGCCCTCGAGCTCCACGGCCCGGTCCAGCCAGTGCCTGCCCTCCGCGAGCCGCCCGCAGCCCACCCAGCAGAACCACAGCGTGCCCGCCAGGTACTGGCCGAGGTGCGTCTCCTCCGGCTCGGTCAGACAGAACTCAAGAGCGGCCCGCAGATTGGGCAGCTCGCACTCCACGAGCGTGGCGATCGCCTCCTGCCGGGGCGAGAACCAGTCGAGCTCGCACCAGGTGGCGAGCCCCATGTACCAGTCGCGGTGCCTACGCCGAAGGAGCGCCGTGTCCCCCGTGGCGGCCAGCCAGTCCGCGCCATAGGCCCGGACCGTGTCGAGCATGCGGTAGCGCACGCCCGTGGGGCTCTCCTCGCGGGTGAGGACGGACTGTGCGAGCAACTCGTCCACGACGTCGAGCACGTCGTCCGCGGGCAGCCCGTCGCCGCTGCACACGTACTCCACCGCCTCCAGGTCGAAGGGCCCGGAGAACACCGCGAGCCGCGCCCACAGCAGCCGCTCCCTCGGCGTGCACAGCTCGTGGCTCCAGCCGATGGCCGTCCGCAGCGTCTGGTGCCGGGCCGGAGCGTCGCGCCGGGCACTGGCGAGCACCCGGAAGCGGTCGTCCAGGCGGGCCAGCAGCTGCGCGGGCGCCAGCGCGCGCAGCCGCCCCGCCGCCAGCTCCAGGGCGAGCGGGATGCCGTCCAGGCGGCGGCACAGCTCCAGGACCTCCGTGCGGCGGTCGCCGTCCAGGGCGAAGCCGGGCACGCAGGCCGCCGCCCGGTCCGCGAACAGGGCCGCCGCGTCCTCCTCCGGCATCGGGGCCAGCGGCAGCACCCGCTCGCCCACCGTGCCGAGCGGCCTGCGGCCCGCCGCGAGCACCCGCAGGTCCGGGCAGCGAAGCAGCAGGTCCCGCACGAGCGAGGCGGTGGCGTCCACCAGGTGCTCGAACCCGTCGACCACGAGCAGCAACTCCCTCCCCGCGAGCCGCTCGAGCAGCACCTGGCGCGGATCGCGCCGGGTGTGGTCGGTCAGCTCCAGGGCGCTGGCGAGGGCGTGTTCCACCAGGCTCGCGTCCCGCACCGGCGCCAGCTCCACCAGCCAGGCGCCGTCGCGCGGGGCGGCGGTGGCGGCCGCCCGCACCGCGAGCCGCGACTTGCCGACCCCGCCGACCCCGGTCACCGTCACCAGGCGTCCCGCGGTGAACGCGTCGGCCACCGCGCGCAGTTCGTCCGCGCGCCCGACGAAGGCGGTGAGCTCGGCGGGCAGGTTCCCGGGGGCGGCGGCCGCGGGGGAGGCGCTTGCTGAATCGTTCCGACGGTCGGCCGGGCGCTGAGGGCGTCGCATGAAGCACGGAGCGTACTCAGGCGTACGCGGTCCGTACAATCAGTGCGCGCCGACCATGCGCGCACCCCCTCGTATCGCAAGTGCCGTGTGCGGTAATGCGGTACGGAGTCGGGGCCCCGGCGCGATAGGGTCGGAGCACGACTTTTCGACGTTCGACGACCTTGGAACCCACCGGGGAATCCAGGGCGGTGTCTCAGGGAGCGGTGCGCAGTGTCCGGTGGAGAGGTGGCCGGGATCCTGGTGGCCGTCTTCTGGGCGATTCTGGTCTCCTTCCTGGCGGTCGCGCTGGCGAGGCTGGCGCAGACGCTCAGGGCGACCACCAAGCTCGTCGCGGACGTGACCGAGCAGGCGGTGCCGCTGCTCGCGGACGCGTCGAGCGCGGTGCGCTCCGCCCAGACCCAGATCGACCGCGTGGACGCCATCGCGTCCGACGTCCAGGAAGTCACGTCGAACGCGTCGGCGCTGTCCACGACCGTGGCCTCCACCTTCGGCGGCCCCCTCGTGAAGGTCGCCGCGTTCGGCTACGGCGTGCGCCAGGCGCTCGGCCGTAAGGAAGTGCCCGCCAAGCCGTCCCGTCGTACGGTGATCGTGGGCCGCACCCTCCCGTCCGCGCGGCGGGGCAAGCGGAAGAAGGACTGACGCAGCGATGTTCCGACGTACGTTCTGGTTCACCGCGGGCGCGGCCGCCGGCGTCTGGGCCACCACCAAGGTCAACCGCAAGCTGAAGCAGCTCACCCCGGAGAGCCTCGCGGGCCGGGCCGCCGACAAGGCGCTCGAAGCGGGCCACCGGCTCAAGGACTTCGCGCTCGACGTCCGCGACGGCATGGCCGAGCGCGAGGCGGAGCTCGGCGACGTCCTCGGCCTGAACGCCCCGGTCGACCCCGAACTGCCCGCGCAGCGCCGCTTCGCGCTCGTCGACCCCGCAGCCAAGAAGCACCCCAAGTCCCTCGCGCACACGACGGACGCGACAGACGCGACAGACACGAAGTATTCGTACAACCGGAATGAGGACCACTGATGGAGTCGGCTGAAATCCGCCGCCGCTGGCTGAGCTTCTTCGAGGAGCGTGGGCACAAGGTCGTGCCGTCGGCGTCGCTGATCGCAGACGACCCGACGCTGCTCCTCGTCCCCGCGGGCATGGTCCCCTTCAAGCCGTACTTCCTGGGTGAGGCCAAGCCGCCCGCCCCGCGCGTCACGAGCGTCCAGAAGTGCGTGCGCACGCCGGACATCGAAGAGGTCGGCAAGACCACGCGGCACGGCACGTTCTTCCAGATGTGCGGCAACTTCTCCTTCGGCGACTACTTCAAGGAAGGCGCCATCAAGCTCGCCTGGGAGCTGCTCACCAGCTCCGTGGCGGACGGTGGCTACGGCCTCGACCCGGAGAAGCTCTGGATCACGGTCTACAAGGAGGACGACGAGGCCGAGCGCATCTGGCGCGACGTCGTCGGCGTCCCCGCCGAGCGCATCCAGCGCCTGGGCATGGGCCCCAACTTCTGGTCCATGGGCGTCCCCGGACCCTGCGGCCCGTGCTCGGAGATCAACTACGACCGCGGCCCCGAGTTCGGCGAAGAGGGCGGCCCGGCCGTCAACGACGAGCGTTACGTGGAGATCTGGAACCTGGTCTTCATGCAGTACGAGCGCGGCGCGGGCACGGGCAAGGAGGACTTCCCGATCCTCGGCGACCTGCCGTCGAAGAACATCGACACGGGCCTCGGCCTGGAGCGCCTGGCGATGATCCTCCAGGGCGTCCAGAACATGTACGAGACGGACACCCTGCGCGTCGTCATCGACAAGGCCACCGAGCTGACCGGCGTGCGCTACGGCGCCGAGCACGGCTCGGACGTCTCGCTGCGCGTGGTCGCCGACCACATGCGCACCTCCGTGATGCTCATCGGCGACGGCGTTACGCCCGGCAACGAGGGCCGGGGCTACGTCCTGCGCCGCATCATGCGCCGCGCCATCCGCAACATGCGCCTGCTCGGTGCCACGGGCCCGGTCGTCGCCGAGCTCGTCGACACGGTCATCACGACCATGGCCGAGCAGTACCCGGAGCTGCTCACCGAGCGCAAGCGCATCGAGACCGTCGCCCTCGCCGAAGAGGCCGCCTTCCTCAAGGCCCTCAAGGGCGGCACGAACATCCTCGACACCGCCGTCACCGAGACCAAGGCCGCCGGTGCCACCGTGCTGCCCGGCGACAAGGCGTTCCTGCTCCACGACACCTGGGGCTTCCCGATCGACCTCACCCTGGAGATGGCCGCCGAACAGGGCCTGACCGTGGACGAGGACGGCTTCCGGCGCCTGATGAAGGAGCAGCGCGAGCGCGCCAAGGCCGACGCCCAGGCCAAGAAGACCGGCCACGCCGACCTCGGCGCCTACCGCGAGATCGCGGACAGCTCCGGCGCCACCGACTTCACCGGCTACAGCCTCACCGAGAACGAGGCCGTGATCGTCGGCCTGCTGGCCAACGGCGTCTCCTCGCCCGCCGCCACCGAGGGCGACGAGGTCGAGGTCGTCCTCGACCGCACCCCGTTCTACGCCGAGGGCGGCGGCCAGATCGGCGACACTGGCCGCATCCGCCTGGACAGCGGCGCCGTCATCGAGGTCCGCGACGTGCAGAAGCCGGTCCCCGGCGTGCACGTCCACAAGGGCGTCGTGCAGGTCGGCGAGGTCACCGTCGGCGCCCCGGTGTGGGCCTCGATCGACGCCCACCGCCGCCGCGCCATCGCCCGCGCCCACTCGGCCACGCACCTCACCCACCAGGCGCTGCGCGACGCTCTCGGCCCGACGGCCGCCCAGGCCGGCTCCGAGAACCAGCCCGGCCGCTTCCGCTTCGACTTCGGCTCGCCCTCCGCCGTGCCCACGACCGTGATGACGGACGTCGAGCAGCGGATCAACGACGTCCTCTCGCGGGAGCTGGACGTCCAGGCCGAGGTCATGTCGATCGACGAGGCCAAGAAGCAGGGCGCCATCGCCGAGTTCGGCGAGAAGTACGGCGAGCGCGTGCGCGTCGTCACCATCGGCGACTTCTCCAAGGAGCTGTGCGGCGGCACCCATGTGCACAACACCGCCCAGCTCGGCCTGGTCAAGCTGCTCGGCGAGTCCTCCATCGGCTCGGGCGTGCGGCGCATCGAGGCCCTGGTCGGCGTCGACGCGTACAACTTCCTGGCCAAGGAGCACACGGTCGTCGCCCAGCTCCAGGAGCTGGTCAAGGGCCGTCCCGAGGAGCTGCCCGAGAAGATCTCCGGCATGCTCGCCAAGCTGAAGGACGCCGAGAAGGAGATCGAGAAGTTCCGGGCGGAGAAGGTCCTCGCGGCCGCCGCCGGTCTCGCCCAGGGCGCCACGGACGTCCACGGCGTCGCCCTGGTCACCGGCCAGGTCCCGGACGGCACCGGCGCCGACGACCTGCGCAAGCTGGTCCTCGACGTGCGTGGCCGCATTCCGAGTGACCGCCCCGCCGTGGTCGCCCTGTTCACCTCGGCCAACGGCAAGCCCCTCACGGTCATCGCCACCAACGAGGCCGCCCGCGAGCGCGGCCTCAAGGCCGGTGATCTGGTGCGCACCGCCGCCAAGACCCTCGGTGGCGGAGGCGGCGGCAAGCCGGACGTGGCCCAGGGCGGCGGCCAGAACGTGGCCGCGATCGGCGACGCCATCGCCGCCGTCGAGCGCCTCGTCGGCGAAACCGCCTGATGAGCACCGTCAGACGAGGTCGCCGCCTGGCGATCGACGTCGGGGACGCCCGCATCGGGGTCGCTTCCTGCGACCCCGACGGGATCCTCGCCACACCGGTGGAGACGGTGCCGGGCCGGGACGTCCCGGCCGCCCACCGGCGGCTCAGGCAGCTCGTCGAGGAGTACGAGCCGATCGAGGTCGTCGTCGGGCTCCCGCGCTCCCTCAAGGGGGGCGAGGGCCCGGCCGCCGTCAAGGTCCGCGCCTTCGCCCAGGACCTCGCGGCGGGCATCGCCCCCGTTCCGGTGAGACTGGTGGACGAGAGGATGACCACAGTGACGGCCAGTCAGGGACTGCGCGCCTCCGGCGTGAAGTCCAAGAAGGGCCGCTCCGTCATCGACCAGGCCGCGGCCGTCATCATCCTGCAGCAGGCCCTGGAGTCCGAACGGGCGTCAGGGGCGGCTCCGGGCGAGGGCGTCGAAGTGGTCATCTGATCGCGATACGGTAACGTTCCGCGCGGTGTGGCGGCGTTCGAACAGCCGCCGCACAGCATCAAGAGGCGGAACGGTTGCCCTGGGATCCAGGCCGCGGCCCCCGCCTCGCGGCTCGTAGGGGATCGATGACTGAGTATGGCCGGGGCCCAGGCTCCGAACCGTGGCATCCCGAGGACCCGTTGTACGGGGACGGCGGATGGGGAGGACAGCAGGCCGAGCACGGCCAGTCCCCCTACGGCGGCCAGGGGCAGTACCACCCGCAGCAGCCGCAGCAGGCCCACCCCCAGCAGCCGCCGTACGGCGACTGGGACACCGGGCAGCAGCCTTAC
Source organism: Streptomyces sp. NPDC043996 (assembly GCF_056435225.1). Lineage (NCBI taxonomy): Bacteria > Bacillati > Actinomycetota > Actinomycetes > Kitasatosporales > Streptomycetaceae > Streptomyces > Streptomyces sp. NPDC043996. Next base: position 149,445 of record NZ_JBWKEY010000009.1, on the reverse strand, counting down.
GGTCACCCGCAGGGGTACGACCCCCTGCGGGCGCAGTACAACGGAGATCCCCAGCAGGGTCAGTACAGCGGTGACCCCCAGCAGGGGCAGTACCAGGGCGACGCCCAGCAGGCGCAGTACAACGGTGCCCCCCAGCCGCACGACGGCGGCTGGGGCACCGGCCAGCAGGGCCAGGTCCCCTACGGCGGCGACCCCGCCGACCCCTACGGGCAGCAGTCCGCCGCGTACGGCGAGGAGCGCCCGGACTTCTACGGCACGCCCGACGCCTACCCGCCGCCGGAGCCGCCCGGCCGTCGCCGCCCCGCCCCCGAGCCCGAGCCCGATCAGGAGACCGGCTGGGACCCCGGGCCCGACCAGGGCGAGCACGCCTTCTTCGCGGGCGGCGGAGACGACGAGGACGACGACCACGACGAGCCGGGGCGCGGCGGCGGCCGCGGCGAGCGGCGCGGCCGTGGCGGCAAGAAACCCAAGAAGCGGCGCAGCGGCTGCGCCTGCCTGGTCGTGGCCGTGGTCTTCGCGGGCGGCCTCGGCGGGGTCGGTTACTTCGGCTACCAGTTCTACCAGGATCGTTTCGGCACGGCCCCGGACTTCGCGGGCGAGGGTTCCGGACGGGTCACCGTCGACATCCCCAAGGACTCCGGTGGCTATGCCATCGGCCAGAAGCTCAAGGACGCCGGAGTCGTCAAGAGCGTCGACGCGTTCGTCTCCGCGCAGGGCAAGAACCCCAAGGGCCAGCAAATCCAGGCGGGCGTCTACGCGCTGAAGAAACAGATGTCGGCCGCGTCCGCCGTCGAATTGATGCTCAGCCCGAAAAGCCGCAACAATCTCATCATTCCCGAAGGCAAGCGGAATGCATGGGTATACGCGGAGATCGACACGCGCCTGCAGCTCGACAAGGGCACCACGAAGAACATCGCGCAGAAGGACTGGAAGCAGCTCGGACTTCCCCAGTGGGCCGTCGCCAACATCGGCGACAAGGTCAAGGACCCCCTGGAAGGCTTCCTCTACCCCGCCAGCTATCCGGTCGCCAAGGGTCAGAAGCCCGAGGACGTCCTGAAGAAGATGGTCGCCCAAGCCACCGAGGAATACGACGAGTTGGGCGTCGAGGCCAAGGCCAAGGAGCTGAAGCTCAAGAACCCGTACGAGCTGATCACGGTCGCGAGCCTGGTGCAGGCCGAGGGCAAGACCCACGAGGACTTCCGCAAGATGGCCGAGGTCATCTACAACCGGCTCAAGCCCGGCAACATGGAGACCGTCGGTCTGCTGCAGTTCGACTCGACCTTCAATTACCTGAAGGGCCAGAGCAAGATCAAGATCAGCGAGAGCGAGATCAAGACCAACCCCGACCCGTACAACACGTACAAGCACACCGGACTGCCGCCTGGCCCCATCGGCAATCCGGGCGCGGTCGCTCTGAAGGCGGCGGTCGACCCGTCGTCGGACGGCTGGCTCTACTTCGTCGCCACCGACGGCATGAACAAGACCGAATTCGCCAAGAACCACGCCGAATTCTTGAAGCTGAAGGAAAAGTTCAATGCGAGCACAGGCGGCTGAGGCCCGGCACCGGGCGGCGGTACTCGGATCGCCCATCGCCCACTCCCTCTCCCCGGTGCTGCACCGCGCCGCCTACCGTGAGCTCGGCCTCACCGAGTGGTCCTACGACCGCTTCGAGGTCGACGAGGCGGCGCTGCCCGCGTTCGTCGCGGAGCTGGGGCCCGAGTGGGCGGGGCTCTCGCTCACGATGCCGCTGAAGCGCGCGGTGATGCCGCTGCTCGACGAGGTCAGCGAGACCGCCGCGTCCGTGGAGGCCGTCAACACGGTCGTACGGACCGACGACGGGCGCCTCGTCGGCGACAACACCGACATCCCCGGCATGGTCGCCGCGCTGCGCGAGCGCGGCGTCGAGCAGGTCGCGTCGGCCGCGATCCTCGGCGCGGGCGCCACCGCCTCCTCCGCGCTCGCCGCGCTCGCGCGGATCTGCACCGGTGAGGTCGTCGCGTACGTCCGCAGCGAGGCCCGCGCCGCCGAGATGCGGCAGTGGGGCGAGCGGCTCGACGTCGAGGTGCGCACCGCCGACTGGGCGGACGCCGAGCGGGCGCTGCGCGCGCCTCTGGTGATCGCCACCACCCCCGCGGGCAGCACCGACGCCCTCTCCCACGCCGTCCCCGAGCGGCCGGCCACGCTCTTCGACGTGCTCTACGACCCCTGGCCCACCGCGCTCGCCGCCCGCTGGTCGGCCTACGGCGGCGCCGTCGTCAGCGGCCTCGACCTGCTCGTGCACCAGGCCGTGCTCCAGGTCGAGCAGATGACGGGACGGGCGCCCGGGCCGCTTGACGCGATGCGCGCGGCGGGGGAGAAGGCGCTCGCGGAGCGCTGAGGCCCGTCCACGGGCCCGTCCGCCCAGTGGACCGGGGCGCGGGGGAGCCCCGCGGACGTGGGAGGATCAGGGGAGGCGGGCCAGGGCCGCGCACCCGGTCGCGCCGTCGCAGTTCCAGGCGCGAGCATGAGGAGCACCGTTGAGCAGGTTGCGCTGGCTGACCGCTGGGGAGTCCCACGGACCCGCACTTGTCGCGACGCTGGAGGGACTTCCCGCCGGCGTTCCGATCACCACGGAGATGGTGGCGGACCACCTGGCCCGGCGGCGCCTCGGCTATGGACGCGGCGCGCGGATGAAGTTCGAGCGCGACGAGATCACCTTCCTCGGCGGCGTCCGGCACGGTCTCACCATGGGCTCACCCGTCGCGATCATGGTCGGCAACACCGAGTGGCCCAAGTGGGAGCAGGTCATGGCCGCGGATCCGGTGGATCCCGCGGAGCTGGCCGAGCTCGCCCGCAACGCGCCCCTGACCCGGCCCCGGCCCGGTCACGCCGACCTGGCGGGCATGCAGAAGTACGGTTTCGACGAGGCCCGGCCCATCCTGGAGCGCGCCTCCGCCCGCGAGACCGCGGCCCGGGTCGCGCTCGGCGCGGTCGCCCGCTCGTACCTGAAGGAGACGGCCGGGATCGAGATCGTCTCGCACGTCGTGGAGCTGGCCGCCGCCAAGGCCCCCTACGGCGTCTACCCGACCCCCGCCGACGTCGAGAAGCTCGACGCCGACCCGGTGCGCTGCCTGGACGCCGACGCGTCGAAGGCGATGGTCGCCGAGATCGACCAGGCCCACAAGGACGGTGACACCCTCGGCGGCGTCGTCGAGGTGCTCGCCTACGGCGTGCCCGTCGGGCTCGGCTCGCACGTCCACTGGGACCGCCGCCTCGACGCGCGGCTCGCCGCCGCGCTCATGGGCATCCAGGCCATCAAGGGCGTCGAGGTCGGCGACGGCTTCGAGCTCGCCCGCGTGCCCGGTTCGAAGGCGCACGACGAGATCGTCGCCACGGACGAGGGCCTGCGGCGCGTCACCGGCCGCTCCGGCGGCACCGAGGGCGGCCTGACCACCGGCGAGCTCCTGCGCGTGCGCGCCGCGATGAAGCCGATCGCGACGGTGCCGCGCGCGCTCGCCACGGTCGACGTCGTCACCGGCGAGGCCACCAAGGCCCACCACCAGCGCTCCGACGTGTGCGCGGTCCCGGCCGCCGGGATCGTGGCCGAGGCCATGGTCGCGCTGGTCCTCGCGGACGCGGTCGCGGAGAAGTTCGGCGGCGACAGCGTGCCGGAGACCCGGCGCAACGTCGAGTCGTACCTCGACCACCTCCAGATCCGGTGACCGGCCAGGACGCAACGACCGGCGGCCCGCGCGTCGTGCTCGTCGGGCCCATGGGCTCCGGCAAGTCCACCGTCGGCGCGCTGCTCGCCGAGCGCCTCGGCGCCGCCTACCGCGACACCGACGCCGACATCGTGGCCGCGCAGGGCCGCGCCATCGCCGACATCTTCGTCGACGAGGGCGAGCCGTACTTCCGCGACCTGGAGCGCGCCGCGGTGCGCGCCGCCGTCGCCGGGCACGACGGGGTCCTCTCCCTCGGCGGCGGCGCCATCCTCGACGAGGGCACCCGCGCCCTGCTGCGCGGGCTGCCCGTGGTCTACCTCTCGATGGAGGTCGAGGAGGCCGTGCGCCGCGTCGGCCTGAACACCGCGCGGCCGCTGCTCGCCGTGAACCCGCGCAAGCAGTGGCGCGAGCTGATGGACGCACGCCGTCACCTGTACGAAGAAGTCGCCCGCGCCGTCGTGGCCACCGACGGCCGCACCCCCGAAGAGGTCGCCCGGGCGGTCCTTGACGCACTGGAGTTGAAGGAAGCATGAGCGAGGCAGTGACCCGCATCCACGTCGGCGGCACCGCGGGCACGGAGCCCTACGAGGTGCTCGTCGGGCGGCAGCTGCTCGGCGAGCTCGGCGGTCTGATCGGCGACGCGGCCAAGCGCGTGGCCGTCATCCACCCCGAGGCGCTCGCCGAGACCGGGGACGCGCTGCGGCAGGACCTCGTGGACCAGGGCTTCGACGCCGTGGCCATCCAGGTGCCCAACGCCGAGGAGGCCAAGACCGCCGAGGTCGCCGCCTACTGCTGGAAGGCGCTCGGCCAGTCCGGATTCACCCGCACCGACGTGATCGTCGGCGTCGGCGGCGGCGCCACCACCGACCTGGCCGGGTTCGTGGCCGCGTCCTGGCTGCGCGGGGTGCGCTGGATCGCCGTGCCGACCACCGTGCTCGGCATGGTGGACGCCGCGGTCGGCGGCAAGACCGGCATCAACACCGCCGAGGGCAAGAACCTGGTGGGCGCCTTCCACCCGCCCGCGGGCGTGCTCTGCGACCTGGCGGCGCTGGACTCGCTGCCCGTCCACGACTACGTCTCCGGGCTCGCGGAGATCATCAAGGCGGGCTTCATCGCCGACCCGGCCATCCTCGACCTCATCGAGGCCGACCCGGAGGCGGCCCGCACGCCCGCCGGACCGCACACCGCCGAGTTGATCGAACGTTCCATCCAGGTCAAGGCGGAGGTCGTCTCCGGCGATCTGAAGGAGTCCGGCCTGCGCGAGATCCTCAACTACGGCCACACCCTCGCGCACGCCATCGAGAAGAACGAGCGCTACAAGTGGCGGCACGGCGCGGCCGTCGCGGTCGGCATGCACTTCGCGGCCGAACTCGGCCGACTGGCCGGACGCCTGGACGACAAGACGGCGGACCGGCACCGCACGATCCTCGCATCCGTGGGCCTGCCGCTGAGCTACCGCTACGACCAGTGGCCCAAGCTCCTGGAGACGATGAAGGTCGACAAGAAGTCCCGCGGCGACCTGCTGCGCTTCATCGTCCTGGACGGCCTCGCCAAGCCCACCGTCCTGGAAGGGCCTGACCCGGCGGTGCTGCTCGCCGCGTACGGCGAAGTCGCCGACTGACGGTTCGGGCCGCCCGCGCGCGGGCGGCCCGAACAAGCCACGGGCACTTCGGGGCCGCTCCGGCCGTTCACACAACGCAGGCCGGGGACGGTACCGTTCGGTAAGGGTGGCCCGGCTGCCCGTACCCAGGTCAGTCGCACGAGACGGAGTGGCACCGGATGCAACACGTAGTGGGGTCTCCGCTGCCGCCGCCCCCTCAGCCGGGGCACGGACCGGCCACCGGCTGGCCACCGACCGCGCACCACGCGAGCGCCCCGCCCCCCTCCGCCGCGCACGGCGGCCCACCGCTCACCGCGCCCGCGCCGGGCTTCCAGGGCGCGGTGCCCGGCCCCGTGCCGCACGCCCAGGGCCAGGCCCCCATGCCGCCCGCCCCGCACGCTCCAGGGGGCACACACGCCCCGGGAGCCCCGCACGCCCCCGGCGGCGGCCCCCAGGCCCCCACGGCCCCGCACGGCGGCCACCACGCCCCGGGCCCACCCGCCCCGGCGCCGCCCGCCCGGGACACCACCAGCCACATCCAGCTGCCGCCCGGCGGCCCGGTCGCCGTGCCGAGCCCGCCGCTCGGCGCGGCCCCCGTCGACACCGGCTCCACGACGCTCGCCGTCCTGCTCATCGGCCCCGCGGGCGCGGGCAAGACCAGCGTCGCCAAGCACTGGGCCGAGCACCGCCGCGTCCCCACGGCCCACATCAGCCTGGACGACGTGCGCGAATGGGTGCGCTCGGGCTTCGCCGACCCGCAGTCGGGCTGGAACGACCACTCCGAGGCGCAGTACCGCCTGGCCCGCCGCACCTGCGGCTTCGCCGCGCGGAACTTCCTGGCCAACGGCATCTCCTGCGTCCTGGACGACGCCGTCTTCCCCGACCGCCCTGTCGTCGGCCTCGGCGGCTGGAAGCGCCACGTGGGCCCCGGCCTGCTGCCCGTCGTGCTGCTGCCGGGCCTGGAGATCGTCCTGGAGCGCAACGCCCAGCGCAGCGGCAACCGCCGCCTCACGGACGAGGAGGTCGCCCGCATCCACGGCCGCATGGCCGGCTGGTACGGATCGGGCCTGCCCATCATCGACAACTCCCAGCTCGACGTCCCCGCCACGGCCCGCTTCCTGGACGAGGTCCTGGCCCGCGCCATCACGAGCCCGCCGCAGTGGTAGGCGGCCGCCGGTAGCCGACGGGCGCGCGCTCCGGTACGGGGTGGGCCGCGGCAGCCGAGCGGCCGGTCCGGGCGGCGGAGCGACCCGTCAACCCGTCCGGCCCCCACCCCCCGTCCGCGCGGCCCTGACGCCCGGTCGGACGCGCTGAACCGGCCCCGAGGGGGTCGCGCTCTTAGGCTCGGCCCCATGTCAGAGGTGTACGCGGCCCGGCGGGAGCGGCTCAGGGAGCGGTGTGCGGCGGGGGCGGTGCTCGTGTCCCGCCCCGCGAACGTGCGCTATCTCGCGGGCGTCGCACCGAGCGGAGCGGTCCTCCTGCTCGGCCGGACCGAGGACGTGCTGCTGTGTCCGCGCGCGCAGGGGGAGCCGGGCGAGACGGCCGAGACGGGACGCGGCAGCGGGCCCGGGCGCGGCGACGACGGGCTGCGCACGCACGTCCTGGACGCCTCGGGCGGTGACCCGGCCGTCGCGGGCGCGGGACAGGCCGCCGCGCAGGGCGCGGAGTCCCTCGCCGTCGAGGAGCACCACCTGACCGTGGCCCGGCACCGCGCGCTCACCTCCGTGGCCCCCCGGCTGCGCCTGGCCGACCTCGCGCGCGGCGTCGAGCAGCTGCGCCTGGTCAAGGACGAGGAGGAGATCGCCTGTCTGCGCATCGCCGCCGAGATCGCCGACCAGGCCCTGGGGGAGCTCCTGGAGTCGATCCTGGTGGGGCGCACCGAGCGCCATCTCGCCCTGGAGCTCGAACGCCGTCTGGTCGACCACGGCGCTGACGGCCCGGCCTTCCCGACCTCCGTCGCCACCGGCCCGCACTCCGGGCGCGGCGGCCATCGCCCGACCGACCGGCGTGTCGAGGAGGGCGACTTCCTTTCGGTGTGCCTCGGCGCCCGCTACCGCGGTTACCGCTGCGAGATCGGGCGGACCTTCGTGATCGGCACCTCGCCCGCGGACTGGCAGATCGAGCTGTACGACGTCGTTTTCGCCGCCCAGCGGGCCGGGCGTGAGGCCCTCGCACCCGGCGCCGCCTGCCGTGACGTCGACCGCGCGGCCCGGCACGTACTGGACGCCGCCGGGTACGCGGACGCCCTCGCTCCGCGCACCGGACACGGCGTGGGGCTCGAAATCAGTGAGGACCCGCAGTTGGCTCCCGCGGCCATGGGTAAACTGGACGCTTGCGTGCCGGTCACCGTCGAACCCGGGGTCCACCTTCCGGGCCGGGGCGGCGTCCGGATCGATGACACGCTCGTCGTCCGCTGCGAAGCGGACGGCGGACCCGAGCTACTCACCATTACGACCAAGGAGCTGCTCGCGCTGTAGCGCGTGCGCCGGGGTCGTCCACGTCAGTCCAGGAGATTCCGCAACCGTGGCTTCCACGAACGACCTCAAGAACGGCATGGTGCTCAAGCTCGACGGGGGCCAGCTCTGGTCCGTCGTCGAGTTCCAGCACGTCAAGCCCGGCAAGGGCCCTGCCTTCGTGCGCACCAAGCTGAAGAACGTGCTCTCCGGCAAGGTCGTCGACAAGACGTTCAACGCCGGCGTCAAGGTCGAGACGGCCACTGTCGACAAGCGCGACATGCAGTTCTCGTACATGGACGGCGAGTACTTCGTCTTCATGGACATGGAGACCTACGACCAGCTGCACATCGACAAGAAGGCCGTCGGCGACGCCGCGAACTTCCTGATCGAGGGCTTCACCGCCACGGTCGCGCAGCACGAGGGCGAGGTCCTCTTCGTCGAGCTGCCCGCCGCCGTCGAGCTGACCATCCAGGAGACCGAGCCGGGCGTCCAGGGCGACCGCTCCACCGGCGGCACCAAGCCGGCCATCCTGGAGACCGGCCACCAGATCAACGTGCCGCTCTTCATCACCACCGGCGAGAAGATCAAGGTCGACACCCGCGACAGCGGCTACCTCGGCCGGGTGAACAGCTAACCGTGGCCGCCCGTAACACGGCCCGCAAGCGCGCTTTCCAGATCCTCTTCGAGGCCGACCAGCGCGGCGTCGACGCGCTCACCGTGCTCGCGGACTGGGTGCGCCACTCGCGCTCGGACACCCGGCAGCCGCCGGTGAGCGAGTACACGATGGAACTCGTCGAGGGCTATCAGGAGCACGCGCCGCGCATCGACGAGCTGATCTCGCAGTACGCCGTCGGGTGGACGCTCGACCGGATGCCGGTCGTGGACCGCAACATCCTGCGCCTTGGCACGTACGAGCTCGTCTGGGTGGACGGCACGCCCGACGCCGTCGTGCTCGACGAGGCCGTCCAGCTCGCCAAGGAGTTCTCGACCGACGATTCGCCCGCGTTCGTGAATGGGCTCCTCGGCCGGTTCAAGGACCTTAAGCCGAGCCTTCGCCGAGACGCATAGCGCGTCCGCCGTTCGGCGGTTCCCGGAGGGCCCGCGGCCGTTTTGGCCGCGGGCCCTCCGGGTTTTTCAAGACCGGCCTCAGGATCGGACTCAGGATCGCTCTCAGGACCGGCCTCAGGACCGGCCTCAGGACCGTCCGAAGCCGTCCGGGAAGTTCCCGGCGAAGCCATGGGGAAAGGTCCGCTCGGGCGGAGTTCCGGGCCGTCGTGGCGACCGCTAGAGGGCACGTACGGAAAAGCCGCCGGGGTGGCCGGAAACCCTCTTGGTTTCCGGCCACCCCGGCGGCACGTTTCTGCGGAAAGGTCCCCAGACGGGATCAGACCTCTTCGTGGGCGACCGCACGCCGCGCGTCGGCGTCCAGGACGCCCCAGCTGATCAGCTGCTCGGTCAGCACCGAGGGCGACTGGTCGTAGATCACGGCGAGGGTGCGCAGGTCGTCCTGGCGGATCGAGAGCACCTTGCCGTTGTAGTCGCCGCGCTGGGACTGGATCGTGGCCGCGTAACGCTGCAGCGGGCCCGCCTTCTCGGCCGGGACGTGCGCGAGGCGCTCCAGGTCCAGGACCAGCTTGGGCGGCGGCTCGGCGGCGCCGCCGGGCGGGGTGCCCGGAAGCAGTTCCTGCACCGGAACGCCGTAGAAGTCCGCCAGCTCGGCGAGGCGCTGCACGGTCACGGCGCGGTCGCCGCGCTCGTACGACCCGACCACGACCGCCTTCCAGCGCCCCTGGGACTTCTCCTCGACGCCGTGGAGGGAAAGGCCCTGCTGGGTACGGATGGCGCGGAGCTTGGCCCCGAGCTGTTTGGCGTATTCGCTGGACATATAGCTCCCCGGACGCTGTGACAACGTGCGGCTCCGCCGCGCGGCTGGTGACTCACTGTGAGGTTACGCAGCGTTACTTGGCTGCGTCAAGCCGAATGGGTCCGAGGGCCCCTTCCGAGGGGGAGGCGAAGAGCCACGTTGCCGTTGCTGGTACCGTGAATGACGCTGTAGGCGCCAGATGGCGCAAATTAGACGTCCTTTAAAGTCCGTCCCGTGAGGCGGAGAAGGAGGTCCGTTTACATGGACACGCATGCCTCCGGTGTGCCGCGGCCCGTTCTCGAAGGCCCGGACATCGCACGGGTGTTGACCCGTATCGCCCACGAAATCGTGGAGCGCGCCAAGGGCGCCGACGACGTCGTTCTGCTCGGCATTCCGACCCGCGGCGTCTTCCTCGGCCAGCGCCTAGGCGCCAAGCTCGAGGAGATCACCGGGCGCAAGATCCCCGTCGGCTCCCTCGACATCACGATGTACCGCGACGACCTGCGCATGCACCCGCCGCGCGCGCTCGCCCGCACCGAGATCCCCGGTGACGGCATCGACGGCCGCCTGGTCGTCCTCGTCGACGACGTGCTCTTCTCGGGCCGCACCATCCGCGCCGCCCTCGACGCCCTGAACGACATCGGGCGCCCGCGCGCGGTGCAGCTCGCCGTCCTCGTCGACCGCGGCCACCGGGAACTGCCGATCCGCGCCGACTACGTCGGCAAGAACCTCCCCACGTCGCTGCGGGAGACGGTCAAGGTCCAGCTCGCCGAGGAGGACGGCCGCGACGCCGTGCTGCTCGGTGCCAAGCCGGAGCCCACGGCCGGCTGACGCTGGCTCCCCTCGTACGACTGCCCCCTCCGGCCCCTCAGGTCCGTGCGCGGGCCGACGCGCGTCCGTGCGCGCCGCGCCCCCGCCTGCCCGCTTCGGGACCGGCCCAGGCCCCGCACACCTGAAATCCCCTACGGAGCCCACCAGATGATGCGACACCTCATCTCGGCCGCCGACCTCACCCGCGACGAAGCCGTCCTGATCCTCGACACCGCGGAGGAGATGGCCCGCGTCGCGGACCGGCCGATCAAGAAGCTGCCCGCGCTGCGCGGCCGCACGGTCTGCAACCTCTTCTTCGAGGACTCGACCCGCACCCGGATCTCCTTCGAGGCCGCCGAGAAGCGCCTGTCGGCGGACGTCATCAACTTCGCCGCCAAGGGATCGAGCGTCTCCAAGGGCGAGTCCCTGAAGGACACCGCCCAGACCCTTGAGGCCATGGGCGTCGACGCCGTCGTCATCCGGCACGGCGCCTCCGGCGCCCCCTACCGGCTCGCCACCTCCGGCTGGATCGACGCCCCCGTCATCAACGCCGGTGACGGCACCCACCAGCACCCGACGCAGGCCCTGCTCGACGCGTTCACCATGCGCCGCCGCCTGACCGGCCCCGACGCGGGCCTCGGCCAGGGCCTGGACGGCAAGCGCGTCACGGTCGTCGGCGACGTCCTGCACAGCCGCGTCGCCCGCTCCAACGTCGACCTGCTGCACACCCTGGGCGCCGAGGTCACGCTGGTCGCGCCGCCCACGCTGATCCCGGTCGGCGTCGAGAACTGGCCGTGCGAGGTGAGCTACGACCTGGACTCCACCCTGCCGAAGTCCGATGCCGTGATGATGCTGCGGGTGCAGCGCGAGCGCATGAACGCCGCGTTCTTCCCCACCGAGCGCGAGTACTCCCGCCGCTACGGCCTCGACGGCGAGCGCATGGCGAAGATGCCCGAGCACGCCATCGTGATGCACCCCGGACCGATGGTCCGCGGCATGGAGATCACCGCCGAGGTCGCCGACTCCGACCGCTGCACGGTGATCGAGCAGGTCGCCAACGGCGTCTCCATCCGCATGGCCGTCCTCTACCTGCTTCTGGGCGGCAACGAGCCCGCCGTCACCCACTCTCGTACCGAGGAGAAGTAACACATGAGCAAGATCCTGATCCGCGGTGCGAAGGTGCTCGGCGGCGAGCCGCAGGACGTCCTCATCGACGGCGCGGTCATCGAGGCCGTGGGCGCGGGCCTGAGCGCCGAGGGCGCCACCGTCGTCGAGGCCGACGGCAAGGTGCTGCTGCCCGGCCTGGTCGACCTGCACACCCATCTGCGCGAGCCCGGCCGCGAGGACTCCGAGACCGTCCTCACCGGCACCCGCGCGGCCGCCAGCGGCGGCTACACCACCGTGTTCGCGATGGCCAACACCTTCCCGGTGGCCGACACCGCGGGCGTCGTCGAGCAGGTCTACCGGCTCGGCAAGGAGTCCGGCTACTGCGACGTGCAGCCCATCGGCGCCGTCACCGTCGGCCTCGAGGGTAAGAAGCTCGCCGAGCTCGGCGCCATGCACGAGTCGGCGGCCGGCGTCACGGTCTTCTCCGACGACGGCAAGTGCGTCGACGACGCCGTGATCATGCGGCGCGCCCTGGAGTACGTGAAGGCGTTCGGCGGCGTCGTCGCCCAGCACGCCCAGGAGCCGCGGCTCACCGAGGGCGCCCAGATGAACGAGGGCGTCGTCTCCGCCGAGCTCGGCCTCGGCGGCTGGCCCGCCGTCGCCGAGGAGTCGATCATCGCCAGGGACGTGCTTCTCGCCGAGCACGTCGGTTCGCGGGTGCACATCTGCCACCTGTCCACGGCCGGGTCCGTCGAGATCGTCCGCTGGGCCAAGTCCCGCGGCATCGACGTGACCGCCGAGGTCACCCCGCACCACCTGCTCCTCACCGACGAGCTGGTGCGCTCCTACAACCCGGTCTACAAGGTCAACCCGCCGCTGCGCACGGAGGCCGACGTCATGGCCCTGCGCGAGGCCCTCGCCGACGGCACCATCGACATCGTCGCCACCGACCACGCCCCGCACCCGCACGAGGACAAGGACTGCGAGTGGGCCGCGGCCGCCATGGGCATGGTGGGCCTGGAGACCGCCCTGTCCGTCGTCCAGCACACGATGGTCGACACCGGCCTGCTCACCTGGGCCGGGGTCGCCGAGCGGATGTCGGTCAAGCCCGCCGAGATCGGGCAGGCCGCGGGCCAGGGCCGCCCCGTCGCGCCCGGCGAGCCCGCGAACCTCACCCTCGTCGATCCGGCATACCGTGGAGCGGTGGACCCCGCGGGCTTCGCCTCCCGGAGCCGCAACACCCCGTATGAGGGTCGTGAGCTGCCGGGACGCGTCACGCACACGTGGCTCCGGGGCCGGGCCACGCTCGTCGACGGGAAGCTTCAGTGACTGCTACACACCTCCTCGCCCACCCCGCCCTGACCCCGCTCGCAGCGGAGGAGAAGTCGGCGCAGGTCACCGACTGGGCCGCGCGCGCCGGCTGGGTCGTCGGCCTCCTGCTCTTCATCGCGCTCGTCTACTGGCTGATGCGCGAGGGCTGGAAGTGGCGCGGCACGCTCCAGGGCGACCTGCCGGAGCTCCCCAGCGCGCCGTCCGACCCCGGTGCGACGAGACTTGAGCTGACCGGCCGCTACCACGGCTCGACCACCGCGGGCCAGTGGCTGGACCGCATCGTGGCGCACGGCCTCGGCACCCGCAGCCGCGTGGAGCTCACCCTCAGCGACGCGGGCCTGGACGTCGTACGCCCCGGAGCGCGGGACTTCTTCGTCCCGAAGGCGGCCCTGCGCGAGGCCCGGCTCGACAAGGGCATCGCGGGCAAGGTCCTCGCCGAGGGCGGTCTGCTGATCGTCACCTGGGCGCACGGCGAGAAGCTGATCGACTCCGGCTTCCGCTCCGACCACGCCGCCGAGCAGGCCGAATGGGTCGACACCCTGAACAAAATGATCAACAGCACGACGGAAACGGAAGGCGCACGATGACCACCTCCAGCCAGGAGACCGCCTCGCAGAGGAAGGTGGCGCCTCCCGCCGTACTCGTCCTGGAGGACGGCCGCGTCTTCCGCGGCCGCGCCTACGGAGCGGTGGGGGAGACCTTCGGCGAAGCCGTCTTCTCCACCGGCATGACCGGCTACCAGGAGACCCTCACCGACCCGTCGTACCACCGCCAGGTCGTGGTGATGACCGCCCCGCACGTCGGGAACACGGGCGTCAACGACGAGGACCCCGAGTCGGCGCGCATCTGGGTCGCGGGCTACGTGGTCCGAGACCCCGCCCGGACGCCCTCCAACTGGCGCTCCCGGCGCTCCCTCGACGAGGAGCTGGGGAGCCAGGGCGTCGTCGGCATCAGCGGCGTCGACACCCGCGCCCTGACCCGCCACCTGCGCGAGCGCGGCGCGATGCGCGTCGGCGTCTTCTCCGGTGACGCGGTCGCCGCCGACGCCGAGCTGCTCGCCAAGGTGCGGGCGCAGCCGCAGATGAAGGGCGCGAACCTGTCCGCCGAGGTCGCCACCAAGGAGGCGTACGTCGTCCCGGCGATCGGTGAGAAGAAGTTCACCGTGGCCGCCGTGGACCTCGGCATCAAGGGCATGACCCCGCACCGCATGGCCGAGCGCGGCATCGAGGTGTACGTCCTTCCCGCCACCGCCACCGCCGAGGACGTGTACGCGGTCAACCCGGACGGCGTGTTCTTCTCCAACGGCCCCGGTGACCCGGCGACCGCCGACGGCCCCGTCGCCGTCATGCAGGAGGTCCTCAAGCGCAAGACGCCGCTGTTCGGCATCTGCTTCGGCAACCAGATCCTCGGCCGCGCGCTCGGCTTCGGCACGTACAAGCTGAAGTACGGCCACCGCGGCATCAACCAGCCGGTGCAGGACCGCACCACGGGCAAGGTCGAGGTCACCGCGCACAACCACGGCTTCGCCGTCGACGCGCCGCTCGACCGCGTCTCCGACACCCCCTACGGCCGCGCCGAGGTCTCCCACGTGTGCCTCAACGACCAGGTCGTCGAGGGCCTCCAGCTCCTCGACCAGCCCGCGTTCAGCGTCCAGTACCACCCCGAGGCGGCCGCCGGCCCGCACGACGCCGCGTACCTCTTCGACCGCTTCACCACCCTGATGGAGGGCCAGCGTGCCTAAGCGCACCGATATCCAGTCCGTCCTGGTCATCGGCTCAGGCCCGATCGTCATCGGCCAGGCCGCGGAGTTCGACTACTCCGGCACCCAGGCGTGCCGCGTCCTCAAGGCCGAAGGCCTGCGCGTCATCCTCGTCAACTCGAACCCCGCGACGATCATGACCGACCCGGAGATCGCCGACGCCACGTACGTCGAGCCGATCACCCCGGAGTTCGTCGAGAAGATCATCGCCAAGGAGCGCCCCGACGCGCTCCTGCCCACCCTCGGCGGTCAGACGGCCCTCAACACGGCCATCTCCATGCACGAGCAGGGCGTCCTGGAGAAGTACGGCGTCGAACTGATCGGCGCCAACGTCGAGGCCATCAACAAGGGCGAGGACCGCGACCTGTTCAAGGGCGTCGTCGAGGCCGTCAACGCCAAGATCGGCCACGGCGAGTCCGCGCGCTCGGTGATCTGCCACTCCATGGACGACGTCCTCAAGGGCGTCGACGAGCTCGGCGGCTACCCGGTCGTCGTCCGCCCGTCCTTCACCATGGGCGGCGCGGGCTCCGGCTTCGCGCACAACGAGGACGAGCTGCGCCGCATCGCGGGCCAGGGCCTCACGCTCTCGCCGACCACCGAGGTGCTCCTGGAGGAGTCCATCCTCGGCTGGAAGGAGTACGAGCTGGAGCTGATGCGCGACAAGCACGACAACGTCGTGGTCGTGTGCTCCATCGAGAACTTCGACCCGATGGGCGTGCACACCGGCGACTCCATCACGGTGGCGCCCTCGATGACGCTCACCGACCGCGAGTACCAGATCCTGCGGGACGTCGGCATCGCGATCATCCGTGAGGTCGGCGTCGACACCGGCGGCTGCAACATCCAGTTCGCGGTGAACCCGGTCGACGGCCGCGTCATCGTCATCGAGATGAACCCGCGCGTCTCGCGGTCCTCCGCGCTCGCGTCGAAGGCCACCGGCTTCCCGATCGCCAAGATCGCCGCGAAGCTGGCCGTGGGCTACACCCTCGATGAGATCCCCAACGACATCACCGAGAAGACCCCGGCCTCGTTCGAGCCGACCCTCGACTATGTCGTCGTCAAGGCCCCGCGCTTCGCGTTCGAGAAGTTCCCGCAGGCGGACTCCACGCTGACCACGACCATGAAGTCGGTCGGTGAGGCCATGGCCATCGGCCGCAACTTCACCGAGGCCCTGCAGAAGGCGCTGCGCTCCCTGGAGAAGAAGGGCAGCCAGTTCTCCTTCACCGGCAAGCCCGGTGACAAGTACACGCTCCTGCGCGCGGCCGTGCGGCCCACCGACGGGCGCATCAACACCGTCATGCAGGCCATCCGCGCGGGCGCGACCCCGCAGGAGGTCTTCGACGCCACGAAGATCGACCCGTGGTTCGTCGACCAGCTCTTCCTGATCAAGGAGATCGCCGACGAGCTGACCGAGGCCGCCGACCTCACCCCGGAGCTGCTCGCCGAGGCCAAGCGGCACGGCTTCTCCGACGCGCAGATCGCCGAGATCCGCGGCCTGCGCGAGGACGTGGTCCGCGAGGTGCGGCACGCGCTCGGCGTCCGTCCCGTCTACAAGACGGTCGACACCTGCGCCGCCGAGTTCGCCGCGAAGACGCCGTACTTCTACTCCTCCTACGACGAGGAGACCGAGGTCGCGCCGCGCGAGAAGCCCGCGGTGATCATTCTGGGCTCGGGACCCAACCGTATTGGCCAGGGCATCGAATTTGACTACTCGTGCGTCCATGCGTCGTTCGCGCTCAGCGACGCGGGCTACGAGACCGTCATGGTCAACTGCAACCCGGAGACCGTCTCCACCGACTACGACACCTCCGACCGGCTCTACTTCGAGCCGCTCACCCTGGAGGACGTCCTGGAGATCGTGCACGCCGAGTCCCTCGCGGGCCCGGTCGCGGGCGTCGTCGTCCAGCTCGGCGGCCAGACCCCGCTCGGCCTCTCCCAGGCTCTGAAGGACAACGGCGTGCCTGTCGTCGGCACCTCGCCGGAGGCCATCCACGCCGCCGAGGACCGCGGCGCCTTCGGCCGCGTGCTCGACGAGGCCGGCCTGCCCGCGCCCAAGCACGGCACCGCCACCACCTTCGCCGAGGCCAAGGCCATCGCCGACGAGATCGGCTACCCCGTCCTCGTACGGCCCTCGTACGTCCTCGGCGGCCGCGGCATGGAGATCGTGTACGAGGAGGCCCGCCTCCAGTCGTACATCGCCGAGTCCACCGAGATCAGCGCCGACCGCCCGGTCCTCGTCGACCGCTTCCTCGACGACGCCATCGAGATCGACGTGGACGCGCTCTACGACGGCCACGAGCTGTACCTGGGCGGCGTCATGGAGCACATCGAGGAGGCCGGCATCCACTCCGGCGACTCGGCGTGCGCGCTGCCCCCGATCACGCTCGGCGGCCACGACATCAAGCGCCTGCGCACCTCCACGGAGGCCATCGCCAAGGGCGTCGGCGTGCGCGGCCTGATCAACATCCAGTTCGCGATGGCCGGGGACATCCTGTACGTCCTTGAGGCCAACCCGCGCGCCTCGCGCACCGTCCCCTTCACCTCGAAGGCGACCGCGGTGCCGCTGGCCAAGGCCGCCGCCCGGATCTCGCTCGGCTCGACCATCGCCGAGCTGCGCGCGGAGGGGCTGCTCCCGGCGGTCGGCGACGGCGGCGAGCTGCCGCTCGACGCGCCGATCTCCGTCAAGGAGGCCGTCATGCCCTGGTCGCGCTTCCGCGACATCCAGGGCCGCGGCGTCGACACCGTGCTCGGCCCGGAGATGCGCTCCACCGGCGAGGTCATGGGCATCGACTCCGTCTTCGGCACGGCGTACGCCAAGTCGCAGGCGGGCGCCTACGGGCCGCTGCCGACCAAGGGCCGCGCGTTCATCTCCGTCGCCAACCGCGACAAGCGCTCGATGATCTTCCCGGCGCGCGAGCTCGTCGCGCACGGCTTCGAGCTGCTCGCCACCTCCGGCACGGCCGAGGTGCTCAAGCGCAACGGCATCAACGCCACGGTCGTGCGCAAGCAGTCCGAGGGCGAGGGCCCGAACGGTGAGAAGACCATCGTCCAGCTGATCCACGACGGCCAGGTCGACCTCATCGTCAACACCCCGTACGGCACCGGCGGCCGCCTCGACGGCTACGACATCCGCACCGCGGCCGTCGCCCGCTCCGTGCCCTGCCTGACGACGGTCCAGGGCCTCGCCGCCGCCGTCCAGGGCATCGACGCGCTCCACCACGGGGGAGTGGGCGTCCGCTCGCTCCAGGAACACGCACAGCACCTGACCGCGGCCCGCGACTAGACAGCCCACGAGGGGGACACCGGAAACGGTGTCCCCCTCCTCATGAGGACACCAGCATGTACGCATTCTTCTTCCGGCTCGTCTTCAGGCGCATGGACCCCGAGCGCGCCCACCACCTCGCCTTCGGCTGGATCCGCCTCATCGCGCGGATCCCGGTCCTGCGCACCTTCGTCGCCGCCGCCCTCGCCCCCCGCCACAAGGAGCTGCGCACCGAGGCCCTCGGCCTGCGCATGCACGGACCCTTCGGGCTCGCCGCCGGGTTCGACAAGAACGCCGCCGCGGTCGACGGCATGGCCATGCTCGGCTTCGACCACGTCGAGATCGGCACCGTCACCGGCGAACCGCAGCCCGGCAACCCCAAGAAGCGCCTGTTCCGCCTCGTCGAGGACCGGGCCCTGATCAACCGCATGGGCTTCAACAACGATGGCTCGGCGGCCGTCGCCGAGCGCCTCGCGGCCCGCGACGAGGTCTTCAGGACCGTCGTCGGCGTCAACATCGGCAAGACCAAGGCCGTGCCGGAGGCCGACGCCGTCGCCGACTACGTGAAGTCCACCGAGCGCCTGGCCCGCCACGCCGACTACCTCGTCGTGAACGTGTCCTCGCCGAACACGCCCGGTCTGCGCAACCTCCAGGCCACCGAGTCGCTGCGGCCGCTGCTCACGGCCGTGCGCGAGGCCGCCGACCGCAGCGTCGAGGGCCGCCGCGTCCCGCTGCTCGTGAAGATCGCCCCCGACCTGGCCGACGCCGACGTCGACGCGGTCGCCGACCTCGCCGTGGAGCTCGGCCTGGACGGCATCATCGCCACGAACACCACCATCGCGCGCGAGGGCCTCGGGCTCGCCTCCGACCCCGAGCTCGTCAAGGAGACCGGCGGCCTTTCCGGCGCGCCCCTGAAGGAGCGCTCCCTGGAGGTCCTGCGCCGCCTCTACGCGCGCGTGGGCGACCGGATCACCCTGGTGGGCGTCGGCGGCGTCGAGAACGCCGAGGACGCCTGGCAGCGCATCCTCGCGGGCGCCACGCTGGTGCAGGGCTACAGCGCGTTCATCTACGAAGGCCCGTTCTGGCAGCGCGCGATCCACAAGGGGCTCGCCGCCCGGCTCGCCACCTCCCCCTACGCCACGCTCGCCGAAGCGATCGGCGCCGACACCCGAAAGGCTCCCGCCGCATGAGCACCCCGGAACCGTTCGGCGCGCGCCTGCGCCACGCCATGGACACCCGAGGCCCGCTCTGCGTGGGCATCGACCCGCACGCCGCTCTCCTGTCGGCGTGGGGCCTGAACGACGACATCAAGGGCCTGGAGGCCTTCACCCGCACCGTCGTCGACGCCCTCGCCGACCAGGTCGCCGTCTTCAAGCCGCAGGCGGCGTTCTTCGAGCGCTTCGGCTCGCGCGGCGTCGCCGTCCTGGAGCGGGCCGTCGCCGACCTGCGGCAGGCGGGCGGGCTCGTCGTCATGGACGCCAAGCGCGGTGACATCGGCTCCACCATGGCCGCGTACGCGGAGGCCTTCCTGCACCCGGACGCGCCCCTGTTCTCGGACGCCCTAACGGTCTCGCCGTACCTTGGCTACGAGTCCCTGCGCCCCGCCGTGGAACTGGCCCGCCAGAGCGGCGCCGGGCTCTTCGTGCTTGCCCTGACGTCCAACCCGGAGGGCGCCGAGGTGCAGCGCGCCGTCCGCGCCGACGGCGGCGCCACCATCGGCGCCACCATGCTCGCCCACCTGGCGCGCGAGAACGCCGACGCCGCGCCCATGGGCTCCTTCGGCGCGGTGGTCGGCGCCACGCTCGGCGACCTGTCCTCCTTCGCCCTCGACATCAACGGCCCGCTGCTCGCGCCGGGCATCGGGGCGCAGGGCGCGACGCCCGCCGACCTGCCCCGCGTCTTCGGCACCGCCGTGCGCAACGTGGTGCCGAACGTGAGCCGCGCGGTGCTCAAGGCGGGGCCCGACGCCGCCGCGCTGCGGGCGGCCGCGGCGCGCTTCGCCGACGAGGTGCGGGAGGCGGTCGGCGGGTAGCGCGCCGCCCTCGGACCCGCCGTGTCCGCCCCGGTACCGGAGAGCCGGTGCCGGGGCGGTTGCATGTGTGCTTCGGCACCGCGCGCGACCTCGCGCAAGTCCCGCACCGAGGGCATCGGGCCGCAGAACTGATGCGTTGCTTACGCGACACCCGGCCAAAACAGGGGTGAATTGCCCTATATGCCCGGCTCAACGGAGGCTGACCAGGACTTTTCGCTTGTTCTCGCTGACTCCAGCGGCCATGGCCGCTAGTCTCCGACGAGAGCCAACGGGCAAGCGCGTTGCACGTTGCTCCCCTGGTGTGGGGCGACTAGGTTCCTCACCGGTCCGTATCCGACAGTTCGATCTTCGAGGTGACGTAGGCGTGGCTCTTCCGCCCCTTACCCCTGAACAGCGCGCAGCCGCGCTCGAAAAGGCCGCCGCGGCTCGCCGGGAGCGGGCCGAGGTCAAGAATCGACTCAAGCACTCCGGCGCCTCCCTTCACGAGGTCATCAAGCAGGGCCAGGAGAACGACGTCATCGGCAAGATGAAGGTCTCCGCCCTCCTGGAGTCCCTGCCCGGCGTGGGTAAGGTCCGCGCCAAGCAGATCATGGAGCGCCTCGGCATCTCCGAGAGCCGCCGCGTCCGCGGGCTCGGCTCCAACCAGATCGCGTCCCTGGAGCGCGAGTTCGGCGGCAGCGGCGCCTGACGGCCCCGGCCGTCGCGCGGACCTGGTCTCGGGCACCCCTGAGATCCTGGATAATCGCTGCATGAGTGAACGTCCGCGGCTGACCGTGCTCTCCGGCCCCTCCGGGGTCGGTAAGAGCACGGTCGTCGCCCATATGCGCAAGGAACACCCCGAGGTCTGGCTCTCGGTCTCGGCGACGACCCGCAAGCCGCGCCCCGGCGAGCGCCACGGTGTGCACTATTTCTTCGTCTCGGACGAGGAGATGGACAAGCTCATCGCCAATGGCGAGCTCCTGGAGTGGGCGGAATTCGCGGGCAACCGGTACGGGACGCCCCGCCGCGCGGTCATGGAGCGCCTGGAGGCGGGCGAGCCCGTCCTCCTGGAGATCGACCTCCAGGGCGCGCGACAGGTCCGCGAGTCGATGTCCGACGCCCAGCTGGTCTTCCTGGCCCCGCCGAGCTGGGACGAGCTGGTGCGCCGCCTCACCGGGCGGGGCACCGAGGCCGCCGAGGTCATCGAGCGCAGGCTCAAGGCCGCGCGCGTGGAGCTGGCCGCCGAGCCCGAATTCGACACCACCCTGGTCAACACCTCGGTCGAGGACGTAGCGCGCGAGCTGCTAGCCTTGATGAAAGTTGTTTGATCTTCACCCCTTTCTTCACCCCCTTCGGAAGGCAGAGAGTGTCCTCTTCCATCACCGCGCCCGAGGGCATCATCAACCCGCCGATTGATGAGCTGCTCGAGGCCACCGACTCGAAGTACAGCCTCGTGATCTACGCCGCCAAGCGCGCCCGTCAGATCAACGCGTACTACTCGCAGCTCGGCGAGGGCCTTCTTGAGTACGTCGGCCCGCTCGTGGACACCCACGTGCACGAGAAGCCGCTGTCGATCGCGCTCCGCGAGATCAACGCGGGCCTGCTGACGTCCGAGGCCATCGAGGGCCCGGCGCAGTAAGCACGTCATACGTTCACCACAGGCCCGGCAGAGCAGCTGCCGGGCCTGTGGTGTGTCATGGAGTCCTGCGCGCGCGACAGCGCGCACACAACGGAGTGCGGGGAGGCACGGTGGACAAGCCGAAGGTCGTTCTGGGGGTCAGTGGCGGAATCGCCGCCTACAAGGCGTGCGAGCTGCTGCGGCGGCTGACGGAATCCGGCCACGACGTCCGCGTCGTGCCGACGGAGTCGGCGCTGCACTTCGTCGGCGCCGCCACCTGGTCCGCGCTGTCCGGCCACCCCGTCTCCACCGAGGTCTGGTCCGACGTCCACGAGGTGCCCCACGTGCGCATCGGCCAGGGCGCCGACCTCGTGATCGTGGCGCCCGCCACCGCCGACATCCTCGCCAAGGCCGCCCACGGCCTGGCCGACGACCTCCTGACGAACACGCTCCTCACCGCCCGCTGCCCGGTCGTCTTCGCCCCGGCCATGCACACGGAGATGTGGGAGCACCCGGCCACCCAGGAGAACGTCGCCACCCTGCGCCGCCGGGGCGCCCTCGTGGTCGAGCCCGCCGTCGGCCGCCTCACCGGCGTCGACACCGGCAAGGGCCGCTTCCCGGAGCCCACGGAGCTCTTCGAGGTCGTCCGCCGCGTCCTCGCGCGCGGCGAGCGCGCCGCCCAGGACCTGGCCGGGCGCCACGTCGTCGTCAGCGCGGGCGGCACCCGCGAGCCCCTCGACCCCGTGCGCTTCCTCGGCAACCGCTCCTCCGGCAAGCAGGGCTACGCGCTCGCCCGCAGCGCCGCCGCGCGCGGCGCCCGCGTCACGCTCATCGCGGCGAACACCGCGCTGCCGGACCCGGCGGGCGTCGACATCGTGCCGGTGGGCACCGCCGTCCAGCTGCGCGAGGCCGTCCTGAAGGCGGCCGCGGACGCCGACGCCGTGGTGATGGCGGCCGCCGTGGCCGACTTCCGCCCGGCCGTGTACGCGGCCGGGAAGATCAAGAAGAAGGACGGCGAGGAGCCCGCGCCCATCGCCCTCGTCCGCAACCCCGACATCCTGGCCGAGGTCGCGGGGACGCGCCCGCGCGCGGGCCAGGTGGTCGTGGGCTTCGCGGCCGAGACGGACGACGTGCTGGCCAACGGCCGCGCCAAGCTCGCCCGCAAGGGCTGCGACCTCCTCGTCGTGAACGAGGTCGGCGAGCGCAAGACCTTCGGCTCCGAGCGCAACGAGGCCGTGGTGCTCGGCTCCGACGGCAGCGAGACCCCCGTGCCCTACGGCCCGAAGGACGACCTCGCGGACACGGTCTGGGACCTGGTGGTGCCCCGCCTGGGCTGACGCCCCCCCCCGCGCCCGGCATGCGTCTGCCGCATGTCCGGCATGTGGACACCTCGGCGCGGCCCCGATGAGCCCTTCCCGGCCCCGTTCCTGATCAGGAACGGGGCCGTCCACTATCCGGAACGGAGGCGTCCGTCATCTGGAACAGGGAGTCCTTCATTCGGAACGCGGCCGTCCTGGCCGCAGGACACGCGGGGCCGCCGCGGCGCCGCGACCGCGGCGCGACAGCGGCGCGGCAAAGACGGACGGAACGTTGAAGCAAACGGGCCGGAACCGGGTGGTCGCTGAACTAGTCTGAACGGCGACGTTCACCTCGCCGGACGCCCCAAACCCGTCGAAATCGGGCCCAGGGCCCTCTGGTGGAGAGTGATCGTCGTATCGCACAATGCAGTGCCGCAGGTCACAGGCCTCCCATGTGGCGAGACACGTGACCGCGCGGCCGAGTGTGACCGATAAACTGGTCTCGGACGACGTCGAGCGCAGCTCTCGGCCCGTCCGCCAATGATCAGCCAGCAGCCGCTGCAACCACAGGGAGCGATGTGTCCCGCCGTCTCTTCACCTCGGAGTCCGTGACCGAGGGTCACCCCGACAAGATCGCTGACCAGATCAGCGACACCATTCTCGACGCGCTTCTGCGCGAGGACCCGACGTCCCGGGTCGCCGTCGAAACGCTCATCACGACCGGCCTCGTGCACGTCGCCGGTGAGGTCACGACCAAGGCGTACGCGCCGATCGCGCAGCTGGTGCGCGAGAAGATCCTCGAGATCGGCTACGACTCCTCGAAGAAGGGCTTCGACGGCGCCTCCTGCGGCGTCTCGGTGTCCATCGGCGCGCAGTCCCCTGACATCGCGCAGGGCGTCGACACGGCGTACGAGAGCCGTGTCGAGGGTGATGAGGACGAGCTCGACAAGCAGGGCGCGGGCGACCAGGGCCTGATGTTCGGCTACGCCTGCGACGAGACCCCGGAGCTCATGCCGCTCCCGATCCACCTCGCGCACCGCCTCTCGCGCCGCCTGTCCGAGGTCCGCAAGAACGGCACCATCCCCTACCTCCGCCCGGACGGCAAGACCCAGGTCACCATCGAGTACGACGGCGACAAGGCCGTCCGCCTCGACACGGTCGTCGTCTCCTCGCAGCACGCGTCGGACATCGACCTGGAGTCCCTGCTCGCCCCGGACATCCGCGAGTTCGTCGTGGAGCCGGAGCTGAAGGCCCTCCTCGACGACGGCATCAAGCTGGAGACCGAGGGCTACCGCCTCCTGGTCAACCCCACAGGCCGCTTCGAGATCGGCGGCCCGATGGGCGACGCCGGACTGACCGGCCGCAAGATCATCATCGACACGTACGGCGGCATGGCCCGCCACGGCGGCGGCGCCTTCTCCGGCAAGGACCCGTCCAAGGTCGACCGCTCCGCCGCGTACGCGATGCGCTGGGTCGCCAAGAACGTGGTCGCCGCGGGCCTCGCCTCGCGCTGCGAGGTCCAGGTCGCCTACGCCATCGGCAAGGCCGAGCCGGTCGGTCTGTTCGTGGAGACCTTCGGCACCAACACCGTCGACACGGACAAGATCGAGACGGCCATCGCCCAGGTCTTCGACCTCCGCCCGGCCGCGATCATCCGCGACCTCGACCTGCTCCGCCCGATCTACTCCCAGACCGCCGCGTACGGCCACTTCGGCCGCGCGCTGCCGGACTTCACCTGGGAGCGGACGGACCGCGTCGAGGCCCTGCGCAAGGCGGCCGGCCTGTAACCGGCCTGCCCCACGCTTCGCCACCGAGGCCCGGTGTCCCTGGAGGGGGCGCCGGGCCTCGGTGCGTCCAGGGGCACGTCCCGTGCGGGTGGAGTGTCTGACCCGTCTGGTAGGAATGCTGCTGTGAGCAGCGAGAACGAGGGGGCCGGGCCGGGTGGCGGGGCGGAGCACGAGCAGCTCGCGCTCATCAGGGAGAGCGTGCGGAAGGCGAAGGAGCCCAAGGCCAAGCCGCGTACGTGGCGGGGGGCCGCGCTTGCCGAGGAGCTGCCGGTGGCGCGGGTCGTCGTGGACAAGGGCGTGCTGCACCTCGACCGGTACTTCGACTACGCGGTGCCGCGGGAGCTGGACGCGCAGGCCCAGCCGGGCGTGCGGGTGCGGGTGCGGTTCGGGGCCGGGGCGCGCACGGTGCGGGGCGGGCGGCGCGAGGGCGGCGGCCTGATCGACGGGTTCCTGGTCGAGCGCGTCGCCGAGTCGGACTACAGCGGCCCGCTGGCCGCGCTCGCCCAGGTCGTCTCGCCGGAGCCGGTGCTCGACCCGGAGCTGCTCGGGCTCGCCCGCGCCGTGGCGGACCGGTACGCGGGCAGCCTCGCGGACGTGCTGCAGCTGGCCGTGCCGCCCCGGCACGGGCGGGCCGAGTCGCGGCCTTCGCCGCCCGCCCCCGCGCCGCCCCCGGCGCCGGACGCGGGGACGTGGCGGCGGTATGCGCGGGGCGCCGAGTTCATCGGCGCGCTGGCGGCGGGCGCGTCCCCGCGGGCCGTGTGGACCGCGCTGCCGGGGCCGCTGTGGGCCGAGGAGATCGCCCGTGCCGTGGCGGCGACGCTCGCCTCGGGGCGCGGCGCCCTCGTCGTCGTCCCCGCCGGGCGTCCGGCCGCGCGCGTGGACGCCGCCCTGCGCGCCCTGCTCGGCGAGGGGCAGCACGCCCTGCTGACCGCCGACGCCGGGCAGGAGCGGCGGTACCGGGAGTGGCTCGCCGTGCGGCGTGGCGCGGTGCGGGCGGTGGTGGGGACCAGGGCCGCGATGTTCGCGCCGGTCAGGAACCTTGGGCTGGTCGTGGTCTGGGACGACGGCGACGCCAGCCACGCCGACGACAACGCCCCCTTCCCGCACGTCCGCGAAGTGCTCGAACTGCGGGCCTCGCGCGACAAGTGCGCCTTTTTGCTGGGTAGTTGGAGCTGCACGGTGGAGGCCGCGCAGCTCGTGGAGAGCGGCTGGGCGGTGCCCGTCGGTGCCGACCGGGAGCAGGTGCGGGCCGCCGCCGCGCTGGTGCGCACGGTGGGCGATGGCGATCTCGCGCGGGACGAGGCGGCCCGCGCCGCCCGCCTGCCGACCCTGGCCTGGCGGGTCGCCCGCGAGGGGCTGAAGCACGGCCCGGTGCTCGTGCAGGTGCCCCGGCGCGGGTATGTGCCCCGGCTCGCCTGTGAGCGGTGCCGGGAGCCCGCCCGGTGCCGGCACTGCGCGGGGCCGCTGGAGGCCCGGGACGCCGGTGCCCTGGTGTGCGGCTGGTGCGGGCGTGACGAGGCCGCCTGGCACTGTCAGGAGTGCGGCGGCTTCCGGCTGCGCGCGCGGGTCGTGGGGGCGCGGCGGACCGCCGAGGAGCTGGGGCGGGCGTTTCCGGCGGTGCCGGTGCGCACGTCCGGGCGCGAGCAGGTCCTGGACACGGTGGGGGGCGCGCCCGCCCTGGTGGTCAGTACGCCGGGGGCGGAGCCGGTGGCGGAGGGCGGTTATGCCGCGGCGCTGCTGCTTGACGGCTGGGCCATGCTCGGGCGCCCTGATCTGCGGGCGGGTGAGGACGCGCTGCGGCGGTGGATCGGGGCGGCGGCCCTGGTCCGTGACCAGGGCGCGGGCGGCACGGTGGTGGTGGTCGCGGAGCCGACGCTGCGCCCGGTGCAGGCGCTGGTGCGGTGGGATCCGGTGGGCCACGCCGTCCGGGAGCTGTCGGAGCGGGCGGAGCTCGGGTTCCCGCCGGTGTCCCGGATGGCGTCCGTCACGGGTGCGCCGGAGGCGCTCGCCGAGTTCCTGGGCCAGACCGAGCTGCCCGCGGACGCCGAGGTCCTTGGCCCGGTGCCGGTGCCCGCCGCGGACCCGGGCCGTCCGCGCCGCGCGGGCGACGTGCCGCCCGGCGAGCACTGGGAGCGGGTCCTTGTGCGCGTCCGCCCCGGCAGCGGCGCGGCCCTGGCCCGGGCCCTGAAGACGGCGCAGGCAGCGCGGATGGCGCGGGGGGTGGGGGCGGCTCAGGGGGTGCGGGTGCGGATCGACCCGGCGGACATCGGCTGACGTCAGCTGACATGGGCCGACGTCAGCTGACATCGCCTGACGTCGGCTGAGGCGGCGGGTGGGCGTGCTCGTCCGTGTGGCGCACGAGTGCCTCCCGTCCTCGACGCACGAGTGCCCCCTGCCCTCTGCGGGCCAGGGGGCACTCGCCGGGTCAGCCGTTGCGCGGGCCGGGGAAGGCGCCGGGCCGGACGTCGTCGCGGAGGCCGGGGCTGCCCGCTGTCGGCTGGGTCGGCATGGTGCGGGCCGCGGGGACCGAGGGGAGGGGGGCGCCCACGGGGACCGTGCGGGTGGTGGCGGTCGGCTCGGTGGCGCGGTCCGTTTCGGCGGTCGCGGCGGGGGTCTGGGCCGTGGTCCTGCGGGCGCCGTAGCGGCGGTGGACCGCCTGCTTGGTGACGCCGAGCGCGGAGCCCACCGCGTCCCACGAGAAGCCCAGTGAGCGGTCGAAGTCGACGGCGGCGGTCACCAGCGTCTCGACGCTGTCCCGCAGTTCCTGGGCGAGGCGGACGGTCGGAGCGGGTGCCCGTCCGTACACGACGAAGCCCGCGGAGGGGCTGGAGCGGCGCGGGCGGTAGACGTTGCCGAGCTGGGCGGTGAGGGTGCGCAGTGCGTCCACCTGCCGGCGGACCCGCTCGATGTCCCGCACCAGCAGGTGCAGGCTGGCCCGTGCCTGGGCGTCGTGGGTTGCGTGGTCGGCCATGAACAAGCCTCTCGAACCGGCGTTGAGGGATCGGGATCGGAGTAGTCGGGGAGGGGTGGGGAGGGCTGGGGAGGGGGTGAGGCGGTGCGGGGACGGGGGAGTGGAGGAGGGGTGGAGGAGGGGTGGAGGAGGGAAGGAAGGGTCAGGAGCGTCAAGAGCGACGGGGAGCTGCGGGTACTGCGGGAACTATGAGGAGTACGGGTGCTGCGGGAACTGCGGGAATGAGGAGCGGGCCGCGTGGGCGGCCCGTTCTGGTCAACCTTTTCTTGACCAACGCGCTACGTCGTAAGGGGTCACGGTCCCAGGGCGTATCCGCATATGCGCAGGGCGCGCGGGGGTGCGTACGCCCCCGAGCTTCTTCCTCGACGTGCTCGCCGTGTGTCCGCCGCGTGCCGGTGGCGTGCCGGTCGCGCGCCCGGAGAATGCCTGGCGACGGCCCGGCGCTGGCCCCGCGAGGGCCTGGCCAAGGCCCGGGGGAGGTCAGGGCCCTGGCCCCATAGACTGGTGCGTCGCCGCCCCCGAGAGAACCGAGGTAGCACCCAGTGAAGCTGGTCTTCGCAGGCACCCCCGAGGTCGCCGTCCCCGCCCTGGACGCCCTGATCGCTTCCGGCCGGCACGAGGTGGCCGCCGTCGTCACGCGTCCCGACGCCCCCGCGGGCCGGGGCCGCAGGCTGGTCGCGAGCCCGGTGGCCGAGCGCGCGGAGGAGGCCGGGATCGAGGTGCTCAAGCCCGCGAAGCCCCGGGACGAGGCGTTCCTGGAGCGGCTGCGGGAGATCGCGCCGGACTGCTGCCCGGTGGTCGCCTATGGCGCGCTGCTGCCCAAGGTGGCCCTGGACATCCCGGCCCACGGCTGGGTCAACCTGCACTTCTCGCTGCTGCCCGCGTGGCGCGGCGCGGCCCCCGTGCAGCACTCGATCATGGCCGGGGACGAGATCACCGGTGCCTCCACCTTCCTGATCGAGCAGGGCCTGGACTCGGGCCCCGTCTACGGCACGGTCACCGAGGAGATCCGGGCCACCGACACCAGCGGCGACCTGCTCACGCGGCTCGCGCTCGCGGGCTCCGGGCTGCTCGCGGCGACGATGGACGGCATCGAGGACGGCGCGCTCACCGCCGTGCCGCAGCCCGCCGACGGCGTCAGCCTCGCCCCGAAGATCACGGTCGAGGACGCGCGCGTGGACTGGGCGGCCCCGGCGCTCCGCGTGGACCGCGTCGTGCGCGGCTGCACGCCCGCGCCCGGCGCGTGGACCGTCTTCCGCGGCGAGCGCCTGAAGCTGGTCCAGGCCGTGCCGGTGCCCGACCGCACCGACCTCGCCCCGGGCGAGCTGTCCGTCGGCAAGAAGAACCTGTACGTCGGCACGGGCTCGTACGCCGTGGAGCTTCTGTGGGTGCAGGCGCAGGGCAAGAAGCCGATGGCGGCCGCCGACTGGGCGCGCGGCGTGCGGATCGCCCCGGGTGAGACCTTGGGCGCGGGCGACGTACGCTGAACTGGTCCGCCCTCGGGCCCGCAGCGGGCCCCTGGCCTTGGCGGACGTCAGAACTGTGAGCAGCGGAGCACCTTTGAACGACCAGCCGAGCCGACGTCCCCGCACCCAGGGCAAGTCCGGGAAGCCGGGCAGGTCTGGCAAGCCCTACCGCCGTCCGGAGAAGGACCCCGTCCGGATGCTGGCCTTCGAGGCGCTGCGGGCCGTGGACGAACGCGACGCGTACGCGAACCTCGTGCTGCCCCCGCTGCTGCGCAAGGCCCGCGAGAAGGGCGACTTCGACGCCCGGGACGCGGCCCTCGCCACCGAGCTGGTGTACGGCACGCTGCGCAGGCAGGGCACGTACGACGCGATCGTCGCGGCCTGTATCGACCGGCCGCTGCGCGAGGTCGACCCGCCGGTGCTCGACGTGCTGAACCTGGGCGTGCACCAGCTGCTCGGCACGCGCATCCCGCCGCACGCCGCCGTGTCCGCCTCCGTGGAGCTGGCGCGCGTGGTGCTCGGTGACGGGCGGGCCAAGTTCGTCAACGCGGTGCTGCGGAAGGTCGCGGGCGACGACCTCGACGGCTGGCTGGAGAAGGTGGCGCCGCCCTACGACGACGACCCCGAGGACCATCTCGCGGTGGTGCACTCGCACCCGCGCTGGGTCGTCTCCGCGCTGTGGGACTCGCTCGGGGGCGGGCGCGCGGGCATCGAGGACCTCCTCGAAGCGGACAACGAGCGGCCCGAGGTCACGCTCGTGGCCAGGCCGGGCCGCTCCACGGCCGCCGAGCTCCTGGACACGCTCGGCCCTGAGGCCGCGCTCGCGGGCCGCTGGTCGCCGTACGCGGCGCGGCTCACCGACGGCGGTGAGCCCGGGCGGATCGACGCGGTGCGCGAGGGCCGGGCCGGGGTGCAGGACGAGGGCAGCCAGCTGGTGGCGCTCGCGTTCGCGAACGCTCCCCTGGAGGGCCCGGACACGAAGTGGCTCGACGGCTGCGCGGGCCCCGGCGGCAAGGCCGCGCTGCTCGCCGGGCTCGCCGCCGAGCGCGGCGCGGTCCTCCTCGCCTCCGAGAAGCAGCCGCACCGCGCCGGTCTCGTGGCCAAGGCACTGGCGGGGAACCCCGGCCCGTACCAGGTCATCGCCGCCGACGGCACCCGCCCGCCGTGGCGGCCCGGCAGCTTCGACCGCGTCCTGATGGACGTGCCCTGCACGGGACTCGGCGCCCTGCGCCGACGGCCCGAGGCGCGCTGGCGGCGACGGCCCGATGACCTGGAGGGCTTCGCACCGCTGCAACGTGCGCTGCTGCACACGGCGTTGGAGTCCGTGCGCGTGGGCGGCGTCGTCGGGTACGCCACGTGCTCGCCCCACCTCGCGGAGACGCGGGCCGTCGTGGACGACGTGCTCAAGCAGCGCGACGGCGTCGAACTCATCGACGCGCGGCCGCTGCTGCCCGGGGTACCGGCGCTCGGGGACGGGCCCGACGTGCAGCTGTGGCCGCATGTGCACGGCACCGACGCGATGTACTTGGCGGTCATGCGGCGGACGGGGTGAGCCTGGGGCTTCGCCCCTGGGCCCTGGTCCCCGATTGTTGCCGCTTCGCGGCTCGTCCTCAAACGCCGGACGGGCTTTTTTCCGGCTCGCCTTTCCTGGACAAGGCGTGGGGCCACCACACCCTCTTCCCCACGTCCAGGAACAGGCCCGTCACCAGGATCGAGCGGACGATGAACGTGTCCAGGAGGACGCCCAGGGCGACCGTGAAGCCGATTTCCACGAAGGCGACCATCGGGATCGTGCCGAGGACGGCGAAGGTGCCCGCGAGGACCAGGCCCGCCGAGGTGATGACCGCTCCCGTCGCGGCGAGGCCCGTCAGGACGCCGGGGCGGGAGCCCTGGAGGGCCGCCTCCTCGCGGATACGGGTCGCGAGGAAGATGTTGTAGTCGATGCCGAGCGCCACCAGGAACACGAAGACGAACAGCGGGAAGTCCGTGGTCACGCCGGGGAAGTCGAAGACGTGGCGGAAGACGAGCGCGCTCGCGCCGAGGGCCGCCGTGAACGGCAGGATGACCGTGGCGATCAGCAGCAGCGGCGCGAGGATCGCGCGCAGCAGGGCGGCGAGGATCAGCAGGACCACGAGCAGGACCAGGGGGATGACCAGTTTGTCGTCGTGCACGGTCGCCTTGTCCATGTCGAGCAGCGTCGCCGTGCTGCCGCCGACGACGGCGTCCGCGTCCGGCACGTCGTGCACCGCGGTGCGGACGCGCTCGATGGTGTCCTTGGCCGCCTCGCTGTCGGAAGGGTCGGTGAGGGTCGCCTCGAACAGGACCTTGCCTTCGTGCTCGGGCTTCGTGCCCGGCGGAACGCCGACGCTGGCGCGGTCCACGCCGCGGATCCCCTCGACGGCGCGGGTGACGTCCGCGGCCCGCTCCTTGTCCACGACCACGACCATCGGGTC
This sequence comes from Streptomyces sp. NPDC043996, assembly GCF_056435225.1. Classification (NCBI taxonomy): domain Bacteria; kingdom Bacillati; phylum Actinomycetota; class Actinomycetes; order Kitasatosporales; family Streptomycetaceae; genus Streptomyces; species Streptomyces sp. NPDC043996. Next base: position 117,950 of record NZ_JBWKEY010000009.1, on the reverse strand, counting down.
CCCGGCGCCCGCGGGGAAGTAGTCGGCCTTCACCTCCTGGCCGACCACGGAGGCGGGCTTGTCGAGGAAGGCGTCCTCGTTGCTCACGCCCTCCGCGTGCAGCTGGACCAGGCCGAAGGACAGGGCGGCCAGGGCCACGGCGGTGACGGACCAGGTCAGCCGGGGGCGCCGGGCGATGCGGCGGCCGGTGCGCGCCCAGACGCCGGTCTCCGCGGGATCGGCGGACCCCAGGTGCGGGATCCGCGGCCAGAACAGCCAGCGGCCGAGGATCACCAGGAGGGCCGGGAACAGCGACAGCATGGCGAGCAGGGCCACGGCGACGCCGATCGCGGCGACAGGACCGAGGCCCCGGGTGGAGTTCATCTCCGCCGCGAGCAGCACCAGCATGCTCAGTCCGACGGTCGCGCTGGAGGCGATGACCGCGGGCCCGGCCCGGTGCAGGGCGAGCGCCATCGCCTCGTGCCGGTCCTCGTGGCGGCGCAGCTCCTCGCGGTAGCGGGCCACGAGCAGCAGCGCGTAGTCCGTGCCCGCGCCGAAGACGAGCACCGTCAGGATGCCCGCGCTCTGGCCGTTGAGCGTCAGGTCGGCGTGGCGGGCGAGGAGATAGATCAGCGCCTGCGCGCCGTACAGCGAGACGAACACGGAGAACAGGGGGATCAGGATCAGGACCGGACTGCGGTACGTGATGAGCAGGGCGACCACGACGACGCCGCCCGCCGCGAGCAGCAGCGTCGAGTCGATGTCGGCGAAGGCCTCCGCGAAGTCGGCGGACACCCCGACCGTGCCCGTGATGTACACATCGAGGCCGCCGCCGCTCCCGCCCACCTCGTCCTCGACGTCGTCGACGGCGTCCGGGAGGTCGTTCCAGGTGTCGTGGCTCATCGTCAGCGGCACGTACACCTGCGCGGCCCGCGCCTCTTCCGGCTCCTCGAACTTCGCGTCGAAGACGGGACCGCGGGTCTCGTCGCCGCGGATCCAGTGCGAACGCAGCTGTCTGATCCCGGCCACGCCGTCGTCGATCCGCTCGCGGTCCGCGGCCGTCAGCGGGCCGTCCTCGCGCGCGTACAGGACCACCAGGGGCAGCGTCTCGGGCCTGAACCCCTCGGAGGCGTCGAGGACTTGGGTGGACTCCGCCGAGCGCGGCACCCAGGAGGAGGTGGTGTTGTCCTGTACGTCGGAGAGCTTCTGCGCGAACGGCGCCGCGAGCACCAGGACCACCAGCCAGAACACGAGCACCAGCCATTTGGTCCGCGGCCCGCAGACGAGCCGCGCCACCCCCTGGTGTGCCTGCCGCTCGCGGCCCGTACGCATGCCCGGCGTCCTTGGCATAGCCGCCCCCTGCCGCCCCGCGCGCTGCCGGTGGACGGCCAGCATGGCACGCGTGGTACGGCTGCGGGAGGCCGCTTCGGCGCTCCTCGCCGAGCATGGCGGGACCGGGGCGGGGCAGTGCCGCGGGGCATGGCAGGCTTGGGGCATGGCCGTGCAGATCAACCCCAGCATCCTGTCCGCCGACTTCGCCCGCCTCGCCGAGGAGGCGAAGGCCGTGGACGGCGCAGATTGGCTCCATGTCGACGTCATGGACAACCACTTCGTACCGAACCTCACCCTCGGGGTGCCGGTCGTAGAGTCCCTGGCCCGGGCGACGGACACCCCGCTGGACTGCCATCTGATGATGGCGGACCCGGATCGCTGGGCCCCGCAGTACGTCGAAGCGGGTGCGGGTTCGGTCACCTTCCACGCGGAGGCGGCCGCGGCGCCCGTCCGGCTCGCGCGCGAGATCCGCGCCAAGGGCGCGCGCGCCGCCATGGCGCTGAAGCCCGCGACGCCCATCGAGCCGTACGAGGACCTGCTCCCCGAGCTCGACATGCTGCTGATCATGACGGTCGAGCCCGGCTTCGGCGGGCAGGCCTTCCTCGACGTCATGCTCCCCAAGATCCGCCGCACCCGTGACCTCATCAGCAAGCACGGCCTCGACCTCTGGCTCCAGGTCGACGGCGGAGTCTCCGCCGCCACCATCGAGCGGTGCGCCGAAGCGGGCGCCGACGTCTTCGTCGCCGGGTCCGCCGTCTACGGCGCCGAGGACCCGGCACGGGCGGTCGCCGCGCTGCGGGAGCGGGCCGCCTCCGCCACGGCGACCGCCGGGTGGGCGTGCGGCCACTGAGCCGCCCCGCGGCCGACGGCTTGGCCACGGGAACGTGAACGCAGTCCATCAAGGCTGATCAAGTACGCCGGATCTGCGAGGATGAACAGCGCACCCAGGTGTACGAATGTCGTGAACAGCAGTGAGGAGAGCGCCGTGTCGGCCATGTCGGCGGGTCGGTCAGCCATGCGGATGGGACCCGCGGAGCTGGTGCAGGCGGCGGCCATGGCCCGCCGCTTCTATCTCGAGGGCAAGTCCAAGATCCAGATCGCCGAGGAGTTCGGCGTCAGCCGCTTCAAGGTGGCCCGGGTCCTGGAGACGGCTCTCGAACGTGATCTGGTACGGATCGAGATCCGGGTGCCCGCGGAGCTGGACGCCGAGCGCTCCGACGCGCTGCGCGCCCGCTACGGCCTCCGGCACGCGGTCGTCGTCGAGTCGCCGACCTCCACGGACGAGGGCGAGGAGTCGCCCGACCCGGAGAACCTCGGCGAGGTCGCGGCGGGCCTGCTCGGCGAGCTCGTCGCCGAGGGCGATGTGCTCGGCCTCGCCTGGGGCCGCTCGACCATCACCATGGCGGCGGCCCTGGAGTCGCTGCCGCCGTGCACGGTCGTCCAGCTCACGGGCGTGTACGACGCCGGGACCGCCGAGCGCGGCTCGGTCGAGGCGGTGCGCCGCGCCGCCCAGGTCTCCGGCGGCGACGCCCACCCCATCTACGCGCCGATGCTCCTGCCGGACGCGGCGACGGCGGCCGCGCTGCGCCACCAGACCGGGATCGCGCGGGCCTTCGAGTACTTCGACAAGGTGACCGTCGCGGCGGTGTCCATCGGCTCCTGGGAACCCGGCATCTCCACGGTGCACGACATGCTCACGGACGAGGAGCGCGCGCACTACGCCTCGCTCGGCGTCGCCGCGGAGATGTCCGCGCACCTCTTCGACGCGGAGGGCCGCCGCGTCGGCCGTGACCTCGGCGAGCGCTGCATCACCGTCGAGGCGGACCGGCTGCGCCGCATCCCGGAGGTCGTGGCGATCGCCGGGGGCGCCCGCAAGGCGGCCGCGATCGACGCGGTGCTCCGCTCCGGCCTGGTGACGAGCCTGGTCACGGACACGGCGGCGGCCGACCACCTGCTGGCCGCCGGGTCCGCTCCCCGGCCCGCCCTCGACCGCGCGGACCCCGACGGCGGCTGACGGCGGCTGACTGAGGCCCCGGCGGCGGGGGCGCGGACCCTGTGGCAGCATCGGTTCCATGATCCTCAGGCCCGCCGGGCGCCTGCTGTGCGCGCTCCTCGTCTGCCTCGCGGTCCTCGTGACGGGCTGCGGCGGCACGACGGACACGACGGAGCGGAGCCCCGCCGCGGGCGTCTCCACCCCCGCGTGGGCGCGCGGCATGCGGACCGTCACCGTCGACCAGCTGCCCGCCGAGGCCCGCGGCACGCTGCGCCTCATCGACCGGGGCGGGCCCTTCCCGTACGCCAAGGACGGCTCCGTCTTCGGCAACTTCGAGGGCGAGCTGCCGCGCGAGCGCCGCGGCTACTACCGCGAGTACACCGTCCGCACCCCGGGCGAACGCGACCGCGGCGCCCGCCGTCTCGTCACCGGACGCGAGGGCGAGACGTACTACACGGACGACCACTACGCGTCGTTCAGGGCGGTGCTGCGATGACGCGGCGCGAGAGGACGGAGGCTCCCACGTGACCACGCCTGACCGGGAGGGACGAGAGGGCCGGGACGCGCCGGAGCAGGTCGGCGGGGCCCCTGGCCCGGCGGCGGGGGACGGGGCGTTCGCGGCCGTGCTCGACGCGGTGCGCGGCGGCGGCTGGAGCACCCTCGCGCTCGGCCTCGACGGCGTGCGCGACAAGGCCGCCTTCATGGAGCGCTGCGCTGTCGCGCTCGCGCTGCCGGACTGGTTCGGGGGCAACTGGGACGCGCTCGCCGACTGTCTGACGGACCTGTCGTGGGCGCCGCCCGCGATCGGGCGGCTCATCGTCGTGTCCGGCTGGCAGGAGTACGCGCGCCAGGCACCGGACGACTGGGAGATCGCCCAGGACGTCTTCGCGGAAGCGGTCGCGCACTGGCGCGGCCAGGACGCGGCACTGGAGATCGTGCTGGCACTGGGCCCGCCTGCCTGAGGGCACCGGCGGGGCACATCGGGGGAAAACGGGGGGAACAAGGATGGACCTGTACGGGCGGGACAAGGAGCGGGCCGTCGTCGACGAGCTCCTGCGCGGGGCGAGGGCGCAGCGCGGCGGCGCCCTCGTCGTCCGCGGCGAGGCCGGGATCGGCAAGACCGCGCTGCTCGACCACGCCGCCGGGAGCGCCACGGACCTGAGCGTGCTGCGCGGCCTCGGCATCGAGGCCGAGTCCGAGCTGGCCTTCGCGGGCCTGCACCTGCTGCTCGGCCCGTACGCCGACGCCGACCGGATCGACGTGCTGCCCGCCCCGCAGGCGCGGGCGCTGCGGGCCGTGTTCGGGATGGCCACGCCGACGGAGGAGACGGCGGCCGGGGCGGCGGCCGGGGCGGAGGCCGCGCGCGGCGGTGCGCCCGACCGGTTCCTCGTCGGGCTCGCCGTGCTCTCGCTGCTCGGGGAGATCAGCGAGGAGCGGCCGCTGCTCGTCCTCGTCGACGACGCCCAGTGGCTCGACCAGGCGTCCGTGGAGGCGCTCCTGTTCGCCGCGCGACGGCTCGGCTCCGACCCCGTGGCGCTGGTCTTCGCCGCCCGTGACGGACACCCCTTCGCCGCCCCGGGCCTGCCCGAGCTGCGGCTCACCGGCCTTGACGAGGGCACCGGCGCCCGGCTGCTGCGGCGGCACGCCGACGCACTCCCCTCCCACGTGCGCGCCCTGATCCTCCAGGAAGCGCGCGGCAACCCGCTCGCCCTGCTCGAACTGCCCGCCGCGCTCAGCGCCGCCCAGCGCTCGGGCGAGCTGCACGCCGAGTTCTTCCACCTCGGCACCCAGCCCGTGTCCGAGCGCGTCGAGCGGACCTTCCTCGACCGGGCCCGCGCCCTGCCCGCCCGCGCCCAGGACCTGCTCCTGGTCGCCGCCGCCGAGGCCGCGGGCGACGTGAGCGCCGTCCTGGCGGCGGGCCTGGCCCTCGGCGCCGCCCCCGACGACCTGACCGCCGCCGAGGACAGCGGCCTGATCCGGGTCGCCGACGGGCACCTCGCCTTCACGCACCCGCTGATCCGCTCCGCCGTCTACCGCGCGGCGGCCCTGTCCCGGCGCACCGCCGCGCACCGCGCCCTGGCCGCGGCCACGACCGCCGACCGCGGCGCCTGGCACCGCGCGGCCGCCGCCACCGGACCCGACGAGAGCGTCGCCGCCGACCTGGAGCGCACCGCCGAGGACGCCCGCCGCCGCGGCGGCCGCCAGGCGGAGGCCGCCGCCTACGAGCGCGCCGCCGCCCTGACGCCCAGCGCCGAGCGGCGCGCCCGGCGGCTCGCGGCCGCCGCCGGGGCCGTGGAGAGCGCGGGCAGCCCCCAGCGCGCGGCGGAGCTCGCCGAGCGGGCCGCGGGGCATCCGCACCCGCCCGCGACCAGCGCCCGCCTCGCCCGTATCCGCGCCGCCGCCGCGAACGCCCGCGGCGACCAGCGCACCGCCCACGCCCTGCTGGTCGAGGCCGCGGCGGCGCTCGCCCCGCACGACACCGAGACCGCCGCCTTCCTGTTCCTTGAGGCCATGTCCGCGGCCTGGGCGCTCAACGACCCGGGCATGATCGAGCGGACCTCGGCCCGGCTCACCGCCGTGCGCCCCTCGCCCGCGGCCGCCGATCTGATCGCCGCCGTCCAGGGCCTGGCGACGGTGGCGCTCGGCGACCCGGCCCGCGGGCTGCCCGCGGTGCGCGTCCTGGTCGCGCCCCCCAGCGGGGCGCTGAGCGGCGCCGGCCTCTATGAGCGCGCGAGCACCCACTGGTGGCACCAGCTCATCGGCGACCTGGACGCGGCGTACGAACGGGCCCGCGCCCTGGAGCGGGACTGCAGGGCCGGTGACGCGCTCGGCCTGCTGCCCGCCGCGCTGTTCCACCTCGCCCGGGCCCAGCTGCTCCTGGGGCGCCCGCGCGACGCCACGGCGTCGGCGTCCGAAGGGATCCGGATCGCCGAGGACACGGAGCAGGGCCTCTTCACTGGGAACCTGCGCGGCGTCCTCGCGCACGTCGCCGCCGTCGAGGGCGACGAGGAGCGCTGCCGGGCGCTGGCCAAGGAGCTCACCGCGCAGGGGCTGCCCATCGCGGGCGCCTGGTCGGGCGGCGCCCTCGGCCTGCTCGACCTCGGGCACGGCCGCCACGAGGAGGCCCTGCACCGCCTGGAGGAGCTGTGGGCGGGCCCGCACGGGCACACCGGGTTCGCGCTGTACGCCTTGCCCGACCTGGTCGAGAGCGCGGTGCGGGTGGGCCGGGCGGCGCGCGCGGAGGCCGCGGCCGCGACGTTCGCGACGTGGGCCGACGCCACCGGCCAGCCCTGGGCGCGGGCCGTCGCGCTGCGCTGCCGGGCGCTGCTCGCCACGGTCGGGGGCGCCGGGGGCGGAGGGAGCGCGTCGTACTCCGGCGACCACAGTGACCACGGCGACCACGGCGACCACAGCGACCTCGGCGACTCCGGCGGCGCCGACGCGGCGGACCGCCTCTACGCCGAGGCCGTCCACGCCCACCGCCACGACAACCGGCCGTTCGAACGCGCCCGCACCGAGCTCCTGTACGGCGAGTGGCTGCGCCGCCGGCTGCGCCGCAGCGACGCCCGCCCGCACCTGCGGTCAGCGCTTGAGCTCTTCGACGCGGTCGGCGCCGTCTCCTGGGCCGAACGCGCCCGCGCCGAACTTCGGGCCACCGGCGAGGCGCTGCCCGCCGCCGGGCGCGAGCCGGGGCTGCTCGACCGGCTCACCCCGCAGGAGCTGGGGATCGTGCGGCTCGCGGCGACGGGCCTGAGCAACCGGGACATCGCGGCGCAGCTGTTCCTCAGCCCCCGCACCGTCGGCTACCACCTGTACAAGGCGTATCCGAAGCTCGGCATCGCCGCGCGCGGCGAGCTGGCCCGGATGGACCTGGGCACCTGACACGACGCCCGCCTCGGCGGTCCCCGGGCGCCCCCCATCGGTCCCGTACCCGGACATAAGACCCGCGACTGACGTGCACCAGTCACATGACTGATTCGCGGCGCGGCTCCCCTTCCTAGCGTGTCTTTCGCGGCCCGATGATCCGCAGCTCGTCCCCGGAGAAGTCCCCGCAGCAGGCACCCGAAACGATCCCCTAGGAAGGGGAGTCACGCCATGTCCGGCACCACCTCGCCCACCTCCTCCGCTCCCGCCGCCCCGTCCCCGTCCGCCGCCCCGGCGCCCGACCGCGTCCCGCTCAAGAACTGGCTGGCCGTCATCGCCATGGCGCTCGGCACCTTCGCCATGGTCACCGTCGAGGCGCTGCCGGTGGGCCTGATGACCTCCATCAGCGGCGGCCTCGACGTGTCGTCCGGCGCGGTCGGCCTGATGGTGACCCTGCCGGGCCTGGTGGCCGCGGCGACCGCGCCCGTGCTCCCCGTCCTGATCGGCCGCCTGGACCGGCGGCTCGTCCTGCTCGGCCTGATGGCCTTGATGGTCGGGGCGAACGCGCTGTCGGCCGCCGCGCCCGGCCTCACCGTGCTGCTCGTCGCCCGGTTCCTGGTCGGCGTCAGCATCGGCGGCTTCTGGGCGCTCGCGGCGGGCATCGCCGTACGCCTGGTGCCCGAGCGGCACATCCCGCGGGCCACCGCCCTCGTCTTCGGCGGCGCGACCGCCGCCAACGTCCTCGGCGTCCCCGCCGCCACCCTCGTCGGCGAACTCAGCGACTGGCGCGTGGCGTTCCTCGCCGTCGGCGGCCTCGGCCTGCTCGTCGTCGCCGGGCTCGTGGTCCTGCTGCCCGGCCTGCCCGCCACCGAGCCGGTGCGCCTGGCCGAGCTGCCCCGGCAGTTCCGCAACCGCACGGTCCGCGCGGGTGTCATCGCCACCGGCCTGCTCGTGGGCGGCCACTACGCCGCCTTCACCTACATCAGCCCGATCCTGCAGGACACCGCGGGCGTCAGCGAGGGCATGGTCGGCCCGCTGCTCCTGGTGTACGGCGTGGCGGGCATCGCGGGCACGGTCCTCGCGGGCATCGCCGCGACCCGGGACGTCCGCGCGACGATCATCGGCATGAGCCTGCTGCTCGCCGCGGTGCTCGCGCTGTTCCCGCTGGTCGGCCGGGGTCCGGTGGCCGGTACGGCGCTGCTCGTGCTGTGGGGCGTCTCCTTCGGCGGCATCCCGGTGGGCGTGCAGACCTGGGTCCTGAAGGCCGCACCGGACTCCACCGAGGCGGCGACCGCCCTGAACACCTCGATGTTCAACCTCGCCATCGCCTCGGGCGCGGCCCTTGGCGGCGCGGTCGTGAGCGCGACGGCACTGAACGCGGTCCTCGTCTTCGGCGCGGTCCTCAGCGCCCTCACCTCGCTGGCGGTGATCCGCGCGAAGAAGATCTGAGTGCCGCCCTTGGAGGATCCGACCAGCCCCTTCCCGCGCCGCCTGGGTGATCGTCCCAGGCGGCGCAATCCGTTCGGCATGGGACAATGAAGTACGTGCTTTTCCCCCGGCTGTCCTGTTCGGGGGCCACCTCTGATCGACTGGGATGAGCAGCACGTGCGTTTCCTCAATGACATCCAGCCTGCGTACGACCTGACGTACGACGACGTCTTCATGGTCCCGAGGCGCTCCGCCGTCGGCTCCCGCCAGGGCGTCGACCTCGCTTCGCCGGACGGCACCGGCACCACGATCCCGCTGGTCGTCGCCAACATGACCGCCATCGCGGGCCGTCGCATGGCCGAGACCGTCGCCCGCCGCGGCGGCCTCGTCGTCATTCCGCAGGACATCCCGATCGAGGTCGTCACCGAGGTCATCTCCTGGGTCAAGACGCGCCACCACGTCCTGGACACCCCGATCGTCCTCTCCCCCTCGCAGACCGTCGCGGACGCGCTCGCGCTGCTGCCCAAGCGCGCCCACAACGCGGGCGTCGTCGTGGACGCGGACCACAAGCCGGTCGGCGTGGTCACGGACGCGGACCTGACCGGTGTGGACCGCTTCACGCAGCTGTCCGAGGTCATGGCCAAGGACCTGGTGCTCCTGGACGCGGACATCGACCCGCGCGACGCGTTCAACAAGCTGGACGGCGCCAACCGCCGCTACGCGCCCGCCGTCGACAAGGACGGCCGCCTCGCGGGCATCCTGACCCGCACCGGCGCCCTGCGCGCCACCCTCTACAAGCCCGCCGTGGACGCGGCGGGCAAGCTGCGGATCGCCGCCGCCGTCGGCATCAACGGCGATGTGGCGGGCAAGGCCAAGCAGCTCCTCGACGCGGGCGTCGACACGCTCGTCGTGGACACCGCGCACGGCCACCAGGAGTCGATGATCGCCGCGGTCAAGGCCGTGCGCGCGCTCGACCCCGAGGTCCCGATCGTGGCGGGCAACATCGTCGCCGCCGAGGGCGTCCGCGACCTGATCGAGGCCGGTGCCGACATCATCAAGGTCGGCGTGGGCCCCGGCGCCATGTGCACCACCCGCATGATGACCGGCGTCGGCCGCCCGCAGTTCTCCGCCGTCCTCGAGTGCGCCGCCGAGGCCAAGAAGTACGGCAAGCACGTCTGGGCCGACGGCGGCGTCCGCCACCCGCGCGACGTGGCCATGGCGCTCGCCGCGGGCGCCTCGAACGTCATGATCGGCTCCTGGTTCGCGGGCACGTACGAGTCCCCGGGCGACCTCCAGCAGGACGCGAACGGCCGCCTGTACAAGGAGTCCTTCGGCATGGCCTCGGCCCGCGCGGTGCGCAACCGCACGTCCGAGGAGTCCGCGTACGACCGCGCCCGCAAGGCGCTGTTCGAGGAGGGCATCTCGCACTCCCGCATGTTCCTCGACCCGGCGCGTCCGGGCGTCGAGGACCTGATCGACTCGATCATCGCGGGCGTCCGCTCCTCCTGCACCTACGCCGGCGCGGGCTCCCTGGAGGAGTTCGCCGACAAGGCCACCGTCGGCATCCAGAGCGCCGCCGGATACGCCGAGGGCAAGCCGCTGCACGCCAGCTGGAGCTGACCCCAGGCCCCTCGGGCCAACTCATCGACGGCCCCCGCGAGTTCGCTCGCGGGGGCCGTCGGCGTTCCCGCGAGCCCCCGGAAAGATCACAAACGGAATACGGATCGGCGGACGGGAGGTGTACGGCACCTGCGCCGGGGCCCGGGACGCCGTGCGCGAACGGAATCCCGAGGAGCGGACAAAACGGGCGTCACGCAACGGACGAAAGGGACGGCGCAATAAAGGTCCGTACAATCGAAGCTCACGCAACGATCTTGTGCCGGTGCGCAACGTTGCTGCATTTCGGCTGGGAACCGGAACCGCTTAGAGTCTGGCGCTGTACGTGGCGTGGCGGGGACTGCCTGCTCGGTGGGTTCCCGTGGTGATGCTCGGGCTGCCGTGGGTCCCGGCCATTTCGACCGGCAGCGATTAAGGAGCCACCCGTGCTCGACCAGGGCGCCCCCCCGAAGACCCGCCCCCGCCCCCAGGGCGGCGGCGGTTTCGGCAGCCGAATAACGCGGCGCAAGCCGGTGGACCGCCTGGTCGCCGAGGGCGGCCAGGGCGAGGGCGGCACGCTCCGCCGGACCCTCGGCATGTGGCAGCTGACCATGATCAGCATCGGTGCCACCCTCGGCACCGGCATCTTCGTGGTGCTCGGCGAGAGCGTCCCGAAGGCGGGCCCCGCGGTCACGGTCTCCTTCGTGATCGCCGGTCTCACCGCCCTCTTCTCGGCCCTCTCCTACGCCGAGCTGGCCGGCACCATCCCCGTCGCCGGATCCTCGTACTCGTACGCCTACGCGACGATGGGCGAACTCGTCGCCTGGGTCTGCGGCTGGTGCCTGGTCCTGGAGTACGGCGTGTCCGTCGCGGCCGTCGCCGTCGGCTGGGGCGAGTACCTGAACGAGCTGCTCGACGGCACCATCGGCGTCACCATCCCGGACGCCCTCTCGGCGGCGCCCGGCGAGGTCGACGGGGCGATCATCAACCTGCCCGGCCTGATCGTGGTCCTGCTCGCCATGGTCTTCCTGCTCGGCGGCGCCAAGGAGTCCGCCCGCGCCAACACGATCATGGTCATCGTGAAGATCGCGGCCCTCGTGCTGTTCTGCGCGGTCGGCTTCACCGGCTTCAAGTCCGGCAACTACTCCGACTTCATGCCGCTCGGCGTCGCCGGGGTCAGCGCGGCCGGGGCGAGCCTGTTCTTCTCCTACATCGGCTTCGACGCCGCCTCCACCGCCGGTGAGGAGGCCAAGAACCCGCAGCGCGACCTGCCCCGCGCGATCATGCTCTCGCTGATCATCGTCACGGCCCTGTACGTCCTGGTCGCCGCCGTCGCCGTCGGTGCCTGGAACTGGAAGGACTTCGAGGGCTCCGAGGCCTCGCTGACCGCGATCATGAACGATGTGACCGGCCAGACCTTCTGGGGCACGCTCCTCGCCGCCGGTGCCGTCATCTCCATCGCCAGCGTCGTCCTGACCGTCCTCTACGGCCAGACCCGCGTCCTGTTCGCGATGTCCCGCGACGGCCTCGTGCCCAAGACGTTCGCCAAGGTCAGCGGCAAGACCGGCACGCCCCGCGTGAACACCGTCATCGTGTCCCTGTTCTGCGGCGCCCTCGCCTCGGTGATCCCGCTCGGCAAGCTCGTCGACGCCACCAGCATCGGCACGCTGTTCGCCTTCGGCCTGGTCAACGTCGCCGTGGTCATCCTGCGCCGGACCCGCCCCGACATGCCGCGCACCTTCCGGGTGCCGCTCGGCTGGCTCTTCCCGGTCCTCGGCTTCGGCTTCTGCGCGTACAACATGTACAACCTCGACGCGGCGACCTGGAAGGTCTTCGGTGTCTGGATGGTCGTCGGGCTCGTGTTCTACTTCCTGTACGGGATGCGCCGCTCCCGTCTGGAGACCGCCGAGACCCCCGAGGTCCCCGCGGTGAAGTGACACGCAGAGAAGTGAACGACCCCCTGTGCGACTGAACGATCTCGACGAACGCATCGTGCACGCCCTCGCCGAGGACGCCCGCCGCTCCTACGCCGACATCGGCCAGCTCGTCGGCCTGTCCGCGCCCGCCGTGAAGCGGCGCGTGGACCGGCTGCGGGCCACCGGAGCCATCACCGGATTCACGGTCCGCGTCGACCCGGCCGCGCTCGGCTGGGAGACCGAGGGGTTCATCGAGATCTACTGTCGCCGCAACACCTCGCCGGAGGCGATCCAGCGGGGTCTTGAGCGGTACCCCGAGGTCGCGTCCGCCTCCACCGTCACCGGGGAGGCGGACGCGATCGTGCAGGTCTTCGCCGCCGACATGCGTCACTTCGAGCGGGTTCTGGAGCGGATCGCTGGGGAGCCGTTCGTGGAGCGCACCAAGTCGGTGCTCGTCCTTTCGCCGTTGATGCGGCGGTTTTCTTCGGGGTCTCCCGCCTAGCTCCCCCGAGGGACGCGGGCCGCCCCACCCCCGTGCGGGCAGCCCGCGCCCCGGCTCTTAGTCGCCCTCGGGGTAGGGCGGGTTCCACGGGGTCACGTGGAAGTCGCCGGTGCCCTTCTTGACCACCTCGAAGGGGGCGGCGCTGTTGCACTTCGGGAGCTTCTTGTCGCCGGTGGGGGCGCCCGTCGCGGCCCAGCTGTAGCCGACGCGGTCCAGCTTGCCCGGGCCCTTGTCGTGGACGCTGAAGCCGACGCGGCCGCCGTCGATCTTCTTGAGGTTGGTGTCGGTGATGACGCCGGTGGCCGTCGCCACCTTGCCGCCCGTCACCAGGCAGTCGATCCGGCCCTTGGCCCAGCCGCCCTTGCCGCCCGGCTTGTCCAGGTGCACGAACGTGAAGGTGCCGGTGGCCTTGCTCGGGTCGCCGTTGTGCCGCTTGGCCAGGTGGGCGTCGAACGTGAACGTCACGTCCTCGGTGGTCTTGCGGAACATCTTGGCCTTGCCGGTCAGCGCGGCCGCTTCCCGGGTCTCCGCCTTCTTCTCGGCGTGCTGGGCTCTGGCCGGGCGGGTGACGTCCTCGCCGGACGCGACTGCCACGCCCGCCGCCCCGGCGGTGACCAGGAGCGCGGCGCCCACGGCGAGGGCGCGGGTGCTGTTGCGGGTGAAGGTGATGCGGCTCACGGGAGGTCCTCCGTCGGTCGAAGCGGCCCGGTCGTTCCGGGTGACCCCACGATGTCCCGCGACGGGGTCCCGGCACGTCGGGCTCCAGGCTGCTCTCCGCTTCCCCCGCACGGGGGAGCCGCCGGGCGGCCGTCTGCGCCCCAGGTCGCATCCCCCGTAACACAAAGGGCGTCGCGCGTACGTGCCTCGTACGCCGTCCATACGCCACCCGTACGCCCCCTCGCAACGAATCTCCGCCCCGGGCCCCTGACGCGCAACGGATCGCACGGGCAGGCGCAACGGTCGTCTCTTGTCCCGTCGCGCCCGCGAAACGTACGGTCTATGCGACTCACCTGCCCCTGCCCGTGCCCTTCCGCGCCCCCGAGGTCCGCCATGCCGCCGCTGCGCACCGCCCTGCTCCAGAGCTCGGGGCGTCCCGGCTCCGTCGCCGCCAACCTCAAGGCCCTGGACGAGGCCGCCGCGCGCGCCGCCGCGGCCGGGGCGCGGCTCCTGGTGACCCCGGAGATGTTCCTGACGGGCTACGCGATCGGTGACGACGTACCGCGCCTGGCGGAGCCCGCGGACGGCGAGGCGGCCGACGCGGTCGCCGACATCGCCGCCCGCCACGGCCTGGCCATCGCCTACGCCTACCCGGAGCGCGACGGCGAGCTGGTGTACAACGCCGTGCAGCTGATCGACGCCGACGGCACCCGGCTCGCCAACTACCGCAAGACCCACCTCTTCGGCTGCTTCGAGTGCGAGCACTTCACGCCCGGCGACGAGGCCGTCGTCCAGGCCGACCTCGACGGCGTCCGGATCGGCCTGATGATCTGCTACGACGTGGAGTTCCCGGAGAACGTCCGCGCGCACGCCCTCGCGGGCACCGACCTGCTGCTCGTCCCGACGGCGCAGATGCACCCCTTCCAGTTCGTCGCCGAGTCCGTCGTGCCGGTGCGCGCCTTCGAGAACCAGCTGTACGTCGCGTACGTCAACCGCGTGGGCCCCGAGGGCGAGTTCGAGTTCGTCGGCCTGTCCGCGCTCGTCGGCCCCGACGGCGTGGCCCGCGCCCGCGCCGGGCGCGGTGACGAGCTGGTGTTCGCCGACGCCGACCCCGCGTTCCTCGCCGCGTCCCGCGAGGCCAACCCCTATTTGCTGGACCGCCGACCCGGTCTGTACGCACCCCTGACCCGAGGCTGAAGCCAGCCCGCACCACCCGTTCTTCCGTACTGTGCAAGGAGTCCGTACCCCATGACGTCCACGGTGCCCAACGCCGTCCAGCACACCGACGCGCAGCCGCCCATCACCATGTTCGGGCCGGACTTCCCGTACGCCTACGACGACTTCCTCGCGCACCCGGCCGGCCTCGGCCAGATACCCGCGACCGAGCACGGCACCGAGATCGCCGTCATCGGCGGCGGCCTTTCCGGCATCGTGGCCGCGTACGAGCTGATGAAGATGGGCCTCAAGCCCGTCGTCTACGAGGCCGACCAGATCGGCGGGCGCCTTCGCACCGTCGGCTTCGAGGGCACCGGCACGGACGGCCTCACCGCCGAGATGGGCGCGATGCGCTTCCCGCCGTCCTCGACGGCGCTGCAGCACTACATCGACCTGGTGGGCCTGCGGACGAGCCCGTTCCCCAACCCGCTCGCGGAGTCCACCCCCTCGACGGTCGTCGACCTCAAGGGCGAGTCGCACTACGCCGAGACCGTGGACGACCTGCCGCAGGTCTACCGCGACGTGGCGAAGGCGTGGAGCGACTGCCTCGAAGAGGGCGCGGACTTCTCCGACATGAACCGCGCGCTGCGCGAGCGCGACGTGCCGCGCATCCGGGAGATCTGGGCGAAGCTCGTCGAGAAGCTCGACAACCAGACCTTCTACGGCTTCCTCTGCGAGTCCGAGGCCTTCAAGTCCTTCCGGCACCGCGAGATCTTCGGCCAGGTCGGCTTCGGCACCGGCGGCTGGGACACCGACTTCCCCAACTCCATCCTGGAGATCCTGCGCGTCGTCTACACCGAGGCCGACGACCACCACCGCGGCATCGTCGGCGGCTCCCAGCAGCTGCCGCTGCGCCTGTGGGACCGCGAGCCGCAGAAGATCGTCCACTGGCCGCTCGGCACCTCCCTGGCGGGGCTGCACGAGGGCCGCGCGCCCAAGCCCGCCGTGACCCGGCTGCACCGCACCGCGGGCAACCGCGTCACGGTCACCGACGCCAACGGCGACATCCGCACCTACCCGGCGGCGATCTTCACCGCGCAGTCCTGGATGCTGCTCTCCAAGATCGAGTGTGATGACTCGCTGTTCCCCATCGACCACTGGACGGCGATGGAGCGCACCCACTACATGGAGAGCTCGAAGCTCTTCGTGCCGGTGGACCGGCCGTTCTGGCTGGACAAGGACGAGGAGACCGGGCGTGACGTCATGTCGATGACGCTCACCGACCGGATGACGCGCGGCACTTACCTGCTGGACGACGGCCCGGACAAGCCCGCCACCATCTGCCTGTCGTACACCTGGTGCGACGACAGCCTCAAGTGGCTGCCGCTGTCGGCGAACGAGCGCATGGAGGTCATGCTGAAGTCGCTCGGCGAGATCTACCCGAAGGTCGACATCAGGAAGCACATCATCGGCAACCCGGTGACCGTGTCCTGGGAGAACGAGCCGTACTTCATGGGCGCGTTCAAGGCGAACCTGCCGGGCCACTACCGCTACCAGCGGCGCCTGTTCACGCACTTCATGCAGGACCGCCTCCCCGAGGACAAGCGCGGCATCTTCCTCGCGGGCGACGACATCTCCTGGACGGCGGGCTGGGCCGAGGGCGCCGTGACGACGGCCCTGAACGCCGTGTGGGGCGTCATGCACCAGCTGGGCGGGCAGACCGACCCGACGAACCCCGGCCCCGGCGACCTCTACGACGAGATCGAGCCGGTGGAACTGCCGGAGGACTGAGCGGATCAGTCCGGCAGGGGGCGGATCAGTCCGGCAGGGGCGTGAGCAGCATCCGCCCCACCAGGCCCACCGCCGCGTCGAGCCGCTCGCGCGTCTCCTCGGCCACGCCGGGGAGACGCCGCAGCGCCCACAGGGCGCGGGCCGCCGACCACGCGCCGTCCCTGGCCCGCTCCAGGCTCCAGGAGCCGAGCAGATGCGTGAGCGGATCGGCGACCTGGAGCACGTCGGGCCCCGGCATCAGCTGTTCGCGGACGCGCTCCTCCAGCGACACGAGGATGTCGCCCACGCGGTCGAACTCGTCCTCCAGGTCGGCCGGTTCGCAGCCGATGCTGTGACAGGCGTCCACCACGGCGAGCGCCAGGTCGTGCCCGATGTGCGCGTTGATGCCCGCGAGGGCGAACTGCAGCGGCCGTACGCCGGGGTGGCGCCGCAGCTGGAACAGGGGCCGCCAGCAGGCCGGTGGCCGCCGGTCGGCGGCCACCGCGTCCACGGCCGCCAGATAGCGCTCCGCGAAGCGGACGTCCAGCGTGACGGCGGCTCTGGCGTCCGGGAACGCGCCCGCGCCGACCTGGCGGCCGACCTCCTGAGTCACCTCCAGATACACGCGGTTGAAGACCGCGACGCCGTCCCGGCGCGCCCACTGCGTGTCAAGCGCGCGCATGCGCGCCACCACCACGTTCACTCCGTGCGCCGGGTGAGTGCACTCGGCCGACCGCTCCAACCGCGCCATGGGGGCAGCGTCCCAGCCCTAGCCTTGCGCACGGGTCCGCCGGGCGGACGCTTCCCCGAAACGGGGGAACGGCCGCGCGGACCCCGGGGGAGCGGTTCGAGGGGGGGACCGGACATGGGGGACATACGGGTGCGCGGACGCGCCGGGCGACGGCGCGGGGTCATCCGCACGGCGGCCCTGGTCGCGGCGGCCGTCGGCCTGACGGCCGGGGCGGTCTCGGTGGCGGGGGAAGGCGGGGACCACACCGGCGGCGCGGGCGGCGTCGCGCGCGCCGCGCCGACGGGGGCGAAGGACGGAGCCCGGCTCGGCCCGGAGCGGACCGCCGCGGTGGAGGGGCCGCGGTCCGCCCCGGCGCCGTCCCGGCCTACGACCGCGCCGCCGCCGTCGCCGCCGCCCAGGCCGCGGCCGCCCGAGGCCGCCGCAGACCGCCTGTACCGCCACGCCGACACGCAGGCCGCCGCCTGGGTGCGGACCCACGCGAGCGACCCGCGGCGCCCGCTCATCGCGTCCCGGATCGCCGCCCGGCCCACCGCCGTCTGGTTCGCGGACCATCGGGCCGGGGCCCTGACCGCGCGGGTGCGGGCCGTGACGGCCAGGGCGGGCGGCCGGGTGCCGGTCCTCGTGGCGTACGCGATCCCGGGCCGCGACTGCGGCGGCCACTCCGGCGGCGGCGCCCCGGACCTCGCGGCGTACGGCAGGTGGATCGAGCGGTTCGCGGCGGGCCTCGGCTCCCGCGAGGCCGTGGTCATCCTGGAGCCGGACGCGATCGCCCTGTCGCACTGCCTGTCGCCCGGCGAGCGGGCCCGGCGGTTCGCGGCCCTCGCCCGCGCGGGCCGGGTCCTGAAGCGGGCCAACCCCCAGGCGCGGGTGTACCACGACGGCGGTCACTCGGGCTGGCACGCGCCCGCCCGCCAGGCCGACTGGCTGCGCCGGGCGGGGGCCGCGGCACCGGCGTCCTCCGACGGCGTGTTCACGAACGTGTCCAACTTCCACCGCACGGCCCGCGAAGTGGCGTACGCGCGCCGGGTGCTCGCCGCCCTCGGCGGGCCGCGCGGGCTCGGCGCCGTCATCGACACCAGCCGCAACGGCAACGGCGCCCCGGCGGACGGCCGCTGGTGCGACCCGCCGGGGCGCGGCATCGGCCGTCCGCCCACGCTGCGCACCGGCGCGGCCCGCGTCGACGCCTATCTGTGGATCAAGCTGCCGGGGGAGTCCGACGGCTGCCGGGGCCGCCCTGGGACCTTCTCGCCGGGCTACGCCTACGACTTGGCGCGCGGCTGAGCGGCGGACCCCTCGGCGCTCTCGGCGGTCCCGGCCTCCGGCTCCGGCTCGTCGTAGGACGAGGTCCCCGAGTCGAGGAGCGGCTCCTGGGACTTCAGGTGGGCGGGCGCGAACGCGCGCAGCACGTGGTAGCCGGTGATGACCACGATGGTGCCGAGGGCGATGCCGCTCAGGGAGAAGGTGTCGGTGAACTTCAGGGACACGTTGCCGACGCCGATGATGATGCCCGCGGCGGCCGGGACCAGGTTCAGCGGATTGCGCAGGTCGACCTTGGCGTTGATCCAGATCTGGGCGCCGAGCAGGCCGATCATGCCGTACAGGATGACGGTGATGCCGCCGAGGACGCCGCCGGGGATCGCGGCGACGACCGCGCCGAACTTGGGGCACAGGCCGAAGAGGAGCGCGAAGGCGGCCGCGGCCCAGTAGGCGGCCGTGGAGTAGACGCGGGTCGCGGCCATCACACCGATGTTCTCGGAGTACGTGGTGTTGGGCGGGCCGCCGACCGCCGTGGACAGCATGGACGCGGCGCCGTCCGCGGAGATCGCGGTGCCCAGCTTGCCGTCGAGGTCGTCGCCGGTCATCTCGCCGACGGCCTTGACGTGGCCCGCGTTCTCCGCGACCAGCGCGATCACGACCGGCAGGGCCACCAGGATCGCGGACCACTCGAAGCTCGGGCCGTGGAAGGCGGGCAGGCCGATCCAGTCCGCGTCGCCGACCGCCGACAGGTCCAGGCGCCAGTGGTCGGTGACCTTGCCGGAGCCGTCCGCCGAGTGGATCTTGCCGAAGACCGCGTCCAGGACCCAGGAAAGGGCGTACCCGAAGATCAGGCCGAGGAAGATCGCGATCCGGGACCAGAACCCGCGCAGGCACACCACGGCCAGACCGGTGAACAGCATCACCAGGAGCGCCGTCCACTGGTCCTGGGGCCAGTACGTCGACGCGGTCACCGGCGCCAGGTTGAAGCCGATGAGCATGACCACCGCGCCCGTGACGATCGGGGGCATCGCCGCGTGGATGATCCGCGCTCCGAACCGCCGCACGGCCAGGCCCACCAGGAACAGCGCCGCGCCCACCACGAAGACGGCGCCCGTCACGGTGGCGCTGGAGCCGCCCTGGGCACGGATCACCGCGGCCACGCCCACGAAGGACAGCGAGCAGCCGAGGTAGCTGGGCACGCGGCCGCGCGTGGCGAGCAGGAAGAGGACGGTCGCGACCCCGGACATCATGATCGCGAGGTTCGGGTCGAGGCCCATGAGGACGGGGGCCACGAACGACGCCCCGAACATCGCCACCACGTGCTGGGCGCCGAGCCCGGCCGTGCGGGGCCACGAGAGCCGCTCGTCGGGACGGACGACCGCGCCGGGCGCGGGGGTGCGCCCGTCGCCGTGCAGCTTCCAGCGCACGCCGAGATCCATGGGTGAGTTCGCTTTCTGCACGGGAACGATCAGCTTCGACATGTTAATGCGACGTAAGGGCGACTTCTTTCCGGCCGCTTCCGGTACGGTGACCCAGCCAGGTCGATGAACCATGTTCACGTATCTGATTGGAGTGCGATGAGAGCCCGCTCCGTCCTCAGCACCCTGCTCGCCACTGCCTTGAGCGCCCTGCTCGCGGTGGCCGCCCCGCCCGCCGCCGCGAAGCCCAAGGTCCCCGCCCCGCCCGCCGCCGCCGCGAAGCCCAAGGTCCCCGTCACCGTGGTCCTCGACGGCCACCGCCTCGCCGAGGCCAAGCGCCGCCTCGACGCGGGCGACCCGCGAGCGCGCCGCGCGCTGCGCGACCTCACGCGCCGCGCCGACGGCTGGCTCGGCAAGGGCCCCTGGACCGTCGTCGACAAGCCGAGGCCCGCGCCAAGCGGCGACCCGCACGACTATCTGAGCCAGGCCCCCTACTGGTGGCCGACCGCGCCCAAGACCCCCGCCAACCCCTGGGGCTGCCCGTACGAACAGCGCGACGGCGAGCGCAACCCCGAGGTCGACACCGGCACCGACCGCCGCGACGCGGAGAACGTCTTCGACTCCACCTACGAGCTGGCGCTCGCCTGGTACTACACGGGCGACAAGAGGTACGCCGAACACGCCGCGACCATCCTGCGCACCTGGTTCCTCGACCCGGCGACCCGGATGAACCCGCACCTGAACCACGGCCAGTTCATCCCCTGCAAGTACGACGGCCGCGCCATCGGCATCATCGACTTCTCGCAGTCCTACACCAGCGTCCTCGACGCCCAGGCGATCCTCGCCACCGGCGCCCCCGGCTGGACGGGCGGCGACCGCGCCCGGATGAGGGACTGGAACAAGGACTTCCGGGACTGGCTCGCGCACAGCGACTTCGGTGAGCAGGAGGCCGCCGCCAAGAACAACCACGGCACGTTCCACGACCTCCAGCTCGCCGCCCTCGCCCTCGCCACCGGCGACGAGTCGCTCGCCCGCGCCACCGTCCGCGACGCGCGCGCCAAGCGCGTCGACCCGCAGATCGCCGCCGACGGCGGCCAGCCGCAGGAGCTGAGCCGCACCCGCAGCTGGCACTACTCGACCTTCGCCCTGGTCGCCCACGCGCGCCTGGCCGACATCGGCCGCCACGTCGGCGTGGACCTCTGGGCGCACGAAGGCCCCGCCGGGCAGGGCCTGTTCAAGGCCGTCCGCTATCTGCTGCCCGCCGCCACCGGCGAACGCCCCTGGCGCCACCCCGAGCTGGAGTTCCTCCGGTACGCGGCGACGGACGTCGTGCACGCGGCCGCGGCCGCGGGCGACGCGGCGGCCAAAGCCGCGGTGCCGAGGCTCCAGGAGCCGCCCGGCGGCGACCTGTGGGTACTGCGGCCCGCGGCGGAACAGCTGGACTCCATCACGGGCTAGGGCCCCGGCCCGCGTCAGCCCTTGCGCTCCGCCGCCGGCTGCGCGGCGGGCGTCCCCGCCTTCGGGCGCCCGTCCGTGCGCAGCACCCCGGCGAACGCCATGAGGCCGCAGGCGAGCACCGTCACCAGGCTGAAGGACGCGACCAGGCTGGTGGCGTCCGCGAGCGCGCCGATCGCCGACGGCGCGATCAGGCTGGAGGTGTACGTGATGGTGGCGACGCCCGCGATGGCCTGGCTCGGGTTCGGGCCGCTGCGCCCGGCCGCGGCGAACGCCAGCGGGACGACGACCGCGATGCCGAGGCCCATCAGCGCGAAGCCGGTCATGGCCATCGCCGCGTGCTGCGCCGTCACCACCAGCAGCCCGCCGAGCGCGGCACACGCTCCGCCCACGCGCACGGTGCGGACCGCGCCGAACCGGTCCACCACCTTGTCACCCGCGAACCGGGCGACGGCCATCGTGAGCGTGAAGCCGGTGGTGCACGCGGCGGCCAGGCCCGCGGAGGAGTCGAGCACGTCCTTCAGGTACACCGCCGACCAGTCCAGGCTCGCGCCCTCGGCGAACACCGCGCAGAAGCCGACAGCGCCGATGAGCAGCGCCGACTTCGGCGGCAGCGCGAACCGCGGCGGCGCCTCCTCCTCCGGCGCGCTGCGCAGGTCGAGGACGCCCTGGCAGGCGATAAGACCGAGGACGGTCAGGACCGCGGCGGCGAAGAGGTGGTGCACCCGGGCGTCCACGTGCAGATGGGCCGCGACCGTGCCGCCCGCCGAGCCGATCAGGGCGCCCGCGCTCCACATGCCGTGCAGACCCGACATGATCGACTTCTGCATGCGGGTCTCGACCTCGACGCCCAGCGCGTTCATGGCCACGTCCGCCATGCCCGACGTCGCCCCGTACACGAACAGCGCCGCGCACAGCGTCACCAGGTTCGGCGCGAGCGCGGGCAGCGTGAGCGCGAGCGTCCACAGCGCGAGCAGCCCGCGCAGCGCGGCCCGCGCGCCGAAGCGGTGGCTCAGCCAGCCCGCGAGCGGCATCGCCACCGAGGCGCCGATCGCCGGGAAGGCGAGCGCGAGGCCGAGCAGGCCCGCGCTGACGTCGGCGTGGTCCTGGATCCACGGCACCCGGGTCGCGAACGACCCGGCGACCGAGCCGTGCACACAGAAGATCACCGCGATGGCGATCCGCGCCCGGCTCAACTCCCGCCCGCCAAGGACCCCTTGACCCTGCTCCGCACTCATCCGCTCCACCCCTCCACGGTCCCGTCCGGGACCGCCGCAGTAAACTATCAGGAACCCTGCCTGATAGAAGAGGGCCGGGGAACCGAATATCGCGCGCGTCCGGATCGCCGCCCGGCGGACCGGTGCGCGCGCTGTGGAAGGATCCGGCCATGCCCGCATCACCGAGCACCGCTCGGGCCATCAACGACCGGCTCGCCCTGCGGCTGCTGCAAAGCGAGGGTCCCTTGACGGCGGGGCAGTTGAAGCAGCTGACCGGCCTCTCCCGGCCCTCCGTCGCCGACCTCGTCGAGCGGCTCCAGGGCTCCGGCCTGATCACGGTCGTCGGCGAGGCGGGGGAGCGGCGCCGGGGCCCGAACGCCCGTCTGTACGGGATAGTCGCCGACCGGGCCCAGCTGGCCGCGCTCGACGTCCGCACCGAGAGCGTCGCCGTCGCCGTCACCGACCTGCTCGGCCGCCCGCTCGCTGAGGCGTCGCTGCCCATGGACACCACCACCGGCACCAGCGCCGCCGTCGAACGGGCCGTCGCCCTGGTGGAGAGCACCGCCCGCGCGGGCGGCGCCACGCGCCTGCACACCGTCGGCGTCGGCGCCCCCGGCCTGATCGACCCCGGCACCGGCGAGCTGCGCGACTCGGCGGGCCTGCCCGCCTGGCACCGCCGCCTGGTCGCCGCCCTGACCGAGCGGCTGCCCGCGCGGGTCCTGGTGGAGAACGAGACCAACCTCGCCGCCCGCGCGGAACAGCGCGACGGCGCGGCGCACGACCGCGACACCTTCGTGCTCCTGTGGCTCGGCGCGGGCACCGGCGCGGCCGTCGTCCTGGACGGCACGCTGCGCAGGGGCGCCTCCGGCGGCACCGGCGAGATCGGCTTCCTGCCGGTGCCCGGCACCGCTGGCCTGCCCACCGCGACCGCCTGCGACGGCGGCTTCCACACGCTCGCCGGGTCGGGAGCGGTGGCCGACCTCGCCGCCGATCACGGGATCAAGGCGGAGCCCGAGCCGGGGGAGCTGCCCGCCGCCGCCCTGCTGCGGCACGCCGTGGAGACGGGGCACGCCCCGTTCCTCGCCGAGCTGGCCGACCGCGTGGCCATCGGCGCCGCCTCCGTCGCGGCCGTGCTCGATCCCGGGTGCGTGGTGCTCGGCGGGGAGCTGGGGCGGGCGGGGGGTGCGGCCCTGGCGGGCCGCGTCGCGGAGCGGGTCGCTGCGATGTCGCCGTTGCGCACGGAGGTTCGCGCTAGTGCGCTGGGGGGCGCTGCCGTGTTGCGGGGGGCGTTGCTCACCGCTCGGGACGCCGCGCAGGACGAGCTTTTCACGACGTGAGCGCCGTTGCGGATGGGCTGTCTTGGTCTCTGCGGGTTGTGGGGGCTGGGCGCGCAGTTCCCCGCGCCCCTTCGGGCGCGGTTCGCCCCGCCCTCTGAGATGCACGGGAAAGCCCGGCGGCGGGGCAAGGGCAGTTCTTCCCGCCGCCGGGCGTCTAGGGGGTGACCGATGCGCTGGTCAGCGGGTCAGCAGGCGCCCATGTCCTGCCACGGGCCCCACTGGGAGGCGCCGGGCTCCTCGCCCTTCGTCCACCACTTGGCCTTCCAGGTGTGCGACTTGTGGGACACGGTGGTGCCGGAGCCGTACTCCGAGCCCGTGCTCCACGCGGGGGCGGTGCACTTGCCGGGCGGGTCGGTGGGCGGGTCGGTCGGGCCGCCGCCACCGGGCTCGACGACGGTCGTGCCGCGCGCCAGGCCGCCGGCGAGCGCGTACGTCGTCCCGCCGATGTTCACCGTCCAGTTCGACGGCGTGGACACCGGCAGGTAGTAGTTGAAGGACAGGTCGACGGACGCGCCGGGGGCCAGCGTCTGCCAGGCGGGCAGCTTCAGCGAGACGCGGTGGAAGTCGCCCTTCAGGCCGCCCACGTTGGTCCCGGTGTGGCCGGTGCTGATCACCTTCGTGCCGAAGCCGGACTGGTCGGAGGCGTTGGCCGGGGCCGAGGTGGAGTAGTCGAACTGGAACTCCGTGCCGCCGGGCAGCGTCGTCTTCGTGTTGTTGGTGATCTTCAGCTTGGGAGTGATCGGGTAGTTGGAGTCGCCGAGCTTGAAGTCGCCGAAGTCCACGCCGATGTCGACGGCCTTGGCGGGCAGGTCCTTGCCCGCGACCTTCGCGCCGTACGGAGCGGCCGACTTGAACTTCTCGTACATCGCCGTGGTGAGCGTGTCACCGATCTCGTACTGGCCCTTGGCGGCGTTGTACGTGTAGTCACCGGCCAGCTCCCACACCATGGTGCCGCCGATGCCCTTGTCGACCACGTAGTCGGCCTTGGCCTTCACCGACTGCTCGTCCTCGGTGGACAGGAACACCTTTTTGTCGGCGTTCCACAGCCAGGGCGCGACCAGCGTGGAGTCGTACTTGCGGGCGTAGGTGCCGGAGAGCTTGGTGTCGGCGGGGAAGCCGTACTTGGTCACGTAGTCCCCGACGACGCCCTTCTCCAGGTTCTTGGCGTGCCACATCGGGTTCGACCCGGCCGGGGACTCCTTGCCGTTGTCGTCCTTGTCGTGCCACAGGTTGTCGATGCCGACGGCGCCGTCACCGCACTTGGTGAGCCCGGACCCGGCCGGGCAGTTCGTCGTGGCCGCCTTGCCCCACAGGCCGTCCGTGCCGCCCTGCACGTTCTTGAAGCCGCGCGTGTAGTAGGGCAGGCCGATGTTGATGCGGCCCGCGGGCATTGAGCCGCGGAAGTAGTGGTAGGCCCAGTCGGTGTTGAGGTAGCCGACGCCGCCGTACTGCTGGCTGCCGTACACGCCCGCGGCCGCGAGCTCGCCGTCCTTGCCGTCGTCGTACAGCGAGGCGTTCGGGCCCACGTACTCGTTCCAGGCGCCGTGCAGGTCGTACGACATGATGTTGACGTAGTCCAGGTACTTCTGGACCTGGAAGGTCTCCATGCCGCGCAGCAGATAGCCGGAGGAGGGCGCGGCGACGGTCAGCAGGTAGTGCTTGCTGTCGGCGGCACCGGCCTTGTCGAGCTTCTCGCGCAGCGCCTTCATCAGCGCGGCGTAGCCCTTGACGAGCCCCGCGCGGCGGCCGTTGGCGAGCTGCCAGTCCAGCGGGTTGCCCGCGTCCTTCATGGTCGTCGGGTACTCGTAGTCGATGTCGACGCCGTTGAAGCCGTACTTGCGGATGAAGTCGACGGTGGAGTCAGCGAAGGTGTTGATGCCCGCCTGGTTCACCGAGCCGTCGGCGTTGGTGGCCATCGAGTAGAAGCCGCCGGAGTTCACGCGCTTGCCGTCGTCGCCGAAGTAGCCGCCGGTCTCGGCCCAGCCGCCCACGGAGACCAGGGTCTTCACGTTCGGGTGCTTCTTCTTGAACTTGTTCAGGAGGTTGAAGTGGCCCTTGTAGGAGAACCCGGGGTCCATCTCCGCGCCCGCGACGCCCGGCCAGGTCATGCCGGTCGCGGCGTTCTTCTCGCCGTCGGAGCCGACGGAGATCTTGTTGTCCTTGTCGACGTGCGCGAAGGCGTAGTTGAGGTGGGTGACCTTGTCCCAGGGGATGTCGGAGGCGAGGTAGGCGGGCTCGCCGTTCTTGCCGGTGCGCCAGCCGGTGAAGTAGCCGATCACACGGCGCTGGTGGTCGGCGCCCATCTTCTCGCGGCCGTCGGCGTCGTAGACGGAACAGTAGGGGACGTCGACGCCGGGCGTCTTATACAGGCCGTCGGGGCGGCAGGACTCGTTGGCGGCGGGGTCCGCCGCCTGGGACGAGGTGGCGGCGAGGGTGCTGAGGAGCAGACCGGCCACGGCGGCGCCGGTGGCGAGGAGCGTGGTTCTCGCCCGAGTGGGGGTGGGCACGTCGGTTCCTCCTGGGGAGGCTCGGTGTCGCACGGCGAACGGGGACTGCGGCCCACGATGTGCGCACACCGGGCGGGCCTCTCCGCAGAGTGACGCAGACGTTAAAAGGACTAGACCAGAGCGTCAATAGGTATGGACCATCCTGCTTGCGGAGGGTGATCTGCCAGTTCGCGGGCCGGGATCGATGGATTTCCGGTCAGAAGGGGGCGACACGATCCGGCCGGAGCCGTGCGGCCAGGGCCTGTGAGCCAGCCCACAGCGGGCGGCCCGCACGGCCACTACCAGGCGTGGCACACTGGCTGCGTACCAAAAGCAGCGCACTCCGGGGTCGGTGTAATTCCGAACCGGCGGTTATAGTCCGCGACCCGGCCACCTCCAGTGGCCGGTTGACCAGGTGAAACTCCTGGACCGACGGTGAAAGTCCGGATGGGAGGCAGTGCGCGGCGAGCAGGCACACCCCTGTGTGCCGAGCCGCCGTAGTGGCTTGTTCCCCACGTGACCTACGTGGGATTCCTGGACAGGTCTCGCTCGGCGTCCTCGGCCCCGTGTGTCCTCGCTCGTACGTTGTCGTCGTCATCGACGCGCCCCGGAGTCCGTGCCCGAAGAGGCAGGAGGACCCGGTGGCCACCCAGGCCGAAGCAGCCGCCATGCGGCGCGCGCTCGCCCTCGCGGCGCTCGGACGCGGCCGCACGAGCCCCAACCCCGTCGTCGGCTGCGTCGTCATCGACGCCGCCGGTGAGACGGTCGGCGAGGGCCACCACCAGCGCGCGGGCGGCCCGCACGCCGAGGTCCACGCCCTGCGCGCGGCCGGTGCCAAGGCCCGCGGCGCCACCGCCGTCGTCACCCTCGAACCCTGCGACCACACCGGCCGCACCGGCCCCTGCGCCCAGGCCCTCATCGAGGCCGGCGTCACCCGCGTCGTGTACGCGGTCGGCGACCCGACCCCGGACGCCACCGGCGGCGCCCGCACCCTGCGCGCCGCCGGCGTGGACGTCGAGGAGGGCCTGCTCGCGGCCGAGGCCGAGGAGGTCAACGCCGCCTGGCTGACCTCCGTGCGCCGCGGCCGCCCCCACGTCACCTGGAAGTACGCGGCCACCCTCGACGGCCGCGCCGCCGCCGCCGACGGCACCAGCCGCTGGATCACCTCCGCCGCCGCCCGCGCCGACGTCCACCGGCTGCGCGCCGAGTGCGACGTCGTCGTCGTCGGCTCCGGGACCCAGCGCGCCGACGACCCGCACCTCGCCGTCCGCGGCATCGACGGCGCCCCGCAGCCGCTGCGCGTCGTCGTCGACACCCACGCCACGGCCGTGCGGCCCGGCGCCCGCGTCCTCGACGCCGCCGCGCCCACGCTCGTCGCCGTCGCCGATGACACCGACCCCGCGCTCGCCCTGCCCGGCGTCGACACCGTGCGCCTGCCGCGCACCGACCGGGGCGTGGACATCGGCGCCCTGCTCACCGCGCTGCACGCGCGCGGCGTCCGGTCCGTGCTGCTCGAAGGCGGCCCGACGCTGGCCGGGGCCTTCGTCGCCGCGGGCGCCGTCGACCGCGTCGTCGGCTATCTCGCCCCCGCGCTGCTCGGCGAAGGACCCACCGTCCTCGCGAGCGCCGGAATCACCACCATCACCGACGCGTTGCGCCTGGACCTGACCGAGGCCGTCCGGGTCGGCACCGATCTGCGCGTCACCGCCACCGTCGCACCGAAGGAGAACTGAGCGTGTTCACCGGAATCGTCGAAGAGCTGGGCGAGGTCACCGCCGTCGAGAACCTCGGTGACGCGTCCCGCTTCCGTCTGCGCGGCCCCGTCGTCACCGACGGCGCGAAGCACGGCGACTCCATCGCCGTCAACGGCGTGTGTCTGACCGTCGTCGACCACGAGGGCGACGAGTTCACCGCCGATGTGATGGCCGAGACCCTCAACCGCTCCAGCCTCGGCGCGCTCGCCCCCGGCGCCCGGGTCAACCTGGAGCGCCCCACCGCCGTGGGCGCGCGCCTCGGCGGCCACATCGTGCAGGGCCACGTCGACGGGACCGGCACCGTCCTCGACCGCAAGCGCTCCGAGAACTGGGAGATCGTCAAGGTCTCCCTGCCCGCGGACCTCGCCCGCTATGTGGTCGAGAAGGGCTCCATCACCGTTGACGGAGTGAGCCTGACCGTCGTCGACGCCGGGCCCGACTACTTCACCGTCAGCCTGATCCCCACGACGCTCGCGCTCACCACCCTCGGCGTCAAGCAGCCCGGCGACCCGGTCAACCTCGAGGTCGACATCATCGCCAAGTACGTCGAGCGCCTGCTCGGCACCCGTGCCCACACCGAAGAGGCGAGCCGATGAACCCGCTGAACTGGCTCAACTCCGAGGCCTTCACGGCCTTCGGCCAGCACATCCTGTGGTCCGACATGGTCGGCAACAGCATCGGCCTCATCGCCCTCGCGCTCGGCTGGCGCCGCTCGGTGTGGACCTGGCCCGCGCAGTTCCTCTCCGGCGTGATCCTCGTCGGCGCGTACGCCTCCGCGCAGCTGTCCGGCGGCGTCGGCAAGCAGCTGCTCGTCATCGGCGTCGCGGCGTGGGGCTGGCGGCAGTGGACCCGCGGCACCCAGAAGGCGCAGGACGGCTCCATCGCCGTCCGCTTCGCCACCTGGAAGGAGCGCGGACTGCTCCTCGGCGCCACCGCCGCGGGCACCCTCGCCGTCGGCGCCCTGTTCTCCGCCGTGCCCGATCTTTCCTGGAACCCCTGGCCGGACGCCTACATCTTCGTCGGCACGCTCGCCGCGATGGTCGCCCAGGCGCGCGGCCTCATCGAGTTCTGGTTCGCCTGGCTGCTCGTCGACGTCGTCGGCGTCCCGCTCGCGTTCTCCAGCGGCCTCGCCTTCTCCGGCCTGGTGTACGTCGTCTACCTCGCCCTGGTCCTGTGGGGCATGCGCGACTGGTGGCTCAGGTCGCGCCGCACGGTCACTCCGCAGCAGCAGCCCGTCATCGAAGGAGCCCCGGCATGACCACGCAGCCCACCGCAGCCCCGGACGACGCCGGGACCGTGCACCCCTTCTACTACACGACGGACAACTCCGAGGACCTCTGCCTCGACCCCGTCGAGCTGGCCGTCCGCGACATCGCCGCAGGCCGCCCCGTCGTGGTCGTCGACGACGAGGACCGGGAGAACGAGGGCGACCTCGTCATCGCCGCCGAGAAGGCCACCCCCGAGATAGTGGCCTTCATGATGAGCGAGTGCCGGGGCCTGATCTGCGCCCCGATGGAGGGCTCCGAACTGGACCGCCTCGACCTGCCGCAGATGGTCACGGACAACACCGAGTCCATGCGCACGGCCTTCACCGTGACCGTCGACGCCAGCGCCGCGCACGGCGTGACCACCGGCATCTCCGCCGCCGACCGCGCCACCACCCTCCAGATGCTCGCCGGGGGCAAGGCCAGTGCTGCCGACTTCGTGCGCCCCGGCCACATCTTCCCGCTGCGGGCCAAGGAGGGCGGCGTCCTCGCCCGCAACGGCCACACCGAGGCCGCCGTCGACCTCGCGCGGCTCGCGGGCCTGCGCCCCGCCGGGGCCATCGTCGAGATCGCCGGCGAGGACGGGCGCATGCTGCGCCTGCCCCAGCTCATCCCCTTCGCACGGAAGCACGGACTGACCATCATCTCCATCGAGGACCTGATCGACTACCGCCGCTCCGCCGAGCCGACCGTCCGCCGCGAGGCCGAGGTCCACCTGCCCACCGCCTTCGGCGAGTTCACCGCGTACGGCTACCGCTCCACGGCCGACGGCGTCGAGCACGTGGCGCTCGTCCACGGCGACATCGACGGCGGCGAGGACGTCCTGGTGCGCCTGCACTCCGAGTGCCTGACCGGCGACGTCTTCCACTCCCTGCGCTGCGACTGCGGCCCGCAGCTCCAGGAGTCCATGCGGCGCATCGCCGACACCGGGCGCGGCGTCGTGGTCTATCTGCGCGGCCACGAGGGCCGCGGCATCGGCCTGATGTCCAAGCTGCGCGCCTACGAACTCCAGGAGCGCGGCAGCGACACCCTGGACGCCAACCTCGAACTTGGCCTGCCCGCCGACGCCCGCGACTACGGCGCGGGCGCGCAGATCCTCGACGACCTCGGCGTGCGCAGCCTGCGCCTTCTCACCAACAACCCCGACAAGACGGAGGCGCTCGCCCGCCACGGCCTGAAGGTCATCGCCCGCGAGCCCATGCCCGTCACCGCGGGCGAGCACAATCTGCGCTACCTGCGCACCAAGCGCGACCGCATGGGCCACGACCTGCCCTGGCTCGACGCCACGGACATGTCCGCCTGCGGCAACCAGTGATCCGACCCCAGTAGACGACCCCCTGAGGAGAAGCGCGTGAGCGGCAAGGGTGCCCCCGAACTGAGCGTGAAGAACTGCGGCGACCTGCGCGTGGCCGTCGTCGCGGCCCTGTGGCACGAGAAGGTCATGGACGGCCTCGTGGACGGCGCGCTGCGCGCCCTGCACGAACTCGGCATCGACGAGCCGACCCTCCTGCGCGTGCCCGGCAGCTTCGAGCTGCCGGTCGTCGCCAAGGTCCTCGCGGGCCGCGGCTACGACGCGATCGTCGCCCTCGGCGTCGTCATCCGCGGGGGCACCCCGCACTTCGAGTACGTGTGCCAGGGCGTCACCCAGGGCCTCACCCAGGTGACCGTGGACACCGGGGTGCCGATCGGCTTCGGCGTCCTGACCTGCGACACCGAGGAGCAGGCCCTGGACCGCGCGGGCATCGAGGGCTCCACCGAGGACAAGGGCCACGAGGCGGTCACCGCCGCCGTGGCCACGGCGGCCACGCTGCGGACCGTCTCCGAGCCCTGGCGCTGAGGGGCGTTCCACGGGCGCGTAGAGTAAGCGACATCATGTCCAAGAAGACTTTCGAGGAGCTCTTCACCGAGCTCCAGCAGAAGGCCGCGCACGGCGACCCGGCCACCTCCCGCACCGCCGAGCTGGTGGAGAAGGGCGTCCACGCGATCGGCAAGAAGGTCGTCGAGGAGGCCGCCGAGGTGTGGATGGCCGCCGAATACGAGGGCAAGGAAGCCGCCGCCGAGGAGATCTCGCAGCTCCTGTACCACGTACAGGTGATGATGGTCGCCCGCGGCATCTCCCTCAGCGACGTGTACGCCCACCTCTAGGACGAACGTTCTATCCAGCGCGCGTGCAGTACGCCGCCCGCCTCGCACCCACGTACCCACGTACCCGCACTGTCACGCAAAGGAATCCGACCTCATGCTGCGCATCGCCATTCCCAACAAGGGTTCACTGTCCGGACCTGCGTCGGCGATGCTGCATGAGGCCGGATACCAGCAGCGCCGCGAGTCCAAGGAACTCGTCATCGTCGACCCCGAGAACGAGGTCGAGTTCTTCTACCTGCGCCCGCGCGACATCGCCATCTACGTCTCGTCCGGCAAGCTCGACATCGGCATCACAGGACGCGACCTCCTGATCGACTCCGGCGCCGACGCCG
Organism: Streptomyces sp. NPDC043996; assembly: GCF_056435225.1. Classification (NCBI taxonomy): domain Bacteria; kingdom Bacillati; phylum Actinomycetota; class Actinomycetes; order Kitasatosporales; family Streptomycetaceae; genus Streptomyces; species Streptomyces sp. NPDC043996. The sequence continues at coordinate 86,341 of NZ_JBWKEY010000009.1, read as the reverse complement.
AGGAGATCCTGCCGCTCGGCTTCGCCCGCTCCACCTTCCGCTTCGCGGCCAGGCCGGGCACCGCCGACGGCCTCGCGGACCTCAAGGGCCGCACGATCGCCACCTCGTACGAGGGCATCGTGGCCAAGCACCTGGCCGACCACGACGTCGACGCCTCCGTCATCCACCTGGACGGCGCCGTCGAGACCGCCATCGAGCTGGGCGTCGCCCAGGTCATCGCCGACGTCGTGGAGACCGGCACCAGCCTGCGCAACGCGGGCCTCGAAGTCTTCGGCGAGCCCATCATGAAGTCCGAGGCCGTCGTCATCCGGCGCACCGGCGCCGGCGCCGAAGAGCCGAAGGTGCAGCAGTTCCTGCGCCGCCTCCAGGGCGTCCTGGTCGCCCGGACGTACGTGATGATGGACTACGACTGCCGCGCCGAGCACCTGGAGCAGGCCGTCGCCCTCACCCCCGGCCTGGAGTCGCCGACGATCTCGCCGCTGCACAACGAGGGCTGGGTCGCCGTCCGCTCCATGGTCCCCACCAAGGACGCGCAGCGGGTCATGGACGACCTGTACGCCATCGGCGCGCGCGCCATCCTGACCACCGCGATCCACGCCTGCCGCCTCTGATGGCCGGAGCGAACGCCATGACCGAGCCCACCGCACCGCCCGCCCTGCCCGTCACCTTCCGGCCCGCACGGACCCGCGTCGTCCTGCTCGGCGCCGCGGTCGCGATCTTCGCGGTCCTGGTGGTGATCGCGGTGATCCTGCCCGACCTCAACCCGGGCGAGCGGGTCAGCTTCGTCTTCACCGGCGCGCTGCTCTCCGGCGCCCTCGCCCTGCTCAGCAGGCCCAAGGTCGTCGCCGACGACTCCGGGGTGACCGTCGTCAACATCGCCACCCGGCGCCGCCTGGAGTGGGCCGAGATCGTCCAGGTCAATCTGCGGCCGGGCGACCCGTGGGTGTTCCTCAACCTCGCCGACGGCACCAGCCTGCCCGCCCTCGGCATCCAGCCGGGCATCGCCAAGCAGCAGGCCATCGCCGACGCCCGCGCCCTGCGCGCCCTCGCCGAGGCGCGCTCCGCGAGCGACGGCGGCTGACCTTTCGCGGGTGTCTTGATTAATCTGGTGGCGGGGCAGGCCCGGTACGCCTCCCCGCCCCCGCCGGGCCCAAGGCTCCCGGGGGCTCCTGCTAACCGAGGAGTGACTCCCTCCGGCGATGGACGGATCGTCCTGTAGTACCTGCGCCGCCCCCTGTCGACATACGGGCACCCGCTTCGCGGACGAGGCGGCGGCCTCATGACCCTCCCCCTGCTGCTCCTCGGAGCGGCCTTCCTGCTGATCCTCGCCAACGGCTTCTTCGTCGCGGCCGAGTTCGGCCTCGTCACCGTCGAGCGGCCGGACGCCGAGAAGGCCGCGGCCGACGGCGACCGGCGCGCCCGCACCGTCGTCAGCGCCCTCAAGGAGCTGTCCTTCCAGCTGTCGGGCACCCAGCTCGGCATCACCCTCACCTCCCTGGTCATCGGCATGCTCGCCGAACCGGCCCTCGCACATCTGCTCACGGGCCCGTTCACGGCCACCGGCATGCCCAAGGCCGCGGTCCCCGGCGTGTCCGTGGCCGTCGGCATGTTCCTGGCGGCCGCCGTGCAGATGGTCATCGGCGAACTCGTGCCGAAGAACTGGGCCGTGTCCAGGCCGCTGCACGTGGCGCGGTTCGTCGCGGGCCCACAAGCCGCGTTCTCGCGCCTGTTCCGGCCGGTGATCGCCGCCCTGAACGCCGTCGCCAACCGCTGCGTGCGCGCCTTCGGCGTCGAGCCCACCGACGAGCTCGCCTCCGCCCGCACCCCCGGCGAACTGGTCTCGCTCGCCCGGCACTCGGCCCGCGCCGGAGCCCTGGAGCAGCACACCGCCGACCTGTTCGTCCGCACCCTCTCGCTCGGGGAGCTCACCGCGCAGCACGTCATGACGCCCCGGGTGAAGGTGAGCGCGCTGCAGGCCACCGCGACCGCCGAGGACGTGGTCAACCTGACCCGCGCCACCGGCCTGTCCCGCTTCCCGGTCTACCGCGAGCGGATCGACGAAATAGTCGGCGCGGTCCACCTCAAGGACGCCCTCGCCGTGCCCGGCCACGCCCGGCTGCGCACGCCCGTCAGCCGCATCGCCAAGGCGCCGCTCCTCGTCCCCGAGACGCTGCCCGTGCAGCCCCTCCTGGAGCGGCTGCGCAGCGAGCAGCCGATGGCGGTCGTCGTCGACGAGTACGGCGGCACGGCCGGTGTCGTCACCCTGGAGGACATCGTCGAGGAACTCGTCGGCGAGGTCCGCGACGAGCACGACCGCCAGGACCTGCCCGAACTCGCCGCGGCCGCGCCCGAGGACGGCCGCCCGGCCTGGGACGCCGACGGCGGCTGCCGCGTCGACACGCTGCGGCGCATAGGACTCGACGTGCCCGAGGGCCCGTACGAGACCGTGGCCGGGCTCGTCGCCGACCTGCTCGGCCGCATCCCGGCGCCCGGCGACCGCGCCGAACTGCCCGGCTGGCGCCTGTCGGTGCGGCAGGTCGGGCACTACCGCGCCGAGCGGGTGCGGCTCGTGCGCACCGCGGGGGACGCGGCCCCCGGGCCCAGGCCCGCGGTGGAGCGGGGCGTCGTGGAGGCCGTGCGATGAGCGCTCTGCAACTGCTGTTCGCGCTCCTGCTCGTGTGCGCCAACGGCTTCTTCGTGGGCGCGGAGTTCGCGCTCGTCTCCGTGCGCCGCAGCCAGATCGAGCCGCTCGGCACCGCGCGGGCCCGCCAGGTCCTGTACGGCCTCGAGCACCTGCCGCAGATGATGGCCGCCGCCCAGTTCGGCATCACCGTCTGCTCGTTGACGCTCGGCGCCGTCGCCGAGCCGACCGTGGCGCACCTGCTCGAGCCGCTGTTCGCGGCGGCGCACCTGCCCGAGGGCGTGATCCACCCGCTCGGGTATGTGATCGCGCTCGCCGTCGTCGTCTTCCTCCACCTCGTCATCGGCGAGATGGTCCCGAAGAACCTGGCGATGGCGGCGCCGGAGCGGACCGCGCTGTGGCTCAGCCCGGCCCTGGTCGCCTTCGCCCGGCTCTGCCGCCCGCTGACGGCCGCGCTCGGCGCCTGCGCCCGGCTGGTCCTGCGGCTGTTCAAGGTCGAGCCGAAGGACGAGGTCGAGGCGGTCTTCACCAGCGTGCAGCTCGGCCGTCTGGTCGAGGACGCGGGGCAGGCGGGGCTGCTCGACCCGCGGGCGCAGGAACGCCTGGAGGACGCCCTCGAACTGGGCTCGCGCCCGGTCACCGACGTCCTGCTCGACGGCGCGTCCCTGGTCACCGTCGGCCCCTCGGTCACCCCCGACCAGGTCATCGAGCTGACCGCCCGCACCGGCTACTCCCGCTTCCCGGTCCGCGCCGACGGCGGCGCCTTCATGGGCTATCTGCACGTGAAGGACGTCCTGGACCTGGAGGACACCGGCCGCGCGGTGCCCCAGCAGGTCTGGCACCAGATGACCACGCTGCGCGCCGAACTGCCCCTGGACGACGCCCTCACGGTGATGCGGCACGCCGCGACGCACCTGGCGCAGGTCGCCGACGCCACGGGCCGGGTGCTCGGCCTCGTCGCCCTGGAGGACGTGCTCGAACTCCTGGTCGGCGAGGTCAGGGACCCGGCCCACCGCGTGACGGTGCCACGGGCGGTACGGGGGAGGGAACTCGTGAGCTGACGCGCCCGCGCCGGACGGGTCGCGCCCTTCGGCGCCGGACGGGGAGATTCAGCCCGTCCGGCGCTTGAGGACGAGCGCGCGGCGCGACAAACGGGTCAAGGCCTCCGGCCAAGCCCGGCGTCGCGGGCCCGGACGATGGCCGCCGCCCGGTCGGCGACCTGGAGCTTTATGAAGATCGCCGAGATGTGGTTGCTGATGGTCTTCGGGGCGAGCCGCAGCCTGCGGGCGATCGCCGGGTTGGCGAGGCCCGCCGCGATCAGGTCGAGCACCTCGAGCTCGCGCGCCGTCAGCTCCGGGAACGGTGAGCGCGCCGCCGCCTCCCGCGGCCGGGACATCCACTCGGCGACGCGCCGGGCGATGCGGGGACCGAAGATGGCCTCCCCGGCGGCCACGCAGCGCACCGCCCGCACGATCTCGTCCTGCGCGGCGCCCTTGAGGATGTAGCCGCGGGCGCCCGCCCGCATCGCCGCGAACACCGACTCGTCGTCCTCGAACATCGTCAGGACGAGCACCGCCGTGTCCGGCGCGGAGGCGAGCACCTCGCGCGTCGCGCTGACCCCGTCCAGATCCGGCATCTCCAGGTCGATGACGAGCACCCGGGGCCGGTGCAGGAGCGTCTCGCGCACCGCGTCCCTGCCGCCCGCCGCCTCGCCGACCACCCGGATGCCCTCGATGGACCCGAGCAGGGCCCTGAGCCCGCCGCGCACCACGGGATGGTCGTCGGCGAGAACCACGGTGAGCTCACAGGGCTCGGCGGGCGTCGTCAAGGCGCGGCTCCCCACAGCGGCGGTGCGTCGGTCCGTATCTACCCATCGTCGGGGACGGCCGACTCCTTTGTCCTGGGTGCCGGTTCCCGCGCGGGCCGGGAGGCTTTCCCGGGACGCGCGGGAGCGGGCGCCCTCACCAAGGGGGAGTGCCGCGCGTCATCCTGAGCGTCGAACGGGGGCGGCCGGGCCCGTGCCACCGGGCCCGGCCGAAGGCCGAACCCCCCTGCCACTCAGGAAGGGGAGCTCCGTGCGTCCTCACGCCGGTACGTGCGCGCTCCGGCACGTGCTCGTCCCCGCAGGTCCGCATCCCAAGGAGAACGGCTATGCGCAAGAACCTCAAGGCAGTTGGCGTGGCGACCCTTGCCGCGGCGGCCCTCTGCGCCGGCTTCGCCGGCACGACAGCGGCGCGGGCGGTGGGGGGAGGTGGTGCCGCCACGAGCGTCATGACCGCCGGTGAGTACCTCTACCACCGGGCGCTGCTCGGCCTGTACGGCTGACGGGGGCCCGTACGGCTGACGGGCCCGAAACCTCAGCCGTACGGTGCCGCGCTGGGCGCTAGCCCGACCGCAACGGCAGGACGGCGCTGACCTCGCCGCCCTCAGGACCGGGACGGCAGTCGCACCAGCCGGCGACCTCGGCGGCCCGCTCCGCCATCGTGGACATGCCCACACCGGGCCGCCACGCCACGGCGGACGGGCCGCCGTTGTCGGTGACGTCGACGCGCAGCGCGTCGTCCACGCGCAGCCGCACCAGGGCGTGGTCGGCCCGCGAGTGCCGGGCCGCGTTCGTGAGCGCCTCGGTCGCGATGCGGTACGCCGCCACCTCGACGGCGGCCGGAAGCCGGGGGAGCCTGCCGGGCGCGTCGATGGTGATGGCGAGCGGGGCGCCGCCGTCGCGGTGGCTCAGCCGCTCCGCCTGCCGGGTGAGGGCGACGATCAGCCCCAGCTCGTCCAGGGCGGGCGGCCGCAGCCCTTCGATGAGGCGGCGGATCTCGTCGATGGCGCCGCTCGCGTGCCCGCGCAGTTGGTCGAGGAGCTGTTCGGCCGTGTCCGGGTCGGTGCGCACGAGGTTGCGCACCGCGTCGGCGGTGAAGGCCAGGCCGGTGAGGGTGGGGCCGAGCCCGTCGTGCAGATCGCGGCGCAGCCGCCGCCGCTCCTCCTCGCGGGCCGACACCAGGCGCTCCCGCGAGGACTGCAGCTCCTTGGAGAGTACGGTCGCGCGCACCGCGACGCCGAGCGGCACCACCAGGACCTTCAGGGTGCGCAGGTCCTCCGCGCCGAGGCGGGGCTGGCCCCTGCGGGTGCCCACGACCAGCTCCGCCTCCTTGGTGCCGGGCGCGGGCAGCGGCACCACCACGCACCCCGGCGGCCGGGTCCCGGACGCCGCCACCGCCCGCCCCTCCAGGAGGAACGCGGCGTACGGCAGCCGCAGCGCGTCCCGCACCGCGAGCAGCAGCCCGTCCAGGCCGGTCTCCGCGGTCAGCCGGGCACCCAGCCGGTTGAGCGCGCGCACGGGGTCGCCGCGGTCGCCGTAAAGGAGCTGGTCGATGGCGCGCTGGAGGACGCCGCGCACGGGGTGGAAGGCGATCGCCACGCCGACGGCGACGAGCGCGGCGCCGCCGAGGTGGAAGGTCTCGCGCAGCGCGTGGTCGAGGAAGAGCACCACCGCCGTGTACACGCCGAGCACCCCGAGCGAGAGCGCCAGGTACAGCAGGGCCCGTGAGACCACCCACTGGATGTCCAGCAGATGCGGGCGCAGGATCGCGACGGCGATCGCGATCGGCTGGGCGACGATGAACACCTGGAGCCCCTCCGCCCGCATGCCAAGCGGCCACCAGGGGATGGCGCACAGCACGGCGAGCATCAGCCACAGCATCTGGCGGCGCAGCCGCTCGTCGCCCCAGCGGTAGCGCGCTATCACGGCGGCGAGGTCGATGAGCAGCGGCACGAAGATGCCGAGCAGGTCGGTCTGCGCCCGGTACGGCTCGAGCGGCGGCCAGCTCAGGACGTGCAGATAGCCGGAGGGCCCGCCGAGCGCGTACGGCTGCGGCGTCGTCACGCTCCACAGCCAGAACAGGACCCCGATCGTGGCGGTGCCCCAGGCGACCGGCCGCCAGCGCGGGCCCGGCAGGCATCCGGTGGGGAAGAGCAGCAGCGCGAGTGGCACGAACAGGCGCAGGCCGAGCGGCCAGGAGGCGAGCGCGGTGGTCACGAGCACCCGCAGCGCGCCCTCGCTCCAGCCGTCGCGCAGGCCGAGGGCGAGGAAGCCGAGGGCGGCGACGGTCAGGGCGTGGGCGGCCCCGCCGCCCAGCAGCAGCCAGCCGATCGGGTTGCGGGGGCGGCGCCAGGCCACGGCGACGCCGCAGGCGGCGAAGACGAGGGACAGCACGGTGTCCGTCACGACGAAGCTGTCGACGGCGAGCTGGAAGCCGAGCCCGCACGCGATCCACAGCGCGACTCCGGTGGAGGTGGCCGCCGTGACGGCGGCGAAGGAGCCCCATGCCAGCCAGGTGGTCACCGTCGCGCACCCCCACCGTGTCCGCGCCTTTGCGGTCAGGGTCGCGGACTTTCGGCCCGGGGCCGGGGGCCTTGGGGGTCAAACGCCTCTAAGGGGTGACGGATCAGGGGTGCACGGGCGGGGCGCTCACGTCGGCCCCGAGGGGCCCGTGGGCCCCCGCCCGGAGAGGACCTCGCCGTACGCCTGCATCAGGTCGGGGAGGCGGAGCGTGGCCAGGTCCGTGCGGGACGGCTCGCCCGCGTAGCCGGACAGGCGCAGATCGCGGTAGGCGCAGCTCTTCTCGTACAGCGTCCGCAGGAAGCGGCCGTTGCCGAGCTCGTCGATCCACGCCTGGTCGACGACGTGCCCGCTGATGGACCGCAGTTCGTCGACGGCCTCCTCGTCCCACACGTCGCCGTTCTCGGCGGCGAGCACCTCGCCGATCGCGGTGAGTTCCAGCGGGCGGTACGAGGGGAAGTCGACGCGGGTGGTGAAGCGCGAGGACAGGCCGGGGTTGGCGGCGAGGAGGCGGTCCATGCCCTCGGGGTATCCGGCGAGGATCACGACCAGGTGGTCGCGGTTGTCCTCGGCGCGCTTCAACAGGACCTGCAGCGCCTCGTCGCCGTAGGCGTCGCCCTTGCCGTAGCCGGAGTTGGACAGGGCGTAGGCCTCGTCGACGAAGAGGACGCCGCCGATGGCGGAGTCGATGAGCTCGTTGGCCTTGACCGCGGTCTGGCCCAGGTACTCGCCGACCAGGTCGGCCCGCTGGGCCTCCACGAGGTGGTCGCCGCCGAGCAGCCCGAGGGCGTAGAAGACGCGGCCGAGGATGCGGGCGACGGTGGTCTTGCCGGTGCCGGAGGGCCCGGAGAAGACGAAGTGTCGTTTCGGCGGCTGCACCGGAAGGTTCTGGGCGGCGCGCAGACGGGCCATGTTCAGCTGCGCGGACAGCGCCTTGACCTGGCGTTTGACGGGTTCGAGCCCGACCATGCGCTCCAGTTCGGCGAGGGCCTGCGCGAGCAGCTCCGGGTCGGTGGGGCCGGACGGCAGCTGGGCGGCGGGCTTGACCGGGAGGATCGCCTTCTGGCGCACCGGGTCGGCGCCGGGCGGCTCGGGCGGCCCGCCGGGGGGCGGCAGTTCGGGCTCGGTGACCTTCAGGTCGCGGCCCTCGGCGCCGAACAGCGCGTCCACGCCGTCGGGCCCGTCCAGCGCGTCCTGGCCGAGGCCGGTGAGGGCGACGGCGGCCAGGTCGACGCCCTCGGCGTCGTCGTAGCCGTCGCCCTCGGCGATCGCGGCGAGCCGGGCGGAGGTGTCCATGAAGGCGGGGTCGACGCGGTGCACCGCGCGGTACAGCGGAAGCGCCGCGGCGGAGCGTCCTGTGCCCTCGTGCGCGCGGGCGAGCCAGTAGCGCAGCTCCTTGCGCTGCGGCTGCTCGCTGCGGCAGCGCATCAGGGCGGCGGAGAGCAGCGGTTCGGCCTGGCCGTACATGTCGAGGCGGACCCGGGCCATGCCGCCGAAGAGCCCGGCCTCGATGCCGAGCATGGCGTCGTCGATCAAGGAGTCGGTGTGCCGCACCAGTTGCTCCCAGTCCTTGACCAGGTAGGCGCGGCAGGCGTGCAGGAAGCGCACTTGGGCGTCGGCGTCGACGGGCGGCAACCCGGCGAGCGCCCGGTCGAGCTCGGGGACGTGGCGGCCGTCCAGCCAGTGCGAGGCGTGCGCGAGCAGCAGGTCGCGGGTGGACTCGAGGACGGGCTGGACCCACCAGCCGAGCCAGTACCAGGAGTTGAGGGTGCGGGTGTGGCGGGCGCGCTGTTCGCCGAAGCGGTCCCGGTGCTGGTACATCCGCAGCAGGGCCGTCGTGGTGTCGACGCGCAGCGCGTGCAGCCCGAGCCAGCCGTCGGCCATGCCGGGGTCCATGCGCACCGCGGCCCGGAACTCCTCCTCCGCCTGCGGATAGGCGCCCATCGTGTAGGCGTCGACGCCCCGCAGCCAGGCGAGGTCGGCCGGGGCGGCCCGGCCCTGCGTGCCGAAGTCCATCACGTCCCCCACAAACCGTGCCCCCGTGTCACCGGGTCGGTGCCCCTTGGCCACCGATCTGAACCGCCGTGCCGCGGACGGGAGTTGACTCGGTGCGCGAAGCCGCCGTCCGTCGCTCTCACCGAAAGGCATCGTACCTGCGAGGTGGGGCCCGGCCGTAGGGTGCGGCGGGGTGGGATCGGCGCGCTTCGCCCCGGCCCCAGCCCTGGGGGAAGAGGGCACTTCGGTGACCCTGGGTGAGCGAATGGCGGCTCGCGGCGGCCGGGGGAGCGGGGCTTCAGGGCAGAACGAAGCCCCCGATCACGGGGGAACAACCGGGGGCTTCGCGGGTGTGGGCGACCCGAAAGGCCGCACATTGAGAACGTAAGTCCTGTAAGGCCCCTGGGTCAAGCCGAGTTGAAGCGGTCTCGGAATCCGGCCACGGCGCGCGGAAGGGACTTTCCAAAGGTTCAGCGCGCTGCCGACTGTCCTTCACCGTGCGTGATGATCTGGGGCTCTGTTGCCGCTCCTGCGGGCCCCGTGAGCACCTCGTACCCCTCAGGCAACTCCCGTACCAGGAAATCGGCGCACGGCCGGGAGGGGTCCCCGGCGAAATGGCGTCGCTCGGCGGCCTCCCAGCCGTCCCAGAAGTCGCTGAGCGCCGGTCCGTCGCGGTGGCGCCCGCGGGCCCAGGAGGCTTCTTGGGGCAGTTCCATCCACAGCAGTCGCGCGAGGAACGGGCGTAGCACGCGGCGGCCCGCGCCGACACCCTCCAGGAGGATCACGGGGGCGGCGGGCAGTGGGCGTCTTGCAGGGCCGAAGCGGCGCGTGTTCCAGTCGTACGCCTCGTAGCGCGCCGTCTCGCCACGGGACAGCGGGTCGAGCACCTGCCGCCGCAGGCGTTCGGTCCAGTCGAAGAGCGCCTCGTGGCTCGCGATGTCGTCGAGCCGCAGCACCGGCGCGCCGTCCAGGGCCTCGGCCAGGCGCGTGGCGAACGTCGACTTGCCCGAGCCCGCGTGTCCGTCGACGCCGACGAGCCGGACAGGACCGCAGGACGGCGGCAGCGCGCGCAGGGCGCGGGCGAGGCGGGCGAGGCTGGGGGGTGGCGTGGGGCGCGGCGTCGATGTCATCAACCGCCAGCGTAGGCGCCCCGGCGCGTTTTCGTACGCGTGCGCGGTTCGGGGCGCTGTCCCAGGTCATACCAGTGATAACCCGTCCGGCCGCGGCCGGACCCCACGTCGAACCGGGGGCCCTCCATGGACCAAGCTGACGGCATGTCCCGCAGAAGACTCCTCGCCACCGCGGCGGGCGCCGCCGCGGTCACGGCCCTCGCGGCCGCCCCGGCGGGCGCCGCGCCGGGCGCACGCCGCCGCCCGCCGGGCGCGGCCCGCCCGGTGGACAACCGCTTCTGGACCTCCCGCGCCCACTGGCGCGGGGGCAGGGGCGAGGGCACCCGCGTCGTCGGCGGGCACCGGCCCGGCGTGGAGATCGCCGAGCCGCTCGGCACCACCGCCTACGCCGACCCGCACACGGGCCGGACCACCACCTGGGAGTACGCCCGCTGGACGTCCCCCGCGCACCGCCCCGCCGTGGCCGCCACCGAGGCCATCGCCTCCTGGAACGCCCGCACCCCCACCGGCACCTGGATCCAGATCGAGCTCGAGGGCACGTACTCCGACGGCACCACGACCCCGTGGTACGTCCTCGGCCGCTGGGCGTCGGGCGACGACCGCGAGGACCCGGCGGCCCCCGTCATACGCCGCACCTCGGTCGACGACCAGAGCGACGGCAAGTCGACGGTCTGGACGGACACCCTGTCCCTCGACGACACCACGACCGGCCTGCGCCTGGTCGCCTACCGCCTGCGGCTGACCCTGCACCGCCTGCCCGGCACGACCCTGACGCCCACGGTGTGGCGCGTCGGCGCGATGGCATCGGCGGTGCCCGACCGCTTCGAGGTGCCCGCGTCGACGCCGGGACCCGCCGGGGAGCTGGCCGTGCCGCGCTACTCGCAGGAGATCCACAAGGGCCAGTACCCGGAGTACGACAACGGCGGCGAGGCCTGGTGCAGCCCCACCTCGTCCCAGATGATCCTGGAGTACTGGGGCCGGCGGCCGACCCCGGACCAGCTCGCCTGGGTCGACCCGGCCTACGCCGACCCGCAGGTGTGCCACGCGGCGCGCCTCACCTACGACTACCAGTACGGCGGCTGCGGCAACTGGCCGTTCAACGCCGCCTACGCGGCGACGTACCCCGGCATCCAGGGCGTCGTCACCCGGCTCGGCTCCCTCACCGACCTGGAGACCCTCATCGCGGCGGGCATCCCCGTCATCACCTCCCAGTCGTTCCTGAAGGAGGAGCTGACCGGCGCCGGATACGGCACGGCGGGCCATCTGATGACCGTGATCGGCTTCACCGACGCCGGCGACGTGATCGCCAACGACCCGGCGTCCCCGAGCAACGCGGCCGTGCGCCGCGTCTACCGGCGGCGCGAGTGGGAGAACATCTGGCTGCGGACCAAGCGCAGGAACGCCGCAGGGAAGGTCGTCTCCGGCACCGGCGGGGTCTGCTACCTGTACTTCCCGCTGCGGCCCACGAAGGCGCAGGTGCGGGCGCTCGCGGCGGTCGGGGTGCGCTGAGCGCCCCGGGGAGGTTCCGCGCGGGGCGGAACCTCCCCTCACGCGTGGACGATCAGGTGGCCGGGTCCACCACCCAGTCCGGGTGCCCTGGCATCGGCGGCGTCTTCGAGCCGTACAGCCACGGCTTCAGGAAGCCCGCGAGGTCCTCGCCCGCGACCTTCGACGCGAGGTCGACGTAGTCCTGGGTGCTCGCGGCCTTCCCGCGGTACTGGGTGACCCAGGCCCGCTCGATCTTCTGGAAGGCGGCGTCGCCGACCTTCTCGCGCAGCGCGTAGAGCACCAGGGCCGAGCCGTCGTAGCGCATGCGCTTGAACAGGTTCGGCTCGGTGGGCTCGGCGGGCGCGCCGAAGTCCTTGCGCCACTGGTCGTGCGCCTTGTACGCGGCCTTCATGGCCGCCTCGAAGCTGGTGCCGCCGTGCGCCTCGGAGTACAGCCGCTCGTAGAAGCGGGCGTGGCCCTCGCTGACCCACAGGTCGGACCAGCCCTTGAGCGCCACGCTGTCGCCGAACCACTGGTGGGTGAGCTCGTGCACCAGGTTCCGCTCGGCGTCCACCTGGGTGCCGAGGAGGTCGGCCTTGGGGACGAGGGAGAGGGTCTGCGTCTCCAGGGCCACGCCGAGGTCGGTGTCGCCGACGAGGACGCCGTAGCGGTTGAACGGGTACGGGCCGAGCCGCTCCTCCAGCCAGGCCAGGTGGCCGGAGGTGAGCGCGCGGAACTTCGCGGTCGGCTCGACCAGGGCGTCCGGGACGACGTCGCGGATCGGCAGGCCGCGCGGGCCCTCGCGGTCGTCGAAGGTGAACTTGCCGACCGCGAGCTGCACCAGCTGCGTCGACAGCGGCTGCTCGGAGTCGTACGTCCACCGCACGCGGTCCCCCGGCCGGTCGCCCTTGCCGACCAGCTTGCCGTTGGCGACGGCCGTGCGGTCCTTCGGCGTGGTGATGCGGAAGGTGATCGGCGCGCGCTGGCTGGGGTGGTCGTTGGCGGGGAAGATCAGGCGGGCGCCGTTGGGCTGCGGATAGACGACCGTGCCGTCGGGCGTGGGAATCCAGCCGTAGTCCTCGATGGCGTCGTCGCGGTGGCGGACCTGGGTCGGGTCGGCGGTGTAGGTGACCTTCACGGTGAAGGCCCTGCCCTTGGCGATCGGCGACTTGGGCGTGACGGTCAGCTCGTCGCCCTCGCGCGAGGTGCCCGCGGCCTTCCCGTCGACGGTCACCGCGTGCAGGGTGTTGCCGCCGAAGTCGAGGTTGAAGCGGGACAGGGACTGGGTGGCGGTGGCCTTGATGGTGGCGCTCGCCGCGAACGGCGTCTTCGGGGCCTGCCAGTCGAAGTCGAGGAGATAGCGGTCGACCTTGTAGCCGCCGTTGCCGTCGAGCGGGAACATCGGGTCGCCGAGGCCGGGGGCCCCGGGGGTCGGCTTGCCGGGCCTGCCGTCGGCCGCGGCGGAGTCGGTGGCGGAGTCGGTGGCGTACGAGACCGGTCCGGTGAGGGCGGCCGCCGCGGTGACGGCCGCCGCGAGGGCGAGCCGTGCTCTGCGGCGGGGCGTCGAGGACGTACTCATCGGAAACCTTTCGGTCGGATGGTGCGCGGACGTGCGACGTACGCCGTGGTAGACGCACGGCCCCCGCCGCTAGTTGTGGGCGATCGACCGCATGGGTGACCAACGTCTCTCCCGGGGGACGCGGATTCGCTGGCATGGTGGAGGGGCCAGTGGGGGGAAGCCACTGCCGGACGATCCACCGAGAGTTGCCATGACCGCGAGCTCCGCCACCGCCATCGCCCTGAAGGCCACCACGGGCGCCAAGGCCCGCACGGGCGGCCCCAGGGAGGACGGCCCGAAGCTGCTTGAACACCTGCTGGGCTGGACGCTCGTCGTCGTCCTCGCGATGCTCGTCACCCAGGCCGGTCTCCTGTGACCTGAGTCACCTCTGTGGGGTCGGCGGCGCCGGTGGTGTCAAGGCCGGCCCGCCAATGCTGGTGGGGGACGCCCACCAGGTCGTACAGGCGCCGCACCGGCGAGCGCCGGGTGAGCAGGACGACGCCCGCGACCACCGCGAACAGCGGCAGGCCGAGCAAGCCCCCGAGCAGCCGCACGAGCAGGCTCGCGGTGACGGCGCCGAGGAACGGCAGGCCGTAGACCCCGGCCGCGGCGATCGCGACGGCCAGGACGGGGTGCACCTTGCGGTCCTCGTCCGCGCCCGGCAGCGACCAGCCCTCAAGCAGCCAGCCGATCTCCGTGATCAGCATGGTGCCGATGACGGCCGCGCCGAAGACGAGCAGCGCGAGGAACGTGCCGGACGTCAGGAAGTCCAGGGCGTTGTTCACCACGCTGTCCCGCGGCCAGTCGGCCCAGTCGCGGGCCCCCGGCGACAGGAACCGCTCGTACCCGCTGCCGTCCCAGCCGTGCACGAGCGTGCCGAACAGCAGGAAGTAGCCGCCCACGCAGTTCAGGTACGCCCAGTAGCCCACGCCCACGAGCACCAGGACCTGCGCCGCGAGGAAGCCGAGCAGCGCGGCCACCGGGATGCCGCCCGCGTACAGCAGGACGAAGCCCGCCCACACGCCGTCGTGGCCGCCCGCCACGTGCATGGTCGCCCACGACGGGTTCTGCCACAGCACGAACAGGCCCGTCGGCACCATGAGCACGGCGGCGAACAGCAGGGTGAGCGCCAGATACGGGTTGGCGGCGCGGCTGCGGGTGCGCGGGCCCTCGCCCGCGTTGATCCGCTCCCACACCTGGAGCTGGCGCCCGGCGGCGAGCGCGAAGGTCGCGCCCACCGCGTACGCCCAGAACAGCGCTGCCTGGATCTGGATCACGGTGGCCTCACTAGGGGTGCGCCCGCAGGCTGAGCCCGCCCGCGGTGATCACGTCCGAGGTGACCAGGGCCTGCTCGGCGCTCACGTCGGTCATGAAGACGAACGGCGGCACCAGCGGCGGCACCGGCAGCTTGTCCGGCGTGAAGGTGATGCAGAGGATGCCCTCGATACAGCCGCGGAACTTGGTCAGATACAGCGTGACCTTGCCGCTCAGGTCCAAGGTGTCGGCGCCGAGGGCGAGTTCACGGCTGCCGTCCCGGGTCGTGAGCCGGTAGTCGGTGAGCGAGGCCGCGTTCATGCGCAGCACCATCACCTTCAGCGGCCCCGCGGCCGTGGGGATGTCGCGGACGCCCGCGACGATGAAGCCCTGGGGCGCGAACAGCGTCGTCGTGACCGTCGGCGGGGTCCGCGCCGCCACCACCTCGCCCGGTGCGGCCCTCGCCGGGACGGCGCCCCACAACGCCGCCCCGGCGAGGACCACGGGGAGCAGCACGGCGAGGGTCCGCGTGCCCTGCCCGTCGCGGATGCCCGGCGGCCGTGCCTCCTCCTGGCCGTCCTCGGGCACCGGAGTCCAGCCGAAGCCCATGGCGCTGCCGACGATGCCGAGCAGCATGCCGACCAGGAAGCCGCCCAGGTTCGTCGCCGCGAAGGAGAGCACCGACAGGATGAGGGCGTTGACGGACACGTAGTGGTGCGCGTGCGGCAGCAGCCACAGGAACACCCCGGCGGCCATCAGCGCGATGCCGATGCCGATCGCGGCGATCCCGCCGAGGCCGAGGCTCACCAGGACGGTCAGCGGCGACAGCGGCACGACGAGGAGCTCCGCGCCGCCCATGATCAGCAGCAGTCCGCCCCAGAAGGGCCGGGTGCGCCGCCAGCGGCGGAGCGCCCGGCGCAGGTCCCTGAGCGGCAGCCGCTCGTCGAGCCAGCCGCCGGGGCGCGGGGCGCCCGGCTTGGTCAGAAGCACTGCTTCCCGCCCAGGCTGACGTCGACCCGCATGCCCTTGAGGCGGAAGTTCCCGCCGGTCGCTGACCAGGCGTGCGAGCGGACTCCGGACACCTCGATGTCCCCGGCCTGGAGGCCGAACTTGCCCTTCTCGCCCTTGACGCCGGGCACCTCGTCGAGCGTGGAGGCGTCCCGGCCGATCTGCGCGGTGCCGAAGCGCGCGTCGCCGACGAGGTCCTCGGCGTCGATGACCAGGTTGGTGGCGGTGACCTTGCCCGCGTCGCCGCCCGCCGTCAGCTTGAACACCACCGTGCCAAGCGGCGTCTTGACCGAGGCGGCCTGGCAGATGTCGGAGAGGGTGGCGTCGCCGATGCCGAGCAGGGCCACCGGGTGGCCCTTGCCGTCGACGCTGCGGTCCGTCTCCACATAGCTGGCCAGGCCCTGGCTCGACAGCTTGCCCGACGACACCTGGAAACTGGTGCCCGAGACCGCGAACGACGCGGCGAGCGCGCCTTCCGCCATGACCGACGCCATCGCGCCGACCGCGAGGAACGCGGGCAGCGCGATGACGGCCGTCTTCTTCCAGTTGGTTCTGCCCTCGCGTAAGGTCCCGCGTCCGGGCCGCTGGTGTGCGCTCACTGTGCCTCCCGTACGAGTCAGTCGTACCGCGCGTGCGAAGGGGGAGTTGCGTGCAGGGCGCGCTCGGGAGGGGCCGCGCCGGTCCTGACCGGCGGCGTGGGTCTGCCATACTGCGGCTCATTCCCAAGGCAGTTGGAGACTAGGGCCGATATTGAATAATAGTCAACAGCGCGGTACCGACCATTCCGTCGATCAGGACCGTCCGCAGGCGCGCGGCACCGACCGCTCCGTGGCGCGCCGCGCCGAACTGATCGCCATCGGCCGGAAGCTGTTCGCCGACACGTCCTACGACGCGCTGTCGATGGACGACATCGCGAGACAGGCGCGGGTCGCCAAGGGGCTGATCTACTACTACTTCAAGTCCAAGCGCGGCTACTACCTGGCGATCATCGAGGACTCGGTGGCCGATCTCGTGGAGCGGGCGAGCGGTGACACCGAACTGCCGCCGGTGGAGCGGGTGCACCGCACCATCGACGGCTATCTGCGCTACGCCGAGCACCACCAGGCGGCCTACCGCACGATCGTCAGCGGCGGCGTCGGCTTCGACGCCGAGGTGCACGCGATACGCGACGGCGTGCGCGAGGCCATCATCGGCACCATCGCCGACGGGGCGTACGGCCGCAGGACGATCCCGCCGCTCGCGCGCACGGCGCTGCTCGGCTGGCTGTGCAGCGTCGAGGGGATCACGCTCGACTGGGTCGGCGGCGCGCACGAGCGGGGCCTCGCGCGGGACGTCGTGCGCGCGCTGCTCGTGCGCACCCTGCGCGAAACCCTGAACGTCATCGAGGAGTTCGAGCCGACCTGCCCGGCGCCGCCGCCGTAGCGGCCGGGAACGGCGAAGGGGCGGGAGCCGGCCGGCTCCCGCCCCTGTTCCCCGTGGGGTAACGGCTAGTTGATGGCCTTGATCAGTTCGCCGTTCGACGTGTCGCCGCTGAGCTCCCAGAAGAAGGTGCCGCCCAGGCCCTGCTGGTTCTTGTAGTTCATCTTCCCCGCGATGGTGGCCGGGGTGTCGTAGCTCCACCAGTTGGTGCCGCAGTGCGCGTAGGCGGTGCCGCCGACCGTGCCGTTGGCCGGGCACTTGGTCTTGAGCACCTTGTAGTCGTCGATGCCCTGCTCGTACGTGCCCTGCGCGGGTCCGGTGGCGGTGCCGCCGGGGGCCTTCTGGGTCACGCCGGTCCAGCCGCGGCCGTAGAAGCCGATGCCGAGCAGCAGCTTGTCGGACGGGATGCCGAGGCCCTTGAGCTTGGCGATCGTCGCCTGCGAGTGGTACTCGGCCTTCGGGATGCCGGTGTAGGAGCTGAGCGGCGAGTGCGGCGCCGTCGGGCCCTTGGCGTCCCAGGCGCCGAAGAAGTCGTACGTCATCGGGTTGTACCAGTCGACGTACTGGGCGGCGCCCGCGTAGTCCGCGGCGTCGATCTTGCCGCCGGAGGAGGCGTCGGCCGGGATGGCGGCCGTCACCAGGTTGTTCGAGCCGAACTTGGCGCGCACCGCGGACATCAGGTTCTTGTAGGCCGCGCGGCCGCTGGTGTCACAGCTCAGACCGCAGGCGTTGGGGTACTCCCAGTCGATGTCGATGCCGTCGAAGACGTCCGCCCACTTGGAGTTCTCGACCAGGTCGTAGCAGGACTGGGCGAAGGCCTGCGGGTTCTTCGCGGCCTCGGTGAAGCCGCCGGACCAGGTCCAGCCGCCGAAGGACCACAGGACCTTGAGGTTCGGGTGCTTCTTCTTCAGCTTGCGCAGCTGGTTGAAGTTGCCGCGCAGCGGCTGGTCCCAGGTGTCGGCGACGCCGTCGACGCTCTGGTCGGCGGAGTAGGCCTTGTCGGTCGCGGCGTAGGCGTCGCCCATCGTGCACTTGCCGCCCTGGACGTTGCCGAAGGCGTAGTTGATGTGCGTGAGCTTGTTGGCGGAGCCCGACGTCTCGACGTTCTTGACGTGGTAGTTCCGGCCGTAGACGCCCCATTCGGTGAAGTAGCCGACGACGCGCGAGCCCGCCTGGGCCTCGGCGGCCTTGGGGGCGGCCTTCGGGGCGGCGCTCTGGTCGGCCGTGGCGGTGCCCGCACCGGCGAGCAGGCCCGCGCCCAGGACGGCGGTACAGGCGGTGGCCACGAGCGCCCGGAAGGCGCGGGGACGGTGTGGTCTTGGCATCGCTGTCTCCTCGTGGGGGAGGGAGAGGGGAGCAAGGGGGGTGGTGCGGTTGACCAACGAACAGTCGCGGATTGAATTGGCATGAACGCGATGTTCCGTGCCGCTGGACTCTAGGAGGACTAGACCATTGCGTCAATGGTTCGGACCAATTACGTGGTCATGGACCGCCGTTGCCACCGATCTTCAGCCGATCTCGGGCCGGACCTTCCGGGGGATCGCTGGGGGATCGTCGGGGGGGATCGCCAGGGGGTCTCCGGGGCGGTCTCCGGAACGATCTCCCGTGGCCCCACGGGCCCCTCGCGGCATCCCGCGGCCGCACCCGTCCCGCCCCATGTGGGCGCCGGTGCGGCCGAGCGCGCGGATGGCTGGGGAAGATCGGATTCCGGCCGGGAGCACCCGTGACGCCATGCCTCCGATCGGGCATACTCAACGCGCCACAGACGCTGATCAGCACCCTTCGCGACCCGGAGGGGCAGCATCGGCGTGGCAGTGTCCGGCGGCGCCGCCACACCCCGTGCGCGTGTCGCTTCAAGCACCCGACAGGGAGAGGAGAGCGGGATGCCCGAGGGAGCCGCGCAGCCGGTGGAACGTCACCTGCCGACGGAGGAGGCCCGCGATCTGCTGGCGCTCGTACGCGAGTTGATCCAGCGCGAGATCGCGCCGAAGGCCTCGGAGGAAGAGGCCGCGGGACACTTCCCGCGCGAACTCTTCACACTGCTCTCGGAGTCGGGCCTGCTCGGTCTGCCCTACGACTCCGCCTTCGGCGGCGGCGACCAGCCCTACGAGGTGTACCTCCAGGTCCTCGAAGAGCTCGCCGCGGCCCGCCTCACCGTCGGCCTCGGCGTCAGCGTGCACTCGCTGGCCTGCCACGGCCTCGCCGGGTACGGCACCAAGGAGCAGCGGGCGGAGCACCTGCCGCGGATGCTCGGCGGCGGGCTGCTCGGCGCCTACTGCCTGTCGGAGCCGTCCTCGGGATCGGACGCCGCGTCGCTGCGCACGAAGGCGGTGCGCGACGGCGACGACTGGGTGCTCGACGGCACGAAGGCCTGGATCACGCACGGCGGCATCGCCGACTTCTACACCGTGCTCGCCCGCACCGGCGGCGAGGGCGCGCGGGGCGTGACGGCCTTCCTGGTGCCGGGCGACGCCGAGGGGCTCTCGGCCGCGGCGCCGGAGAAGAAGATGGGCATGAAGGGCTCGCCCACGGCGCAGCTCCACCTCGACGGCGTCCGGGTGTCCGACGCCCGGCGCCTCGGCGAGGAGGGCCAGGGCTTCGCGATCGCGCTGTCCGCGCTGGACTCGGGGCGCCTCGGGATCGCGGCGTGCGCGATCGGCGTGGCCCAGGCGGCGCTGGATGAGGCGCTGACGTACGCGACCGAGCGGCGGCAGTTCGGGCGGCCCATCGCCGACTTCCAGGGCCTGCGCTTCATGCTCGCCGACATGGCGACGCAGATCGAGGCGGGCCGGGCGCTCTACCTGGCGGCGGCGCGGCTGCGCGACGCGGGCAGGCCGTTCTCCAAGCAGGCCGCGATGGCCAAGCTCCTGTGCACCGACGCCGCGATGAAGGTCACGACGGACGCCGTGCAGGTCCTCGGCGGCTACGGCTACACCCAGGACTTCCCCGTCGAGCGCTATATGCGCGAGGCGAAGGTCCTGCAGATCGTCGAGGGCACCAACCAGATCCAGCGGATGGTCATCGCCCGCCACCTCGCGGGCCCCGACTCACGCTGACCCGGAGTCCGCGCCGGGCCGCAGCCCGAAGGAACTCTGCGGCGCGGGGCTGATCAGCAGCCTCGGGTCCGCCCCGCGCTGCCCGTCGTGGACCCGCGCGTCCGCCTCCGCGTCCGCGGCGGGGAAGGCGCGCGAGCGCTGAGCCGTTTCGTAGGGGCCGCAAGGACCGCCGATGGGCAGCGTGTCGTCCGAGGCGCCGCCGCCCGTCTCGTACGGGTTCACGGCATGGCCCGTGGCGTACGCAGCGTCCCGGCCCGTCTCGTACGGAGAGCCGGGCGGCCCGCCGTACGGCCCGCCCCGGCGGGGGTCGTACGGAGCGCTCCTGGCACCTCCGTACGGGCCGCCCCGGCCGGTGTCGTACGCGGACCCGAGGCTCTCGCCGAACGGCGTGTGCCGGGGTGAGCCGTAGGCGGCGGTGAACTGCCCGGCCCCGGCCAGCGGCGCCGCGAGGCGGACCCACTCCGGGTCGTGGCGGCCCGGCAGCGTCCGGCCGCGGTCGGCCCAGTGGCGGATCAGGGCCCGGTAGATGGGCGGATCCTGGGGCGGCGCGGGCTGCGGCGGGGGCGGCGACGGCTGGGACTGCGGGGAGTACGGGGCCTGAGGCGAGTACGGGGACTGATGGGGGTACGGGGACTGATGGGGGTACGGGGGCTGAGGGGTGTACTGAGACCTGTGGGGAACCGATTCTGCACTGGCGGGCGGCGACGCGAGAGTGCGCCGATGCTGGCCGGCCGGAGCGTGTGTGGGGGTCATGTCCGGCCAACGCGCGGCGTTGGGGACAGGTCACCATCGGGCTGAATCGAGAGTGCGTTCAGGGCCCGTCCGGGGCGCGGCGCGTGCGGCGCGTCGCGCCAGCGCCGCCGTCCCGCGCGGCACGCCCCGCGCTTCCCGCGCGCCGGGTGCGGGCCCGCGTATGGCCTCGACACGGTATCTGACGTACCGTCAACTCCCGCCCGGGGCAGGCTGCCCCGCTCCCAGACCACCCCGCCCAGGGAGGTGCGCCGTGCCGGAGGACCGCCCCGTCCCGCTCGACGAGTACCCCGTCCACCAAGTGCCGCTGTCCATGAGGTACGTGGCCACCGGCGACCGCAACGCCTACGACCGGTGCATCTTCCACGTCTTCGACCACCGCGGCACGGCCCTGCTGATCCTCGGGCTCGGGGTCTATCCCAACACGGGCGTCATCGACGCCTACGCCACCCTGCGCACCGGCGATACGCTGCACGCCGTACGCGCGTCCGACGCACTGGCCGACGACCGCACGAACCTCTCCGTCGGCCCGCTGCGCGTCCTCGTCGAGGAACCCCTGCGCAGGCTCCGCCTGAGCTGTGCCGCGGACCCGGACGACCCCGGCTCCCTGGCCTGCGACCTCACCTGGAACGCCGACTTCCCGGCCCTGTGGGAGCCGCACCACACCCAGCGCCGCGGCGGCCGCCTCACCCTCGAAGGACGCCGGTTCGTGCAGGCGGGGCACTGCGAGGGGACGATCCGCTTCGGGGGAGAGGAACTCCAGGTGAGCGCGGGGGAGTGGACGGCCACCCGCGACCGCAGCTGGGGCGTGCGGCCCATCCCGGGCGAGGAGGGCGGCCGCCTCGCCGAGGAGTTCCCGACGGAGGGGTTCCACTGGATCTGGTGCCCGGTCCGCTTCGCCGACCGCTTCCTGATGGTCATCGCCCAGGAGGACGCCGACGGCTACCGCGACCTCAACGACGCGACCCTCGTCCGCCCCGGCCATCCCGACCGCCAACTCGGCTGGCCCCAGGCCGACATCAGCTACGCCTCCGGCACCCGGCGGCCCACGGGCGCCGTCATCCACCTGACGGACCCGGCAAGCCGCAAGCCGCTGGAGCTCGGCGTGGAGGTCCTCACCTCGCTGCCGCTCGCCGTCGGGGCCGGCTACCCGCCCGCCGACGACTGGCAGCACGGGACGTGGCGCGGCCGCGCCTGGTGCGAGCGCCGCTCCTACGACCTGGCGGACCCGGCGGCCCACCCCCTGGCCGCGTACGGCGTCGTCGACCACGCGGCCCGCTGCACCCTCGAAGGACGCGTCGGCCACGGGATCTTCGAGCACGGCACGTTCGGCCGCCACGACCCGAGCGGATTCACCGGCTTCGGCTCCGTCGCGCCCTGAGCGGCGCCCGCGGGCCGCCCCCCGAGAGGAGCGCCGCCATGACCACGGCACCCAGGCCCCGCACCAGCACGCGCGACCCCGAGGAGCTCGCCCGCCGCCTGACCCGCTGGCTCGGCACCCGCCTGCCCGGCGCGCGGGCGGTCGACGTGAGCGTCCCCGAGTCCAACGGCATGTCGAGCGAGACGCTCCTGTTCACCGTCGACCACCCCGCGCCGCCGCTGCGCCACTGCGTGCTGCGCCTGGCCGCGGACCCGGCCGCGTACACGGTCTTTCCCGTGTACGACATGGAGCGCCAGTACCGCACCCTGCGGCTCGTCGCCGAGCACACCGACGTGCCGGTGCCGCGCGTGCTGTGGCTGGAGGAGGAACCGGGGCCGCTCGGCGCCCCGTTCTTCGTGATGGAGCGCGTCGAGGGCCGGGTGCCGCCCGACGTCATGCCCTACACGTACGAGGGCAACTGGCTGCACGCGGCGAGCGACGCCGAGCGCGCCCGCCTCGAGGACGGCACGGTCCACGTCCTCGCCCGGCTGCACGGCCAAGTCCCCGTGGAGCGGGCGGACTTCCTCGCCCTGCCGGGCGAGGGCAGCCCGCTGCGCCGCCACGTCGAGGCCCAGCGCGCCTACTATGCGTGGGTGGTCGCGGGGCTGCCCCGCTCCCCGCTCATCGAAAGCGCTTTCGGGCGGCTTGAGGAGCTGTGGCCCGCCGACGCGGGCGAGCCCGTGCTCAACTGGGGCGACGCCCGCATCGGCAACATCGTCTACGACGGCTTCACACCCGCCGCCGTGCTCGACTGGGAGATGGCCTGCCTCGGCCCGCGTGAGATCGACCTCGGCTGGACGGTCTATCTGCACCGCTTCTTCCAGGACCTGACGGTCGGCCTCGGCCAGCCGGGGCTGCCCGACTTCCTGCGCCGCGACCGGATCGAGGAGCGCTACGCGGAGCTGACCGGCCACCGGCCGCGCGACATGGACTTCTACACGCTGTACGCCGCGCTGCGGCACGCCATCGTCATGCTGCGCGTCGCCCACCGGCAGGTGCGCTTCGGGGAAGCCGTGGTGCCCGACGACCCCGACACGCTGATCCTGCACCACGCCAGCCTGGCGGCGATGGTGCAGGGCAGCTACTGGTGAGCCCTCAGGCGGCGGCGCGCCGCTGGCTGGGCACCCGCATGGGGTGCGAGCCGGGGCCGCCCACGTGCGAGAACGGCTGCGTGCGCCAGTCGAGCCCCTGAGGGAGCGTCAGGAGCAGGGCCGTGTCCTGCTCCTGGGGCTCGGGGGACTCGTCCGTCGCCTCGGCCTCGGCCGCCGCGCGGCCCGTGCCCACGCAGACCGTGAGCCCGAAGGGGTTCCACGGGGTGGGGCACAGCGCGTGCTCGGGCAGGACGTCCTCGTCCGCCAGGAGCGCGATGGGCTGCCCGCAGTCCGGGCAGGTCACGCGGTACATCTCCAGGGTGTCGTAGGCCTCGGGCTCGTCGTCTTCGAGATCGGCCGGTTCGACACCCTCCGGTGCGGGCTCGAGCTCGACGAGCTGCTGCTTGCGGCGCGCGGTACGACCCGGGCGCTTCAGGTTCTGCATGGGAATCTCCCCCTCGGGTGGGCCGACAAGGCACTGCGGCCTCGACCACAGCAAGCACTTCCCGTCCGCTCCCGGGGGTAATCGCGGCAGCTGGACGGAGCGCGTGCTGGATCTGTGGCGTTCGTCACATGCCAACGGGAGATGCCAGCGCGCGCGGGGCGCCTCCGGAGCTCCGCGCAGGTATGCGGACCTGCGAAGACTAATGCGGACTTGATCCAACCGCCATGGCCGCCGCCACGGCCGCCCGCACCCGGTTCCGGGCCGCGGGCGCCCTGCTCGCGCCGCTCCCGCCCGCGCGCGGGCGGCGCCGGGCGAGCGCACCGGTGTCGTTCGGGTGTCCCTCAGGTATCGGTGAGGATCAAGCGCACTGTAGGTTCGGGCCCATGGAGGAGCTGGACCGACAGATCGTGCAGCTGCTCGTCAAGGACGGGCGGATGAGCTACACCGACCTGGGCAAGGCCACGGGCCTGTCCACATCGGCCGTGCACCAGCGGGTGCGCAGGCTGGAGCAGCGCGGAGTGATCCGTGGCTACGCCGCGGTCGTCGACCCCGAGGCCGTCGGCCTGCCGCTCACCGCGTTCATCGCGGTGAAGCCGTTCGACCCCAGCGCCCCCGACGACATCGCCGAACGCCTCGCCGGAGTGCCCGAGATCGAGGCCTGCCACAGCGTGGCCGGAGCCGAGAACTACCTGCTCAAGGTCCGGGTCGCCACCCCGCACGAACTGGAGAACCTGCTGGCGCGGCTGCGCTCGCTCGCCGGGGTCTCCACGCACACCACGGTCGTCCTCTCCACGCCGTACGAGGCCCGCCCGCCGCGCGTCTGAGGCGCGCGGTGCCCCCGCACGAGCCCTCGGCGGGCGCGGCCACCCCGGCGGCGTGCCGCCCGCGCGCAGGCGCGAGACTGTTCCCCATGAGCGAGCGCATCACCCCCGAAAGCGGACACGGGCACCGCACCGTCCTGCTCCGCGGCGGAGAGGTCCACAGCCCCGCCGACCCCTTCGCCACCGCGATGGTCGTCGAGCGCGGCCATGTCGCCTGGGTCGGCTCCGAAGGCGCCGCCGACGCCTTCGCTGACGGTGTCGACGACATCGTCCACCTCGAAGGCTCCCTGGTCACCCCGGCGTTCACCGACTCCCACACGCACCTCACGAGCACCGGCGTCGCCCTGACGGGCCTGGACCTGTCGGGGGCCAGGACTCTCGCCGACGCACTCGTTCTCGTACGCGAACACGCCGCCGCGCGCCCGCACGACCGCGTGCTGCTCGGGCACGGCTGGGACTCCGCACGCTGGCCCGACGGCAGGCCGCCCACGCGCGCGGAGCTGGACGAGGCCGCGGGCGGCCGCCCGCTGTACCTGTCGCGGATCGACGTCCACTCGGCCGTCGTCACCACCGCGCTCCTCGACCAGGTGCCCGGCGTCGCCGACGCGGCCGGGTTCCACGCCGACGCGCCGCTGACCGCCGACGCCCACCACGTGGTGCGCGAGGCCGCCCACGGCGCCCTCACGCCGGTCCAGCGCGCCGAGGCCCAGCGCGCCGCGCTGCGCCGCGCCGCGTCCCTCGGCATCGGCTCCGTGCACGAGTGCGCGGGCCCCACCATCTCCGGAGAGGACGACTTCACCGGGCTGTTGCGGCTCGCCGCCGAGGAGGCAGGGCCGCGCGTCGTCGGGTACTGGGGCGAGCGGGGCGCGGACGGCGTCGCCCGCGCGCGGGAGCTGGGCGCCGCGGGCGCGGCGGGCGACCTCTTCGTGGACGGCTCCCTCGGCTCACACACGGCCTGGCTGCACGAGCCGTACGCCGACGCCCAGGGCACCGGCAACAGCTACCTGAGCGCCGCCGACGTCGCCGACCACGTCGTCGCCTGCACCGATGCGGGCCTGCAGGCGGGCTTCCACGCGATCGGCGACGCCGCCCTGAGCGCGGTGGCGGACGGCGTGCGCGCCGCCGCCGAGAAGGTCGGCCTCGCCCGGGTCAGGGCCGCGCGCCACCGCGTCGAGCACGCCGAGATGCTCACCCCCGAGACCGTCGCCGCGTTCGCCGAGTTCGGCCTGACCGCCTCCGTGCAGCCCGCCTTCGACGCGCTGTGGGGCGGCGACGGCATGTACGCCGAGCGCCTGGGCGCCGAGCGCGCCCACGCCCTCAACCCGTACGCGGCGCTCCTGCGCGCGGGCGTCCCGCTCGCCTTCGGCTCCGACAGCCCCGTGACCCCGCTGGACCCCTGGGGCACCGTCCGCGCCGCCGCCTTCCACCACACCGCCGAGCACCGGGTGTCCGTGCGCGCCGCGTTCACCGCCCACACGCGCGGCGGCTGGCGCGCCATCGGCCGCGATGACGCGGGCGTCCTGGTGCCGGGCGCCCCCGCCGACTACGCCGTGTGGCGCGCCGGGGAGCTGGTCGTCCAGGCCCCGGACGACCGCGTCGCCCGCTGGTCCACCGACCCGCGCTCGGGCACCCCCGGCCTGCCCGACCTCGCCCCCGGCGCCGACCTGCCCGTCTGTCTGCGCACGGTGGTGGCGGGGCGGCCCGTCTTCGTACGGCCGGGCGAGTGACGGCTTTGCCGCCGCGCGGCTCCGAACGGGGCCACGCGGCGCGTCGCACGACCGGGTCCCCCTCGCCACTGACCTGCTGATCTACGGAAGGTTCGCAGGTCAGGCGGCTATTGACAGACGGCCGCCGTCGGCGGGTAGTTTCGGCCGCGTCCACCACAGGACGTCCGACCGGTGAACCCGCACGCAGTCGTCGAACGCCGCTGGGCCACGCGTGGCGCGCCGCACCGGCGCACCACCACCGGGAGCCAGGTCCAGCGCCCGCGACGCGAGGGCGCGGGACGCGATCACCGGGGCAAGGGCGTCCCTCCCGCTCCCTGGCGGCGCGGGGGAGGTGCGACCCGGGTGGGGCCCGGACGCTCAGTAGACAACGGCTCTCGGTCGACCCGCAGCCAGCGGGCCCCAGGCCGGCCCGAAGGGCACCGGGCCCCGACCCGCAGGAGCGCTTCCGAGCGCGCGTAGGGCCGGTCCCGGGCGCGCGTAGGGCTGATCCCGGGCGCGCGTAGGGCCGATCCCGGGCGCCCGTCGCTGGATCGTTTCCCCGCCGGAGCCGAGGGATCGTTTCCCCGCCTGTGCCACCGGGCGCGGGCGCCCGCCAGTGCCGCGCGGCGCCCGGTACCCGTGGCGTCGCAAGAGCCCCAGGCCCGGGCCACTATGGTGGTCCCCTGCGTACGAACGAAGGGGCAGTAGTGAGCAACGGCGGCGGGATCGGCGAAGCAGCGGGCGCGGGGCGGGAGTTCGGTCCGCTCGGCCGGGCCTTGGTGATCATCCCGACCTACAACGAGGCGGAGAACATCCAGGCGATCGTGGGCCGGGTGCGCGCCGCCGTGCCCGAGGCGCACGTCCTCGTCGCCGACGACAACAGCCCCGACGGCACCGGCAAGATCGCCGATGAGCTCGCGGGCGACGACGAGCAGGTGCACGTGCTGCACCGCAAGGGCAAGGAAGGCCTCGGCGCCGCCTACCTCGCGGGCTTCACCTGGGGCCTGGAGCACGACTTCGGCGTCCTCGTGGAGATGGACGCGGACGGCTCCCACCAGCCCGAGGAACTGCCGCGCCTGCTCACCGCGCTCAAGGGCGCGGACCTGGTGCTCGGTTCGCGCTGGGTGCCCGGCGGGCGGGTCGTCAACTGGCCCAAGTCCCGCGAGTTCCTGTCCCGCGGCGGCAGCACCTACTCCCGGCTGCTGCTCGACGTGCCGGTCCGCGACGTCACGGGCGGCTACCGCGCCTTCCGGCGCGAAACGCTCGAAGGGCTCGGCCTCGCGGACGTCGCCTCCCAGGGCTACTGCTTCCAGGTCGACCTGGCCCGGCGCGCCGTCAAGGCGGGCTACCACGTGGTGGAGGTGCCCATCACGTTCGTGGAGCGCGAGCACGGCGACAGCAAGATGAGCCGCGACATCGTCGCCGAGGCGCTGTGGCGGGTCACCGCCTGGGGTGTGGGGGAGCGCGTCGGCAAGGTCCTCGGCCGCAAGCCGTCCGACCCCCGCTCTTGATCCCCCTCTTATCCCGGTCTGAGGCGCGGCCAGGCACACTGGGAGCATGACGACTGGCGCACCGCCTCCCTACTCGACCCCTGCCCGGCCCCGGCGCTCGCGCGTCCTCAGGTTCCTGCCCCTCGGCGTCGCCGCGTGGCTGGTCCTGGAGATCTGGCTCCTCATCGTGGTGGCGGGCGCATCGAGCGGCCTGACCGTGTTCCTGCTCCTCGTGGGCGGCCTGGTGCTCGGCTCGTTCGTCATCAAGCGCGCCGGGCGCCGCGCGTTCAGGAACCTGAGCGAGACGCTGCGCCAGCAGCAGCAGGGCGGCCCGGCGCCCGCGCCCGACCAGGGCGGCGGCAGCGCCCTGACGATGCTCGGCGGCCTGCTCCTTATCCTGCCGGGCCTGATCTCGGACGTCCTGGGGCTGCTGCTGCTCGTGCCGCCGCTCCAGAAGGTCCTCAGCCGCAGCGCGGAGCGCGCCGTCGAGCGCAAGCTCCGCCAGGCCGCGGCGACGGCCCCCGGCGGCCTGGGGGACGCCTTCCAGCAGGCGCGCACGCACCACCCCGGCGGCAAGGTCGTCCAGGGCGAGGTCATCCGCGAGGACGGCTCTGCGGCCTCGCCGCATCCGGGCGACCGGCCTGAGGGCCCCCAGCTGCCGCGCTGAGCCGACGCCGCCCGGCCCCACCAGAGCTTCCCTCAGGGACCCTGGAGGCCGGGCGCCGCGTCAGCCGGGGAAGCCCGCTGGACGAACACCGCTGGAGACACGACGAGGGCCGGCCCGCTGCTCAAGCAGCGGGCCGGCCCTCGTCGTTACTTCTTAGATCGCCGCGCGCCTACGCGGACTTGCGGCTGTCACGCGGGTGCACCGCGATGTTCATCGCTCCGGACCTGAGGACCGCGAGACGCTCCTCAAGCACCTCCTCGAGTTCTTCTCGAGTGCGGCGCTCCATGAGCATGTCCCAGTGCGTGCGCGCGGGCTTGCCCTTCTTCTCCTCCGGTCCGTCGCCGTCCACGAGAAGTGCCTGGGCCCCGCAGACCTTGCACTCCCACTCCGGCGGGATCTCCGCCTCGACCGAGAACGGCATCTCGAAACGATGTCCGTTCTGGCATGCGTACTCCACGGCCTGGCGCGGGGCCAGGTCGATGCCGCGGTCGGTCTCGTAGCTGGTCACCACGAGGCGCGTGCCGCGAAGAGCTCGCTCACTCATGAATCGTGCCTCCCGGGCTTGTCGCCCACAGGACAGGTGTCGCTGTCGTCGTCATCCGGACAACGTCCGGTCGGCGGTAAAGATTCCCGTACCGGGTCAGTACCGGGTCAAGCGTCGCCGTCGTATGCCGCCCCTTGTTGTACCCACCAACGCCCGGTTTGTCACATCTGGCAGCAGATGTCACCCAGCGCTTCCCAAAGCTCAGCGCGCAGTAACGGTACGCCTGGCAGGCCAAACGCGTACACTACCGGCCTTCGGCTTCAGTTGCTAAATCCGGCCCGGATCGCGCTGCTCCGCGTCGTGCGCGGCCGGGCCCCGGATCCGGGTGCGGACGGGCGTCAGGCGCGGGTGCGGACGGGTTCAGGTCCAGGTGCCGCGGTCCTTGAGCACCGCGCGCAGCGTCTCGGTGTCGTCCGTCATGATCCCGTCGACTCCCAGGTCGAGGAGCGCGTGCATACGGGCGGCGTCGTTGACCGTCCACACATGCACCTGGAGCCCGCGCGCGTGGGCGGTCCGCACGAAGCGGCGGTCGACGACCCTGACGCCCGACTGGGCCTCGGGCACCTGAGCGCACACCGCCGAGACGCGCGGGAGTGCCGGTACGCCGAGGGAGCGCAGGCGCAGCGCGAGGACGCCGCGGGTGCCGTACGAGGTGGCGAGGCGGGGGCCCGCGAGCCGCTGGGCCCGGGCCACGCGCGCCTCGGAGAACGAGCCGACGCACACCCGGTCCCACGCGCCCGTCCGCTCGATCAGGTCGAGCAGCGGCAGGAGCGCGGGCTCCGCCTTCACGTCCACGTTCCAGCGCGCCTCGGGGAACGCCTCCAGGAGCTCCTCGAAGAGCGGCACCGGCTCGCGGCCCGCCACGCGCGCGTGGCGCACCTCGCTCCACGGCAGGTCCGCGATCCGCCCGCGGGCGTCGGTGACCCGGTCGAGCGTGGCGTCGTGGAAGGCGACGAGCGTTCCGTCCGCGGTGGCGTGCACGTCCGTCTCGAGGTAGCGGTAGCCCGCGGCGACGGCGCGCTGGAACGCGGCCGCGGTGTTCTCCAGGCCGTCGGCCGCCCCGCCGCGGTGGGCGAAGGCGATCGGGCCGGGGTGGTCGAGGTACGGATGGCGTACGCGCGTGGTCACCGCTGCAGTATCGCCCGCCCCGATGGCCCGCTGGCGGCCACCACGCCTCCCGTCGCTGGCGCGGGCGCGGCGAAGAGGCGCAGGAAGAACTGGGCGAGCGGCCCGATGGACAGGGCGTACAGGACCGTGCCGACGCCGAGGGTGCCGCCCAGGGCGAAGCCCGTGACGACCACCGCGATCTCCACGAGGGTGCGCACCAGGCGGATGGAGCGGCCGGTGCGCTGGTGCAGGCCGGTCATCAGGCCGTCCCGCGGCCCCGGGCCGAACGTGGCGGCGATGTACAGGCCGGTGGCCACGCCGTTGAGGACGATGCCCGCCACCATGAGCGGCAC
Source organism: Streptomyces sp. NPDC043996 (assembly GCF_056435225.1). Classification (NCBI taxonomy): domain Bacteria; kingdom Bacillati; phylum Actinomycetota; class Actinomycetes; order Kitasatosporales; family Streptomycetaceae; genus Streptomyces; species Streptomyces sp. NPDC043996. Next base: position 56,056 of record NZ_JBWKEY010000009.1, on the reverse strand, counting down.
CTGGACGGCGAGGCCTTCGGCGTCCGGGACGAGGGCCAGCGTGCCGTCCGTCGCGAGGCCCACGACGAACACGTTCGACACCGTGCCGAGGCCCGGCCGCTGCCGCAGCGGGATCCACAGCAGCAGCACCGCGGCCCCCACGAAGATCGACACGACGCCGATCGAAAGGCCGGTCAGCTCGGCGAGCCCCTGGTGCAGCACGCTCCACGGCTCCAGGCCGAGACCGGCGCGCAGCAGCAGCGCCGAGCTCGCTCCGTACAGGACGAGGCCCGCGTAGAGCTGGATGAGCCTGCGTGTGAGGTGGCGGTCGTCCGGACGCGGCGCGGCGGACGGCTCCGGGCGCCCCGGCTCCGGCGTCCGTCCTGACGCCGACAGAGCCCCTGACGGATCTGACCGGTCTGACGGATCCGACCGGTCTGGCGAGTCTGACGGATCTTCTGACGGATCTGACGGATCTGACGGCTCCGTGGACAAGATGTGCCCCCCGTGGTGGTAGTGGCCTGACCCATGACACTCTGTGGCTTGACGGAAGACGCCAACCATGGCCAATTCGATGAAGGTGGACTGGGATCATGGCTCAGTGGACATCGGCGGTGGGCTCGACCCAGCTCGCCCGGCTGCTCACCTCCCAGCAGGCGCGCCCCGCGGGCGCGGGCACCCGCCGCCCGCCCGCCTACCGTGCCCTCGCCGACGGCATCCGGCTTCTCGTCCTGGAAGGACGCGTCCCGGTGGCCGCGCGCCTGCCCGCCGAGCGGGAACTCGCGGTCGCGCTCTCCGTGAGCCGCACCACCGTCGCCGCCGCCTACGAGGCGCTGCGCACCGAGGGGTTTCTCGAATCCCGCAGGGGAGCGGGCAGCTGGACCGCCGTACCTGCCGGTAACCCGCTTCCCGCGCGCGGGCTCGAACCCCTGCCGCCCGAGGCGCTCGGCTCGATGATCGACCTCGGCTGCGCGGCCCTGCCCGCCCCCGAGCCCTGGCTCACCCGCGCCGTGCAGGGCGCCCTGGAGGAGCTCCCGCCCTACGCGCACACCCACGGCGACTACCCCGCGGGCCTTCCCGCCCTGCGCGCCATGCTCGCCGAGCGCTACACCGCGCGCGGCATCCCGACCATGCCCGAACAGATCATGGTGACGACCGGCGCCATGGGGGCGATCGACGCGATCTGCCACCTCTTCGCGGGCCGCGGGGAGCGCATCGCCGTGGAGTCGCCCTCGTACGCCAACATCCTCCAGCTGATGCGGGAGGCGGGCGCGCGCCTGGTGCCCGTCGCCATGGCCGAGGGGCTCGGCGGCTGGGACCTCGACCGCTGGCGGCAGGTGCTGCGTGATGCGGCGCCGCGCCTCGCGTACGTCGTCGCCGACTTCCACAACCCGACCGGGGCCCTCGCCGACGAGGACCAGCGCCGGGCGCTCGTGGACGCGGCGCGCTCCGCGGGCACCGTCCTCGTGGTCGACGAGACGATGAGCGAACTCGGCCTGGACGATCTTGAGATGCCGCGGCCCGTCTGCGGCTTCGACCCGGCGGGCGCGACCGTGATCACCGTCGGCTCGGCGAGCAAGGCCTTCTGGGCGGGCCTGCGCATCGGCTGGGTGCGGGCCGCGCCCGACGTGATCCGCAGCCTGGTCGCCGCGCGCGCCTACGCCGACCTCGGCACACCCGTCCTGGAACAGCTGGCCCTCAACTGGCTGCTGAGCACCGGAGGCTGGCGCCAGGCGGTGGACGTGCGCCGGGCCCAGGCCAGGGAGAACCGCGACGCCCTGGTCGCCGCGGTGCGCCGGGAGCTGCCCGACTGGGAGTTCGAGGTGCCGCACGGCGGCCTGACGCTGTGGGTGCGCACCGGCGGCCTCTCCGGCTCCCGGCTCGCCGAGGTCGGCGAACGGGTGGGCGTCCGGGTGCCGTCCGGGCCCCGCTTCGGTGTGGACGGGGCCTTCGAGGGGTACGTACGGCTGCCGTTCACGGTCGGCGGAGCGGTCGCGGACGAGGCGGCGCTACGGCTCGCGGCGGCGGCGCGACTGGTGGAGAAGGGCGCGGGCACGGGGGCGCACGCGCCGCAGTCGTTCGTGGCGTGAGGTGACGCGCGACCGCGCGGGGTGATGCGCGAAGGCGGTGAGGGCGGGCCCGCGCGGTGTCGCGTCGGCCCGCCGGACGTCACCCCTCCGCCACCGCGGGCGTGCCCAGGAGCGCCGTGTCCCCGGGCGTCGTGCGCTCCGGAAGCAGCTCCATGACGGCCCGCCGGTGCGCCTCGCTCGTCGCGTCGTCGTACGGGTCGGGCGTCGCCGGGACCTGGAGCCGGTGCACGGGGCCCGTGCCGAGCCGGGCGTAGCCGCGGCCCGCGGGGACCTCGGACGTGGGGGTCGTGTGCGGTGCCGCGCCGAGGATCTCCTCCACCTGCTCGGGGGCGGCGGGGCCGAGCACCACGCGCGCGCGGGTGTGCTGGCGCACCGCGTCGCTCAGGGCGCCTGGGCTGTCGAGCTGGTCGCCCACCACCACGGTGACGCCCGCCGCGCGGCCGTGGCGCAGCGGCACCTGCAGGAGCGTCTGTGGATCGCGGTGCCCGTCGGCCGCCGCGAGGTGGCCGAGGGTGCTGGGGCGGTCGAGGAGGATCCACAGCGGGCGCTTGGTGTCGTCGGGCGGGGGGTGACCGGCCTGCCGGGCGCGGTTGGCGGCGATGAGGCGCCGCTCCGTCTCGTGGGCGGCCCACTCCAGGCTGGCGAGCGCCCCGGAGAGCCCGCACTCGACGGCGAGGACGCCGTGGCGCCCGGTCAGGCACGCGTAGTCGCCGGTGCCGCTGCCCTCGACGATGACGACGTCGCCGTGCTGGAGGGCCTGCAGGGCGATCGAGCGCAGCAGGGTGGTGACGCCGCTGCCGGGCTGGCCCACGGCGAGCAGGTGCGGCTCGGTCGAGCGGGGGCCTGTGCGCCAGACGACGGGCGGCACGTCGCGCTGCTCGTCGCCGTCCATGACGGGCAGGGTGCGCTGGACGGCGGTCGGGTCGGTGAGGCCGAGGACGGTCTCACCGGGTGCCGTGACGAAGCGCTGGGCGGCGATGTCCGTGGGCAGCGGCGGCAGCACGTCCACGGTGAGGCTGTTGCCCTCCTCGTCCCACGCGAAGTGGTACTCGCGGCCGCGGCCCGACTTGGCGTGCAGGAGCTGCTCGATCCGCGCGCGGGACGACGCCTCGCCGTCCGTGAAGTACGCGGGATAACGCACCACGAGGTGGGCGACGCGGCCGGTGTCGTCGAATTCGTGCGCGGGGAAGGCCTTCTCCCAGTCGCCGCCGTGCGCGAACAGCGGGTCGGGGTCCTCGGGGACGGAGAAGTACGGCACGAGCGCCTCGTAGAGCGACCGCAGGCGCTCGGCCTGCGTGTCGTCCGGGCCGGTGGGCTCTGGCGCGGTGCGCTCGCGGCCGGTCCAGGCGGCGGCCGCCATCAGGCAGATGACGGCGAGCAGCGGACCGTAGGGAATCAGCGCCACGACGAGGATGACGGAGGCCACCAGGAACAGCAGTGGCCCGCGCCGGTCCTTGGGGGTGTCCGACCACTTGCGCCGCCCGGCTCCGGCGAGGCGGCGCAGCCCTCGGCTGAGGGTGATCAGCGGATGGAGGACGTCGGTGGCGCTGTCCGCGGCCGACCGGGCCAGCTCACGGCTGCGGGCGAGGTGTTCCCGGCTCCGGGCGATCCGGTCCGTGCCGGTGCTCAGGATGCGGGGGAGAGGGCGCCGGGCCACGTCGGTCTCCTGGGGTGGTCAGGGGGTGGAGCCGTCAGAACTTGATGCCGCCGAGCAGGCTGGCGAGGGACGCGCTGCCCGCCTTGATGCTCGGCGCGATGGCGGTGCCCGCGAGGAAGAAGCCGAAGAGCGCGCAGACCAGGGCGTGGGAGGCCTTGAGTCCGTCCTTGCGGAAGAAGAGGAAGACGATGATGCCGAGCAGCACGACTCCGGAGATGGACAGAACCATGAGAGTTCTCCTGATTGAGGGGGACAGTCACCATCAGTACTTCCAGGCTCACAGCATGTATCCATACGAGATGGGGTGCAAATGGGGGAAATTGGCGATATTTCCCCTGAATGGTGGCGGTCTTCCGGGCCGAACGGGAGCGAAGGGGTGGGGCGGTCGCCGCCCGCGGTGAGCTTTGCCGTAGACGCGGTCGGTCATGTGCCGTGACGGGCAGTACCCTGTCGATTCACTCGTACGGCTGCACGGCAGCGCAGCCCGGAACCAGGGCCTCCGAACTTTCTGGGGGCCCGTCGCACGCGCAGAGCGAAAGGGCGGTCACCACGATGAGCGAACCCCTCGACCCCGAGGTGGTGGAGCTGGCGGGCAAGGTCTTCGACCTGGCGCGCGCGGGCGACGCCGACGCGCTCGCCGCGTACGTCGACGCGGGCGTCCCGGTGAACCTCACCAACGACAGCGGCGACTCGCTCGTCATGCTGGCCGCCTACCACGGCCACGCCCCCGCCGTGCGCGCCCTCGTGGAGCGCGGCGCGGACGCCGACCGCGCCAACGACAGGGGCCAGACGCCGCTCGCGGGCGCCGTCTTCAAGGGGGCCGACGACGTGGTGCGGGCACTGCTCGACGGGGGTGCCGATCCGGCCGCGGGCACGCCGTCCGCGGTCGACACGGCGCGCATGTTCGGCAAGACCGAACTGCTCGCCCTGTTCGGGGCCGCCTGAACGGGGTAGCGGACCTGGTGCGCGGGGGCGCCGGAAATGTGGTCGCGGCGGGCGGAACCGCTGGGTCATCATGACGACGTGATTCACGGACGCGACGTCGGGGCAGATGTCGCCGCACGCGCGGCCCGTGAACGGCTCGGCCCCGGACCTGGTGTCCGGGCCCCTCCGGGCCATCGACGAGAGGCAGAGGAAAATGGTCTTCGACAAGCAAGAGACGGCGGGCGGCCCGACGTGTTGGCGCACGGCCAGGTAATGCGGATTCCCGGTTGCGTCGACGCTTGATGTGAGGCTGTTTCCCATGTTCGAACCGGTCATAGCGCCCAGCGGTACGCTGCTCGGCCTGCTGCAACGGGGCCGCGGCGACGGCACCCTGCACGCGCTCACCGCACCACGGCCCGAGGCGCTCTCCGCCCTGGACCACTGTGTGTCGAACGACCCGCGGCACGACTGGCAGGTGGAGAACCGCTCCCTGTACTACGCCCGCCTGTACGTGGACCTGCGCGGCGAACTCGGCGCCATCGAGCGCCATCTCTTCGACCCCGACGACGTCCTGATCACGGACGACTCCCGCACCGGCCTCGCCCTGGCCGTCCTCGGCCACCTCGCCTCCTACGGCAGGCGCGACGCCCTCGAGCTCCTGCGCCGCTACGCCGCGAGCGGGACGAACTGGGCCTGGGCCCTGGACGAGCTGGCCCTGCGCGACGACGACGAGGCCCTGCGCGCCCTCGCCGCCCCCGTGCTCGCCCGCTTCCCCGCGGACCCCGAGGGCGAGGCCGCCCTCGCCGTGGCCGTACGCGACGCCTTCGAACCACGGCCCTGGCGGCTGTGGGCCGACGACCCGCGCGCGGAGATCGGCGCCCGGGTGCGCGCCGCACAGGAACGGGGCTCCTTCGACCGCTGGCAGCGCCAGCTCGAACCCTCGGGGCCACGCCCCGGCTGGAGCGTCCACGCCGTGCTCGCCTGGGCCCAGGAAGGGCTCGAACGCGGCGCCGCGCTGCACGTCCCCGCCGCCCGCTGCCTGAGCGCGGTCGCCGGGCCCGAGGACCGCGCCGAGATCCTGGCCGCCGCCCGGCACGGCGCGGACGGAGCCCGCGGCACCGCCCTGCGCTACCTCGCCGACGTCCACGATCCCGACGTGCTCGGCCTCCTGGAGGAGGCGGCACAGAGCGCGACGCCCGCCGTGGTGGACATCGCCACCGAGACCTTCGAGCGCATGCGCTCCGTGGCCGCCGTGGAGCGGGCCCGCCAGTGGGCCGGGCGCCCGGACGCCCTCGGCGCCGCCGCCGGACGCGTCCTCGCCTGCAGAGGCGGAGCCGAGGACAGCCACCTGGTGCTCGCCGCGCTCCGCGAGGCGGTACGCGGCCACGGCCCGGACGCGCCGACGCTGTGGCCGCTCGTCGACGGCGCCGGACGCCTCGGCATCGCCTGCGCGGCCCCCGTGCTGCGCCACGTCTACCGCGAGACCGCCTCCTCCCATCTGCGCGGCCGCGCCGCCCGGGCGCTGGCCGCCACCGACCCCTCGTTCGCCGCGGGCTTCGCCGTGGAGTGCCTCTGGGACTGCGAGGAGTCCACCCGCGAGGTCGCGGCCCGGCACGCCGAGACCGGCGACACCCGCGTCGTCGCCCGGCTCCGCCGACTCGCCACCGATCCCGCCGAAGAGGACGACGTCCAGTCCGCGGTGCGCAGCCGCATCGGCCCGGACGCCCCCGCCGTGTGACCCGCCGCGGGGCGGGGCGCTCCCGGCGGACGAGCGGGACGGCCTGCCCCGGGGTGACGGTGATGGCGTGACGGTGCGCCGACGGCGACGGCGTGACGGTGCGCCACGGCGCGGCGGTCTGCCGCCGTGCGGCGGTCCGTCGCGGTGCCGCGGTCTGTCGTGAGGCCGCTGTCTGTCGTGAGGCTGTGGTCTGTCGTGCCGTACGGCGCTCTGTCGCTGTACGGCGATGTGCCGCGGCTCGGCGGTGCCTCCCAGCTCGGCGGGGTGCCCCGGCGCGGGGGCTTCGCGGCTCGGCGGTGCTTCGTGACACGACAGCGCGGCGCGGCGGCGGTGCGGAACGCTCATGGGACGTTCCTCGCCAGGAAAGATCCACGTTGACGTGGGCACGCCCCGTCTGACGACAACACCGGTATGCGTGTCGCCATCGTCACCGAATCGTTCCCGCCCGACGTCAACGGGGTGTCGCACTGCGCCCTGCAGACCGCCCGACAGCTCGTCACCCGCGGCCACGACCCCCTCGTCATCGCCCCGGCCACCGCCGCCGGAGCCGATACCGACGCCGCCGCGCCCTGCCCCGTCGTCCGCGTCCCCTCCCTGCCGCTGCCCGGATACCCCCAGGTCAGGGTGGCCCTGCCCAGCCGCAGGCTGGCCGCGGCGCTGAGTGCGCACCGCGCCGTGCTCGTCCACCTGGCGAGCCCCTTCGTGCTCGGCGCCCGGGGCATGGCCGCCGCCGCGCGCCAGCGCATCCCCACCGTCGCCGTCTACCAGACCGACCTCGCCGGCTACGCGCGCACCTACATGGGCATGGGCGAGGCCACCGCGTGGCGCCGCATCCGGTCCGTCCACGCCGCCGCCGACCGCACCCTCGCGCCGTCCACCGCTGCCCTCACCGACCTGGCCGCGCACGGCGTGCCCAGGGTCAGGCTGTGGCCGCGCGGCGTCGACACCGAGCGCTTCCACCCCGCGCGGCGCGACGAGGAGCTGCGGCGCGATCTCGCCCCGCGCGGGGAACTCCTCGTCGGCTACGTGGGGCGGCTCGCCCCGGAGAAGCGCGTCGAGCTCCTGTCGGAGGTGTGCCGCCTGGACGGGGTGCGGGTCGTCGTCGTGGGCGACGGGCCGAGCGAGGCGGCGCTGCGCACCGCGCTGCCCGGCGCCCTGCTGCTCGGCCGCCGCACCGGGGACGACCTGGCCCGCGTCTTCGCCTCCCTGGACGTCTTCGTGCACACCGGCCCCCTGGAGACGTTCTGCCAGACCGTGCAGGAGGCCATGGCCAGCGGGGTGCCCGTGGTGGCGCCCGCCGTCGGCGGACCGCTCGACCTGGTCGTCCCCGGGCGGACCGGGAGCCTCGTCGCCCCGGGCGACGCCGACGCCGTACGGGACGCGGTCTGGGCCATGGCCGCCGACCCCGCGCTGCGGGCGGCGTACGGAGCGGCGGGCCGCGCGGCGGTCGAGGGACGGACCTGGGACACCGTCGGGGAGCGGCTCATCGGGCACTACGAAGAAGTGCTCGCCGAGCGGACGGCGGTGGCAGCATGACGTCGACGACGGCACCGGGGCACCCGGCGGACGGCACCGGGCCCGCGACGGACGGCGTCAGGCACCCGACGGACGGCACCGGCGCGACGCCTTCGGCGCCTTCGGCGAGGCGGCTGCGGATCGTGCGCCTCGCCAACTTCGTCACGCCCTCCTCGGGCGGGCTGCGCACCGCCCTGCGCGAACTCGGCCGCGGCTATCTGGCCGCCGGACACGAGCCCGTCCTGATCGTGCCCGGCGAGCGCCTCCAGGCCCACGACACCGAGCAGGGCCTCGTCGTGACCCTGCCTGGCCCGGTGCTGCCCGGCACCGGCGGCTACCGCGTCCTCGCCGACCGGCGCGGTGTGACCCGCCTCCTGGAGCGCTTGGCCCCCGACCGGCTCGAAGTGTCCGACCGCACGACGCTGCGCTGGACCGGCGCGTGGGCGCGGCACGCCCGGGTCCCGGCCGTGATGGTCTCCCACGAGGCCGCCGACGCCGTCATGCGCACCTGGGGCCTGCCGCCCCACCTGGCCCGCCGCGCGGCCGACGCGCTCAACTCCCGCACCGCGCACGCCTACGCGCGCGTGGTCTGCACCACGGCATGGGCGGAGCGCGAGTTCCAGCGGATACGGGCGCGCAATGTCGTACGGGCCCCTCTGGGCGTCGACTTGGAGGACAGACACCCGGGCCTCAGGGACACACGATTGCGCGAGCGGCACGCGCGCGTGGGGGACGTGCGCATGGGGGACGTGCTGCTCCTGCTGTGCTCACGGCTGTCCGTGGAGAAGCGGCCCGGCATGGCCCTGGACGCCCTGGAGACGCTGCGCGGGCGCGGGGTGCCCGCCGTGCTCGTGGTCGCCGGGGACGGGCCGCTGCGCGGCCGGCTCGAACAGCGGGCCCGGGAGCGCCGGTTGCCGGTGACGTTCCTCGGCCACGTCGGCGACCGCGCCGCGCTCGGCTCGCTCCAGGCCACCGCCGACGTGTGCCTGGCGCCGGGGCCTTGCGAGACGTTCGGGCTCGCCGCGCTGGAAGCCCTCGCCTGCGGCACGCCCGTGGTGGTCAGCGCCTCGTCCGCGCTGCCGGAGATCGTCGGCGGGGCGGGCGCGGTGGCCGCCGACACGCCGCTCGCGTTCGCGGACGCGGTCCGGGAGGTCCTCGACCGGCCCGAGCCGGACCGCCGAGCGGCCGCACGCGCGCGTGCGGAACGCTTCGGATGGGACACGGCCGTCGCGGCGTTCCTCGCGGCACATGACGGCATGGGCGTACGGGACGCTGACGGCACCAGCACCGGCGAGGGCGTACGCGCCGTAGGGCCGCGAGGCAGCGGAGGGGCAGCGGTGGGCCGCCATGGCCTCGCCGTGCTTCCCGGGCGCGGCGGTGGGGGATGAGCGCGCTGACGTACGTGGCCCTGGGGGACTCGCTCACCGCCGGTGTGGGCGACCCCGTGGACGGCGCCTGGAGGGGCTGGGCGGCGCTGCTCGCCGCCGGGCTCGGCCCGCCCGAGGCGCCCGCGCGGTTCCACAACCTGGCCGTCAACGGCGCGCAGACCTGGGACGTCCTGCACCGGCAGGTGCCGCGGGCCCGCGCCCTGCGGCCCGACGTGGTCTCCGTCGTCGTCGGCGTCAACGACACCCTGCGCCGCACCTTCGACCTGGGTGCCGTGGCCGGGCGCCTCGACGCGGTCTACGGCGCGCTCACTGAGCACCGCGCGGTCCTGCTGACCGCCTGCCTGCCCGACCCCGGAGCGATGCTCGGGCTGCCCGGGGCTCTTGGCCGCCCCCTGGCCCGGCGGCAGCGGGCGGTCAACGCCGTCGTCCACGCCCTGTCCGAGCGCCACGGCGCCCTGCACCTGCACGCCGCGGGCCCGGAGTGGGTCGCCGACCGCACCCTGTGGAGCGCGGACCGGCTGCACCCCGGCGAGCGCGGCCACCGGATGTTCGCCGCGCACGTCCACGCCCTGCTGGCCGCCGAGGGCCTGGCCCTGGGGGCGCCGCCAGGACGTGAGCCCGAACTGCCGCCGCCCAGCCGGTCGGCGAGCCTGTGGTGGCTGGCCACGGAGGGCACCGGCTGGGTCGCCCGGCGCTGCACTGACCTGCTGCCCCAGCTCCTCGCGCTCGCCGCGGCGGAGGTGCGCCACGGGCTGCGCGGCACGAGCGGCGGCCTCGACCTGGGCACCGGGCACGCCGTCACGGCGGCGCTCGCCGGACTCACCCGCCCGTAGCACCCCCCGCTCTTCAGCCCCCTGCCCCCTGCCCTCAGCCCACCGCCCGCTCAGCCCACCGCCCGCTCAGCCCACCCAGCCCACTCGGCCCGCCCGGTGGCCACGAACCGCACCGGCGTCCCCGGAGCCGCCTGCGCCGCCCCCGCGAGATCCGCCTGCCGCACCACCCCCACCACCGGATAGCCGCCCGTGGTCGGATGGTCGGCGAGGAACACCACGGGCCTGCCGTCGGGCGGCACCTGCACCGCGCCGAGCACCATGCCCTCGCTGGGCAGTTCACCGCTGGCCTCGCCGCTCGCCGCTCGCTCCAGGGGTGGCCCTTCCGTGCGCAGGCCGATGCGGTTGCTCGCCGAGGACACGCGGTACGCGCGCGTGGTGAGCGTGCGCAGCGCCTCTGGTGTGAACCAGTCCGCGCGCGGGCCGGGCGCCATCCGCAGCACCAGCTCGCGCGGAGGCGCGGGCTGCGGCGCGAAGTCCAGTCGGCCTACGCGCGCGTGGGGGGTGACATCCGTGCCGCCGAGCGGCAGCACCGCGCCGTCCGCCAGGGGTGGCGGACCGAGGCCCGACAGCAGGTCGGTGGAGCGGCTGCCGAGCACCGGATCGACGGCCACACCACCGCTGAGGGCGAGGTATCCGCGTACTCCGGAGACAGCGGTTCCCACATCGAGGAGCGCCCCGGCCGGGACCCGTACCGGAGCCCCCCAGGGGACGGGTCGTCCGTCCACCGTCACGGGGGACGGCGCCCCGCCCACCGCGACGGTGACCGCGCACCGGGGCCGCAGTGCGCAGCCGTTGAGGGTGGTCTCCAGGACGGCGGCTCCGGCCGGATTGCCGACGAGCCGGTTCACCAGGGCGGCGGTCGGCCGGTCGAGTGCCCCGGAGCGCGGCACCCCCAAGTGGGCGTGGCCCGGCCTGCCCTCGTCCTGCACGGTGGTCAGCGCCCCGGACCGCACGACCGCGAAGGCCCGGTCGGTCATCGGGCCTCCGGCACGAAACGGACCCGCGTGCCCGGCGTCAGCAGCGCGGCCGGTACGCGCGCGTGGTCCCACAGCACGGCCTCCGTAGTGCCGATCAGCTGCCAGCCGCCGGGCGACGGGCGCGGGTACACACCGGTGTACGGACCGGCGAGGGCGACGGAGCCCGCGGGCACCGCCGTGCGGGGCGTGGCCCGGCGCGGCACGTCGGGCAGTCCTTCGGGGCCCGTCAGATAGCCGAAGCCGGGCGCGAAGCCGCAGAAGGCGACGCGGAACTCGGCCGCCGCGTGGATCCGGGGCACCTCCCGCACCGGCACGCCCCAGGCGGCCGCCACCTCCGGCAGGTCAGGACCGTCGTACCGCACGGGCAGCTCGACGGCCTCCCGCGCGCGCGGGGGCAGCGGCGGGATCTCCCATCCCGGCAGCCGCGCCGCGAGCCGCTCCGGGTCGTCCAGGCCGTCTAGCAGCACCGTGCGGGCCGCGGGCACGATCTCGCGCACGGCGAGGTCGCCGTCGGCGCGGCGGCGCAGGAGCTCGGCGTGCAGGGCCTGGGCCGTGCGGCCGTCGGCGACCTCGACGAGCAGCGCCCGCTCGCCCATGGGCAGCACTCTCAGGGGCGGACGCTCGGCGGGGACGCTCACGCGAAGGCCTCCACGCGCACACCCGCCGCCTCCAGGTGTGTCCGTACCCGCTGGGCGAGCCCCACCGCCCCTGGGGTGTCGCCGTGCAGGCACAGGGAGCGCGCGCTGACCGGGATGCGCCGCCCGCTGTGCGCGGTGACGGCGCCGAAGCGGGCGAGCCCGAGGGAGCGTTCGACGACGGCGTCCGTCTCGGTGATGACGGCGCCGTCGCTGCCGCGCGGCACCAGCGTGCCCTCGTCGGTGTACGCGCGATCCGCGAACGCCTCCGTGACGACGGGAAGCCCGGCCTTCTCGGCCGCCTCCAGGAGGCGCGATCCGGGCAGGCCGAGCACCGGGAGCCGGTCACCGGCCAGCAGCACCCCTTCGACGACGGCGGCCGCCTGCCCGGTGTCGTGGACCACCCGGTTGTAGAGCGCGCCGTGCGGCTTCACGTACGACACGCGCGTGCCCGCCGCGCGGGCGAACACCTCCAAGGCGCCGATCTGGTACGCCACTTCGGCCGCGAGCTCCAGGGGCGGCACATCCATCGCGCGCCGTCCGAAGCCCGCCAGGTCGCGGTAGGAGACCTGGGCGCCGACGCGCACGCCCCGCTCGGCCGCCCGCTCGCACACGCGCCGCATGGTGGCCGCGTCGCCCGCGTGGAAGCCGCACGCCACGTTGGCGCTGGTGACCACGGAGAGGAGTTGCTCGTCGTCGGTGAGCCGCCAGCGTCCGAAGCCCTCGCCGAGGTCCGCGTTGAGGTCGATCGAGGCCCAGGTCATGAACGTAGTCGCTCCCGTCGTTGTCGCGTGCCCACGCGTGTGGGCACGCCGTTCGTGCCGCTCAGGCGACGCGGTACTGCTCGTCGCGGGCGTCGGTGAGGAACATCTGCCCCGGCGCGTGCGTGATCGCGAACGGCGGCCGGGAGGCCATCACGGCGGCCTGGGGCGTGACGCCGCACGCCCAGAACACCGGGATGTCGTCGGGCTCGGCGTCCACGGGGTCGCCGAAGTCGGGCTTGTCCAGGTCGGCGATGCCGAGCCCGGCCGGGTAGCCGCAGTGGACGGGCGAGCCGTGCACGGCGGGCAGCAGCGCGCTCTCCCTGATCGCCGCCGACAGGCGCGCCGGCGGGACGGGCCGCATCGACACCACCATGGGCCCCCGCAGCCGCCCCGCGGGCCTGCACGGGCGGTCGGTGACGTACATGGAGACGTTGCGGCCCTGCTCGATGTGGCGCAGTGGCACTCCGGCCTCGGCCAGGGACCGCTCGAAGGTGAAGCTGCACCCGATGAGGAAGGCCACCAGGTCCTCGCGCCAGCGCCCGCGCACGTCGGTGGGCTCGTCGACCAGCTCCCCGTGCTCCCACACCCGGTAGCGCGGCAGGTCCGTGCGCAGGTCGGCGCCCGGGGCGAGCGGGGTGGTCCAGGCGCCCGCGTCGGTGACGTCGAGGACCGGGCAGGGCTTCGGGTTGCGCTGGCAGAACAGCAGCATCTCGTACGCCCAGTCCGCGGGGACCGCGATCAGGTTGGCCTGGGTGTGTCCCGGCGCCCAGCCCGCCGTCGGGGTGCTGAGGCCCGCCCGGAACCTCGCGCGCGCCTCTTGGGGAGTCACAGCAGCTCCCTTCCGCGCGTCTCCGGCAGCCCGAACAGGGCGATGACGGCGAGCGCGTACCCGAACGCTCCGAAGATCAGCGCACCGCCCGTGCCCCAGCTGTCCGCCAGGAAGCCCACGGTGGTGGGGAAGACCGCGCCGATCGCGCGCCCGGTGTTGTACGTGAAGCCCTGCCCCGTGCCGCGCACGGCGGCCGGATACAGCTCGCTGAGGAACGAGCCGAAGCCGCTGAAGATGGCCGACATGCAAAAGCCCAGCGGGAAACCGAGCACTAGGAGAAGGCCGTTGGCGCCGTCGGGGATGTTCGTGTACGCGACGATGCTGGCGGCGGACAGGAAGGCGAACAGGGTGATGTTGCGCTTGCGGCCCAGTTTGTCGGTGAGGTAGCCGCCGGTCAGATAGCCGAGGAAGGCGCCGGAGATCAGGAACGTGAGGTATCCGCCGGTGCCGACGACCGTGAGGCCGCGGTCGTCCTTGAGGTAGGTGGGCACCCAGGTGGCGAGCGTGTAGTAGCCGCCCTGGACGCCCGTGGACAGCAGCACCGCGAAGAACGTGACGCGCAGCAGGTCCGGCTTGAAGATGGCCGTGAACGAGCCCTTCTCCGCGCTCTTCTCGCGCGCGGCGGCCGCCTCCGGGGCGTCGTGGACGTTGCGGCGTACGTAGACCACGAGCAGCGCGGGCAGCGCGCCCGTCCAGAACATCACGCGCCAGGCGACGTCGTCGTCCATGAACTGGAAGACCAGGGTGTACACGAGCGCGGCGAGACCCCAGCCGACGGCCCAGGCGCTCTGGATCGCGCCGAGCGTGCGGCCGCGGTTCTTGGCGCTCGCGTACTCGGCGACCAGGATCGCGCCGACGGCCCACTCGCCGCCGAAACCGAGGCCCTGGAGGGCGCGGAAGACCAGCAGCGTCTCGTAGTTGGGCGCGAAGCCGCAGGCGACGGTGAACACCGCGTAGGTGATCACCGTGATCATCAGGGCCTTCACCCGGCCGATGCGGTCGGCGACGATGCCCGCGACGGCGCCGCCCACGGCGGAGACGACCAGCGTGACGGTCGTGAGCAGTCCGGTCTGGCCGCTGTCCAGGTCGAAGTACGCCTTGAGGGCGACCATGGTCAGCGGCAGCGTGAAGTAGTCGTAGGAGTCGAGCGCGTAGCCGCCGAAGGCGCCGGTGAAGGCGCGGCGGCCGCGCGGGCCGAGCGCGCGCAGCCAGCCGAACGCGCCGCTGTCGTCCGGGAGTCGGGTGTCGTCGCCCCCCTTGTCGTCCAGCGATATCGGCGTGGGTGGTGGGGTCGAGCTCATGGGCACCTCGCAGAGGGGTCGGCGGTGCTGGAGGGCGCGTCTGAGGGGCTGAGCATGGCGGCGCCGTGCGGGGAGCGGGAGCCGCTTGCCGGACAACGTAGAGGATTGTTCAACGATCCCTCAATACCCATGTTGTTTCGTTCTTGTCCCTGCGGTTGAATCCGGGCATGGCTGAGGGGATGGCGGAGCATGGCTGAACTGACCGGACTCGCCGACGACCGGGCGCTGCTGGGCCGCACCAGCACCGCCGAGCGGGTCGCGGACATCCTGCGGAGCCGGATCGCGGAGGGGTACTTCCCACCGGGGACGCGCCTGTCGGAGGACAGCATCGGCGGCGCGCTCGGCGTCTCCCGCAACACCCTGCGCGAGGCCTTCCGGCTGCTCACCCACGAACGGCTGCTGGTCCACGAGCTCAACCGCGGCGTCTTCGTGCGGGTCCTGACCGTCGACGAC
Source organism: Streptomyces sp. NPDC043996 (assembly GCF_056435225.1). Taxonomy (NCBI): domain Bacteria; kingdom Bacillati; phylum Actinomycetota; class Actinomycetes; order Kitasatosporales; family Streptomycetaceae; genus Streptomyces; species Streptomyces sp. NPDC043996. The sequence continues at coordinate 40,973 of NZ_JBWKEY010000009.1, read as the reverse complement.
GTCGAGGACATCTACCGCGTCCGGTGCCTGGTCGAGTGCGCCGTCGTCCGCGGCCTCGGCAGCCCGCCGTATGCCGTGGACCGGCTCGCCGCCGCGGTCGCCGAAGGGAAGAAGGCCGCCCGCGCGCGGGACTGGAAGGGCGTCTCCACGGCCAACATCCACTTCCACCGGGAGCTGGTCGCGCTCGCCGGGAGCGCCCGCACCGACGAGCTGATGCGCAGCGTCTTCGCCGAACTGCGGCTCGCCTTCCACGTGGTGGACGACCCGCGCCGGCTGCACGAGCCCTACCTCGCCCGCAACGAGCAGCTCCTCGAGGCACTCGAGGCCGGCGAGGGGCCCGAGGCCGAGCGGCTGCTCGCCGTGTACCTGGACGACTCGCGGCGCGGTCTGGCCGAAACCTACGCGCGGCGGGTGGCGGAGGGCGGCCTCGGCACCCGGTGAGACGCGGCGGGGCGCTGCCGCTGGGGCCTGTCCCGGGCGCTCCCGAGGGCCGCGGACGCCGGTCGCGGCCCCCCGGCCCGGCGGGGGGCATCTGCGTCGTTTCGACCGTTGTCAGACCGAGGACCTAGTCTGTGCACCGTGACTTCGCCTGCCGTTACGGACACCGCTCCGCCCCAGCTCAGCGCGGGGCCGCGGCCCGCGCCGGGCCCGGCCGCCGACGAGGGCCTGGCGCGGCGCCTGCGCGCGCTCGCGTGCACGGCCCCGCTGCACGACCTGGACGCCCGCAAGGCCAACCTCGCGGGCGAGTACTCGGTGTACGCGATGGCGGAGGTGGCCCTCTCCGCCATCGACCTGGTCACACTGAACATGGACTTCGACACGGGCGCCGACCACGAGCAGATCGTCGCCCGCCTGCTGCCCCGCATCGCCGCCCAGGCCCCGCGCCGCCCGGCCGCCGAGCACGAGCGCGTCGCCCGCTGGGTCCTGGAGAACCTGATCAACGTCGGCAGCGTGGACCGGGGCTTCCGCGCGGTCTACGGCACCTTCGACCAGGACGGCACGTACGTCCGGCGGGACTACGACTTCAAGCTCATCGAGGAGGTGCCGGGCTACGGCGGCGGGGTCTATCTGCGCACCACCGACGAGGCCGTGAACGTCCTGGTGGGCGCCCTCGACACGGACGTGACCAGCGCCCAGATCGCCGCCGAGGTGAAGCTGGAGGTGCTCATCAGCCGCGGCCGCCTCGCCGACGCCCAGCTCGCCGCCGAGCAGGCGCGCTACCGCACCGTGCAGTATTCGGAAACGCTCCGCAAGGCCCTGGACGCCACCCGGCGCAACGTGCGCGCGGTGGACTGGCTGCAAGCCGTCCCCGACATGATCGCCGAAGCCCTCGACCACGTGGCCGACCGCTACCGCCACGAGAACGCGATCCTGACGAACATCCGCAAGGCCCGCGACGAGTCCGAGGACCCCGAGCAGAAGCGCCGCGCCGCCGAGCTCGTCGACATCGTCAAGGACTGCATCCGGCGCCACACCCAGCTCCAGTCCCGCCTCCTCGAAGCGGGCCCCCTGTTCCGCGCCGAGCAGGACCGGCAGGCCTTCACCACCCCCACCGCCCGCACCGGGCTCGACCTGTACGGCCAGCTCCTCGCCCCCCTGCTCCCGCTCCCCGCCGAGCGGGCCACCCAGGTCACGGACGCGTTCTTCGCGCACGGCACCGGCCTGCGCACCCCGGTGTCCGTCCGCGTCGGCGACCTGGTGGAGATACTGCTGACCCCGCCGATAGAGCGCGAGCACCTGGGCGCCGAGATGCCCGAGCCCGAGCTCATCGCCACCCCCGACGACAGCCGGTTCACCGAGGAGCAGCTGGCGAGCGCCATGGAGCTGCTCGCCCTGCCGCCGGACGCGCCGCGCAGGCTCTCCGGGCTGCTCGCCGACGCCCGCGCCCGCGACGGCGAACTGCCGTATCTGGTCGCCCTGCTCGCCGTCCACGCCGCCAGCCCGCCGGTGGGCACGGCCTACCGCCAGGGCGAGGAGAAGCTGCTCTTCGCCGTCGACGACGGCACCGAACTCGACGACCCGGAGTTCGGCGGCGCCGACCTCATCGTCGGCACGGCCCTGCTCGACGCGGCGGGCATGGCCGCCGACCGGACGGAGGCCGCCTGATGACCACCGCCCGCGCCACCACCCCGGGCGCCGCACGCACCCCCCACCACCGCAAGGAGCCGCAGCCGTGACCGACCACCCCGCAGAGCACGCCGCGTGGGGCGAGCCGGACTCCGCCGCGGCTCCGCAGGCCCCCGCCGCGCTCACCCCGGCCGACGCCGCCGACGCCGCCCGCCTCGTCGCGTTCGGCCTCAAGACCAAGCTCCAGCCCGCCCGCGACCAGGAGTACGGCGAACTCCTTCGCCGCTACCGCGAGGACCCGCCCTTCGCCCGCCTCGCCGACGCGGTCGCCACCGGCCTCGGGCTCGTCGTCCTCGAGGTGTCCCCCCGCGCGGGGATGGCGGTCACCGCCGCCGAGGACTCCGTCTTCGCCGTCCGCATGGGCGACTACGCGCGCCGCGCCGCCGCCGACTCCACCGACCGCTTCCTGCACGGCCTCGCCCACCTCGCCGTCGCCGCCCTGGCCTTCCCGCGCCCCGAGGACCTCGCCGACGACGGCTACATCGGCCGGGTCACGGTCAACGGCGTCGATGCCTTCGTCCGCCAGGCCTGCCGCCGCCTGGAGGAGCGCGCCGAGGAACAGGGCGAGAACACCGACCCCGCCACGGACGCCCCCGGCCTCGAAGCCGCCTGGCGGATCTGGGCCCGGCGCAGCGCCACCGGAGCCACCAAGGACGCCCGCAGGCTCGCCGGTTCCACCACCGGCATCGTCGGCAAGGCCGCCGCCTTCCTCACCGAATCCGGCTTCCTCCAGCGCACCGGCGACGACTCCGGAGGGACGTACCGCACGACCGCGCGCTACCAGCTCCAGGTGCGCGACATGGCGGGCACCGCCGCCATGGCCGAGCTCCTGGAACTCGGCGTCGTCCCCGTCACGGACGGCTCCGCGACGCTCCTGCCCCCCGACGACACCGACGACCTGGAGCTGGCGGCCGACGCGGGCCTGCCGTTCCACTCCTGACGCCCCCCGCCGGGGCCCGACGCCCCGCCGTTCCGCACGAGTCACCGACTTACGACGAGAGTCCGCCGCCATGTACGAGCTGTCCCGGGTCCGCCTCTACTCCATCGGTCCTGCCGGTGCCCGCTACGCCGACACCGTCCTCGACCTGCGCGGCGTCGGCGACGTGGTGCCCGACCCGGCGCCCGCGCAGGCGGAGTTCTTCGAGGAGGAGCCCGTCGGCCCGCCGCGCAGGCCCGCGCCCGCCGGAGTGCTCTTCCTGGAGAACGGCGGCGGCAAGTCCGTCCTGCTCAAGCTGATCTTCTCGGTGATGCTGCCGGGCCACCGCAACACCCTGGGCGGCGCCAGCTCCGGCGTGCTCCGCAAGTTCCTCCTCGCCGACGACTGCGGCCACGTCGCCCTGGAGTGGCAGCACACGCTCACCGGCGAGTGCGTCGTCGTCGGCAAGGTCAGCGAGTGGCGCGGACGGCAGGTCTCCAACGACCCGCGGAAGTTCGCCGAGGCCTGGTACTCCTTCCGGCCGGGCCCCGGCCTGAGCCTGGACTCGCTGCCCGTCGCCGAGGCCACCGCCGTGCGGCCCGCCGCGGAAGGCGCCTCCGGCGCGCAGGGCCGCCGCCGCACCATGAAGGGCTTCCGCGACGCCCTGACGGACGCCGGAAAGGCGTACCCGCACCTCGAAGCGCACTGGGAGGAGATCCACGACCGCTGGAACGAACACCTCGGAGACCTGGGCCTCGACCCCGAACTCTTCCGCTACCAGCGCGAGATGAACGCCGACGAAGGCGAGGCCGCGGGCCTGTTCGCGGTCAAGAAGGACTCCGACTTCACCGACCTGCTGCTGCGCGCCGTCACCGACACCCGCGACACGGACGGCCTCGCCGACCTCGTCCACGGCTTCGGCAACAAGCTCGGCCGCCGCTCCGAGCTGATCGCCGAACGGGATTTCACCGCGGGCTCCGTCGACCTGCTCGGCCGCATCGTCGACGCCGCCGAGACCCGGGCACGCGCGCGTGACGTGCACGCGGGCGCCGAGCGGCGCACCCGCACCCTGGCCCGGCGGCTCTCGGCCCGCGCCGTCGAGGAGCGCGGCCGCGCCGCGGACCTCGCCGAGCAGGTCACGGCCGCCGCCCACACAGTCACCGAGGCCGAGCTCGCCCGCGAGCGCTCCGCGCTGATCTCCGCCGAACTGGCCTACCGCCACGCGTCCCTGGCGCTCACCGTCGCCGAGAAGGCCGCGGCCGCCCAGCGCCGCGAGCTCGCCGACGCCCGCACCCTGCACTCCGCCTGGCAGGCCGCCGAGGCCGTCCTGCGCCACCGCGCCGCCGCCGACCGCTCCGCGCGCGTGGCCGCCGCGATCCGCGAGGCCGAGCGGGACGCGGCCCCCGCGCTCGCCGCCCGCGCCACGGCCGCCGCCGATCTCGTACGAGCGCTGCACACCGCCGCCGAAGGCGCCGAGACGCACGCGAACGAGGAAGAGGAGCGCTCCGCCACGCTCCAGGAGACCGGTGAGGCCGCCCACCGCGACGCCACCGCCGCCGCGACCGAGGCCCAGCGGGCCCGCAGCGAGGCCGGACACCTGCGCCAGCGCCTCGCCGAGGTCGAGCAGGAGACCGCCGAGGCCGTCCGCGCGGGCTGGCTCGACGACAGCGCGCCCGACGCCGACCCGGCCCGCGCCGCGCTCGCCGCCAGCGACGCCGAGAAGACCGCGGTCGCCGCGTGGGACGTGGCCCGCGAGGCCGCGCGCACGGCCGCCGAGCGCGCCCGCGAGACCGCCGCCGCGGAGTCCCGCGCCGAGCTGACCGCGGCCCGCGCCGCGGACGCCGCGACCGCCGCCGAGCAGGCCCACGAGGCGGAGCACCGCACCGCCGCGTCCCTCGCCCAGGACGAGCGCCTCGCCGAACTCCTCGGCCTCCCGGGAGCGCCGGGCACGCCCGGCGGGCTGCCGCGGCCGCGCCACGCCGGAGCCGACGCCACCGAGGGCGAAGGACGACCGGACGCCACCGACACGGACGCGACCACCGCCCCCGCGCTCACCGCCGAGGACCTCGACCGCGCCGCCGACGACCTCCGCGGCCTCCTGGACGACGGCGTGGCCGCCGCCGAGCGCCAGCTGTTCGAGCTGCGCACCGCCGCCGCGGACGACGCCCGCATCCTCGGCGCCCTCGGCGACGGCGGGCTGCTGCCACCCGGCCCCGACGTCCTCGCCACCGTCGAGTTCCTCGGCGAGCACGGCATCCCGGCCCTGCCCGGCTGGCGCTACCTCGCGCAGGCCGTCGACCCCGTCGACCACGCGCGCGTGCTCGCCGCCCGGCCCGAGCTGGTCGACGGCGTCGTCATCACCGACCCCGACACCCACGCGCGGGCCCGCGAGGCCCTCGCCGGGGCCGCGCTCCTGCCGCGCTCCACGGTCGCCGTCGGCACGGCCGCCGCCCTCCTCGCCCCGGCCCCGGCGGCCGACGCCGGGGCCGACGGCGACGTGTTCCTCGTACCGCCGAACCCCGCCATGCACGACGAGCTCGCCGCCGACGAGGAGCGGCAGGCCCTGCGCGCCCGCGCCACCCGGCGCGACGACGAGATCCGCGCGCTCGCCCAGCGCCTCGCCAAGGACCGGGAGCTGGCCGCCCGGCTCACGTCCTGGCGCTCCGGCTGCCCGGCCGGACGCCTGGCGGAGCTCGCCGCCGCGGCGAGCGGGGCCCGCGCCTTCGCCGAGGAGACCGAGGCCGAGCTGGCCGAGGCCCGCACCGTGCGCGCCGAGGCCGACGAGGCGGCGGGTGACGCCGCCCGCGTGCGCGACGAGCGGCAGGACGCCGCCCAGCGCGCCCGCCGCGCCGCCGACGCCCTCGCCGGGCTCGCGTTCCGCCTGCGCGAGCGCGCCGGATGGCAGACCAAGCTGCGCGAGCTGGCCGACGACGCCGTCGAGTCCGAGGCCCGCGCCCAGACCTGCCTGGACCGCGCCCGCGCCGCCGACGAGGACCGCCGCGCCGCCCAGCGCGCCGCCGACGACGCCCGCCGCACCGCCCGCGCGCTGCGCGCCGAGCGCGCCGAGATCGCGGGCGCCCCCGAAGACGTCGCCCTGGACGACGAGGCGCCCAAGACCGCGCTGCCCGCGCTGCGCGAGGCCTACCGCGCGGCCTCGCAGCTGTACGAGAAGGTCGGCGTCGGCGCCGACCTGCGCGCCGAGCAGGCCCGCGCCGAGAGCGACGAGTCCGCCGCGCTCGCCGAGCTCGACCGCCTCAGCAACAAGGTCCGCACCCGCGCCGCCCAGCTCCTGGAGGGCACCGACGGCGCGGACGGCCCCTCCCGGCAGGCCGCCGCCGCGCGCGCCGAGGCACAGGTCCAGCTGATCGAGTCCCGCGCGTCCACCGCCAGCGAGCAGCTCGGCCGCCTGCGCGGCGAGGCCGAGCGGCACGCGCCCGAGGACGGCGAAGCGCACACCGAACTGCCCGCGGACCTGGTCCCCGCCGACGCCGAGCACGCCCAGGCGCTGCTGCGCACGGCCACGGGCGAACTGGCCGCCCACACGGAGGCGCTGACCCGGGCGAAGGAGGCGCACGCCGTGCTCCTGCGCACCCACCGCGCCACCGAGGACGCGGCGGGCGGCTTCGACGAGACGGCGGCCCTCCTGCGCGACCTGCTGCGCGAGCACCACGAACCGGAGGACGACGAGCGGCCCGAGCCCCACCCGGGCACCCTGGAGGAGGCCAGGCAGGCCGCCGCCGAGGCCCGCCGCTCGCTGCGCGGCTGCGCCGCCGACCTGTCGGCCGCCGAGACGTCCGTGCGCGAGGCCGGCGACGTCCTCGTCCGGCACGCCAACTCCACCCGCTACGAGCAGGTGCGCACCCCCGCGCGCCAGCAGATCCGCGAGCTGCCCGCCGCCGCCCTGCCCGAGCACGCCAAGAAGTGGGCCGACGCCTTCGCGCCCCGCCTGCGCGTCCTCACCGACGAGCTGGAGCAGCTGGAACGCAACCGCGACAGCATCGTCGACCGGCTGCGCGGCCTCGTCGAGTCGGCCCTGGCGACCCTGCGGTCCGCCCAGCGCCTGTCCCGGCTCCCCGAGGGCCTCGGTGAGTGGTCGGGCCAGGAATTCCTGCGCATCCGCTTCGAGGAGCCCGACCAGGCCACCCTCGTGGAGCGCCTCGGCGTGGTCATCGACGACGCCACCCGCGCGGCCGTGAGGAAGAACTCCGACCTGCGAAGGGACGGAATGTCCCTGCTGCTCAGGGGCGTTCAGGCGGCCCTGGAGCCGCGCGGCATCGCCGTGGAGATCCTCAAGCCGGACGCCGTGCTGCGCGCCGAGCGCGTCCCCGTCGGCCAGATGGGCGACGTGTTCTCCGGCGGCCAGCTGCTGACCGCCGCCATCGCCCTGTACTGCACGATGGCCGCGCTGCGGTCCAACGACCGGGGCCGCGACAAGCACCGGCACGCGGGCACGCTGTTCCTGGACAACCCCATCGGCCGCGCCAACGCCACCTACCTCCTGGAGCTGCAGCGCGCGGTGTCCGACGCCCTCGGCGTCCAGCTGCTCTACACCACCGGCCTGTTCGACACGACCGCGCTCGCCGAGTTCCCCCTGGTCATCCGGTTGCGCAACGACGCGGACCTGCGGGCGGGTCTGAAGTACATCAGCGTCGAGGAGCACCTGCGGCCCGGCCTGCCGCAGGAGCAGCAGGCCCCGGCCGAGGAGACGGTGCACGGGGAGATCACGGCGACGCGCATGTTCAAGCGGCCCGCGACGGCCTGAGGCCCGGGGCGCCCGACCGTCGACCGCCGCTCATCGGGGGGGGGGCGGGGAACCGGGGTCAGGCGCCCACCCGCCGCGTCACCCACGCGTGGAAGCCCCCGATGTGGTGCTCGGTCGGCACGAGCACCCCGCCGTGCCGGTAGGCGCGCGAGTCCATGGCGGGCTGGGTGCGCTCGCACGCCGCGAAGTCCTGCTCGTTGACCCGGTGGAACAGCTCCACCGACTTCGACAGATCGGCCCCGGAGGCCACCACGCCGGGCGCGTACAGCCAGTCGCACTCGACGACCGTGCGGTCCACGGCCAGCGGGAACACGCGGTGCAGGATCACATGGTCCGGTACGAGGTTCACGAACACCGACGGCTTGACCGTGATCGCGTAGTAGCGGCGGTCCTGCGCGTCGGCGACGTCCGGAAGGCGGCCGAAGCCCTCGCTGCCGTCGACGGTGAAGCCGCGCACCCCGTCGCCGAACGCGGCCCCGTGCCCGACGTAGTACTGCGCGGCGAAGCCGTCCGTGAACTCCGGCAGGACGTCGGTCAGTTCGGGGTGGATGGTCGCGCAGTGGTAGCACTCCATGAAGTTCTCGACGATCAGCTTCCAGTTGGCGCGCACGTCGTAGCGGACGCGGTGGCCGAGCGCCAGGTCCTGGGGCCGGTAGCGCTCGACGGCCGCAGCGTCGCCGAGCCGCTCGGTGGCCTCGGCGACCACCGTCTCCTCGAACGGCGGCGGCTCGTCGGCCAGGCACACCCACGCGTACCCGAGCCACTCCCGCAGCGCCACCGCGACCAGGCCGTAGGCGGACCGGTCGACGTCGGGCATCCTGCTGAGGTTCGGCGCGGCGACGAGCTGGCCGTCCAGGCCGTACGTCCAGGCGTGGTACGGGCATTGGAGGGCGCGCCGGACCTCGCCCTCGGCGTCCGCGCACAGCCGCGCGCCCCGGTGGCGGCACACGTTCAGGAAGGCGCGCAGGCCGCCGTCGCGGCCCCGGGTGACCAGGACGCTCTCACGGCCGATCTGGACGGTGCGGTACGCGCCGGGGCGGGCGAGGTCGCCCGCGCGCACCGCGCACACCCACAGCGCTTCGAAGACGTGCTCCTGCTCGCGCCGGAACACCTCGGGGTCGGTGTACGCACGGCCGGGCAGCGTCGCGATGAGGCTCGCGGTCACCTGAGTCGTCACGTCGGTCCTCCTCAAACGGGCGCGGCGGCGGGCGCGGGGGCGGCCGGTCCGGTGATCCGGCGCGGGTCGAAGAGCTCGATGGGGTGCGCGGTGGTGCCGTCGAGGGCGAGGTCGGCGACGATCTCGCCGACGACCGGCACGAACTTGAAGCCGTGCCCGGAGAACCCGCACGCGACCGTCACCGACTCCGGGTGCGCGGGATGGCGCGTGATCACGAAGTGCTCATCGGGTGTCGTGGTGTACATGCAGGTCACGGCCTTGAGCGGCCGTCCCGGAAGGAGCGGTATCCGCGGTGCCATGTGGTCGGCCATCGCGGCGACCTCGTGCGGGTGCACGGTGCGGTCGATGGTGTCGGGGGTGCAGACGGTGCCCTTGCGGAAGAAGGCGACCTTCGCGCCGAGGTCGGGGCCGTCGATCGCGGGGAAGCCGTACACCTGGACGCCCCGCGCGTCCTCCCACACGTAGATCGGATGGTGCTCCGGCAGGAACGGGCCCACGCCGCCGGTCGGCTGGAACCAGTGCATGATCTGCCGCTCGATCGTGAACGGCACCCCGAGGTCCGCGAGCAGCTCGGGCGCCCACGCCCCCGGACAGATCACCAGCTGGCCCGCGGTGTAGGTGTCCTCGGGCGTGTGCACGCGCACGCCGCCCCCGTACGGCTCCCACCGGATGACGGGCTCCTGGAAGCGCAGTTCGGCGCCTTGGCGGGTGGCGAGCTGGAGATGGGCGGTGACGGTGTTCTCCGGCCGGACCAGACCGGCCCGCTCCTCGTAGAGACCGACCTCTTCGGAGCGCGGCGTCAGCGTCGGGAAGCGGCGGCGGATCTCGCGGGCGTCCAGCATCTCGTGCGGCAGCCCCCAGGTCTCGGCGGACAGCCGCGCCCCGGCGACCACCCGCCCCTCCGGCAGGCCCAGCATGATGCCGCCGCACAGCGTGGCGATGTCGCGGCCGGTGTCCCGCTCCAACCGCTCGTACAGCTCGTACGCGCGCAACAGCAGCGGTACGTACGCGGGGTCCTCGAAGTAGGACTGGCGCGTGACCCGGGAGCCGCCGTGGCTGGAGCCGCGCCGGTGCACGGGTCCGAACCGCTCCAGGCCGAGGACGCGGGCCCCGCGCGCGGACAGGTGGTGGGCGGCGGCGCTGCCCATGCCGCCCAGGCCGAGCACGATCACGTCGTACGTGGGGGTGGTGCGGGACACGAAGCCTCCAGGGAGAGTGGCGGGACACCGGGAGCACGGTGTGCCCGGTGGTTCGGCTAGCGTCTGATACGGGTCATCCGGGGGTCGAACAGCGGCTCGTCGGCGACCGTCGCGGGCACCCGCTCACCGAAGTACGCGAGGTGCGCGGCGGTGCCCGCGGGCAGCGGCGGCAGCCAGGCGTACGCGACGCAGCGGCCCAGCGTGTAGCCGTACGAGGCACTGGTGACGTACCCCGCGCGCGCCCCTTCGACGTACACCGGCTCATCGCCGAGGACCACGGCGGCCGGATCGTCCAGGAGCAGCGGGGTGAGCCTGCGGGTGAGGGGCCCGCGGCCCTGGAGCGCCGCGCGGCCGACGAAGTCGCCTTTGTCCATGCGGACGGCGAAGCCGAGGCCCGCCTCGTACGGATCGTGCTCGGCTGTCATGTCCTGGCCCCAGGCGCGGTACCCCTTCTCCAGGCGCAGGCTCGTGAACGCGGAGCGCCCGGCCGCGACCACGCCGAGCTCGCGCCCGGCCTCCCACAGCGTGTCCCACAGATGGAGGCCGAGGTCGGCGCTGGTGTACAGCTCCCAGCCGAGCTCGCCGACGTAAGAGAGGCGCAGCGCCGTCACCGGCACGGGGCCGACGTAGGTCTCGCGCGCCTTGAAGTAGCCGAACGCCTCGTGCGAGAAGTCCTCGCGCGTCAGCGGCTGGACGAGCGCGCGGGCCAGCGGCCCCCACACGCCGACGCAGCACGTCCCCTGGGTGATCTCCCTGATGTGGACGTCGTCCGGGGCGTGCCACTGTAGCCAGTGGAGATCGGCGGGGGAGTTGGCGCCGACCTGGAAGCGGTCGGGGGCGAGCCGTGCCACGGTCAGGTCGGAGCGGATGCCGCCCGCCTCGTCGAGAAGGAGGGCGTAGGTGACGGAACCGGGCTTCTTGCGAAGGTTGTTGGTGGTCATGCGCTGAAGGAAGGCCAGGGCGCCGGGTCCTGTGACCTCCAGACGGCGCAGCGGCGTCATGTCGTACAGGGCGACCCGCTCGCGCGTCGCCCGCGCCTCGGCCGCGGCGATCGGGGACCAGTGGCGGGCGGACCAGGCGTCCCGCGCGGGCACCTCCAGGCGCTCGGCGAGCGGCGCGTTCGCCTCGTACCAGTGCGGGCGCTCCCAGCCGCCGCCCTCCAGGAAGTGGGCGCCGAGCTCCAGCTGCCGGGGGTAGAAGGGGCTGACGCGCAGGGGGCGCGGCTGGTCGAGGGGCTGCGCCGGGTGGATCACGTCGTACACCTCGACGAACTGCCGGGCGCCGCGCCGCGCCACGTACGCGGGGGAGCGCTGCGCGCCCTCGAAGCGCGTCAGGTCGCAGTCGTGGACGTCGGTCGCGGGCCTGCCGTCGACCATCCACTCGGCGACGGCCTTGGCGACGCCCGCGGAGTGTGTGACCCACACGGCCTCGGCGAGCCAGAAGCCGCGCAGTGCCGGGGACTCGCCGAGCAGGGGCATGCCGTCGGGAGTGAAGGAGAACACGCCGTTGAAGCCGCCCTCGACCGCCGACTCCTTCAGCGCGGGCAGCAGCGCGCGGCAGTCCTGCCAGCTCGGTGCGAAGTCCTCCTCGGTGAAGGGGTACACCGACGGCATCGGGCGCACCGCGGGCCCCGCCGCCGGGGTGCCACCACCGGCGGCGGCGTCGTCGTACGAGGGCACGGCGAACGGGTCGACGGGCAGCGGGCGGTGGGCGTACGAGCCGATGCCGACGCGGTCGGTGTGCTCGCGGAAGTACAGGTCCCGGTCCTGGAACCGGAGGATCGGCCGGGAGGCCTCGGTCCGGGGGTCGTTGACGCCGGCGAGTTCGGGCAGCGGCCGGGTCCACGCGTACTGGTGGGCGAGCGGCTGCAGCGGTACGTCGACGCCCGCCATCCGTCCGATCACCGGGCCCCAGAGGCCCGCCGCCGACACGACGTGGTCGGCGGGGAACGTGCCGCGGTCCGTGACGACCGCGCTGACGCGGCCTTCGGCGCGTTCGACGCCGGTGACCGTGTGCCGGTCGAGGAAGCGGGCGCCGCGGGCCGCGGCCCGCTCGATCTGGGCGCGGCAGGCGAGGACGGCGCGCGCGATGCCGTCGTCGGGGGTGTGCAGACCGCCGAGGACCTGGCCGGTGTCGAGGAGCGGCCACAGCTCCGCGCAGCGCTCGGGGCCGACGACCTCCGCGCGGATGCCCCAGGACGCCGCGAGGCCCGCCTTGCGGCGCAGATCGGCCCAGCGCTCCGGGGTGGTGGCGAGCTCCAGACCGCCGACCGGATGGAAGCACGAAAGGCCGTCCACGGTCAGGGAGCCGAACTTCCGCACGGTGTACGCGGCGAACCGGCTGAGCGTCCGGGACGGGCTGGTCTGGAAGACAAGGCCCGGCGCGTGCGAGGTGGAGCCGCCGGGCGCGGGCAGCGGGCCCTGTTCGAGGACGGTCACGTTGCTCCAGCCCCGGGCGGTCAGCTCGTCGGCCAGCGAGCAGCCGACGATCCCGGCGCCGATGACGACGACGCGCGGACCACGGGGCGCACCGGACGCGGCGGCCAGCGGACCGTGGGACGCACCGGGCGCACCGGGCACGGCGGTCACAGGACCACCACCGACCGCAGCACCTTGCCGCCCCGCATCCGGGCGAACGCCTCCTCGACCTCGTGCAGCGCGATCCGCTCACTCACGAAGGCGCCGAGGTCGAGCCTGCGCCGCACGTACTCGTCGACGAGGATGGGGAAGTCCCTGGTCGGCAGGCAGTCGCCGTACCAGGAGGACTTGAGCGCGCCGCCGCGCGAGAACAGCTCGATCAGCGGCAGTTCGACGGTCATCGCCGGGTCGGGCACGCCCACCTGGACGAGGACGCCCGCGTGGTCGCGCATGTGGAAGGCCTGGAGGTACGTCTCCGGGGTGCCGACCGCGTCGATGGCGACGTCGACGCCGAAGCCCCCGGTGAGTCCGCGCACGGCCTCGACCGCGTCCGTGCCCCGGGAGTTGACGGTGTGCGTCGCCCCGAACCGCGTCGCGCCGTCGAGCTTCGCGTCGTCGACGTCGATGGCGATGACGCGCCGGGCCCCGGCGAGTGCGGCCCCGGCGACGGCGGCGCAGCCCACGCCGCCGCAGCCGATCACGGCTACGGTGTCGCCGCGGCGCACGCCGCCGGTGTGCACGGCGGCGCCGTACCCGGCCATCACACCGCAGCCGATGAGGCCCGCCGCCTCCGGGCGTGCCGCGGGGTCGACCTTCACGGCCTGGCCCGCCGCCACCAGCGTCTTCTGCGCGAAGGCACCGATGCCGAGCGCGGCGGTCAGCGGGGTGCCGTCCAGGAGCGTCATGGGCTGGGCGGCGTTGCGGGAGTCGAAGCAGTACCAGGGGCGGCCGCGCAGACAGGAGCGGCAGCAGCCGCAGGGGGCGCGCCAGGCGATGACCACGTAGTCGCCCGGCCGCAGGTCGTGGGCGCCTTCGCCGACCGCCTCGACGGTTCCGGCGGCCTCGTGCCCGAGCAGGTAGGGGAAGCCGTCGCCGACCGCGCCCTCCCGGTAGTGCAGATCCGTGTGGCAGACGCCGCAGGCCTGCACGGACACCAGTACCTCTCCCGGTCCGGGATCCGGGACGACGATCGTCTGCACCTCGACGGGTGCGCCCTTCTTCGTGGCGACGACGCCACGGACCTCGTGTGGCACGGCCAGGCTCCTCTGCGGAACGGTGCGCGATGGCGCGCAACGCGGGCTCTTGTTGCGTACTCCACGATCAGTTGCGTCATCAGAGACATCCGGAGACATCCAGGGACATCGTGCGAGCGGCATCAAGGAGCCGTCAAGGGTGCGGCGCGGCGAGCTGCGGCGGGATGGTCCGGCGCGGCGCGATGGCCGGGCGTTCGCTGGCGTTCCCTGACTTTCCCGACGCTTCCCGGCGCGCGGCAGGCGGTGGGCGGCAGGCGGCAGGCGGCAGGCGGTGGGGGGTGCCCTCAGAGGCCGTACCCCATGCGGCGGGAGAGCTCCATGGCCGCCGTGACCGTGCGCTTGGCCAGCTCGGTGAGCCGGTCCTCGGTCAGCCGGTACACAGGACCGGACGCGCTGAGTGCCCCGATGACCTTGCCGTCGTGCCCGCGGACCGGGGCCGCCACGGCCGCGAGGCCCACCTCGAGCTCCTCCATGGCGCTCGCGAAGCCCTGCTCGACGACGGTCTCCAGCTCGCCGCGCAGCGCCGCCGTGCCCGTCACCGTGTGCTCGGTGAGCCGGGGCAGCGTACGGGCGATCAGGCCCTCGCGCAGCGTCGTCGGCAGGTGCGCGAGCAGCACCTTCCCGCTGGACGTGGCGTGCAGCGGGGTGCGCCTGCCGAGCCAGTTCTGGGCCGTCACGGACGCGGGGCCGCGCGCCTGCGTGATGTTGACCGCGGCGTCGTCGTCCAGGACCGCGATGTTGACCGTCTCGCCCAGTTCGTCGGCGAGTTCGCGGCAGACGGCGCCGCCCTCCTGGGAGATGTCCATGCGCACGGCCGCCGCGCCCGCGAGGCGCAGCACGCCCGCGCCGAGGAAGTACTTGCCGCGGTCCTTGGCCTGGCCCACCAGGCCGCGGTTCTCCAGGACGCCGAGCAGCCGGAACGCCGTCGACTTGTGTACGCCCAGCTCGTCGGCGATGTCGGTGACCCCGGCCTCGCCGTGCCGCGCGAGGATCTCCAGGACGCTCACGGCTCGGTCCACGGACTGCACCGAGCCCGCGGCGGGCCGGGACTTGCGCCGCTCCTCGGTCTGGTCAGGGCTTTTCGGCGTGCGCGTCATATCTCAACTCTCACCCTTGGGCGGCCGGTTGGTGCCGCGTGTCGGGGAGGCCCTTGACGGCGTGGGCCTCCCCCCGGATTCTGTTGCGCAGAGCACTCTCCGGTGCGCCATATGAAACTTCATGTTACCGAACGGTCCCAGGCTGAAACGGCCTCGGACGCGAGCCGAGGTCCCGGCTCCGGGCCGGAACCGAAGCCAGTCCCCCCGGGGCCGCGTGAGCCGAGCCTTCGCGACCGCGCCGCCTTCCTGACCGTGCAGCCGTCGCGACCGCGCGGCCCTCGCGACCGCGCAGCCGCACAGCCGCACGCCCGCACAGCCCGCCCCACCCGCAGCCCGCCCCACCCGCACATCCGAGCTCCCAGCGCCGAGACACCGTCCGACCGAGAGATCCAGACCGAGAGATCCAGAGGGACGCATCATGATTCCCGTCTGCCGCCTCGACGACCTCCCCGCGGGCGAGTCCGTCCGCCTCGACACGACCCCGCCCATCGCGGTGTTCCACGCGGACGGCGGGCTGTACGCCATCGACGACACCTGCAGTCACCAGGACGCCTCCCTCGCGGACGGCTGGCTGGAGGGCTGCCTCATCGAATGTCCCCTGCACGCCGCCTCGTTCGACCTCAGGACGGGGGAGCCGACGTGCCTGCCCGCGCGCCGCCCCGTACGCACGCACCGCGTCAGCGTGGTCGACGGCGTGATCCACGTACACGCCCCCGCCCTCGCCCACACTCATGCCCCCGTCCACACCCATGCCCACGTCACCGGCTCGCCCCCGGTCCCGGCCGAGGCGAGCCCGATGGCGGGCGAGGGCTCCGCCGCGTGATGCGGACCGTCACCGTGGTGGGCGCCTCGCTCGCGGGACTCCACGCCGTCCGCGCGCTGCGCGCCCAGGGCTTCGACGGCCGCCTCGTGGTCGTCGGAGCCGAACCGCACGCACCGTACGACCGCCCGCCCCTGTCCAAGGAGTTCCTCACCGCTCCGCCCCCGGGCACGGAGCCCGGCACCACCGGTGGCCAGAGCGATGCGACCCACCTCGCCCTGGCCGACGACGACGAACTGGCGGAGCTGGACGCCGAGTGGCTCCTCGGCACCCCCGCCACCGGCCTCGACCCGGGCGGCCGCGCGGTCCTGCTCGCCGACGGCCACGCGGTGGTCGGCGACGGTGTGGTCATCGCGACCGGCGCCACGGCCCGCCACCTGCCCGGTCCGCCCCTCAGGGGCGTGCACACCCTGCGCACCCTCGACGACGCCCGCGCGCTGCGCGCCGCCCTGACCGGCGGCCCGCACCAGGTCGTGGTGATCGGCGGCGGCTTCATCGGGGCCGAGACGGCGTCGTCGTGCGTGACGCTCGGCCATGACGTGACCGTCGTCGAGGCGGCGCCCCTGCCCCTCATCCCCCAACTCGGCCCGGACATGGCGGCGTTCTGCGCCGATCTGCACCGGCGCGGTGGTGCACGGCTCCTCACCGGCACAGGAGTAGCGCGGCTGCACCCGGCGCGGCCCACCAAGGGCCCGGCCGCCGTGACCAGCCCTGGCGGCGGAAGCTCCGGCGCCGCCACCGGGCCCGGCGGCTTCAGATCCGGCTCCAGGACCGGCTCCAGATCCGCCCCCCGGGCAGCCGTCGCCGCCGTGGAGCTGTCCGACGGCCGCCTCCTGCCCGCCGACGTGGTCGTGGTCGGCATCGGTGCCCGCCCCAACACCGCCTGGCTCGCCGGGACATCGCTCCACCCGGGCGACGGGCCGCGACCCGACGGCGTCGCCTGCGACGGCGGCTGCGTCACTGCGCTGCCGCAGGTGGTCGCCGTGGGAGACGTGGCCCGCGTCGCCGGTACCCGCGCGGAGCACTGGACGAGCGCCACCGAGCAACCCCGCACGGCGATACGGAACCTCCTCGCCGGACGCACGGTGGAGGCCGTCGGCGGAGTGCCGTACTTCTGGTCCGATCAGTACGGATCGCGCCTTCAGTTCGCGGGCCACCGCCCGCCCGGAGCCACCGTCCGCCTCATGGAGGGCGGCACCGGTCCCGATGACGAGGGCTTCCTCGCGGTCTATGAGCATGAGGGCCGCCCGACGGCCGTGCTGGGGGTGAACCGGACCCGTGCCTTCACACGGGCACGGCGAGGACTGCTGGCGCGGGACGCGGCCGCCGTGTGAGACGGCATCGGCAGGGCTCAGGAGTGGGACAGCTGCCGGGCCGCGCCCCGCCCGCGTATGTCCTCCTTGGCCCGGGCGGCCGCTCGGGCCGCGCGACGGGCCCGGCGCCGCTCGCGCCGGAGGCGGCGGGCCGTGCTGCTGGGTGCCGACACCACGCCGTCGCGCTGGTTCCACACCTGCCGGGTGACCCAGACGTCGAGCACGCCCCACGTGGCCACGACGGTGCCGGCCACACTGCTGAGGATCATGGGAAAGGCCAGCCACGACTCGGCCATCGCGCAGAAGAACGCGGTCATCGCCTGGATCAGTGTCAACGCCACGATGAGCACGGCCCGCACGGCGGCCGTGCGCACCGAGTCCGGAAGCCGGGGGCGGCGTGCGGGCTCCTCGACCCACAGCGGCCGCCGCCGCGACGCGGGCACGCCGTGCTCGAGCGCGGCGAACCCGCCCGGCGGCCCGCCCCGCCCGGCCTCGGCACGCGGCTCCGCCTCATGAGGAGCCCCGGACGCGGCCGCCCCGCCGTCCCGAGCAGCCGCGTCCCGCGCCCCGGCTCGGGTGAACCCGGCCTGCCCCGCCCGCTCCGTTTCCGTCCGCGCCCCCAACTCCACGTCAGCACGCGCCGCTTCACCACTCGTGCGCCGCCCAGGCGTCCGGCGGCGCTCCGTCGTTCCCATCAACTCGTCACTCCCCCCGCTGTCTTGCGCCGCGTCGCAGCGCGCCCCGCACTGCGCTCTTCGTGCGCCCCGCGCCGTACGACGCGCGGTGTGCGGCACGGTGTGACACGGCCGCCGAGAGTCATCCGCCTGACTCTCTGCTTGCTGCCCGTTTTACGCTGTTTTACGCAACGTGCCTCGGCGTACATCGGCGTGCATCGGCCTCCCTCGCCGCTCACCCTCGCGCGCTCCGCCCTCACGCCCCCATCCGTCCGTGCGGCCCCGCGCTCACCTCTCGTACTGATCGACGAACGAGCGCCGCCAAAGATTCCCGCGCCGTACGAGAGTCGCTGAATGGGGTGATCGGTTCCGTTCGGCGCATAGATCAGGCCAACTGGCCTTGGTCGCAAGGGTGATGAGGCCGCCCGGCCTGCGGTTCATGGGGGAGGCAATCTCCCGCAATGGGTGGACAACTGCTGACGCCCCTTTCGCGTCACGGCTGAAAAGCGTCCGGATGTGCCTTCGAGTTGCCCGTGCGTCAGTAGTAGGCTCGCGCCGTTTGTTGACGCACATGCGTGCCCCTGGGTCTTTCGCGCGGCTGCAAGGGGCCCGATCTGGGGGAGGCCATGCGCTTTCGCGGGAAGTCGATCCGCCGGAAGATCGTGGCATTGCTGCTCGTGCCGCTCGTGTCCCTGACGGCGATCTGGGGATTTGCCACCTTCGTCACCGGGCGTGAGGCCAACAAGCTGATCGATACCGCGTACATCATCGACGACTTGGCCAAACCCATCCAGGACACCGTCCAGGTCGTCCAGGAGGAGCGCCGCCAGACCCTCGTCTACCTCGCGGACCCGCGCGCTTCGGACGCGCTCGCCGCCCTGCGCAGCAGCCGCGACGCCACCGACGAACTCATCGCCAAGGTCACCTCGGCCGCCCACGACTCCGACTCCCGTGACGTGCTCGACGGCAGGTCCGAGGAACGCCTGACCGCCGTCCTCGACGCCTTCGGCGGCATCGACGCCCTGCGCCGCACGGTGGAGGAAGGCACCATCAGCCGCGACAAGGCGCTGGTGATGTACACGCGCCTGACCGACCCCTGCTACGGCTTCCTCACCACGCTCAACGCCCTGGACGACGTAAGCATCACCGCGCAGAGCCGCGCGCTCGTCGGAGTCGACCAGGCCCGTGAACTCCTCTCCCGCGAGGACGCGTTGATCGCCTCCTCGCTGGTCGTGGGCACCGTCACGAGGAGCGACATCCGCCAGGTCACGGACCTGATGGCGCAGCGCTCCCTGCTCCTCGACACCAGCCTCGCCCAACTCCCCGACGCCGAGCGCGAACGCTACGAGCGCTACTGGAACGGCGCCGAGACGACACGGCTGCGCGAGGCCGAGAAGAACCTGGCCCGCTCCGCACCCGGCACCCCGCGCGCGGTCACCTCGTCGGTCTGGAACCAGGAGGCGGGCAAGGTCCTCCTCGGCCTCGCCGAGCGGAACGACGCCGCCATCGACCGCCTGCGCGACCGGGCCCGCCCCGAAGCCGTCAACGTGATCGTGCAGTTGGCCATCGCCGGTGTCGTCGGCCTGGTCGCCGTGGTCGTCTCCATCGTCCTGTCCGTACGCATCGGCCGCGCCCTCATCCGCGACCTGCGCCGACTGCGTCTGGACGCCCACGAGGCGTCCGGCGTGCGCCTGCCCGGCCTGCTGCGGCGCCTCGCGGCGGGCGAACAGGTCGACGTCGAGACCGAGGCGCCCCGCCTGTCGTACGAGAAGGACGAGATCGGCCAGGTCGGACAGGCCCTGAACACCCTGCAGCGCGCCGCCGTCGAGGCCACCGTGAAACAGGCCGACCTGCGCCGCGGCGTCTCCGAGGTGTTCGTGAACCTCGCCCGCCGCAGCCAGGTCTTGCTGCACAAGCAGCTCACCCTCCTGGACGCCATGGAGCGCAGGACGGAGGACACCGACGAGCTGGCCGACCTGTTCCGCCTCGACCACCTGACCACCCGCATGCGACGGCACGCCGAAGGCCTCGTGATCCTCTCCGGCGCCGCACCCTCCCGGCAGTGGCGCAAGCCCGTCCAGCTCATGGACGTCGTCCGCGCGGCCGTCGCCGAGGTGGAGGACTACGAGCGCATCGAAGTGCGCCGCCTGCCCCGCATCGCCGTCACCGGCCCCGCGGTCGCCGACCTCACCCACCTCCTTGCGGAACTCCTGGAGAACGCCACGGTGTTCTCGCCCCCGCACACCGCGGTGCAGGTCCTGGGGGAGCACGTCGCCAACGGGTTCACCCTGGAGATCCACGACCGGGGCCTCGGCATGGCCTCCGAAGCACTCCTGGACGCCAACCTCCGCCTCGCGGAGACCCCCGAGTTCGAACTGTCCGACACTGACCGACTCGGCCTCTTCGTAGTCAGCCGTCTCGCCCAGCGCCAGCGTGTCCGCGTCTCCCTGCAACCCTCTCCCTACGGAGGCACCACCGCCGTCGTCTTCGTCCCGGAGTCGCTGCTCACCGACGACGTGCCCGACACCGATGGCGTCGGCTTCCGCCTCGACCGGCCGCAGCCCGCGAAGTCCCTGAGCGGCGGCGACCCCACGCGCGACCGCTCGACGCCCCTCGCCCGGGTCCCCGCGGAGCTGCCCGGACTGCCCGCCTCCGTTCTGGACGGTCCGGTCGAGCTGGAGGCACCGGTCGGCATGGCGAGCCTCGACGGCTTCCCGGGCGCCCTCGCGGACCTGGAGGACAGCGAGAGCGAGCGCGGCGGCCTCTTCCGCCCGCGCCGCCGCACCGCCACGAACCCCGGGGAACAGCACCAGCAGGCGCGGGACGAGCGAGAGCCGGGCCCCGGCGAAGCCGCCCGCGCCCCCGCGACGCCCCGCCTCGACGCCCCCGGCGCCGACGACGTCCTGGACGACGAGCGCCCGCCCGGTGCGGCCGTGCCCTTGCCGCGCCGCCGCGCCCCGAAGCTGGTCTCCTCGCACGGCCGACGCGTCGGCCCGGCCCGCACCCGGGACGCGGAGCCCCCGGACCCCGCCCCCACGCGCGCGGACCTCGACCTGCCCCGCCGCCCGCGCCCCGACGGCGCCTGGCCCGACCTCATCGAGCCGCAGCCGCAGTCGGGCCTCCGCGGCACCCCGACCGACCCGGGGCCGCTCCCGCCCCAGCGCCACCCCGCGGCCGGCGCGCTCCCCGCCACCACCCGCACGGAGACAGCGCCCGGCGCGGACCGGAACCGGCCGGCAAGGACGGACAGAGCACCCATGGACCGGGCCGCAGGCAGCACCGAGACGCCGCCCCGCGCCGCGCACCAGGACTCCGGCGCGCCCGCCCCGGGCGGTCTGCCGCGACGGGTCCGGCAGGCCAGCCTCGCCCCGCAGCTCAAAGAGAGCCCCGACCACCGCACGCGTACCGCCGCCCCTGCTCCGGACCGGCCGGAGGAGCGCGACGCCGACGAGGTACGCAGCCGGATGGCCTCGCTGCAGCGTGGCTGGCAGCGCGGCCGTGAAGAGAACGCCGCGGGCGACAACGCCCCTGACGGCGCGGCACCAGGAACGACATCTGAGGGGGACGGTCGATGACCGCACCGAAGGCCGACGCACGCACCACCGCGACCGGGGGGTCGGGCGAGCTGAACTGGCTCCTCGACGACCTGGTGGAGCGCGTCGCCAGCATCCGCAAAGCGCTCGTGCTCTCGGGCGACGGCCTGCCCACGGGCGTGTCCAAGAACCTGACCCGCGAGGACAGCGAACACCTCGCCGCCGTCGCCTCCGGCTTCCACAGCCTCGCCAAGGGCGTCGGCCGCCACTTCGATGCGGGCAAGGTCCGGCAGACCGTCGTCGAGCTCGACGACGCCTTCCTGTTCGTGACCGCCGCGGGCGACGGCAGCTGCCTGGCCGTCCTCGCGGACGCCGACTCCGACGTCGGCCTGGTGGCGTACGAGATGACGCTGCTGGTCAAGAGGGTGGGTGTGCACCTGGGTTCGGCGCCGCGCACCGACCTGCCCACGGGAGGGTAGTGGGAGGGCATGAGCGACGACGACGGTCAGGCCCCGCCGCCCATGGCGCGCTGGTTCGACGACGACGCGGGCCCGGTGGTGCGTCCGTACGCCATGACGCGCGGCCGCACCACCAGCGCGGGCCAGCACCGCCTCGACTTGATCGCGGTCGTGATCGCGGAGTCCCGCGCCGAAGAGACGGAGGCCGACCAGACGCTGTCGCCGGAGCACGTGGACATCGTCGACCTCTGCCGTGACACCCCGCAGTCCGTCGCGGAACTCGCCGCGGAACTCGACCTTCCGATCGGGGTGGTCCGCGTCCTGATCGGCGATCTCGTGGACGACCAACTGGTGCACGTGACCCGCCCCGTACCCCCCGCCGAGCTGCCGGACGAGAGTATCCTGCGCGACGTGATCAATGGCCTCCGGGCGCTCTGAACAGCGCGGAAGCGGGGATTGAGACGTGACAGGCTGGCAGTTCTGGGTCGACAGGGGCGGCACGTTCACGGACGTCGTCGCGCGCCGCCCGGACGGCCGCCTCCTCACCCACAAGCTCCTGTCCGACAACCCCGCGCGCTACGCGGACGCGGCCGTCGCGGGCATCGCCCACCTCCTCACCGAGGCGGGCGCCTCGACCGCGGAGCCCGGGGAAGCCGCGGCCGCCACCGACCCGAGCGCGGTCCTCCGGGCGGCCCGCGACCACAGTGCCGTGCCCATCGACACCGTGTCTATCGACGCCGTCCGCATGGGCACCACCGTCGCCACCAACGCCCTCCTGGAGCGCCGGGGCGAGCCCACCGCCCTCGTCATCACCCGCGGCTTCCGCGACGCCCTGCGGATCGCCTACCAGAACCGCCCCCAGATCTTCGCGCGCGAGATCGTGCTGCCCGAGGAGCTCGCCGCGCGCGTGCTCGAGGTCGACGAACGCGTGGCCGCCGACGGCGAGGTCCTGCGCGCACCCGACCTGGACCAGCTCGCCGGACCCCTGCGACAGGCCTACGAAGACGGCATCCGCGCCGTCGCCGTCGTGTGCCTGCACAGCCATCTGTACCCCGCCCACGAACAGGCCGTCGGAGACCTCGCCCGCTCCATCGGCTTCCCGCAGATCTCGCTGTCCAGCGAGGTCAGCCCCCTGATGAAGCTCGTCCCGCGCGGGGACACCACCGTCGTCGACGCCTATCTCTCGCCCGTCCTGCGCCGGTACGTCCAGCGGGTGGCCGAGGAACTGCGCGGCGTGCGCCTGATGTTCATGCAGTCCAACGGCGGCCTCGCCGCGGCGGGACAGTTCCGCGGCAAGGACGCCGTCCTTTCCGGACCCGCGGGCGGCATCGTGGGCATGGCCCGGATGTCCGCGCTCGCCGGGTTCGACCGCGTCATCGGCTTCGACATGGGCGGCACGTCGACGGACGTGTCGCACTACGCGGGGGAGTACGAGCGCGTCCTCACCACGCGGATCGCGGGCGTGCGGCTGCGCGCGCCCATGCTCGACATCCACACCGTGGCCGCGGGCGGCGGCTCCGTGCTGCACTTCGACGGCAGCCGCTACCGCGTGGGGCCGGACTCGGCGGGCGCCGACCCCGGCCCGGCCTGCTACCGGGGCGGCGGCCCCCTGACCGTCACCGACGCCAACGTCGCCCTCGGCCGCGTCCAGGCGGCCCACTTCCCCGCGGTATTCGGCGCCGACGGCGACCAGCGGCTCGACGAGGCACTCGTCCGCGAGCGGTTCGCCGCCCTCGCGCGCGAGATCACCGAAAGCACGGGCGACGACCGCACCCCGGAGCAGGTCGCGGAGGGCTACCTCCGGATCGCCGTCGCCAACATCGCCGCCGCCGTCAAGCGGATCTCCGTCCAGAAGGGCCACGACGTCACGCGCTACACCCTGACGACGTTCGGCGGCGCGGGCGGCCAGCACGCGTGCATGGTCGCCGACTCGCTCGGCATCCGCACCGTGCTCGTACCCCCCATGGCGGGCGTCCTGTCCGCCCTCGGCATCGGCCTCGCCGACACCACGGCGATGCGCGAACAGTCCGTGGAGGCGCCCCTGGAGGCCTCCGCGATGCCCCACGTCCACAAGACCGCCGACGACCTCGAGGCGGCGGCCCGCGCCGAACTGCGCGCGGAGGACGTGCCCGACGACCGCGTCCGCGTCACGCGCCGCGCCCACCTGCGCTATGACGGCACCGATACGACGCTCACCGTCGCACTCACGGAGCCGGACTCCATGACCCGCGCCTTCGAGGAACGCCACCGCGCCACCTACTCCTTCACCCTGGACCGCCCCGTCGTCGTCGAAGCCCTCTCCGTGGAGGCCACCGGCCTCACCGAACCCCCTGACCTCTCCGGGCTCGGCGGCGCCACGCGCCCGGGCGCCGCGAACTCCGGCACGCCCCGCACCGCGCGCCTGCACACCGGTGGCTCCTGGCGCGAGGTCCCCCTGCACCGCCGCGAGGAGCTGCCGCCCGGCCGGACCGTCACCGGACCGGCGATCATCACCGAGGACAGCGCCACCACCGTCGTCGACGACGGCTGGCGCGCCGCGACGACCGACGACGGACACCTGATCATGGAACGGGCCGCGCGGCTCGCGAGTTCCCGCGCCGGCACCGAGGCCGACCCGGTCCTCCTCGAAGTCTTCAACAACCTCTTCATGTCCATCGCCGAACAGATGGGCGCCCGCCTGGAGTCCACCTCCCAGTCGGTCAACATCAAGGAGAGGCTCGACTTCTCCTGCGCCCTGTTCGACCCGGACGGCAGCCTCGTCGCCAACGCCCCCCACATCCCCGTCCACCTGGGGTCCATGGGGACCAGCGTCAAGGAGGTCATCCGCCGCCGGGGCACCACCATGCGGCCCGGCGACACCTACGCGGTCAACGACCCGTACCACGGCGGCACCCACCTCCCCGACGTCACCGTCATCACCCCCGTCTTCGACACCCCGGGGGAGCGGATCCTGTTCTACGTGGCCTCACGCGGCCACCACGCCGAGATCGGCGGCATCGCCCCCGGCTCCATGCCCGCGCACAGCAGGACCATCGACGAAGAGGGCATCCTCTTCGACAACTGGCTCCTGGTCGAGGACGGCCGCCTCCGCGAGGCCGAGACGCTGCGCCTGCTCACCGAAGCCCGCCACCCCTCGCGCAACCCCGCCACCAACCTCGCCGACCTGCGCGCCCAGATCGCCGCCAACCAGAAGGGCGTCGACGAGGTCACCCGCATGATCGACACGTTCGGGCTCGACGTCGTCCAGGCCTACATGCGCCACGTCCAGGACAATGCCGAAGACGCGGTACGACGCGTTATCGACGCCCTAGAAGAGGGCGAGTTCACTTACCCAACCGACTCCGGCGCCGTCATCCGCGTCCGCGTCCTGGTCGACCGCGAGCAGCGTTCGGCCACCCTCGACTTCACCGGCACCTCGCCCCAGCTGACCACCAACTTCAACGCGCCGTTCGCCGTGGTCAACGCCGCCGTCCTGTACGTCTTCCGCACCCTGGTCGCCGACGACATCCCCCTCAACGACGGGTGCCTGCGCCCCTTGCGCATCATCGTGCCGCCCGGAACGTTCCTGTCGCCCGAGCCACCCGCGGCCGTCGTCGCGGGCAACGTGGAGACCTCGCAGGCCATCACGGGGGCGCTGTACGCGGCCCTCGGCGTCCAGGCCGAGGGCTCCGGCACCATGAACAACGTCACCTTCGGCAACGACCGCCACCAGTACTACGAGACCGTGGCCTCCGGCTCCGGAGCGGGCGACGGCTTCCCGGGCGCGTCCGTCGTGCAGACCCACATGACCAACTCGCGCCTGACCGACCCCGAAGTCCTGGAGTGGCGACTGCCCGTCCGGCTCGAAGAGTTCGCGATCCGGTCCGGCAGCGGCGGCGAGGGCCGCTGGCGCGGCGGAGACGGAGCCGTGCGCCGCATCCGCTTCCAGGAGCCCATGACGGTCTCCACGCTGTCCCAGCACCGCAGGGTGGCGCCCTACGGCATGGCGGGCGGCGGGCCGGGCGCGCTCGGCTCGGGCCGCCTGGAGCGCGCCGACGGCTCCGTCGTACGACTCGAAGGCAGCGACACCGTGGACGCGGGCCCCGGCGACGTCCTCGTGATCGAGACCCCCGGAGGCGGCGGTTACGGCCCGCCGCCCGCGTCGGCGCTCCCGGCGCACTCCGCCCCACCCGACCCGACTGACGCACGCGACACCGTCGATGACTGATGCAGGAGAAGAGAACAATGATCTTCAAGCGTTCTGAGCGCGGCACGGCCCCCGTCGAGCCGGTCACGCTGAAGATCCTGGTGGCGGGCGGCTTCGGCGTGGGCAAAACGACCCTCGTCGGCGCGGTCAGCGAGATCAAACCGCTGCGCACGGAGGAGACGCTCAGCGAGGCGGGCCGCCCCGTCGACGACGTCAACGGCGTCCCCGGCAAGCACACCACCACCGTCGCCATGGACTTCGGCCGGATCACCCTCCGCGAGGACCTGGTCCTGTATCTGTTCGGCACCCCCGGACAGGACCGCTTCTGGTTCCTGTGGGACGAGCTCGCCACCGGCGCGCTCGGCGCCGTCGTGCTCGCCGACACGCGCCGCCTGGAGGACTGCTTCGCCGCCGTCGACTACTTCGAGCGCCGCTCCATACCCTTCGTCGTCGGTGTCAACTGCTTCGAGGGCGCGAACCGTTACCCGGCCGACGAGGTGCGCCAGGCGCTCGACCTCGACCCGGGCACGCCCGTGGTCCTGTGCGACGCGCGCGAGAAGGAGTCCGTCAAGGAGGTCCTGATCGACGTCGTGGAGCACGCCATGGCGATCGGCGCCACCGCCCGCGAACCGGTCGCCACCTAAGCCCCGCCCGCGCGCGTGGGCCCACGGACCGGGGTGCGCGGGTGCGGCCCGTACCCCCGCCGACCGGGGTACGAGCCGCTGCCACGCGCGCGCGTGCGGCTCGACGGCCCGCCACGCGCGCGTGCCCTTCGTGCGGCGGCTCAGCCCTCGCCGTCCGCACCGGCGCCGTCGTCGTGCCAGCCGAAGCTGCGCTCCACCGCCTTGCGCCAGTTCTGGTACTCCCGCTCGCGCTCCGGGGCCTCCATCCGCGGTGTCCACTCCACGTCGCGCTGCCAGTGCGCCTTCAGCTCGTCCAGGTCGTGCCACACGCCCGTGGCGAGCCCGGCGGCGTACGCGGCGCCCAGGCACGTCGTCTCGGCGATCCGCGGGCGGATCACGGGCACGCCGAGCACGTCCGCCTGGTGCTGCATCAGGAGGTTGTTCTTCGTCATGCCGCCGTCGACCTTCAGGGTGCTGATCCGTACGCCGGAGTCCTGGTACATGGCGTCGACGACCTCACGGGTCTGCCAGCTCGTCGCCTCCAGGACCGCGCGCGCCAGGTGCGCCTTGGTGACGTACCGCGTGAGGCCCGTGACGACCCCGCGCGCGTCGGAACGCCAGTAGGGCGCGAACAGGCCGGAGAACGCGGGCACGATGTACGCGCCGCCGTTGTCGTCCACGCTCGCCGCGAGCGTCTCGATCTCGTCGGCCGAGCGGATGATGCCGAGCTGGTCGCGGAACCACTGCACGAGCGCACCGGTGATCGCGATGGACCCCTCCAGGCAGTAGACGGGCGCCTCACCGCCGATCTTGTAGCCCATCGTCGTCAGGAGCCCGCTCTTCGAGGGCACGGGCCTGTTGCCGGTGTTGAGCAGCAGGAAGCTGCCCGTCCCGTACGTGTTCTTGGCCGTCCCGGTGTCGTAGCAGGCCTGCCCGAAGACGGCGGCCTGCTGGTCACCCAGGGCGGCGGCGACGGGCACGCCGGAGAGCTGCCCGACGGCCGTTCCGTACACCTCGGCCGACGACCTGATCTCCGGCAGGACCGCCTCGGGCACGTTCATGGCCGACAGGATCGAGGAGTCCCACTGGAGGGTCTCCAGGTTCATCAGCATGGTGCGTCCGGCGTTGGTGACGTCCGTGACGTGGATGCCGCCGTCGGTGCCGCCGGTGAGGTTCCAGATGAGCCAGGAGTCGATGGTGCCGAAGGCGATGTCGCCGCGCTCGGCCCGCGCCCTCAGACCGGGGACGTTGTCGAGCAGCCAGGCCGCCTTCGGCCCGGAGAAGTAGCTCGCCAGGGGCAGTCCCGTCTGCTCGCGGAAGCGGTCCTGGCCGTCCGTCCCGCCCAGTTCGTTGCACAGGGCCGAGGTGCGCGTGTCCTGCCAGACGACGGCGTTGTGCACCGGCTTGCCGGTCGAGCGGTCCCACAGGACGGTCGTCTCGCGCTGGTTGGTGATGCCGAGCGCGCTGAGCTGGTCCGCACGCAGGCCGGCCTTGGCGAGCGCGCCCGCCACCACGGCCTGCACCTTCGACCAGATCTCGGTGGCGTCGTGCTCCACCCAGCCTGGCTTGGGAAAGATCTGGCGGTGCTCGCGCTGGTCCACGGCGACGATGGCACCGCCGTGGTCGAAGATGATGCAGCGGCTCGAGGTGGTGCCCTGGTCGATCGCGGCGACGAATTTCTCGGAGCTTTCCGTCATGGCTCCTCCTTGTCGGAAGGCTGCTCGGGGGGCGTCGGAGGCGGCCCGGAGCGCCGGTGTGTCCCCCGGGCCGCCGCTCAGAAGGCTGCGTTGTAGATGAGGCCCGCGAGGGCGCCGCCGATCAGCGGTCCGGCCACCGGAATCCAGGCGTAGCTCCAGTCGGACGTGCCCTTGTTGGGGATCGGCAGGAAGTGGTGCACGATGCGCGGACCGAGGTCGCGGGCCGGGTTGATGGCGTAGCCGGTGGGGCCGCCGAGCGAGAGCCCGATGCCGACGACTAGGAAGGCGACGATCAGGGTCTGGGTGCCGGACTCGCCGAGCCCCTTGGTGAGCCCGAAGGCGAGGATGGGCAGGACCAGGCCGATGGTGCCGATGACCTCGGTGATGAGGTTGGCGACCGGGTTCCGGATCTCCGGGATGGTGGAGAAGATGCCGAGGGTCGGCGTGGGGCCCTCCGCCCCCGCCGTGGCACCCTTGCCGCCCTGCGGCACATTGGCGTTGAACTGCGCCAGATACGCGAGGTAGGCGAGGGCGGCGCCGAGCATCGCGCCGACCATCTGTCCCGCCAGGTAGATCCAGACCTTGTCCCACTCGTCGGTGTCGATGGCGATGCCGAGGGTGACGGCGGGGTTGAGGTGCCCGCCGGACAGCGGCGCCGCGGTGTAGGCCCCCGCGAGCACACCGAAGCCCCAGCCGAAGGCGATGACGATCCATCCGGAGGCCTTGGCCTTCGAGTGGTTGAGGGTGACGGCGGCACACACGCCGGCCCCGAAGAGAATCAGAATGGCGGTGCCGATGATCTCACCGACGAAGATGTCCCCATTTGAGTGCATGGCGGCTCCTAGGCCCTCGCCCGGGGCTACGGGCCCCGGAACTCCGTGCAGGGTGTGTTTCCCACGACTGCTGCCCGGTCACGGACGGCCGCGTCCATCGCGGGCAGGGGGCTCCCGCGCCCCGTTTCGGCCCGGTGGCGAGCGTGCCGTCACAGTCGCATCGCCCCTGGGGGGATGACCCGCTGGCCAGGCCCTTTGGGAAGGAGCCTGGGAATGCGCGGGCCCTGAACGGCAAGGAGCCGGAGAACGGCGATGCCGACTGACACCGGGAAGTGTTCACCGGAGGTGATGGAGCGTCAAGGTCGCCGACGTCACTGGTTAACCGGCGCGTCGCCTTCCGAGGCGGCCCGCCCCCGGACGGCCCGGCGGAGCGCCGTGTGCCGCCGTCAGCGCACGGCGATCACCGAGGAGCCGTGGCCGAAAAGCCCCTGGTTCGCGGTGATGCCCACCCGGGCCCCCTCGACCTGCCGCCCGCCCGCCGTGCCCCGCAACTGCCAGGTGAGCTCACAGACTTGGGCAAGGGCCTGGGCCGGTACGGCCTCTCCGAAGGAGGCGAGCCCGCCACTGGTGTTCACCGGTATGCGCCCGCCGACGGCCGTCGCTCCCTCCTGGAGCAGCTTGGCGCCTTCGCCCTCGGCGCAGAGTCCCAGGTCCTCGTACCACTGGAGCTCCAGGGCCGTCGACAGGTCGTACACCTCGGCCAGGGAGAGGTCTTCCGGGCCGATGCCCGCCTCCTCGTAGGCCGTGTGCGCGATGGACGCCCGGAAGGTGCGCTCGGGGGGTGGTGCGGCGGTGGCGGAGTCGGTGGCGATGTCCGGGAGGTCCAGGACCGTGTTCGGATACGTCGGCGTGACCGTGGACACGGCGCGGATGCGCACCGGGTCCCGGGCGCCGTGGCGGCGGGCGAACTCCAGGGTGGACAGGACGAGCGCGGCCGCGCCGTCCGAGGTCGCGCAGATGTCGAGCAGCCGCAGCGGGTCGGCGACGACGGCGGACGCGGCGACCTCCTCGCCGGTGACGGCCTTGCGGTAGCGCGCGTAGGGATTCAGCGCCCCCTGGGCGGCGTTCTTCACCTTGACCCGGGCGAAATCCTCCAGGGTGTCGCCGTGCACGGCCATCCGGCGCCGGGCGTACAGCCCGAAGTACGCCGGGTTCGTCGCGCCGAGGACGCGGAAGCGCAGCCAGTCCGGGTCGTCCGGGCGGTCGCCGCCCGCAGGCCGGAAGAACCCCTTGGGGGCCGCGTCGGCCCCGACGACGAGCACGACGTCCGCGAGGCCCGCCAAGAGCTGCGCGCGGGCCGCGCCGATGGCCTGGGCGCCGGACGCGCACGCCGCGTACACGCTCGTGGCCCGCGCTCCCTGCCAGCCGAGCGCCTTCGCGAACGTCGCGCCCGCGACATACCCCGGATAGCCGCCGCGCACGGTGTCCGCGCCGACGATCGATCCGACGTCCCGCCACTCGACCCCGGCGTCCGCGAGCGCCGCGCGCGCCGCCGCCGTGCCGTACGTGCGAAAGGAGCGACCCCACTTGCCCCAGGGGTGCATGCCCGCGCCGAGCACCGCCACCTCGTCCGTCACGCCCTCACCTCCACGGGACGCCAGTGCCACGTCGTCCACGTCGTCTCGGCGTCCTCATGGAGCACGCCGGGGACGACCTCGACCTCCATGCCGACCTCCAGGTCGGCGACGGTCACGCCGGGAGCCGCCTGCCCGAGCACCACCATGCGCTCGGCGGCGAGCTCCACAGCGATCAACGTGTAGGGCCGCCAGGGAAGTTCCGGGTCGGACACGTACGGCTCGGGCGGGCGGTAGCGGCCGTCGGTGTACGACCACACCCGCCCGCGCCGGGACAGCGCCACCTCGACCAGTTCGTCGCCCGCGCACCCGGGGTTGCGGCAGAAGTCGTCCTCGCGGGGGAAGTACACGGCGGCGCACCGCGCGCACCGCGTCCCCAGGAGCCGGAAGGCGTTCCCCTCGCCGTCGAACCACTGCGCCACCACTGGTGCACGCTTTCGCGACACGACCCCTCCAGGACAACGAATCTGACGATACGTCAGAAGTGTGTCACGGGGATGGCCGCCGCGTCAGTACGGAGGTGGCCGGCGCGTCAGTGGGGCAGCGAACGCCGCGACACGGGGAAGTCGAAGTAGGTGTCCGGGAACAGCTCCGGCTTGTACGTGAAGTGCCACCATTCCTCGGGCAGGTTCACGAAACCGGCCTTGGCCAGCGTGCCGCGCAACAGGTCCCGGTGAGCGCGCTGGGTGCCCGTGACGCGCGGGTCGTCCGTGTGCGACAGCGTGTCGAAGCAGTCGAACCCCGTGCCCATGTCCACGGAGTTGTCCGGGAAACGCTCCGCCTGGGGCCCGTAGCACGGCTTCAAGGGCTCACCGGGGATGTACGGCCGAGTGGGCCGCGCGGGCAGCCGCACGATCGTCACATCGAGCGTCGAGCCGCGGCTGTGACCGGACTTCTTCGCGATGTAGCCGTCTTCGAAGAGCCTCGACTTGTCGACTCGGGGATAGAACTCCGCCTTCATCCGCTCGTCCTTGAGATCCTCCGCCCAGCGCACGAAGTGATCGACCGCCCGCTGCGGCCGATAACAGTCGTACACCTTCAGGGAGTAGCCCTTCCGGAGCAGTGCGCGCTGCGCCTTGCGGAGGGCTTTGGCCGCCGGATCGGTGAGGATGCACAAGGGCTGCCGATAGCCGTCCACGCGCGTGCCCACGAAGTTGTGCGGCGTGATGTACCGCATCTCCTGGATGATCGTCGGGTCGACGTCTCTGAGTGCCACGAACCCTTCCGGAGCCTGAGGTTCGGACCGTGCCGCGGCGGGCGCGGGCGCGGCGGCCAGAGTGAGCAAAGCGGCGGCGGTGACGGCGAGTTTCCGCAGAGCGGGGGCGAAAGCAGTCATGCCCGAGCGTCTATCAGCATCTCGGCCCTCCAGGGAAGACCGGCACCCGGAGATCGGATACAGTCCGCCGCGTGTCCCCATCCCAGCACCCCACCGACTCCGCGCCGGACTCCCACTGCTCACACTGCGGCGCGCGCTACGGAGACCACGTCACAGGCTGGCCCCGCACCTGTTCCGCGTGCGAGGCCGTGGTCTACCGCAACCCCCTCCCCGTGGCCATCGCCCTCCAGCCGGTGTACGACACGACAGGCACCGCCCTGGTCGTCGTGACCCGCTCCATCGCCCCCGCGCGCGGAGGCACCGCCCTGCCCGGCGGCTACGTGGACCACAGGGAGGACTGGCGTCACGCCGTCGCCCGGGAGCTCAAGGAAGAGACCGGCATCAGCGTGGCGAGCCGGGACGTACGCATGGTCGAGGCCCTCAGCTCTCCTGACGGCCACCTGCTCCTGTTCGGCCTGCTGCCCGAACGGCCCGCGGCCGACCTCCCGCAGTCCACGCCCACGGACGAGACCGAAGGCTGGGAGCTGCTCTACCGGCCCGCCGAACTCGCCTTCCCGCTGCACACGGCAGTGGTGCGGGCGTGGTTCGAAGGCCGCTACATCTAAGGCCGCTGCATCTAAGGCCACCGGACCGGCACGAAGCACCCGATGCCGCGGCGGGCCGCCCCAGGGCCACGCGTCACTCCGTGAGCCCCCGCACCCGCACCGGAAGCCGCGCCCCGGCGCCCGCCCTCTCACCCTCCCGCTCCACCAGCAGCTCGGTCCCGCTCCAGCGCACCCCGTAGCGCTGGAGCTCCGGCTCGTCCCACCCGTCATCGGCGTCCGCGACCACAAGACCCCCGCCGGCACGCCCCTTGGCGGGCGCCCACACCTCCAGCGCGAGCCGCCCGTCCTCGCCGCGCACGGGCAGCACCGCGCCCGCGCGGGCCAGCACCGGCACCCGGGACAGCGGCGCGTCCACGAGCACCTTCCCGGGCCCCTCGTACGCCTTCCCGGTCGCGGTGTCGTACCACCGTCCCGGAGGCAGCCGCACGGACCTCCGTGTCGCCCCCTCCCACAACACCGGCGCCACCAGCAGACAGTCGCCCAGGAGGAAGGCGTCCTCGCAGTCCCGCAACCCCCTGTCCTCGGGACAGCTCCACCACAGAGGGCGTGCGTAGGGCGCCCCCGTACGCCGCGCCAGCTGCGCCAGCGTCACGAAGTACGGCAGCAGCCGACGGCGCTCGGCGAGCGCCACGCGCGCGTGCCCCAACACCTCGGGGCCAAACTCCCAGGGCTCCCTGCGACCGGCGTCCCAGGCCGCGTGCGTACGGAACAGCGGCAGATACGCGCCGAGTTGGAACCACCGCAGATACAGCTCGGGGGAGGGGCTGCCGTCGAAGCCGCCGACATCGGGGCCCGAGTACGGCACCCCGCACAGGCCGAGCCCCAGGACCAGCGCCAGCGACGCCCGCAGCCCCGGCCAACCGGTGGCCACGTCGCCCGACCACGTCCCTCCGTAGCGCTGCATCCCCGCCCAGCCGGAGCGCGAGAACAAGAACGGCCGCTCCGAAGGCCGCAGCTCGCGCACCGCCTCGTACCCCGCGCGCGCCATCCCCAAGGCGTACACGTTGTGCGCCTCCTGATGGTCCCCGCCCCGGCCCTCCAGAGCGTGCCGGGCCGAACGCGGCAGCGTCGTCTCCCCGAAGGCGGCGAAGGACACTGGCTCGTTCATGTCATGCCAGAAGCCCGCGAAACCCCGCTCCAGGCGCTCGTCGTACAAGCCGCCCCACCACTTGCGCACCCGCCCCGCCGTGAAGTCCGGGAACACCGCGTCCCCGGGCCACACAAGCCCCCGCACCACCCGCCCCGCCGCGTCCCGCACGAACGCGTCAGCGGCAAGCCCGCTGTCGAACACGGCGTTGCCCGGCGCGGCCTTCACCGCCGGGTCCACGATCGACACCAGCCGCGTCCCCTCCCGCGACAGCTCCGCCGCCAGCCGCGGCAGCCCCGGAAAGCGCTCCTCGTCCACCGTGAACACCTGATGCGCGTCGAAGTGGTCGATGTCCAAGTGCACGGCGTCCAGCGGCAGCCCCCGCTCCCGATAGCCCTCGACGACCCGCCGCACCTCCCGCTCGCTCCCGAAGCCCCACCGCGCGTGGTGATACCCCAGCGCCCATGACGGCGGCACCGCGGGCGCACCCGTCAGCGACACCCAGGAGTGCAGCACGCGCGCGGGAGTGCCGACCATCACCCAGCACCGCAACGGGCCGCCGTCCATGCGCACCTCGCACAGCCCCGTCCGGTCATGACCCGAACCCGCGCCCTCCTGGCCCTCGCGCAGCGTGACCGTGCCGTCCCAGCTGTTGTCGTGGAACACCAGGTGCGTCCCCACGTCCGCGACCACCAGCTGCACCGGCATCGTGATGTACAGCGGATCGTCGCCAGGACCGAACGAACCCCCAGGATCGGTGTTCCACAAGCGGTACGTCCCGTTCCGCAGCCGCGGTCCCGCCGCCCGCCCCCCGAGCCCGAAGAACCGCGCGTCCGCCGCCACCTCCGACCGCTGCGCCCAGCGTGCCGTCCCGCCCCCGACCGGCTCCCACCAGCGCGGCGGCAGATCGCGGCGCAGCATCACCCCACCGGGCGTCCGCAGCTCCACCGCGCCGTGCCGCGAGACAACCACCGTCGCCCGCTCCGACACCACCCGCCAGCCGCCCTCCTTGTCGGGCTCGAGAACGGCCCTGGGATCCGCCTCGGGGCTGCCTCCCACCAGCGCGTACGACGGATCCGGCTCCGCCCCGTCCCAGCCCCAGAACACAGCCCCGCCCGCCGTCACCCGCACCCGCAGCTCCGACCGGGCGAACCGCACCACACCCCCGCCGGGACCGGGCTCCACCATCGTCACCGGACCGGGCGTCCGCGCCCGCTCGGCGCCCCGGGGCACCAGACCGGCCGCGTCGGCCCGCCGCCGACGCCACGCGGAGCGCACCCGGCGCACCCTCTGGGCCGTGTCGGACAAGCCGACCGCCTTCACCGAACGCACCAGGTCACGACCGTTCATGCCGCTCACCCTGCCACCGAAGCTCCAGCGGGTGCACCGCGTTCAACTGCCGTTCACCCAAGGGCACAACCCAAGGTCACCCACCGCCCTGTGACGGCACACCCTGGTGCACGAGTCGATCACGTGGGATCGTCCTGTCAGCCGTGTCACGCGCACACCGAGCCCGTGCGCACGACAGACGCCCACGACGCGTAGAGCCCAGGAGCAGCCGCATGTCCCCAGCGAACCCCTCGCCGCTCTGGCAGCCGGACCAGGAGCGGATCGCCGGCGCCCAGATCACGCGCTTCCAGGCATGGGCGGCCGCACACCACGGAGCTCCCGCCACGGGCGGCTACGCGGCACTGCACCGCTGGTCCGTGGACGAACTCGACACCTTCTGGAAGGCCGTCACCGAGTGGTTCGACGTGCGCTTCAGCACGCCCTACACACGCGTGCTCGGCGACCGCTCCATGCCCGGCGCCGCATGGTTCCCCGGCGCCACCCTGAACTACGCCGAGCACGCCCTGCGCGCCGGCGAGGACCCCGCGCGCGCGGACACCCCCGCCCTCCTCCACGTCGACGAGACCCACGAGCCCACCCCCGTCACCTGGGCCGAGCTGCGCCGCCAGGTCGGCTCCCTGGCCGCCGAACTGCGCGCCCTGGGAGTGCGCCCGGGGGACCGCGTCAGCGGCTACCTCCCGAACATCCCGCAGGCCGTCGTCGCCCTCCTGGCCACCGCCGCCGTCGGCGCCGTCTGGACGTCCTGCGCACCTGACTTCGGCGCCCGCAGCGTCCTCGACCGCTTCCAGCAGGTCGAGCCGGTGGTCCTCTTCACCGTCGACGGCTACCGCTACGGAGGCAAGGAGCACGACCGCCGCGACACCGTCGCCGAACTGCGCCGCGAACTGCCCACCCTGCGCGCCGTCGTCCACATCCCCCTGCTCGGCACCAAGGCCCCAGAAGGCACCCTGGAGTGGTCCGCCCTCACCGCCGCGGACACCACCCCCGTCTTCGAGCCCGTCGCCTTCGACCACCCCCTGTGGGTGCTCTACTCCTCGGGCACCACAGGGCTGCCCAAGGCCATCGTGCAGTCCCAGGGCGGCATCCTCGTAGAGCACCTGAAGCAGGTCGGCCTGCACTGCGACCTCGGACCCGACGACCGGTTCTTCTGGTACACCTCGACCGGCTGGATGATGTGGAACTTCCTCGTCTCCGGCCTGCTCACGGGGACGACGATCGTCCTCTACGACGGCAGCCCCGGCCACCCCGACACCGGCGCCCAGTGGCGCATCGCCGAGCGCACCGGAGCGACGCTCTTCGGCACCTCGGCCGCGTACGTCATGGCCTGCCGCAAGGCGGACGTGCACCCCGCGCGCGACTTCGACCTCTCGCGCGTCAAGTGCGTCGCCACCACAGGATCACCGCTGCCTCCTGACGGCTTCCGCTGGCTGCACGACGCCTTCGCCGAGGTCACAGGACCCGTGTGGATCGCGTCCGTCAGCGGCGGCACCGACGTCTGCTCCTGCTTCGCCGGCGCCGTACCCACCCTTCCCGTCCACATCGGCGAACTCCAGGCCCCCTGCCTCGGCACCGACCTCCAGGCCTGGGACCCCCAGGGCAAGCCCCTCGTCGACGAGGTCGGCGAACTCGTCGTCACCAACCCCATGCCGTCCATGCCGATCCACTTCTGGAACGACCCCGACGGCAGCCGCTACCACGACAGCTACTTCGACACCTACCCCGGCGTCTGGCGCCACGGCGACTGGATCACCCTCACCTCACGCGGCTCGGTCGTCATCCACGGCCGCTCCGACTCCACGCTCAACCGCCAGGGCGTCCGCATGGGCTCCGCCGACATCTACGAAGCGGTCGAGCGCCTCCCGGAGATCCGCGAATCCCTCGTCATCGGCGTCGAACTGCCCGACGGCGGCTACTGGATGCCGCTGTTCATCCACCTCGCCCCCGGCGCCACGCTCGACGACAGCCTGCGCACCCGCATCAAGACGACCATCCGCGCACAGCTCTCGCCCCGCCACGTCCCCGACGAGGTCATCGAGGTCCCCGGCATCCCGCACACCCTCACCGGCAAGCGCATCGAAGTCCCGGTCAAGCGACTCCTCCAGGGCACGCCACTCGACAAGGCCGTCAACCCCGGCTCCGTGGACAACATCGAGCTCCTCCACTTCTACGAGCAGCTCGCCCGCGACCGCGCCTGACCCCGCCCGGCGGCCGTTGTCAGTGCCTCCCGCTACGTTGGGTGAGCGTTGATCGACTGACCGCAGGGGGAAACCATGGGGAACACCCAGCACCACACCATGCGCCGCGCGCTGCGCCGCGAAGTCGCCGGAACCATCGGCCTGCTGGCCGACGCGGACGACTTCGCGGCGATGCGCCGCTATCGCACCTTCACCTTCGACGACCACCTCACCTACCTCCAGCAGGTGGAGGGGCTGCTCAAATCCCTGGCAGCCCAGGGCGGACACACCAGCCTCGCCCTCTTCGACCCGGAGGAGTACGCGGAGT
Source organism: Streptomyces sp. NPDC043996 (assembly GCF_056435225.1). Classification (NCBI taxonomy): domain Bacteria; kingdom Bacillati; phylum Actinomycetota; class Actinomycetes; order Kitasatosporales; family Streptomycetaceae; genus Streptomyces; species Streptomyces sp. NPDC043996. The sequence goes on along the minus strand of NZ_JBWKEY010000009.1, from coordinate 3,434 downwards.
TCTGCGCGGACGCGGGACTCGACCCCGACGCCCCCGCCAGCCGCACCCGCTTCACGGCGGAGCTGGCATCGGCGGGTCCCACGGTCGCGTACGACGGCCAGGCCCTGGCCGATCTCGTCCCCGACCTCGTCGACGAGACCGTCCGCCAGACCACCTGGGAGTACGCGACGATGCTCCTGGCCGGCATCGGCGCCTGCGCCGACTGCGGCGTGGACATCGGCAGGGCCGCCTTCGCCCGCGCCTCGGACCTGCTCATGCGCGTCCTGGCGACACCCGGCTCCGGCTCCCGCCACCTGGTGTGCAGCGTCCCGAGTGACGGCCAGACACTCCTCGCCGCGCTGCACGCCGACCGGAACGCGGACGGCAGCGCGCACCTGGACGAGACGGAAGCCCTGCAGTTCACCACGGTCCTCGCCGTGGGCATCGCCACCCGCGGCCCCGGCGGCCTCGTCATGCGCACGCGCGGCGACGCGGGCGACCGCGTCCAAGGCTGGCGCCTGTCAGGGGACCGCCTGAACCCCCTGACGGCCGCCGAGGTCTTCGACGCCTACTGCACGGACGCCCTCTCCGGCGACCTGATCTCCCCGGAGTCGGGCGTCGACTACAGCGCGGCACCCGACCTCGGCGACGACGGCCCGGAAGAACCCCACCGCCACTGAACGCCCGAGGGGCGCCCCACCCAGTGGTGGAGCGCCCCTCGGAAACAGCCGTCCTACGGACAGGACCGCGTCGGTACGAGTCCGGCTACTCGCCGGACAGCACCGCCTGCGCGGCCTTGCGCGCCTCTTCGGCGCTGTCAGCGGCCCGTGCCGCGGCCGCGGCACGCTCGCACTGGGCCAGCGTGTACTTGCCGAGCGTCGCCCGCACGTAGGGAATCGACGCGGCACCCATCGACAGGGAGGTGACCCCCAGACCGGTCAGCACACAGGCGAGCAGCGGATCGGACGCCGCCTCACCACAGACGCCACAGCTCTTGCCCTCGGCCTTCGCCGCCTCAGCGGACAGCGCGACCAGGTCGAGCAGCGCGGGCTGCCACGGGTCCTGCAGCCGGGACACGGCACCGACCTGCCGGTCGGCGGCGAAGGTGTACTGCGCCAGGTCATTGGTGCCGAGCGACAGGAACTCGACCTCCTGGAGGATCGAGCGCGCCCGCAGCGCGGCGGAGGGGATCTCCACCATCGCGCCGAACTTCGCCTGGAGCCCGGCCTCGCGGCAGGCGTCGGCGAACGCCTTGGCGTCGGCGCGGTCGGCGACCATCGGCGCCATGACCTCAAGGTAGACGGGCAGCCCCTCGACGGCCTTGGCCAGCGCGGTCAGCTGCGTACGGAGCACCTCGGGGTGGTCGAGCAGCGACCGCAGGCCCCGCACGCCGAGCGCCGGGTTCGGCTCGTCGGCCGGGGTGAGGAAGTCCAGCGGCTTGTCCGCGCCCGCGTCCAGGACACGCACGACGACGCGCCCCTCGGGGAAGGCCTCGAGCACCTTGCGGTACGCCTCGACCTGCTTCTCCTCGCTCGGCGCCTTGGCGCTGTCGTCGAGGAAGAGGAACTCGGTGCGGAACAGGCCGACGCCCTCGGCGCCTGCCTCGACCGCGGCGGGCACGTCGGCGGGACCGCCGACGTTCGCGAGCAGCGGCACCTTGTGCCCGTCGGACGTCGCGCCAGGACCGGTGGACGCGGCGAGCGCGGCCTTGCGCTCGGCGGCCGCGGCCTGGAGCGCGGCCCGCTTCTCCGCGCTCGGGTCCACGAAGATCTCACCGGTGCTGCCGTCCACGGCGATCACGGTGCCCTCGGCGAGCTCACCGGCGCCGGGCAGCGCCACGATGGCGGGCACGCCGAGCGCCCGCGCCAGGATCGCGCTGTGGCTGGTCGGCCCGCCCTCTTCGGTCACGAAGCCGAGCACGAGGGCCGGGTCGAGCAGAGCGGTGTCCGCGGGCGCCAGGTCACGGGCGATGAGGACGTACGGCTCGTCGCTGTCCGGCACACCCGGCATCGGAACGCCCAAGAGACGGGCGACGATACGATTCCGCACGTCGTCGAGGTCCGCGACGCGACCGGCCATGTACTCACCCGCGCCCGCGAGGAGCTCGCGGTAGTGGGAGAAGGCGTCGTAGACGGCGCGCTCCGCCGAGCTGCCGACGGCGATGCGCCGGTCCACGTCGGACATGAGCTCCGGGTCCTGAGCGATCAGCGCCTGGGCCTCGAGCACCGCCTGGGCCTCGCCACCGGCCAGGTTGCCGCGGGCCATCAGGTCGGCGGCGACAGCCTCGACGGCCTGGCGAGCGCGCCCCTGTTCGCGCTCCGCCTCGTCCGCCGGGATCTGCTTGGCCGGCGGTTCGAGCACCGCCGTTCCCATGTGCCGAACCTCGCCGATGGCCACCCCGTGGCTCACGCCGACGCCTCGCAGCGTTGTCTCCATCTCACCGTCTCCGATAGTGCGGCGGGCCGGGCCGCCGCGGTGGTTGTACTGCCTGCCGTCGCATCCCGACGGCGCCGACGTCACTTCCAGCTGAAGAGAGCGTCTCCGGACTTCACGTCGCCGTCCTCGACGACGTCGGCCAGGGACTCGGCCGTCGCCTCGAGCGCCACGACGGGGCACACCGGAGACTTGCCGGCGGCCTCGACCGCCGCCGGGTTCCAGCGCACGACGGCCTGGCCGCGCTGTACCGTGTCACCCTTATTGACAAGAAGTTCAAAACCCTCGCCGTTGAGCTGAACGGTGTCGATGCCCAGGTGGGTGAGGACGCCGTGACCCTGGTCGTCGACGACGACGAAGGCGTGGGGGTGGAGCGAGACGATGATGCCGTCCACGGGGGCGACGGCCTCGGAGGGCTCCCGTACGGGGTCGATCGCCGTGCCGGGGCCGACCATGGCGCCAGAGAAGACGGGGTCGGGTACGGCAGCGAGTCCGATCGCGCGCCCAGCGAGCGGGGACGTAACGCTAGTCATGGCAAGCCTCCCAGGGGGTGGAGATTCGTAACCGCCGCCACTACCTGTCCTGGACGACGCACTGTTCAGAAGGGTAAGTCATAGGAAGTCCCGGTTCCGCACGAAGGTCCTGGTTGGCGGACGTAGGAGCGCTGCACAAACGATTTGCGCAGCCCGGGACCCCCATGTAGAGTCGGGTTCCTGCCCAAGGCCAAGCGGCGCGATCAGCGCCTCGGCTCGGCAGCCTCTTTTAAGTCAGATCCTATCGCGGGGTCTGGTTCCGCATGCTTACGGAAGATCGTGGTCAGCGGAGCGAAAAAGACTTGATAGAGTCGGAACCGCCGGAAAGGGAAACGCGAAAGCGAGTCCCTGAAAGGCACCGAGGAAATCGGAACGGACCGGGAAGCCGGAAAGATCTGATAGAGTCGGAAACACGAAATACCGAAGGGAAGCGCCCGGAGGAAAGCCCGAGAGGGTGAGTACAAAGGAAGCGTCCGTTCCTTGAGAACT
>NZ_JBWKEY010000008.1:108011-489652 GCF_056435225.1 Streptomyces sp. NPDC043996 | reverse complement strand
CCCAACACCAACAACGGCCACACCCGCCGCACCACCAACACCACCACCACAACCACCTGCAACCCCAACCCCGCCCACGGACCAAACCGCGGGTGCTCTTCCCGGGGAAAGCTGCTCCAGAAGGCGACGAAGACGTTGAGTGCGATGAGCGTGGCGACGAGGATGGTGTCCAGGACGGCGCTGCGGTTCAACCATCGAATCGGCCCTATCACGCGGTCACCCTACTGGCGCCCACGCGCACCACAGAGACCTGTGCTCCATAGGACACATAGGTGCGTACGAAAGTGGGTAGCGCGCCTCTGAAGTTGCAACCTTGGTCGCTTCCACTCCACACGAACCGCTCTGCCTGCCCCACCGCCCCGCTTGTTTGGCTGGTCGGACAGGAGCAGCCAAGGGGGCGGAGGAGCAGTGCCACACGACACGCGGCAGACATCACCGGGGAGACGGGACGCCGTCGGCCAGCGCGCCGCCGCGGCCCACTCCCTCGGCGAGCCGCAGCCGGGCCAGCGCCTGGAGCGCCGGGCCGTCTACTGGTGGATGACGCAGAACCTCCTGGTCGTCGTGCCGGTCCTGGCCGCCATCGCGGCGGCGTCCTGGATGGACGGCGCCCCCTCCTGGCTCTGGCCCGCCTTCGCCGTCGCCTGCCCCATCGGCCTCGGCCACGCCCTGCTCACCCCCTGGTACCGCTACCGCGTGCACCGCTGGGAGGCCAGCGGCGAGGCGGTGTGCTCCGCCTCCGGCTGGCTCACCCGTGAATGGCGCGTCGTGCCGTTCACCCGCATCCAGACCCTGGACACCAAGCGCGGCCCGCTGATGCAGCTGTTCGGCCTGGCCGCGGTGACCGTGACGACGGCGTCGGCGGCGGGCCCGGTCACCATCGTCGGCCTGGACCACCGCCTCGCCACCGCCATGGTCCAGGACCTCACCGAGCGCGTCCGCGCCCTGCACGAGGACGGCACGTGACGACGCGCGCGAAGACCCTCGACGCGCCGGGCCCGCCACGGACCGCCGCGGCCGTGCCCTGGCAGCGGCTGCATCCGCGCATGATCGCGGTGAGCGTCAGCTGGCTCGTCGGACCGGCCCTCCCGCTGCTCGGCGCGATGTTCCTGGCCCGCGACCTGCTCAACGCGCACGCCTTGATCGTCCTCGGCTCCTACATCGTGGTGGCGGGCGTGCAGGCCGGGCACGAGTGGGTGCGCTACCGCACCACCCGCTTCCGGATCACCGACACCGAGGTCGAGCTGCACTCCGGTCTGCTCTTCCGCACCGACAAGTCCGTGCCCCGCGACCGCGTCCGCAGCGCCGACCTGACCGCGAACCCCGTGCACCGGCTCTTCGGCCTCGCCGCCGTCAAGGTCGGCACCGGCCAGAACACCCGCCAGAGCGAGGACGACGAACTGGTCCTCGACGGCGTCTCGCGCGCGCAGGCGGTCCAGTTCCGGGCGCTGCTCCTGCGCCGGGACGACGCGCCCGGCGCGGACGCCGCCCCCGCCCTTCCGGTCCCGCTCGCGCGCACCCGCTGGACCTGGGCGCGCTACGCGCCGCTGACCCTCACCACGTTCGCCGGGGTCCTCGCCGTGGTCACCGGCGTCTCCAAGCTCCTGGACACCCTCGGCCTCGACCTCACAAGCAACCACGCCGCGCGCCAGACCTGGGACTGGCTGGCGTCGCTGCCGGTCGCCGTCGCCGCCGCCGTGGTGGCGGCCGTCCTGCTCGCCATCGGCGTCGCGGGCTCCCTGGTGTCCTTCACCGAGGCCTGGTACGGACACCGCCTCGAACGCGAGCCCGGCGGCTCCCTGCACCTCAGCCGCGGCCTGCTCACCTCCCGGTCGGTGTCCGTGGCCGAGCGCCGGATCTGCGGCGTCGAGCTCGCGAGCCCGCTGCCCCTGCGCTGGTGCGCGGCGGCCCGCCTCAACCTCCTGGCCACCGGCCTCGGCACCGGCGCGGCCAGGCTCTCCCACCCGGCGCAGCTGCTGCCGCCGGCACCCCTGAACTCCGTGCACCAGGTCACGGCCGACGTCCTCGACGAGGAGCGTTCGCCGATCGCACGAGCGGCACTGCGCGGTCACCCCCGGCCCGCACTGCGCCGCCGCCTGGTGCGCGGATGCCTGGTGGCCCCGGCCGGAGCGGCCGCTCTGGCCGGGGCGGGCCAGGTGCTCGGACCGCTGCCCTGGTGGTCGGCGCTCGCCGCCGCGCTGCTCACCGCGGGCCCCGGGGCGCTGCTCGCCCTAGACGCCTACCGGGGCCTCGGGCACGCGCTGTGCGGCGACTACCTCGTCGTACGCCAAGGCACCTTCGTGCGCCGGACGGTGGCGCTGCGGCGCGACAGCGTCGTCGGCTGGACGGGGAGACAGTCCTGGACCCAGCGCCGGGCCGGGCTCTTCACCCTGACCGCCACCACCGCCGCAGGCAACGGCGCCGTCCGAATACGCGACGTCGACGTCGCCGACGGGTGGCGCTTCGCGGAAGCCGCCCTGCCGGGCCTCGTCGCCCCCTTCCGCGCCCCCGCGGCGTAGCCCTCAGGGCCGCCGCCCCCTCACCCCCTGGAAGAGCAGAAGACAAGTACTCCGGCGTGACCCGGAGTGGAGGAAGGAACCGTGTTCAAAGCCCTAGGACGTTTCGTCGTCGGCCACCGGTGGCTGGTGATCATCACTTGGCTCATCGCCGGGGCGGCCGTGATCGGCTTCGCCCCGTCGCTGACCACCACAACCGACCAAGCCGAGTTCCTTCCCAAGCACTACGAGTCGATCCAGGCGCAGAAGATCCAGGAGAAGGCGTTCCCCAAGGGCTTCAGCCCCTCGGCGATCGTCGTGTTCACGCGCGAGGACGACAAGCCGCTGAACGCCGCCGACTCGGCGAAGGTCACCAAGGTCGGCAAGGCCATCGAGGCCAAGAAGTACGACAAGGTCGAGCAGGTCGTCACCGCGCCCCCGTCGCCGCACAAGAAGGTGCAGACGGTGATGGTGTCGATGGCCGACGTGAAGGCGGGCGACAAGAGCCAGCAGCACGCGGTCGAGGACATGCGGGACGACCTCAAGTCCCTGGTCCGGGACACCGGCCTGAAGTGGGGCGTCACCGGTGACGCGGCCACGCAGCTCGACAACGAGAAGGCCTCCAAGGAGGCCGACGGGCTGATCTTCCTCGGCACCATCATCCTGATCGTCGTCCTGATGACGATCATCTTCCGCAGCCCGACGATCACCGTCCTCACCATCGTCGGCATCACCCTGGTCTCCCAGATCGCCAACGGCCTCATCGCCACCTGCGCCAAGGTGTTCCACCTCAAGGCCGACAGTTCGGTGTCGTCGCTGCTCATCGTGGTGCTGTTCGGCGTCGGTACGGACTACATCCTGTTCCTGATGTTCCGCTACCGGGAGCGGCTGCGGCTCGGCGAGGACCCGAAGACCGCCATGATCTCGGCGGTCGGCCGGGTCGGCGAGGCCATCGCCTCGGCCGCCGGAGCCGTCATCGTCTGCTTCCTCGCGCTGCTGCTCTCCTCGCTCAGCTTCCTCGTCTCGATGGGCCCGGCGCTCGCCATCGCCATCGGCGTGACCCTGCTCGCCTGTCTCACGCTGATCCCCGCGGTCATCTCCCTGATGGGCACCAAGGTGTTCTGGCCGTCCAAGTCGTGGCAGCGGGAGCCTCGCGCGGCCCGCTTCGGCGCCCTCGGCCGGTCCGTGGCCCGCCGCCCCGGCCTGTTCGTCATCGGCTCCGGCGCCCTGATGGTGGTCCTCGCCCTCGGCGCGCTCGGCTACAAGCCGACCTTCGCCAGCCAGGAGGACGAGAACTCCAAGAAGGAGTCCCAGGTCGCCCTGCACACCATGAGCAAGGACCTCCCGGCGGGCAGCACCAACCCCAGCACCGTCCTGATGCGGTCCACCAACGGCGACAAGCTGAAGCCCGCCGACATGAACGCCTTCGTCGCCCAGCTGAAGCAGGTCAAGGGCGTGGGCGACGCCTCGCGCTCGCAGCTCAGCAAGGACGGCAGGACCGCCGAGTTCAACGCCGTCCTGACGACGGACCCCAACGGCCGCGAGGCGATGGACATCGTCCGCGGACCGCTGCGCACCACGGCCCACGAGCAGGCCCCGCCCGGCACCGAGACCAAGGTGGGCGGCGTCACCTCGGTGTTCGTCGACATCAACAAGGCCGTCAACCGTGACTTCTCCGTGGTCTTCCCGACCGCGGCCGCGCTCATCATGCTCATCCTCGGCCTGCTGCTGCGCAGCATCGTCGCGCCGGTCTATCTGATGGTGTCGGTCGCGCTCGGCTTCGGCGCCACGCTCGGCGCGAGCGTGATCCTCTTCCAGGAGATCGAGAACCAGGCGGGCCTGACGTTCTTCCTGCCGGTCATCATGTACTTGTTCGTCGTCGCCATCGGCACCGACTACAACATCCTGATGGTCGCGCGCCTGCGGGAGGAGGCCAAGGAAGGCCTCGGCCCGCGCGAGGCCACCGCCAAGAGCATCCAGCACGCGGGCCCGACGGTGGCCGCGGCCGGTGTGATCCTCGCGGGCACGTTCGCCTCGATGCTCCTGGCCAGTGACGTCTCGCTCGCCCAGATCGGGTTCGCGGTCGCCTTCGGCATCATGATCTCGGCGTTCGTGATGGCGATGTTCTTCACGCCCGCCCTCACCGCGCTGTTCGGACGTGCCGCCTGGTGGCCGCGCCGCATCCAGCCGGACGTCCCGCAGCAGGGCGCGCCCCCGTACGGCGGGCACCAGGAGCCGGTGCCCACGCAGAGCGGTTCGCCCTACGCGCAGTATCCGCCGCAGGGCCGACGCGGCTGACCGGCCGCACCGCGAGAAGGGCGCCCCACCGCGACAACGGTGGGGCGCCCTTCGCTTTTATGCGACGCCCATGAGCGCTACCCGCGCGGCCGGTCAGCCGCCCGGTTACTCGGCGATTTTCGTACGGCCCACCCAGCGCAGCTTCCGCGGCGGGAATTCCGTACCGCCCGGAGTGTCCCTCGACCGGCCCGGAGCATCGATGAACTCATAGTGCTCATAGCCGTTTCCGTGCCGAATCTTGATCTTCTCCGAGGAGCAGATCACTTCGTTGAGCTCGGCGAGGACGACAGTTCCGGAAAGGGTGCTCGGTCCGCCTTCGAGGTGCACGGAGTTCAACGTGGTGGCGGAGATGCTGTTGTCGATTCCTCGCATGGGGTCACCCCTCGTCTTGGCACCTTGGACTCCCTGAGATTGTTCTGGGGTGCCACGGGCTTCGGATAGCCCCGGGGCACCCCTCAACAACCCCTATTTCAAGGGATTTACGAACGCACCGGGGACGGCGTCGATTCCGGTTGCCGCGGCGCCGCCCGCCCGTTCAGGCCCGGCGCCGCCGCGAAGGCCTCGTCCGCCGCGCCTGACGCCAGCGCGCTGAACTTCTCGCCCAGCGGCTGGATGACGTTCTTCTCCACCTCGTAGTAGTTCGTGAGCGCCGACAGCGGCACCCGGCGCAGGTGCCAGCGCCCCGTGAGGTTGCAGCCGACCGCGGCGTTCGGCGTGAAGTGGCCGGTCAGCCAGCCCTGGTGCTCGCCGTCGAGGGTGTGCTCGAGGCGGAAGTAGTTGAACAGGCTCTGCGCCGTGGTGCGCACGGTCTCCCGGGCGTCCTGGGGCTGGGGGTCCGCCACGCCGAACCAGCACTCGGGCTCCCCGGCGTCCTTGACGTAGGCGTCGTTGAACCCGAGCCACGGCCACACGAACGCGATGTGGCGCGCGTGCGCGGTGCTCACGTCGTCCGCCCGCTGGCCGTCGGCGACGGCGTCGGCGTCGATGTAGAAGCGGCCGAGCCAGCTCGGCAGCCACAGGTAGTACGGGTAGGAGCTGTCGTCGGAGAGCAGATAGCTGTTGGCGTTCGAGAAGAGTTCGTTGCCCGCCACGGGGCGCAGGCTCACACCGTACTCGGGCAGGCTGAAACGCACGCTGAGGACCTCGAAGAACGACCGCACGTCCTGAAAGTAGGCGGCCAACGTGCGGTAGGCGTCCGTGGTTTCGGCGGCGATTTCTTTACGGAAAATCATGGGTTTCTCTCCAGCGTGCTCATGTGCGGAGCTTCCGGGTCCGCGGCGGGCGCGGGAACCCGAATGTGCTAAGACGTCTGCGTGAGCGCGACTGTAGATCACAAGGAGCGGGCGGTAAACCATGCAAGGGCAAATACGGTGAAGCTAACTCACGGTCCGTCAGATGTGTTGCCCGTGCTGGACACCGCGATAGTGGGCGCCGGAATCGGAGGCTGTTTCCTGGCCGAACGGCTCGTGTGCCAGGGCGAAATCCACGGGGATTCGGAACGCGCGGGAACGACGGCGCGGGCAGGCGTGGCGCTCTTCGAGCGCGCGCACCGCGTGGGCGGACGGCTGTGGTCGGTGCGCCTGGGGCAGGGGGCGGTCGCCGACCTCGGGGCGATGCGGCTGCACCGGGGGCTGCGGCAGGTCCTGGACGTCGTGCGCCGGGTGGGACTCGCGCCCGACCTCGTCCCCTTCGACTTCGGCCGCCCCGAGAACCCCGTCCACGTCCGCGGGGTGACGCTCCGTCAGCGTGAACTCGCCGACGCCGCCAGGGTTCCCTACGCCCTGGAGGAGCACGAGCGCGGACTCGACCCGGCCGGACTCGCGCTGCGCGCGGCCGAGGCGTACGTACCCGGCTTCGCCGCGCTGCGCCGCGCCCACCACGAGGCGCGCGAGCGGGGCGACACGAGCGGGGCCGCGCGCGCCGCGGGCGCGTTCCGCGCCCACCGCGACCGCGCGAGCGTCGGGGGAGTGACGCTCGCGCGCATGACGTACGCCGACGCGCTGCGCGCGGCACTCGGCGCGGAGGCCGTCGCGCTCCTGGACGACGCCGGCGGCTACGACCTGGGCGCCAGCGGCGAGAACGCCGCACAGCAGCTCGCCCTCCTGTTCCGCACCCCGCCCCACGCCGAGTACGTGACACTGCGCCACGGCATGCAGAGCCTCCCGCTCGCCCTGTGCGACCGCTTCACGGCGGCGGGCGGCGGCCTCCGCCTCGGCCACCGGCTGCTGCGGATCGACCGGGCGGAGCCGGAGGCGGGCGCCGGGGCCGACGGCGGGGCGCGCCGCTACCGCCTGACGTTCGCCCTGGAGGACGAGCACGGCCGCCCCACCGGCGCCCACGTGCGCGTCCACGCCCGTACCGTCGTCCTCGCCCTGCCGCCAGGGGCGCTGCTCCGGCTCGCTCCGGACGGGCTGCCCTTCACACCCCGGCTGCGCGCGGACCTCGCCGCGGTCGAGGCCGTCCCCGCGCACAAGCTGTTCCTGCTCTACCGGACGGCGTGGTGGCGCGAGCTCGGCATCCGGCGGGGGCGCGGCACCACGGACCTGCCGCTGCGCCAGCTCTGGTACGGCGGCACCTGCCCGCCGCCCGGCGACCGCGGCCGCGGGCTGCTCCTGGCCGCCTATCCGAGCGGGCCCGCCACCCGCTCCTGGGACACCGCGCGCGCCGCCGGCGCAGACGTGGCCGAACGGGCCCACCACCTGGTCGCCGAGATGCATCAACTCCCGGACCTGGAGGCCCCATTGGCTGCCCGCCACCAGGACTGGAACCGGCCGCCGCACGACGGGGCCTGGCACGTGTGGCGGCCCGGCCACGACCCCGAGGACGTGGCCGCCCGGGTGCGCCGCCCCCTGCCCGGCGAGGCCGTGCACCTGGTGAGCGACTGCTGGACGCCCGACCCCGGTTCGGTCGAAGGGGTCATCGCCTGCGCGGAAGCGGTGCTCGGGGAGCTCGGGGAGCTCGGGCGGACCCGCTGGGAAGGCCGCGACGGGGCACGGTAGGTTCCTCGTACAGGTGCTTCAGCGAGGGCTCACGCCGGGTGACGCCCTCCACGTGGTCGGACGAGGTGTGGTGGCAATGGGTGTGCTGACGGTGGGGAAGGTCCTGCGGTTCGACGAGGTTCGCGGATACGGGTTCATCGCCCCCGAGACGGGCGACGAGGACGTGTTCATGCACGCCAACGACCTGGTGGACGAGAAGTACCTCTACCAGGAGGGCAGCGAGGTCGAGTTCTTCATGGAGATGGGGGACAAGGGGCCCAAGGCGTCCAACATCCGCCTCGTCCACCAGTCGGGCTCGCACCAGCTGCCGCGCGGCGGCCTCGCGCCGCGCGCCACGGCCCCCGACCGCTCCTCCTCGTCCGCCGACGCGTTCGCCCGCGACCTCACGGAGGCCCTCCTCGACTCGGCGGGCTCCCTGACGGGCGAGCAGATCAAGCAGGTGCGCGCCTGCGTCGTCGAGCTCGCGCGGGCCCGGGGCTGGGTCTCGGCGTAGCCCCCCCGAGGGGGCGCGCGGCGTCCGCTCACCCCTCAAGGAGCAGGCGCGTCAAGGAGCAGGCGCGTCAAGGAGCAGACGCAGCCGGTGCAGGCCCCGGCGGGCGTGGCTCTTGACCGTGCCGAGCGGTCAGCCGGTGAGCTCGGCGATCTGCGGCTGCGTGAGGTCGTCGTAGAAGGCCAGGCGCAGCACGCGCCGCTGCGGCGCGGAGAGCCGGGCCAGCTCGTGGCCCACGAGGACGCGGTCGAGCACCGCGTCCGGAGTCGGCTGGGCGGGGCGCGCGGCCAGCGCCGCGCCCGCGGCCGTGACCAGGTCCGCGCGCCGGGTACGGGCGGTGAGGGCGTCGGCGACCTTGCGCCGCGTGATGCCCACCAGCCAGGCGGGGAACGCGCCGCGCCGCGGGGCGTAGCCGCCGCGCCCGCGCCAGGCGGCGAGGAACACCTGCTGGGTGACGTCCTCGGCCTCGCGGTCGTCGCCGAGCGAGCGCCGGGCGAGTGCGTGCACGAACGGTCCCCACCGCCGGTAGGCACCGGCCAGGCCGTCGTCGCCCCCGGTCAGGAAGGCCTCGACGACCGCCTCGTCCGCCTCGTCCGCCTGGTCAGTGGGCGCGCCCACCGCGCGCGAGGTGCCGACGGCGGACGGTGCGGCGGGGGCTGCGGCCATGGCGGCGGCTCCTTCCACGGCCGGGCCGCCCGGCCGCGGGGACGGCCGGGCCCGGGGCCGCGCGGTGTTCCGGGGCGGGTGCGAAGGCCGGCCGCGCGCGCCGCGCTGACCAGCCGCCCCATCGTGCGAACCGCTCCCGGCGCCCGGCAACGTGCGTCGATTCTGCGTCGTATCGTGGCCGTCGTGAGCGACGCGAAGGCCGGTCCGGACGCGAACGACGAGGACGTGGCCTCCGCCGCCCCTCTCGGTTCCGCTGCCCCCTCCGGTTCCCCTGGTCCCGCTGACGGCGACAGCGCGGCCCTCACCACCGGCGCCCTGGCCCGGAGCCTCGGTGTCTCGCCGACCACGTTGCGGAGCTGGGACCGCCGCTACGGCCTCGGCCCCGCCGTGCGCGCCCCGGGGCACCACCGGCGCTGGAGCGCGCACGACACCGCCATGGTCCGGGACATGTGCGCGCTGACCGCCACCGGAGTGCCGCCCGCCGAGGCCGCCCGCCTGGCCAAGGCCCGCAGCCGGGCCCCGTCCGCACCGGGGCCCGCCCCCGTCGCGCGCGGCGGCCCGGGGGCCCGCGAGGACAGCGGCGGACTGCCCCTCGGCGATGTCCGCCAAGAGTGCAGGGGCCTGGCGCGCGCCGCGGTGCGCCTCGACGCGCCGGAGGTGCAGAGCCAGCTCAACTCCCTGGTCGGGGAGCACGGCCTGACGACGGTGTGGGAGGAGGTCATGGTGCCGACGCTGCGCGCCGTGGGCCGCAAGTGGGCGTCGTCCGGGGACCGTTACGTCGAGGTCGAGCACCTGCTGTCCTGGCACATGTCCACCACGCTGCGCAGCGCGCCCCTGCTGCTTCCCGGCCCCGTCACGGTGCTCGACACCCCGCCGGTGCTGATCGCCTGCGTGCCCGGAGAGCAGCACACCCTGGCCGTGGAGGCGCTGAACGCGGCCCTCGGCGCGCGCGGCGTGCCCACCCGCATCCTGGGCGCGGCCGTCCCGGTGGAGGCCCTGGTCACGGCGGTGCGCAGGACCGGGCCCGCGGCCGTGGTCCTGTGGTCGCAGACCCGCTCCACCGCAAGCGTTCCGCTCGCCCGGCACGTGGCCGCGATGGAGTGGGGCGTCAAGGGCGCCCGCAGGCACCCCGCGGTGCTGCCCGCGGGGCCGGGCTGGGGGCGGCGCGCCCTGCCCGGACTCGTGCGCTGCCTCGGGCTCCAGGAGGCGACCCGCACCCTGCTCGGCCTGTGCGGCGTGGACGCGGCGGCCCCGCCCGCGCCCTGACCAGCGGCCGCGCGGTGGTGGCCCGGCGGCAGCCCCGACCGGCGGTCCCGCCGCGGCGGGCCGTTCAGGCGCGGCCGCGGGCCCGCTTGAACCGCGCGAGGCCGTCCGCGAGCTCCACCACCGGGTCGGGGTAGTCGTAGGCGGCCCGGTCCGGGCCCGTCAGCTTCCACGGCTCGTGCACGGCCGGAGCGGCGAGCCCCTCGAGCTCGGGCACCCAGCGCCGCACGTACCGGCCGTCGGGGTCGTACCGCTTGGCCTGGGTGACGGGGTTGAGGACGCGGTTGGGGCGTGTGTCCGTGCCGGTGCCCGCCATCCACTGCCAGTTGAGCTGGTTGTTCGCGACGTCCCCGTCCACGAGCAGCGACAGGAAGTGCTCGGCGCCGACGCGCCAGTCCACGTACAGCGTCTTGGTGAGGAAGCTCGCGGTGAGCAGGCGGCCCCGGTTGTGCATCCAGCCCTCGTGCCGCAGCTGCCGCATCGCCGCGTCGATCAGCGGGTAGCCGGTGCGGCCCTCCCGCCACGCCGCGGCCTCGGCGCGCGCCGCCTCGCCGGAGCGCCAGCGGTCGCGGTGCGTGCGGTAGTCCGCGAAGGCCGCGTCCGGGCGGGCCGCGAGGACCTGGCGGTGGAAGTCCCGCCAGGCCAGCTGGCGCACGAAAGCGGCGGCGCCCGGGCCGTCCTCGCGGCGCGCGCGGTGCGCGAGTTCCACCGGCGACAGGGACCCGAAGTGCAGGTGCGGGGAGAGCCGCGAGGTGGCGTCGGCGGCCAGGTCGTCGTGGACCTCCTCGTACCCGGCGAGGCCCGCGCGCCGCCAGGACGCGAACCGGCTGCGGCCCTGCCGCTCGCCGCCGGGCGCGAGCCCCGGCGACACCCCGGCGACCGCCGCGCGCTCCGGCAGCGGCTCGGAGCCCACGCCGTCCGGGACGCGCACGGCGCGCGGCGCCGCGAGCACGTCCCGAGGGCGCTGCCCCGACCAGTGCCGGAAGTACGGCGTGAACACGGCGAAGTGGTCCGATGCGGCCGGGGTCACGGCGCCCGGCGCGACGACCGTGCCCACGGTGTCGTGGACGAGGAGCCTGCGCCCCATGGCCTCCAGGGCCGTGCGCAGCCGCTCCTCGCGGCGGTGCGCGTACGCGCTGTGGTCGGCCGCCATGTGGACCTCGTCCGCGTCGGACTCGGTGACCGCCCCGCACACCTCCTCCACGAGGTCGCCGGAGCGCACGACGAGCCGCCCGCCGCGCTCGCGCAGGCCCGCGTCGAGGTCGGCGAGGCAGTCGGCGAGGAACGCCAGGCGGTTGGGCGCGGCGAACCCGGCGGCGGCCACGGCCCGGTCCCGTACGAACAAGGGCACCACCTCGTCGCCGGACGCGAGGGCGGCCCGCAGCGGGGGATGGTCGTGCAGGCGCAGGTCCGACGTGAACAGGACGACCGAGACGTTCATGGGCGCGACTCCTCGCTGACGGTGTGCCGGGCCGGACGGGGTCGCGCCCCCGCCCGGCCCGTGGTGGTCTTCCGCTGCCCCTTCCTCCGGCGGGGGCCGCGCGGATGCGGTGCCGCCCCGCTCGCGGGCGGCCGTCCCTCAGGACCCGCCCGCCCGGCCGCCGTGGCCGCCCGCTGTCGCGGCGGTACGGGTGATGCGGCGGGCCATGCCGCCGAAGACGACCGCGTGGAACGGCGAGACGCTCCACCAGTAGGCGTGGCCCAGCAGGCCGTGCGGGTGGAACACGGCCCGCTGCCGGTAGCGGGAGCGGCCGCCGTCCACGGGCTCGACCCGCATCTCCAGCCAGGCGAGGCCCGGCAGGCGCATCTCCGCCCGCAGCCGAAGCAGCCGCCCGGGCTCGATCTCCTCAACCCGCCAGAAGTCGAGCGAGTCGCCCACCCGAAGCCGGGCCGCGTCGCGCCGCCCCCGGCGCAGGCCGACGCCGCCCACGAGGCGGTCGAGCCGGCCGCGCGCCGCCCAGGCGAGCGGGAAGGAGTACCAGCCGTTCTCCCCGCCGATGCCCTCGACCACGCGCCACAGCGCGGCGGGCGGCGCGTCGGAGGTCAGCTCCCGCTCGTCGGTGTAGAGGCTGCCCCCGGCCCAGTCGGGGTCGGTGGGCAGCGGGTCGCTGGGGGCGCCGGGCGTGGCGGCCGAGGACCAGCGGGTGTCCACGCGCGCGTCGCGCACGCGCTGGAGCGCGAGCGCGACGGCCTCGTCGAAGCCGACGGGGTGGCCCGGGGGGCTTGGCACGTACCGCTCGATGTCGTGCTCCCGGCAGACCACCTCGTGGCGCAGCGACTCGGTCAGCGGGCGCGCGATCGACCGCGGGACGGGCGTGACGAGCCCCACCCAGTGGCTGGACAGGCCCGGGGTGAGCACGGGCACGGGCACGATCACCCGCCGGGGCAGGCCCGCGACGGCGGCGTACCGCAGCATCATGTCCCGGTAGGTGAGGACGTCCGGGCCGCCGATGTCGAAGGCCCCGCTGACGTCGGCGGGCATGCGGGCGCTGCCGACCAGGAGCCGCAGCACGTCCCGGACCGCGATCGGCTGGACGCGGGTGCCCACCCAGCGGGGCGTGACCATCACCGGCAGCCGTTCGGTGAGGTGGCGCAGCATCTCGAAGGAGGCGGAGCCGGAACCGATGACGACGGCCGCCCGCAGCACCGTGGTGGGCACCCCCGAGTCCAGGAGCGCGCGGCCGACCTCGGACCGGGACCTGAGGTGCGGCGAGAGCTCGCGCTCGGGCACCCCGGCCGGGGTGAGGCCGCCGAGGTAGACGATCCTGCGCACCCCGGCGGCCCGCGCCTGCTCCCCGAAGACGCGGGCCGCGCGCAGGTCGGTCGCCTCGAAGTCCGTGCCGGTGCCCAGGGCGTGGACCAGGTAGTAGGCCACGTCGACGCCGCTCAGGGCGGCGCGCGTGGAGGCGGCGTCGGTGACGTCGCCGCGCACGGCCTCCACGCGGTCCGCCCACGGGTGGTCGCGCAGCTTGCCGGGGGAGCGGGCCACGCAGCGCACCCGGTGCCCCGCGGCGAGCAGTTCGGGCACCAGACGGCCGCCGATGTAGCCGGTCGCGCCGGTCACCAGACAGGTCAGGGGCTCGTGAGCCGACGACGGGCCGGACACGGGGCCGGTCGCGGAGTCGGGCGCGGGGTCGGGGGCGCTCATGCGTCTCCTTGGATCGGGGTCGTCGGCGACAGGTTCCGGCGGTGTTTGGCTGAAAATCATCGCTGTATGGTCCGTACTTGAACTCCTATGTTTGCGTGAGGGGCGCGGGATGGCGGGATTTGACGGCTCATCGGGTAGATAGGGCGTTCTAGTCAGAGAAACTGATGACTCGTGACGAGCCGTGACCGGCGGCGGAAACGTTTGGGTCGGTCGTACGGGCCTGACCGCGCGCCGCCTTGACGCGGCGCGTCCTTTAACACGCCCTCGCGCGCGGCGGTCCCTTTCGCGACGAAGCCAACGAGGCGGAGGCTCCGGTTCACCATGCCTGCCCGCACCACACGATCTTGGGATTAGCATGACCGTGCGCAGCCGTCGGAGCGCCGTGTCGCGAAGCGGCCTCCCTGACGGCGGCGAGGTGAGGGCGGGCGATCAGCTCGCATCCCGGTGCGGAGACCGAGGGGTCACGGAATGACAATGTCCGCTGATGGGCGCCCGTCCGGCATAGCCGGAACCCCGCGCTCGGCGTCGTCGCTGCCGCTGCTCCTGCTCGGAGCGGCCGCCGTGGCCGGAGCCGGAGCGGCGGGGCTCGCCCCGGACGCCGCCCGGAGCTGGGTGGCCGCCGTGGCCGCCGTCGGCTGGCTGGCCCTGGCCCTGCTCGTCTGGACCGGGCGCGCCACCACGTCCCGGCTGCGGGCGCACGCCGCCAAGGTCGAGGGCGAGCTCGACGGCGCGAGGACCCAGTTGGGCGCCCGCGGCGCCGAGGTCATCCACCTGGCACAGGTGACCGTGCCGACGGTGGCGCGGGCCCTGCGCGAGGGCGGCGGACCACAGGACGCCCTCAGCCAGATCCGGCCGCCCGCCGAACCCTCCCACCGCGAACTCCTGAACGTGTGCCTGACCGCCCTTACCGACGCGGAGCGGCGCGCCGCGAGCGCCGCCGCGGCCGCCCAGCGCACCGGCGGCGACCTGGCCCGGATGACCGAGGACGTACGGTTCCTCGCCGCCGAGACCCTGCCCGGCGTCGTGCGCACGCTGCGCGAGGGCGCCTCGGTGGACCGCGTCCTCGCCCAGACCGCGTGGCCCGCCGACCCCACGCTGCGCGAGCTGACCGAGGCCGCCGTGCGGGAACTCGCCCTGAGCGAGCGGCGCGCGGCCGCCGCCCAGGCCGCGAGCGCCAAGGCCCTCAGCCGGGTCCAGGCCAAGTCCGTGAGCATGCTCGCCGACCTGCGCGACATGCAGGACCGGCACGGCGAGCAGGTCTTCGGCGACCTGCTCAGGATCGACCACAGCACCTCCCAGCTCGGCCTGATGACCGACCGCCTCGCGCTCCTGATGGGCGGCCGCTCCAGCCGCGCCTGGAACAAGCCGATCGTCATGGAGAGCATCCTGCGCGGCGCCGTGGGACGCATCGCCGCCTACCAGCGCGTGCGGCTGCACAGCTCCAGCAAGGCGGCCGTCGTCGGCTTCGCCGCCGAGGGCGTCATGCACCTGCTGGCCGAGCTGATGGACAACGCGGCGAACTTCTCGCCGCCCACCGACGAAGTCCACGTCTACGTCGAGGAGTCGCGCACCGGCCTCGTCGTCACCATCGAGGACAGCGGCCTGCGCATGTCCGAGGCGGCGCTGCGCCGCGCCAAGGAGTCGGTGTCCGGGCAGGCGGCCGACCTCGCGCTGCTCCAGGGCACCCGCCTCGGCCTCGCGGTCGTCGGCCGCCTGGCCGCCAAGTACGGGGTCAGCGTGAACTTCCGCCCCTCCGCGCGCGGCGGCACCGGCGTCGTCGTCCTGCTGCCCCCGCAGCTCCTCGCCCAGCAGGCCCAGCAGGCCCAGCAGACCCCGCAGACCGAGCAGGCCGACAGTGCCCGCACCGCGGCGGCGCCCGCCGCGGGGACCGTGGCCGCACCCGCATCCGTACCCGTACCCGTACCGGAATCCGCGCCGGACCCGGCCGCCGCCCCCGCCCCCGCTCTCGCCGCCGACCCCACCGCCGACGCGTCCGATGCCGCGCGCGACGGCGTGACGGCCACCCCCGGCGGGCTGCCCGTGCGCCGCCCGGGCCGCACGATGGCCGCCGCGCACCCCACGCGGCCCGGCCAGGACCGGCGGGACGGCGAACGCGGCGGCGAACGCGGCGGCCACGACGGCCAACGCACCGGTGCGGACGGCGTGCCGTCGCAGGCGGCTCCGCGTCCCGCACGCGATATCGGGGCCCGCTTCGGGGCCTTCCACCGCGCCCGGCGGTCCGCCGCCGACGACACCGGCGAGACCCCACGGCCGCCGCGCGCCGAGTAGCCGCCCGCCCGCTCGCGGACCGGCCCGCCCGGCCGCCTGGACCGCTTCTCGACCCCCGCCCCGCACACCGAAAGGGAGGCACGGGCGTTCGCACCCCCCGGTGACGGCCCCGGCACACACCATGACGACCACCGACAACAGCCTGAACTGGCTCCTGGAGACCCTGCTCGACTCCACCCCCGGCACCCGGCACGCCCTCGTGCTCTCACGGGACGGCCTGAAGCTGTGCTGGAGCCCCGGCCTGACCCTGGACCAGGCGGACCAGCTCTCCGCGATCTGCTCCGGCATGCAGGCGCTCGCCCAGGGCGCGTCGATGGAGTTCGGGGACGGCACGGGCGGGGTGCGGCACTCCATGACGGAGTTCCACGGCGGCCTGCTGTTCGTCGTGGAGGCCGGACAGGGCGCCCACCTCGCCGTCATCGCGGATGAGGACGCCGACCCCGGAGTGGTCGGCAACCAGATGACGCAGCTCGTCGCGCAGATAGGGGACCACCTGCGGGCCGAACCCCGCGACCAGGGCCACCCGAACGCCGCGTCATGACCCGGCGGCCCGTCGACGTGGGCGACCCGGACCGGCTGTACACCATCACCGGCGGCCGCAGCCGCACCGACGGCGGCCAGTTCGACCTCGTGACGCTGATCGTGGCCGAGTGCGAGCCGTCCGCCGGCCAGCAGTCGGAGCACGCGCGCATCCTGGAGCTCTGCCGCCACCCGACGGCCGTCGTCGAGATCGCCGCCGAGCTCTCGCTGCCCGTCACGGTCGTCCGCATCCTCCTGGAGGACCTGCGGGCCACCGGCCGCATCACCCCCCGACACCCCCGCGTGGCGTCGTCCGCCGCGCTGCCCGATTCCGCTCTTCTCACGGAGGTGCTCGATGGACTCCGCAACCTCTGAGCCGCCGCCCGCGACCCGGACACCCCTGCGCGACACGGCCGAGTCCGGCCTGAAGATCGTCGTCGTGGGCGGCTTCGGCGTCGGCAAGACGACCCTGGTCCGCTCGGTCAGCGAGATCCGCCCGCTGAACACCGAGGAGGTGATGACGCGCGCGGGCGAGGACGTCGACCAGGTGCCGACGGAGTCGGCCAAGAACACCACCACCGTCGCCTTCGACTTCGGCCGCATCAGCCTCAACGACCGCCTGGTGCTCTATCTGTTCGGCGCGCCGGGACAGAAGCGCTTCTGGTTCCTGTGGGACCGCCTGTTCTCCGGCACCCTCGGCGCGGTCGTGCTCGTCGACACCCGCAGGATGGACGACTCCTGGTACGCCATCGACCGCCTCGAACACCACGGCACGCCCTTCGTGGTGGCCGTGAACCGCTTCGACGGCGACCACGCGTACCACTCCCTCGACGAGATCCGCACCGCCCTCGCCCTGCCCGGGCACGTCCCCCTCGTCGACTGCGACGCCCGGGTCCGCTCGTCCGGCAAGGACGTGCTCATCACCCTCGTCGACCACCTCCACCACCTGGCACGGGAACGGGAACTGACAGCATGACCGAAGCGACCGGACCGGCCGCGCCCGGCACTCCACCGCCCGGCTGCCCCGCCCACGGCGACGCGGTGCGCCTGAGCGGCCTGGAGTACCAGCAGACCCCCTTCGAGCTCTACCGCGGCCTGCGCGGCCGGTACGGTTCCGTCGCCCCCGTCCTGCTGGACGGCGACGTGCCCGCCTGGCTGGTGCTCGGCTACTCCGAGGTCAGCTACGTCACCGCGCACGACGAGCTGTTCGCGCGCGACTCGCGGCGCTGGAACCAGTGGGACCGCATCCCCGCCGACTGGCCGCTGCTGCCGTTCGTCGGCCACCAGCCCTCCGTCCTGTTCACCGAGGGCGCCGAACACCGGCGCAGGGCCGGGGTGATCACCGAGGCGCTCGAAGGCGTCGACCAGTTCGAACTCGGCCGCGAGTGCGTCCACATCGCCGACCAGCTGATCGCCGCCTTCTCCGGCCGCGGCGCCGCCGAGCTCATGAGCGCCTACACCCATCCGCTCGCCATGCGCGCCGCCGTGCACATGGTCGGCATGCCGCCGGGCACCGCCGACACCGAGGGCCTCGTCGAGGACCTGCGCATGTCCCTGGACACCGCCGAGGGCGACGACCCGGTCGCCGCGTACGGGCGGGTCGGGGCGCGCGTGCACCAACTGGTCAAGGAGCGACGCGAGCGCCCGGCGGCCGACGTCACCTCACGGATGCTCCAGCACCCCGCCGGGCTCACCGACGAGGAGATCGTCCAGGACCTGATCTCGATCATCGCCGCCGCCCAGCAGCCCACCGCCAACTGGATCTGCAACACGCTGCGGCTGCTCCTGACCGACGAGCGGTTCGCCCTGAACGTCTCCGGCGGGCGCCTGAGCGTCGGCCAGGCCCTCAACGAAGTGCTGTGGGTCGACACCCCGACGCAGAACTTCATCGGGCGCTGGGCGGTGCGCGACACCCAGCTGGGCGGGCGCCAGATCCGCGCGGGCGACTGCCTGGTCCTCGGCCTCGCCGCGGCCAACTCCGATCCGCAGCTGTGGCCGGGGGCGCGGGTGGGCTCGGAGAACTCCGCGCACCTGTCCTTCAGCAACGGCGAGCACCGCTGCCCCTACCCGGCGCCGCTGCTCGCGGACGTTGTCGCCCGCACCGCCGTCGAGACGCTCCTGGAGCGGCTGCCGGACCTGGTCCTCGGCGTCGACCCGGCGGCGCTCACCTGGCGGCCCTCCGTGTGGATGCGCGGCCTCACCGCGCTGCCCGTCCAGTTCACGCCGGTGGCGCAGTAGAGGTCGGCGTTCCGCCCGCGCGCGGGCGGAACGCCGGAGGTGGGCGCGTCAGCGCGCCACCGGGGTGAAGACCACCGGCAGCGTCCGCGGACCCCGGGTGAACACCCCGTGCTCCGTCGGCGTGAAGCCGTCCGCGAACCGCAGGTCGGGCAGGGCGTCGAGGAGGTCGTTGACGCCGGTCTCGACCTCCGCGCGGGCCAGCAGGGCGCCCACGCAGAAGTGCCGCCCGAGGGCGAAGGCCAGGTGGTCCGCGGCCGCGGTGAAGGCGGTCGTGGCGGTCAGGTCGTCCCGGTGGATGTCGAAGCGGTCCGGGTCGCGGTAGCGGGCGCCGTCCCGGCCCGCCGCGCCGATCAGGCAGGTGACGGTGGCCCCGGCCGGGACCGTGCCGCCGGCAAGATCCACCTCCGCCGCCGTCTGCCGCATGATCATGTGGACCGGGGGCGTGTAGCGCAGCGTCTCGATGAACGCCCGCTCGACGAGGGACCGGTCCGCGCGCACCGCCGCGAGCTGCTCGGGGTGCGCGAGCAGGTTCGCGACGACGCTCGCGATCGCCTTGTCGGTGGTCTCGCCGCCCGCCGCGAGCAGCAGGCTGCAGAACGCCTTGACGTCCTCGTCGCTCATGCGGACCCCGTCGACCTCGGCGGCGCACAGCCGGGACAGCAGGTCGTCGCCCGGCTCCTCGCGCCGCCGCCGGATGATGGGGAGCAGGTACGCGGCGAACTCCACGCGGGTGCGCTCGCCCGCGGTGGTGACCTCGGGGTCGCCCGCGAGGTTGCCGAGGAAGGCGATCACGTTGGTGTACCAGGCGTGGAACCGCGCGTGGTCGGCCTTGTCCAGGCCGAGCATGTCCGCGATCACGTTGACGGGGAAGCGGGTCGCGTACTGGGCCACGAGGTCGGCGCTGCCGCGCTCGCGGAAGGCGTCCACCAGCTCACGGGAGTTGCGGCGGATCACCGGCAAGAAGGTGTCCCGCAGCTCGTCGCCCCGGAAGGCCGGGGCGACCAGGGCCCGGCGCACCGCGTGCTCCCGGCCGCTCAGCTGCAGGATCGTGCGCCCGTGCACCGGCTCCAGCTGCCAGTCGTAGTTGTCGGTGGTGAACACCGACTCCTTGTCCTTGAAGACGCGCTCCACGTCGGCGTAGCGCGAGACGACATAGCTCTTCGTCGGCTCGTGCCACAGGAGCGGGGCGTGCTCCCGCAGCGCGCGGTAGACGGGGTAGGGGTCGGCGGCGAACTCGGCCGAGAGGATGTCCGGTATGGCCTTGGCAGGGGACACGGGGCTCCTTAGGGGAACAACGGGGGGCGGGGCCACCCTATTGATCAAGAAAAGGAACCGACAGATGTGAGGACCGGGATTCCGGGGACCGTGACGGGGCCGCGCCGGGGCCGCACGGGCACGGGAGCGGCCCCGGTGTCCGTGGGGACACCGGGGCCGTCTCTCTCACCAGCTGCAAGCGGTCAGAGCTCGAAGCGGTCAGAGCGGGTTCACGTGGTACATCGGGAAGTACGACGCGATGCGGCCGTTCCCGTAGTCGTCGGCCAGCTCGGGCACCCGGTCGAAGTCGTAGATCACGTCCGAGCCCTTCGGCGCCATCCAGCCCTCGGCCTCCTGGAAGTCCCGGATGGCAGGGGAGTCCTGGATCCGCCACACATGGGTATTGACCAGGATGTGCCGGCTGATGCACTCGGCGCCCCGCAGGTGCGACAGGCGCATCCCCGCCTTCCAGCCGCACGTCGTGACGACTCCCTCGCGGGCCAGGGAGTTCAGCGTCACGTCGTACAGCGGCTCGCCGATGTTGTCCACGAAGACGGCGACGCCGTGGCCGTCGCTGAGCTCGTTGACGAGGTCCTGGAAGGCCGCGACCGACGTCCGGCGCCGCTGGTGGCGCTCGCGGTCCGTGCGCTCCTCGCGCGTGGGCAGCGAAAGGGCGGGGAACTGGCGGCGGTCCACCGGGGTGATGCCGTTCTCCCGCAGGAAGGCGAGGCGTTCGTCCGAGCCCGCCGTCATCGCCACCCGGAACCCGGCGCGCTTGGCCAGCATCAGCTCGGCGAAGGCCACGCCGCCGCCCCAGCCGAACACCAGGTGGTTGGCCGGGTCGTCGTCGGGGACCTGCGTGCGCCAGCACCCGTACGCCTTGTTCCAGTTGTCCCAGGCGGTGAAGTACCGCCCGTAGGTGGCCCACTGGGGCAGGGAGTACGCGGAGCCCTCCGGGATCGGCAGGAGGATGCTCGCGTCCATCTTCGACCGCTTGGCCAGCAGGCCGATGGTGTTCGGGCAGTCGTAGGCGTAGGCGAGTTCGGCGTAGCCGAAGCGGTCGAGCTTGCCGAAGGGCAGGAGCATGCACAGGTCGCCCTCGCGGACCTGGATGTCCGTGCGGCCGCCCGTGTTCACCTGCAGCACGCGGACCACGCCCAGGTTGCCGAGGACCACCGAGTCCTCGCCGCGGCTGCTGCACACGTCGATGGGCGAACGGGCGAGCGCGTGGTCGACATTGGCCTCCCAGGAGCCGATGATCGGCTCCACCAGCGCCTCACCCTCCTCAAGCGGGCCGAAGGTGAACTGACCGTGGCGCAAGGCACCGCCGGGGCCGCCGTCGTTCGGGCCGGATACCGCACCGGAGTGCAGGACCCAGGCTTCTGGCGAGTAGATGACAACCTCCTGAGATCGAGTACGTCGAGTACCTAGTACCTTCGCGGGGGTACGGCCCGTCAGCGGGGCGCGGCGCCCGGCATCCGGTAGTCCACCGACACCCCGCCCCACGCCTCACCGGCGCCGTAGGCCACGGCCCCGAGCCGGCCAGCGGCGGGCAGGCCGCCGGCGTCCAGCTCCTCGGCGAACGCCAGTGGAATCGTGGCGGACGACGTGTTCCCGGAGTGCTCGATCCGGTTCACGAAGGGCACGCCGAGATGCTGGGTGAAGTTGCCGACCTGGTCCAGGATGCGGCCGTTGGCCTGGTGGCCGATGAGGACGGTCGGCGCGGGGCCGTGGTCGACGAGGTACTGCGCCGACTCCGACATCCGGCGCACGGCGCGGTCGTACACCTGCATCCCGTCGAGGTGGATGCCGCCCGCGTCGGTCTCCCGCATGAGCGCCTCCTGGGAGCCGTCGCAGCCCGCGGTGTGCCGGAAGCCCTCGAAGTCCGGGCGGTCCTCGATGAGGACGGCCGCGGCGCCGTCGGCGAAGATGGGCGCCGTCTGCCGGTCCTCGCGGTCCACCAGGCGGGACATGGCCTCCACCGAGCACACCAGGACCGAACGGGCCCGCCCGGCTTCGGCGAGCGAGAGCCCGGTGACCATGCCGTAGACGAAGCCGCAGCAGGCGGCGTTCATGTCGAAGGCGAGCGTCGCGGGCCCCAGGCCGATGAGCTGCGCCACCTTCTGCGCGATGCCCGGGACGCGCTGGCGCACCGTGGTGCTGACGACGACCAGGGCGCCGATCGAGGAGGGGTCGTCCATCCGGGTCGTGATCGGGGCGCAGGCCTCCGCCGCCACCTCCGCCAGCGGGGTCTCGTCCGGCAGCCAGGAGCGCGATGCGATGCCGCTGCGGCGCCGGATCCATTCGTCCGTCAGACCGATCGACTCGAAGTGGTCGTTGTCGATCCTGCGGCCGGCCTTCGCGGTGGCGATGTCGACGATGCCCGCGCTCATCCCCGGTTCGCCAGCTTCACGAAGTAGGTGCTGAAGTCGTCGAGGAAGGCGAAGCCCGCCGTCTCCCTCAGGTCGCCCTTGACCTGGAGTTCGCGCTCCAGCTGCTGGTGCAGCTCGACCAGGTCGAGGGAGTCGAGGTCGAGGTCGGCGACCGGCCGGCTGAGGTCGTCGGGGCCGAGCGCGGGGTCGCGCTCGCGCAGCTTGGCCAGCATGGTGTCCGCGATGCGGCTTTCGATGTCGCTCATGTTCCTTCTCCGCTCAAGTGACTGGATCTGTAAGGCTCGGGGCGCGGCGGCGCTAGTCGGTCGCCAACTGGTACAGCACCTCACCGGACTTGAGGATCGTCCCGGTCGTCGCGGAGTGGGCCGCGACCCGTCCGGCGCGCTCGGCCACGATCTCCGTGCTGGCCTTGTCGGTCTCGACGACCGCGATGACGTCGCCCCGCTCGATCTGGTCGCCGACCCCGGCGACCCACTCGACGAGCAGGGCCTCACCGAGGCCGTGCCCGAAGCTGGGAACGTGCATGTCCACGGGGGAGTCGCTCACTTCGTCATCACCAGCACCTCGTCCTTGATCTCCTGCACACTGATCAGATAGTCCTTCTCGAAATCCGCCGGGGGATAGACGCGCCGGTCGGGCGCGAGCCTGCGGACCGGGCCGCGGAGCGCGCCGAAGCCGTGCTCGGCCACGGACGCGGCGATCTCGGCGCCGATGCCGACGTCCTTCGACCCCTCGTGCACGATGAGGAGCCGCCCGGTGCGGCTGACCGACTCCAGGACCGTGCCCATGTCGAGCGGGGCCACCCAGCGCAGGTCCACGACCTCGACGTCGACGTCGGGGGCGAGCGCGTGCGCGGCTTCGAGCACCTCGTTGGTGACCGCGCCGTAGGTGGCGATGGTCAGGTCCGTGCCGCGCCGCACCACGTGGGCCGCCGTCGGCGACGCCGGGGGCTCGGGGGAGCGGGCGGGCCTGCTCCGCTTCCAGTAGAGGCGGATCGGCTCGTACATCACCACGGGCGAACCGAGGTTCACCGCGTAGCGCAGGATCTGGTCGGCGTCCTCGCCCGTGGAGGGGCAGGCCACCGAGAGCCCCGGGACGCGGGCGAACAGCGCCTCGTTGGACTCGCTGTGGTGCTCCACGCCCCGGACTCCGCCCGCGGTCGGGATGCGCACCACCAGGCTCGGGCTGACCTGCCCGTTCCAGCGGTCGGCGATCCGGGCCGCCTGGGTCACGAGCTGGTTCACGGCCGGGTAGGTGAACCCGTCGAACTGTATCTCGCAGACGGGTACGAGCCCGCTCATCGTCATGCCGACCGCCTGGCCGACGATGGTGGCCTCCGCCAGGAGCGAGTCGCGCACCCGGTCCGCGCCGAATCGTTCCCGCAGGCCGCGGGTCACCCGGAACACGCCTCCGAGGCGCCCGATGTCCTCGCCGAGCAGGAGCACGCGCGGATCGTTCTCGAGGAGGTCGGCGAGGGTAGCGTTGATCGACTCCGCGAGGCGGGCGGACTGCGGGGTGCTCATCACGCGTACTCCTTCATCAACCGCTCACGCAGTTCCCGGACTTCGGCGTCGACCGCGTCCAGCCATGCCTCGTCCACCAGGCCGAGGCCCTTAAGGCGGTCCGCGTAGGCGGCCACCGGGTCCGACGCCTTGGCCCGCTCGATGTCCTCGCGGCTGCGGTAGATCTCCTGGGCGTCGGTCGTGGAGTGCCCGTGGACGCGGTCCACGAGGATCTCGACGAGATAGGGCGCCCGCTCCTCGCGGATGTGGGCGGTGGCCCGGGCGCAGGCGGAGAAGACGGCCTCCGGGTCCTGTCCGGGGACGCGGACGGACTCGATGCCGAAGCCGCGGGCGCGCTCGGCGAGCGAGGTGCGCATCTGCTCCGCGGCCGGCTTGGAGATGGCCCAGCCGTTGTTCTGGCACACGAACAGGACGGAAGCCGACTCGACGGCGGCGAGGTTCATCGCCTCCGACATGTCGCCCTCACTGGAGGCGCCGTCGCCTATGTAGACGACGACGAGGTCCTCCCGGCCCTGCAGGCGCTGTCCGAGCGAGTAGCCGACGCCGTGCAGCGACTGCGCGGCGAGGACCAGTGTGTAGGGGAAGAACCGCAGTTCGCGCGGGTCCCATCCGCAGAAGGTGCGGCCCGCCCACTGGGCGACGAGCTCGGTCGGCGCCACGCCGCGCAGCAGGGCCACCGCGTGCTCGCGGTAGCTGGGGAAGACGGTCGCGGCCGGGCCCGCGGCGAGGGCGGAGCCCACCTGGGCGGCCTCCTGCCCCTCACAGGACAGCCACAGGTCGAGCGCGCCCTGCTTGTGGAGCTGACGGGCCTCCTCGTCGACGCCGCGCGCCACCAGCAGGTGGCGCAGCAGCGACCGTCGTGTGTCGTCGTCTGGATCTGTCGCGTACTCGGAGTCTGACTTCAAGACCATGGGTCACCAGTCGCAGGTTCGTCGATGAGCTGTCTGCCGTCGTACCGCGCGGAACAGCCATGGGGAACTGGTGTTCGTGTACGGGCGGTCGGGGACGGAGGTCCGACACCGCGCCGTCCGCGGCGCGGCTGCCGGTCGCCCGGGTCCCCGCGGCCGGACCACGCTCGCTGACCGGTGTCCGGCGGTCGGGTGCCGCCGCACAGCGTCGTCCATCAGGAATTCCTTTGCCCTCGTTGCGGCGCGAGCGCGGTCGCCGCCGCGCGACGGTGTTTCGGCTGGGGTAGGGCTGGTCCGGCATCTCTACTACGCGAGAGTCCGGGCCCCTGGCGAGCCACTCGCGAGTCGAAGACCGACCGCGCACTCTCGATCGCTTTGGCGGGAGGAGATTGCCTGAACCCGCTTTCGAGCAGGCCCGATTGGGGCCCACTGAGCGGTCATGGTGACACAGGATCAGGGCCCGCACCAGGAAATGCCTCCGGGGCCAGAGCCGGGCGGACAACCGGGAGGTCAGTGATCCTTTCGCCCTTGTGACGAGGGTGGTCGAGACCTACCGTGGCGTCTCGTTCCGGTCGCCGCGGACGCCAGGTGTCCTGTCGACGGGACGACGCCGATTCGGCGAAACCGCGCCGGTGCTGTTCTAGTACCCGGCCTGGCGATCTTTCATTTCCCGTCACTCCGTGACGACTTAAGGACGGTGGCAGTTGAGCACGAACCCCTTCGACGACGAGGACGGCCGCTTCTACGTGGTGATCAACGACGAGGAGCAGCATTCCCTGTGGCCGGTTTTCGCCGAGGTGCCCGCGGGCTGGCGGGTGGTCTTCGGCGAGGCGGCCAGGGCCGAATGCCTGGAGTACGTCGAGCAGAACTGGACCGACCTGCGCCCCAAGAGCCTGCGCGACGCCATGGCGGCGGGCTGAACGGATACGTCCGCTCGCCCGCGAGCGACGACGAGCCAGACACAGCAGCCAGGCGTGCCGCCCACCTCGCCAGGAGGGGTCCGGCAGCCTGCGGGAACCCGCGGAAACCCATGGAGTGACAGCGGGCATCCGCGGCGTACATGAGCAGGGTCACTGAGGTGGAACGACGGTGATCGCCGCCCGATGGCCCGGTCGAGCGGTCGGTGTCGCCCAGGCGAACACTCCGGTGGGGGGAACGAGGATGGTGGCGGGGCGTGCGGTGAGGACCGCGAGTGATCAGCGGGAGAGGCAGCCGGGCACCGGGGGCGAGATCGCGGAGCGCGACGTGGTGCTTTCGTTCGTGGGCAAGCAGGCGACGGTCCAGAAGTCCGGGATGATCCTGCCGCGGGACCTGTCGGAGCGGTCCTGGGAGCGGATCGGCTCCAGCCTGCGTGAACTCACCAACTCCTCGGCCTGGTGGCTGGGCGACTGGCTGGTCTTCGGGGAGACCACCTACGGGTGGCGCCGCTACCGGGAGGCCGTCGACCGCACCGGGCTCGACTACCAGACCCTGCGCAACTACGCCTGGGTGGCCCGGCGGTTCGAGCGTCACCGCAGGCGGGACAGCCTCAGCTTCGCCCACCACGCCGAGGTGACCCGGCTCTCGCCGCCGGAGCAGGACTACTGGCTCCGCGAGGCCGAACGGCGCAAGTGGTCGCGCAACGAACTGCGCAGGTCGGTCCGCGCGGGTCTGGCCGAGCAGAGCGGGCGCACCGCCCCCGCCCCGGGCGGCGACGCACGGCAAGAGGTACCCCAGCTGGCCGAGGCCGCGGCCGCCGACCAGCACAAGCGGCACGTCACCACGCTCACCATCGAGTTGTCCGCCGGGCAGCTCGACTACTACTCGCAAGTGGCCGCCGCGCACGGTCTGCCCGTCGCCACATGGGTGACCCAGGTGCTCGACGCCACCGATCAGCGCACCACCGATCGGCGCACCGCCTAGAGCCCCTGAGGCCACCCCGTTCCCCGGGGTGCGCGGTGGCACGCCCGGCTGGACACCCTTCACATTCGGAGTCAGTTGATGATCCTTCAGGGAAAGCGGGTCGCCCTGCCTTCGGCGCCCGTCGTCCACAGGCAGTTCGAGGCGAACGTGGACGCCGCCCCCGACGCCGTCGC
Source organism: Streptomyces sp. NPDC043996 (assembly GCF_056435225.1). Lineage (NCBI taxonomy): Bacteria > Bacillati > Actinomycetota > Actinomycetes > Kitasatosporales > Streptomycetaceae > Streptomyces > Streptomyces sp. NPDC043996. The sequence goes on along the minus strand of NZ_JBWKEY010000008.1, from coordinate 463,097 downwards.
GGTCTTGAGCGCCGGACAGCGGGTGACGTACGCGGAGTTGAACGCGAAGGCCAACCAGTTCGCGCGCTTCCTCAACGCGCGCGGGCACGGCCGGGGGGCGAAGGTCGGCGTCTGCCTCGACTACTCGGTCGACATGGTCGTCGCCGTCCTCGGCACGCTGAAGGCGGGCGCGGCCTATGTGCCGCTCGACCCGGCCTACCCGGCGGAGCGGCTCGAACTGCTCCTCGGCCAGATCCCCGATCTCGCCCTGATCGTGGCCTCCCCGGCGACGGCCGCGATGGTCGAGTCGGCGGCCGTGGAGGTCATCGACCTCCAGGAGCTGTCCGCGCACCTGGAAGGCCTCCCGGCGACCGGACCCGACGTCACCGTCACCGGGGACGACGTGTGCTACGCGGTGTTCACCTCCGGGTCGACCGGCACGCCGAAGCTGACCGCGGTGCGGCACGAGGGCTGGTTCAACCTGATGAACTGGCTGAAGCTCGAGTACGGCCTGCACAGCGGGTCCCACAACCTGGTCGTCAGCGCGTTCGGCTTCGACCTCTCCCAACGCGCCCTGATGACACCGCTGTTCTGCGGCGCCACCCAGCACTTGATGGCGAGCCGGAACTTCGACGTCCTGATGGCCTACCGCATGCTGAAGGAGCACGACATCCGCGTGGTGCACTGTGCCTCCAGCACGCTGTACCTGCTGGTGGACTGGGAGACCGCGCGCGGCGGTGACGCGCTCAGCTCGCTCGACTACGTGCTCTTCGGCGGGGAGCCGCTGAAGGTCGACCGGCTCACCGACTGGGCGGGGCGCGAGGGCAACACCTGCACCCTCCTGCACCAGTACGGCGTCGCCGAGTGCACGGACGTCGCGACGTCGTACGACCTGGCCGCCTACCGGCCCGGCGAGCAGGACGTCACCCCGGTCGGCAAGCCCGCCTACAACACCGACATCCACCTCCTCGACGAGGACCGGCGCGGCGTCGCGCCGGGGGAGCAGGGCGAGATCTGCATCTCGGGGGCCAGCGTCGGCGCGGGCTACCTCAACGGCAAGGGCCCCGAGAACGAGAAGTTCATGACGATCGACGTCGACGGGCAGCCGCGCAGGGCCTACCGCACGGGCGACCGCGGCTATGTGACCGAGGCCGGTGACCTCATCGTCCTCGGCCGGATCGACGCGCAGGTGAAGGTGCGGGGCATGCGCATCGACCCCACCGACATCGAGCGCGCGCTCGCCAAGCTGCCCGAGGTCAGGGAGGCCGCGGTGGTCATCACGTACCCCGGATCCGGCGAGGCCGAGCTGGTCGCGTTCCTCGTCCCCGCGGGGGACGAGGTGGTGGAGGGCGAGGTGCGCGCCAGCCTCCTGAAGACGCTGCCGCGGAACATGGTCCCGGCCCGGTTCGTGAACATCGAGCGGCTGCCGCTGAGCCCGCACGGAAAAGTGGACCGCAAGGCGCTGGCCGAAGCGCACATGAGCCAGTACGCCGCCAGCGGCACGACGGCGTAGCCGCCGGACCTGGATGACAACCGAGAGGACTGTGATGATCGCCGAAAAGGTGCGCGCCATTTGGTGCCGAGAACTCCAGCGTGATGAGATATCGCTCGACGACGACTTCTTCGCCCTGGGAGGTCAGTCCATCATCATGGTCAAGATTCAGGGCGCTTTCATGGATGAGTTGGGCGTCGAGGTCCCCGTCGACCAGATGTTCCTGAACCCGACGGTGGCTTCGATTTCCGCGTACATCGAATCTCTGGACGCGGTAACTCAATAGCCATCGGGCCCGGTTGGTGGCGTGTGCTGTCCCCAAGGTGAGACAGCGCACAACACCGGCGTCATGTGCATGAGCGCTAAATGTAATTTCCCCGCTAGTTCGGACGGCTAGCATCGCCCGCGTGCTCGGCCGCGGTCACTTCGTCCGCTGCGTCGATGGCACGCCCAATCGCCGTGGAATTTCCAGCCGTAGCCGCATGGGATCGAAAAACTACCTGGTAAGAGAGGCGCGCCATGTACGACGTGATTGTCATAGGTGCCCGTTGTGCGGGTTCGCCGACGGCCATGCTCTTCGCACAGCAGGGATATCGTGTCCTGCTCCTTGAGAAGGCACGTTTTCCGCAGGACACGCTGTCCTCGCACTACATCCACATGCAGGGCATGGCGCTGCTCAACCGGTGGGGGCTGCTCGACAAGCTCCGTGACGCGGGCTGCAAGAAGATCACCCGACAGCGCTACGAGGGCCCCGGCGTCAGCGTCGCCGGCTTCTCGCTCCCGCTCGACGGCCTGACCTACACCTACGCGCCCCGGCGCTACGTCCTCGACCCGGTCCTCGCCGAAGGCGCCGTGGAGGCCGGGGTGGAGTTCCAGGAGGGCTGCGCGGTCAACGACCTGGTGTACGAGGACGACCGGGTCGTCGGCGTGAAGTACACGACGCCGGAAGGCACCCAGACGACCGAGCGGGCCCGCCTGGTCGTCGGCGCGGACGGCATGCGCTCGCTGGTGGCCCGCAAGGTCGGCGCGCCCAACGTCATCGAGCACCCGCGGGTGTCCTGCACCTACTACAGCTACTGGTCCGGGGTTCCCGCGGACTTCGAGCTGTACGAGCGCCCGGGCCGCTGGATCGGCGTCATCCCCACCAACGACGACCTCACGCTGCTCATGACCTACTTCCCGCAGGACCAGTACAACGACGTCCGCAAGGGAGTGGAGCCCTTCTACCTCGACAGCTTCCGCAGCACGGCGCCCGCCCTCTTCGAGCGGATGCAGGCGGGCAAGCGCGAGGAGCAGCTGTACGGCACGGGCCACCAGGAGAACTACTTCCGCAAGGCCTACGGCCCCGGCTGGGTCCTTGTCGGTGACGCGGTCAACCACAAGGACTCCATCACCGCCCGCGGCATCACCGAGGCCTTCGTCCAGGCCCAGTCGCTCACCGACCACATCGGCGACCGGCTGCACGACGACGCCGCGCTCGGCACGGCGCTCAAGCGCTACGAGAACGACCTGAGCGGCGAGGCCCTCAGCCACTACCAAGGCGCGCTCAACGTGGCCGAACTCAAGCCCGAGGGGCGGGTCGACATGCTGCAGAAGCTGGTCGGACACCAGGAGCAGATCGACCGGTACTTCTCGACGCTGTCGGGGGCGTTGTCCATCGACGACTTCTACAACGACGAACTCTTGACCCTGCTCGACCTGAGCTGAGTGACGGCTCCCTCCCTGGTAGTCCTGCCGATATTGGAGAAACAATGATCCCGTTGTCGTTCGCGCAGCGTCGGCTGTGGTTCGTGGACCAGTTCGAAGGCCCTTCACCGACCTACAACGGCGCGTTCGCCCTGCGGCTGACCGGTGAGCTGGACGTGGCGGCGCTCGAAGCGGCGCTTCGCGACGTCATCGACCGGCACGAGGTCCTCCGCACGGTGATCGTCGAAGACGGCGACGGCGTCCCGCACCAGCGGGTCCTCTTGTCCGGGGAGAAGCCGTTCGACCTGCGGGTCGTCGACGTCGCGGGGGAGGAGGAGCGGGCGGCCGTGGTGCACGCGGTGGCCACCCGCACCTTCGACCTGGCCGCCGACGCGCCGCTCCGCGCCCAGCTGGTGCGCTCCGCGCCCACCGAGCACACCCTGGTCCTGGTGGCGCACCACATAGCCGTGGACGGCGAGTCCTTCGGGCCGCTGTTCCACGACATCACCACGGCCTTCGCGGCCCGCAAGGAGGGCGGCGCCCCGGCGTGGGAGCCGCTGCCCGTGCAGTACGCCGACTACACGCTGTGGCAGCGGGACGTGCTCGGCGACGAGTCCGACCCGGACAGCGTCTCCGCCCGCCAACTCGCCTACTGGCGCGAGGCCCTGGCGGATCTGCCGCAGCCGCTTGCCCTGCCGACGGACCGCCCGCGCCCGCGCGTGCTGAGCCCCGAGGGCGACCAGGTCACGTTCACCATCGAGGCCGACCTGCTCGACGCCGTGGAGAAGCTCGCCGCGGAGCAGGACACCACGGTGTCGATGGTCATGCACTCGGCGCTCGCGGTGCTCCTGCACCACCTCGGCTGCGGCGACGACGTGCCCATCGGCGCGCCGATCGCGGGCCGCACCGACGACGAACTGCGCGAGCTCATCGGGTTCTTCGTCAACACCTGGGTGCTGCGCGTCGACCTCTCCGGGAACCCGACCTTCAAGGACCTGCTCCAGCGGGTGCGGGATCGTTCCCTCGCCGCGTACGACAACCAGGACATCCCGTTCGAGCGCCTCGTGCAGCTGCTCAACCCGGACCGGTCCACCGCCTACAACCCGTTCTTCCAGGTGATGCTCTCCTGGCAGCCGCCCGTGCCGGACCTGGTGATCCCCGGCCTTGAGGTGCGGGCCGAGGCCCTGGAGACCAAGACCTCCAAGTTCGACCTGTTCTTCGACCTGATCCCGGTCGCCTCCGGCGGGGCGCGCTGCCGGGTGGAGTACGCCACCAGCCTGTTCGACCCGGACACGGTCGAGGCCCTCGCGGACCGGTTCGTGCGCGTGCTGAGCCAGCTCGCGGCCGACTCCGGCCGCCGGGTCGGCGGCGTCGACGTGCTCGACACCGCCGAGCGCGACCTGCTGCTGACCCGCTTCAACGACACCGCAGCGGCGGCGCCCGAGCTGACGGTCCCGGAGCTGTTCGAGGCTCAGGTCGCCCGCACCCCCGACGCCCCGGCGCTGGTGTGCGACGACCGGACGCTGACCTACCGCGAGCTCGACGACCGGGCCGACGCCGTCGCCTGGGAGCTGGTCCGGCGCGGCGCGGGCCCGGAGGACCTGGTCGTCCTCGCGCTGCCGCGCACCGAGGACCTGGTGGTCGGCCTCCTCGGCATCCTCAAGTCCGGTGCCGGATACGTGCCGATGGACCCGCAGTACCTCAGCGGCCGCGCACAGAGCGTGCTTTCCGAGGCGCGGCCCCGGTTCGCCGTCACCGACACCACGACCTGGCGGGACGTCCCGCCGAACGACGTGGAGTGCGTCCACCTCGACCGGCGCGCCGACTGGCAGGCGCCCGACGCCCCCCTGGACGACGCGGCCAGGACCACGCCGCTCAGCCCGGACAACCTGGCGTACGTGATGTACACCTCCGGCTCCACGGGCAAGCCCAAGGGCGCCGCGATCACCCACCGCAACGTCGTCAACGGCGTGCGGCAGCTGGTGGACGTCCTCGACGCGCCGCCCGGCTGGCGGATGCTCGCGGGCACCTCGGTCAACTTCGACGTCTCCGTCTTCGAGCTCCTGACGACCCTGTCCACCGGCGGCACCGCCGAGGTCGTGCCGAACGCCCTCGCGCTCGGCGAGCGCGACGGCTGGAACGGCCATGTGATCAGCGCGGTCCCCTCCGTGCTCGGGGAACTGGTCGGCCACCTGGACAAGACCACCGACGTGCGCTCGGTGGTGTTCGCGGGTGACGTGCTCCCCGCCCACCTCGTGCGCCAGGTGCGCGAGGCCCTGCCCGAGGCGCAGATCGTCAACTCCTACGGGCAGAGCGAGAGCTTCTACGCCACCACGTACTCCCTCGCGGCGTCCGAGGAGTGGCCGGAGAGCGACGTCGCGCCCATCGGCACCCCGCTGGGCAACATGCGCACCTACGTGCTCGGCCCGGGACTCGCCCCGGTGCCGCAGGGCGTCATCGGCGAGCTGTACGTGGTCGGCACCTGCCTCGGCCGCGGCTACTACGACCGCCCCGCGCTGACCTCCGAGCGCTACGTCGCGAACCCCTTCGGCCCGGCGGGCGAGCGGATGTACCGCACGGGCGACCTGGCCCGCTGGAACGCGCGCGGCCAGCTCGAAGTGCTCGGCAGGGCCGACGGCCAGGTGAAGGTCCGCGGCTTCCGCATCGAGACCTCCGAGGTCGAGGCGGCCTGCACGGCGCACCCCGGCATCAGCGAGGCCGTCGTGGTCAGCCGCGAGGTGCCCGGCGGCGGGCGGCGGCTCGTCGCGTACGTGGTGCACATCGGCGAGGGCGCCGTCGGCGACGACGGCGCGGGCGGCATCGGCGACGTGGACGTGCAGGCCGGTGCCTCGGCCGCCGAGCTGCGCAAGTTCGTCGCGGCCCGCCTCCCCGACTACATGGTCCCCTCGGCCTTCGTGGTCCTCGGCCGGATGCCGCTCGGGCCGACCGGCAAGCTGGACCGCTCGGCGCTCCCCGAGCCGGAGTTCTCCGGCGAGGCCTACCGGGAGCCGCGCACCGAGACCGAGACGATCATCGCCGCCGCGTACGCCGACGTCCTCGGCGTGGACCGCGTCGGCATCGACGACGACTTCTTCGCCGTCGGCGGCGACAGCCTGCGCTCCATCCAGGTGGTGGCCCGGGCCCGCGCCCGGGGCCTGACCCTCACCACCCGGGAGATCTTCGAGTGCCGCACGGCGGCCCGCCTCGCCGAGGTCGCCGACGCCCGCCAGGACCGCGGGCCCGCGCTCGCGGAACTCGAGGGCGGCGGCGTCGGCCCGATGCCGCTCCAGCCGGTCGCCCAGCACGTCTTCGAGCACGGCGGCGGCACCGACCGCTTCGCCATGTCGATGGTCCTCGAACTGCCCGCGGGCATCGACGAGCAGGGCCTGGCCGCGACGCTCGACGCCGTGCTCGACCGGCACGACCTGCTGCGCGCCCGCCTCGTGCCCGGCGACGAACCCTCCCTCGACGTGCGCCCCGCGGGCGCCGTACGGGCCGCGGACCTGATCCACCGCGTCGCCTGCGACGGCCGCTGGGACGATCCTTCCGCCCTCGCGGCGGCGAAGACGGAGCTGGACGCCGCGCTCGGCCGGCTCGACCCGCGGGCCGGGACCATGGCGGACTTCGTCTGGTTCGCCGCCGAATCGGGCGCGGGCCGACTGCTCGTGGTCCTGCACCACCTCGTGGTGGACGGCGTCTCCTGGCGCATCCTCATGTCGGACTTCGCCGAGGCCTGGCAGCAGGTCCGCGCAGGCAAGGCGCCCGAGCTGCCCGCGGTCGGCACGTCGGCCCGCCGCTGGGCGTCGGCGCTGCAGGACGAGGCGTTCTCCGAGCAGCGGGAAGCCGAACTCACCTACTGGCAGGAGACCCTCGAGTCGTCCAACGCCCCCCTGGGCGCGCGGGCGTTCGACCCCGCGGTCGACGTCTGGTCCACCGTCGAGACCGTGCAGGTGGAGCTCCCCGCCGACGTCACCGAGGCGGTCCTGACCAAGCTCCCCGCCGCGTTCAAGGGCACCGGCACCGACGTGCTGCTCGCCGCCCTCGCCCTAGCCGTCAACCGGTGGAGCGGCGCCGACCGCTCGACCCTGGTCCGCCTGGAGGGACACGGCCGCGAAGAGGACATCGTCCCGGGCGCCGACCTGTCCCGGACCGTCGGCTGGTTCACCAGCATGTACCCGGCCAAGGTCGACGTGCGCGAGGTGGACGTGGCCGAGGTCCTGACGGGCGGCGCCGCCGCCGCGAAGGCCATCAAGCTGGTCAAGGAGCAGCTGCGCGGCGTCCCCGACAAGGGCGTCGGCTACGGCCTGCTGCGCTACCTGAACCCCGAGACCGCGACGCAGCTCGCCGAGTACGCGGCGCCGCAGATCGGCTTCAACTACCTCGGCCGGATCTCCGACGCCGACGTGCCCGAGCACCTGCGCGCCGAAGGCTGGGGCCCCGCGTCCTGGTCCGCCGAGCTGGTCCCCGCGCCCGACCCGGACCTGCCCGCGCTGTCCGCCCTTGAGGTCAACTCCGTCGCCACCGACACCGCCGAGGGCACCCGCCTGCAGGCCGCCTTCATGTACCCCACCGGGGTGCTGTCCCGCGAGCGGACCACCGAACTCGCCGAGCTGTGGGTGGAGGTCCTGCGCGGCATGGCCGCGTACGCCGCGCGCCCCCAGGTCGGCGGGCTCACGCCCTCGGACGCCCCGCTGGTCAAGGTGAAGCAGGACGAGATCGAGGAGTGGGAGGCCCGCTACGGCCGCGTCGTCGAGGTGTGGCCGCAGGCACCGGGGCAGTCCGGCATCCTGTTCCAGGCCGCGCTCGCCGACGGCTCCTTCGACGTCTACCACATGCAGTTCGTGCTCCACCTGTCCGGACCCGTGGACCCCGCGCGCATGCGCGCCGCGGGACAGGCACTGCTCGACCGGTACCCGAACCTGCGCTCCGCGTTCCTCGCCGGAGTCAGCGGCGATCCCGTACAGGTCGTGGCGGCCCACGTCGACCTGCCCTGGCGGCACGTCGACCTGACCGGCCGCGGCGAGGCCGAGCAGAACACCGCCCTCGACGAGTTCCTCGCCGCCGACCGGGCCGACCAGCTCGACCCGGCCCGGCCGCCGCTGCTCCGCCTGGCCCTGCTGACCTGCGGGCCCGAGCAGTCGAAGCTCATCATCACCGCGCACCACACCCTGTTCGACGGCTGGTCCTCGCCACTGGTGATCACGGATCTGATCCGGCTCTACTCCGGGTCCGATGAGCTGACCCCGGCCCGGAACTACGGCGACTACCTGGCCTGGCTGACCCGGCAGGACCGCGATGCGTCGGCCGCCCGGTGGGCCGCCGAGCTCGCCGGATTCGAACAGCCGACCCTGGTCGCGCCCAACGCGCCCGTCGACACGGCGGCGTCCGCCCTCGGGCGCGTCGAGGTGCCGCTCTCCATCGACAAGGGGCGCGAGCTCGCCGGGCGCGCCGCGGAGCTCGGCGTCACGCTGAACACCCTCCTGCAGGGCGCGTGGGCGGTCCTCCTCGCGAAGCTGACCGGACAGCGGGACGTCGTGTTCGGCGCCGCCGTCAACGGCCGCCCCGCCGACGTGATCGGCTCGGACGAAATGGTCGGCCTGTTCATCAACACGCTGCCCACCAGGGTGCTGTGCCGCCCCGACCAGAGCGTCGGCGAGGTCATCACCGAGCTGCAGGAGCGCCAGACCGCGCTCCTGGACCACCACTACTACGGCCTCGCCGACATCCAGCGCGGCGTCGGCCTGCCCGCCCTGTTCGACACCATCGTCGTGTTCGAGAACTACCCGATCGACCGCGAGGGCATGGTCGAGGCGAACACCTCGGCGGGCTTCGGCATCCAGGCGATCCGGCCGTTCGCGGGCTCGCACTACCCGCTCACCCTCAACGCCTCCGACCCCTATCTGCGGCTCTCCCTCGACTACCAGAACCACCTCTACGACCGCGCGGCGGCCGAGGAGATCGCCGCCCGGCTCGTGCGGGTGCTCCAGCAGCTCCTGGACGACCCGACGGTCCCGGTCGGCGCCGTCGAGGTGCTCGCCGATGACGAGCGGGACTGGCTGGTGCGCCAGATCAACGACACCGCCCACCTCGTGGCCGCGGACACCCTGCCCGGCGCCTTCGAGGCGCAGGTGGAGCGGACCCCGGACGCGGTCGCGCTGATCGGCGACCAGGAGCGGCTCAGCTACGCGGAGTTCAACCAGCGCGCCAACCAGCTGGCGCACTGGCTGGTCGAGCAGGGCGCGGGTCCCGAGAAGCTGGTCGCGGTGCGGGTCCCCCGCTCCGTGGACCTGATGGTGGCGATCTACGCGGTGGTCAAGGCAGGCGCGGCCTACGTGCCGATCGACACCGAGCTGCCCGAGGACCGGGTCCGGCACGTCCTGGACAGCGCGAAGCCGCTGCTTGTGCTCGAAGAGAAGCTGCCGGACGTCTCCGCGTACCCGAAGACGAACCCGCAGCGCGCGCTCTCGCCCGACAACGCGGCGTACGTCATCTACACCTCGGGCTCCACCGGCGGCCCCAAGGGCGTGCAGGTGGCCCACCGCTCGATCATGAACCGGCTGAAGTGGGGCCTGTCGCACTTCGACGTCGGCACCGAGGACCGGGTGCTGCTCAGCACGTCCGCGAGCTTCGACGTGTCGGTGCCGGAGATCTTCGCGCCGCTGCACGTCGGCGCGGCCGTGGTCATCGCGCGCCCCGACGGCCGCCGCGACCCGGCATACCTGGCCGAGCTGATGCGCCGGGAGCGGGTCACCGGGGCGGACTTCGTGCCCTCCCTCCTGGAGGCGTTCGTCGCCGAACCCGCGGCCAAGCAGTGCACCAGCCTGCGGTGGATCGAGGTCGCGGGCGAGGCCTTCCCGGCCACGCTGGCCAACCGGTTCGTCGAACTCCTGCCGAACTGCTCCGCGAACAACCTCTACGGCCCCACCGAGGCATCGGTGGAGGTCACCGGCTGGCAGCACGTGCCGGGCTCGGACCGCCTCCCCATCGGCAGGCCGATCTGGAACACCCAGGTGTACGTCCTGGACGCGGCGCTGCGCCCGGTGGCGCCCGGCGTGGCGGGCGAGCTCTACCTGGCGGGCACCGGCCTCGCCCGGGGCTACCTCGGCCAGACCGGCCTCACCTCGAACCGGTTCGTGGCCTGCCCCTACGGCGAGCCGGGCACGCGGATGTACCGCACCGGCGACCTGGTGCGCTGGAGCAAGGACGGCCAGGTCGAGTACATCGGCCGCACCGACTTCCAGGTCAAGATCCGCGGCTTCCGCATCGAGCTGGCCGAGGTCGAGGCGGCGCTGGTCGCGCACCCGGGTGTCGACAGCGCGGTGGCCGTGGTGCGCGAGGACCGCGCCGACGACCAGCGTCTGGTCGCGTACGTGGTGACGGCCGACGGCACGGCGGACGCCTCCGGTCTTGACCTCACCGCCCTCACGGACCTGGTCCGCGAGCACCTGCCGGAGTACATGGTCCCGTCGGCGATCGTGCCGCTCGCCTCGTTCCCCACCACACCGAGCGGCAAGCTCGACCGCAACGCGCTCCCCGCGCCGGATCACATCGAGACGGCGACCGGACGAGGGCCGCGGAACCACAACGAGGAAGTCCTCTGCCGCCTGTTCGCCGAACTGCTCGGCGTGGAGGAGGTCGGCATCGACGTCGACTTCTTCGACAACGGCGGCCATTCGCTGCTGGCCACCCGTCTGGTCGGCCGCGTACGCAACGAGCTCAACGTCGACGTGAAGGTCACGACGGTGTTCCGCAATCCGACGGTCGCCCAGTTGGCGGCAAGCATCGAGAAGTTGGCCAAGTCGAAGCGCCGTCCTCAGCTGCGTCAGATGAACGTTTAGGAGTAGCACCGATGATCCCGTTGTCCTTCGCCCAGCGTCGGCTGTGGTTCCTCCACCGTCTGGAGGGCCCCTCCGCGACGTACAACATTCCCTTCGTGCTGCGCCTGGGCGGTCCCCTGGACACGGCGGCCCTGGCCGCCGCGGTGACGGACGTCGTCACCCGGCACGAGAGCCTGCGCACCCTGATCGTGGAGAACGCGGACGGGACGCCGGAACAGCGTGTCCTGTCCCCGCAGGAGGCGGAGATCCCGTTCCGGGTGGCCGACGCGGCCGCCGACGCGGTGGACGCCCTGATACACGACGTCGTGTGCGAGGGCTTCGAACTGGACACGCAGCTCCCGCTGCGGGCCGCCGTGCTCCGGCTCGCGCCGGACGAGCACGTGCTGGTGTTCGTGTTCCACCACATCGCGGCGGACGGGGCGTCGATGGCGCCGTTCGTACGGGACCTGCTGGGGGCGTACGCCGCCCGCCAGGAGGGGAGCGCCCCCCAGTGGGAGCCCCTCGCGGTCCAGTACAAGGACTACACCGTGTGGCAGCGGCAGCTCCTCGGCGACGAGGACGACCCGGACAGCGTCGCCGGGGAGCAGCTCGACTACTGGCGCGCGGAGCTGGACGGCGTGCCGCAGCCGGTGCAGCTGCCGCTCGACCGGCCGCGGCCGACGGCCGCCAGCCACCAGGGCGGCCACGTCGACTTCGAGCTGGAGCCGGAACTGCTCGCCGGGGTGGGCAAGCTGGCGGCGGACCGCGGCGCCACGGCGCCGATGGTCGCCCAGACCGTGCTCGCGGTGCTCCTGCACCACCTGGGCGCGGGCAACGACCTGACCATCGGCAGCCCGATCGAGGGCCGCGCCGACGACCAGCTCGAGGACCTGATCGGGTTCTTCGCCAACACCTGGGTGCTGCGCGTCGACCTGTCCCGCAACCCGTCGTTCGGCGAACTCCTGGAGCGGGTGCGCGACAAGGCGCTCGACGCCTACGACAACCAGGACGTGCCCTTCGAGCACCTGGTGGAGCTGCTCAACCCGGAGCGCACCACCGCCTACCAGCCGCTGTTCCAGGTGATGCTGGCCTGGCAGTTCGCGTGGTCGGAGATCGAGGTGCCGGGGCTGCGGCTCACCCCCGTCCCCGCGGGCACCGGCACCGCGAAGTTCGACCTGTTCTTCAACATCGTCCCCGGCCCGTCCGGGGCCGCCCGCGGGCGCCTGGAGTACGCCACCGAGCTGTTCGACCACGCCACGGCCCAGGGCCTCGTGGACCGCTACATCAGCGTGCTGCGGCAGGCGATCGCCGCCCCGGGGACGCCGATCGGCGGGGTGGACGTGCTCACCGGCGACGAGCGGGACTGGCTGAAGGGCCTGAACGAGACGTCGGCGCCGGTGGACGCGGTGACCGTGCCAGAGCTCGTCGCCGCGCAGGCGGCGCGGACGCCGGACGCGGTGGCGGTGGTGTCGGGGGAGACGGCCTTCTCGTACGCGGAGCTTGAGGCCCGTGCGGGCCGTCTCGCGGCGGTGCTGCGTGAGCGCGGGGTCGGTCCTGACGTCCTGGTGGCGGTGGCCCTGCCGCGCACCGCGGACCTGGCGGTCGCGCTGCTCGCCGTGCTCAAGGCCGGTGGCGCGTATCTGCCGATCGACCCGAACTACCCGTCCGCGCGCGTCGACCTGCTGCTCAGCACGGCCGAGCCGACCCTGGTCCTGACCGACCGCGAGGCGGCGGACACGGTGGCGGGCTGCCGGCCGCCGGTCCTGCTCCTCGACGACGTGGACCTGGAAGGACCCGCCGTCGCGGCGCCTGACGTCCGCTTCGGTCCTGACAACCTGGCCTACGTGATGTTCACGTCCGGCTCGACGGGAACGCCCAAGGGCGTGGGCATCAGCCACGCCAGCGTGGTCAACGGCGTGCGGGACCTGCGCGGGGCCGTGCACGTCGAGGCGGGCTCGCGGATGCTCGCGGCGACCTCGGTGAACTTCGACGTGTCGGTGTTCGAGATCTTCACCGCGCTCACCTGCGGCGCGAGCGTGGAGATCGTCCGGGACGTCCTGGAACTCGCCGAGCGCGACCAGTGGTCGGGCGCCACCATCAGCGCGGTGCCCTCGGTGTTCTCCGCCCTCCTCGACCAGCTCGGCACCGATGGCCGGGACGGCCTGCGGCTGGACGTGGACACCGTCATCCTCGCCGGTGAGGCGCTCTCGGCGGACCTGGTCGGCAAGGTGCACAGCGCCCTGCCCGGCACCCGTGTCATCAACGCCTACGGCCAGACCGAGAGCTTCTACGCGTCCACCTTCACGGTGCCTCAGGAGTTCACCGGAAGCGGTGCGGTGCCGGTGGGACGGCCGCTGGCGAACATGCGCGCCTACGTCCTTGGGCCGGAGCTGGCGCCGGTCGCGCCGGGTGTGGTGGGTGAGCTGTACGTGGCCGGTCTGGTCGCGCGCGGCTACCACCAGAGCGGCGCCCTGACCGCCGAGCGGTTCGTGGCCTGCCCGTTCGGGCCCGCCGGGGCGCGGATGTACCGCACCGGCGACCTCGCCCAGTGGGATGAGAACGGCCAGCTGAAGTACGCGGGCCGCGCCGACACCCAGGTCAAGGTCAACGGCATCCGCGTGGAGCCGACCGAGATCGAGGCGGCCCTCGCCCAGCACCCCTCGGTCAGCCAGGCCGTGGTGACCGTGTGCAAGGACCACACCGGCAGCCCGCGCCTCGTCGGCTATGTGACGCCGGTGGGCAGCGCCGCCACGGACGGCGGCGCGGACCTGAGCGCCGCTGTCTCGGTGGCGGAGCTGCGGCGTTTCGTGGCCAAGCGGCTCCCCGACTACATGGTGCCCGCGCAGCTCATCGTCCTGGACGAGCTGCCGTTGACCGCCAACGGCAAGCTGGACCGGTCGGCCCTGCCCGAGCCGGAGTTCACCGGCACCGTCTACCGCGCCCCGCGCGGCGAGACCGAGCGGGTCCTCGCCGAGGTGTACGCCGACGTCCTGAGCACGGAGCAGGTCGGCGTGGACGATGACTTCTTCGCCTCGGGCGGCGACAGCATCCGCTCCATCCAGGTCGTCGCCCGTGCCAAGGCGCGCGGCGTCGTGGTCACCACCCGCGAGATCTTCGAGCACCGCACGGTGGCCCGCCTGGCCGAACTGGTCGAGGGCCGCGCGGACGAGGAGCGCGTGGTACTGGCCGAGCTGCCCGGCGGCGGCGTCGGCTGGGCGCCGCTGCCCCCGACCGCCGCACACGTCCTCGCCCTGGGCGGAGGCATCGGCCGGTTCTGCATGTCGGCGCTGCTCACCCTGCCCGAGGACATCGACCGGGCGGGCCTGGCGGCCACCCTGCAAGCCGTCCTGGACCGGCACGACGTGCTGCGCTCCCGCCTGGACCGCAAGCAGCCGGGCCTGCGCATGGAGCCCGCCGGCAGCGTGGACGCCGGTGCGCTGGTGCGGGAAGTCGCCTACGACGGCGCCGATGTGCAGGCCGAGCTGGACGCCGCCGCCGACCGCCTCGACCCCGACGCGGGTGTGATGGCGCAGTTCGTGCGGTTCACCTCCGCCACCGAAGCGGACCGGCTCCTGATCGTGCTGCACCACCTGGTCGTCGACGGCGTGTCCTGGCGCATCCTCCTGCCGGATCTGGTCTCGGCCTGGCAGCAGGTCCGCGACGGCGACACCCCGCAGCTGGCGGCGCAGGGCACCTCGCTGCGCCGCTGGACCCACGCGCTGGCCGAGGAGGCCACCGCCGCGGACCGGATCGCGGAACTGCCCGTGTGGCAGGAGATCCTGTCCGGCGCGGAGCCGGTCCTGGGCGCCCGTGAGCTGGACCCGGCCCGTGATGTCACGGCCACCGTGGACACCGTCCGCGTCCAGGTCCCCGCGAACGTGACGGAGACCTTGCTGAACACGCTGCCCACCGTCTTCCGCGGCGGCGTCGACGACGGCCTGCTCACCGGCCTCGCCCTGGCGCTCGCCCGCTGGCGGCAGACGCACGGCGCCTCCGGCGACTCCACGCTCATCCGCCTGGAGGGCCACGGCCGCGAGGACCACCTGGTCCCCGGCGCGGACCTGTCCAGCACCATCGGCTGGTTCACCGCGATGTACCCCGTCCGCCTGGACGTCACCGGCATCGACCTCACCGACGCCTTCAACGGCGGCAAGGCCGCGGGCCAGGCCATCAAAACCGTGAAGGAGCAGCTGCGCGCGATCCCGGACAACGGTCTCGGCTACGGCCTGCTGCGCCACCTCAACCCCACCACCGCCACCGCCCTCGCCAAGGAGCGGTCGCCGCGGATCGGCTTCAACTACCTCGGCAAGGCCTCCAGCGCGGACATCCCCGAGGAGCTGCGCGGTCTGGGCTGGGCGCCGGACACCTCCCACCAGGATCTGATCGCCGCGCCGGACGCGGACATGCCCGCCCTGTCCGCCCTGGAGATCAACGCCGTCGCCGCCACCACCGCCCAGGGCGAGGAGCTGACCGCGTACTTCGGCTTCCCCACCGGTGTGCTCTCCCGCGAGGAGGTCACCGAGCTCGCCGGACTGTGGGTCGAGGCCCTCACCGCCCTGGCCCGGCACACCACCGCCCCGCAAGCGGGCGGCCTCACCCCCAGCGACGCGCCCCTGGTCAAGGTCGGCCAGGACGAGATCGAGGCCTGGGAGGAGCGCTTCGGCAAGCTCGCCAAGGTCTGGCCCGCGACCCCGGCGCAGTCCGGCATCCTCTTCCAGGCGATGCTCGCCGGGGCCACGTTCGACCCGTACCACATCCAGCTGGTGTTCCACCTGTCCGGCGAGGTCGACCCCGAGCGCATGCGCCGCGCCGGGCAAGCCCTCCTCGACCGCTTCCCCGCCCTGCGCGCGGCGTTCGTCAACCGCGCCGACGGCGACGTCGTCCAGGTCGTCCCGGAAACGGTCACCCTGCCCTGGCGGCACCTCGACCTGACCGCCGCCCCCGAGGCGGAGCGGACCGAGGCGTTCGAGCGGTTCCTCGAAGAGGACCAGACCACCTACTTCGACGCGGACCAGCCGCCGCTGATGCGGCTCGCCCTCGTCGTCCTGGAGACCGGCCGGCCCGAACTCGTCCTGACCGCCCACCACGCGCTCTACGACGGCTGGTCCACGCCCCTGCTCATGCAGGACCTGCTGCTCCTGTACGCGTCCAACGGCGACCCGAGCGGCCTGCCCGCCACCCGCGACTACGGCGACTTCCTGTCCTGGCTCACCCGCCAGGACCAGGACGAGGCCGCGCGGGCGTGGGCGGCCGAGCTCGAAGGGGCCGAGGAACCGGCCCTGCTCGCCCCCGACGCGACCAACGCCGACGACGGCGGCCGCGACTTGGTCGAGATCGAGCTCCCCCTGGAGGAGGCGCACGAACTCGTCCGGCGCTCCTCCGCGCTGGGCATCACCGTCAACACCCTGGTCCAGGGCGCCTGGGCGCTGCTGCTCAGCCAGCTCACCGGACGCCAGGACGTGGTGTTCGGCGCGACCGTCTCCGGGCGGCCGCCCGCGGTGCCGGACGTCGAGTCGATGGTCGGCATGTTTATCAACACCGTTCCCGTGCGCGTCCAGCACGCCCCCGGCGACACCGTCGCCGACGTCCTGAACCAGCTCCAGAGCCGCCAGGCCGGCCTCGTCGAGCACCACTACTACGGGCTCACGGAGATCCAGCGGTCCGCCGGCGTGCGGTCCCTCTTCGACACGCTCGTCGTCTTCGAGTCGTACCCGGTCGACCGGGAGGGCCTCGAAGACGCCAGCGAGGCCGCGGACGGCATCACCATCGCCGGTCTGCGTCCGTTCGCGGGCAACCACTACGCCCTGTGCCTGACCGCGGCGGCCGACCCGTACCTCCAGCTCACCATCCAGTACGCCCCGAGCGTCTTCGACCGGGGCACCGTGGAGACGTACGCGGCCCGCCTCGTGCGCTTCCTGCGGCAGCTCGCGGCCACGCCCGAGCTGAAGGTCGCGCAGCTCGACGCCCTGGAGCCGGGCGAGCGCGAGCTGCTGCTCGCCCCGTACGACGAGGCGGCCGCCAAGCCCCGCCACGTCACGCTCACCGAACTCGTCGAGGCCCAGGTGGCGCTGGTCCCGGAGCGGGTCGCCGTGGTCGCCGGGGACGAGTCGCTCACGTACGCCGAACTCGACGCCCGCGCCGAACGGCTCGCGGTCGAGCTCGCGGCACGCGGCATCGGCCCGGAGACCGTGGTGAGCGTGGTCCTGCCGCGCGCCACGAACGTGGTCGTCGCCCTCCTCGCGGTGCTCAAGGCGGGCGGTGCCTATCTGCCCGTCGACCCCGCCTACGCCGCGGCCCGCCTCCCGCACGTCCTGCCCACCGCCCGGCCCCACCTGATCCTGACCGACGCCGAGACCCGCGGGCTCGTCCCCGCCACGGACATCCCGCTGCTCGTCCTCGACGACATCGACCTGCTCACCCCGGCCGAGGCCGCCCCGGCACGGCCGAAGGCGGGCCCCGACAACCTGGCCTACGTCATCTACACGTCCGGCTCCACCGGTGTGCCCAAGGGCGTCGGCGTCACCCAGACGACCGTCGTCAACGCCGTGGACACCATGGTCGCGTACGCCGGTCTCGAGTCCGGCCAGAAGGTCCTCGTCGCGGCCTCGTTCGGGTTCGACGTCGCCACCTTCGAGACGTTCGCCGCGCTCACCACCGGCGGCACCGCCGAGATCGTGCGCGACGTGCTCGAGCTCGCCGAGCGCGACAGCTGGGACGTCGACGTCATCTGCTCGGTGCCCTCGGCCTTCGCGGAACTCGTCGACCAGCTCGCCGACCGCATCAAGCCCACGGCGCTGAACATCTCCGGGGAGGTGCTCACCCCGGTCCTCGCGGAGCGGGTGCGCGGACTCTGGCCGGAAGCCCGCGTCATCAACAGCTACGGCCCCAGCGAGACCTTCTACGCCACCGGCTTCCTGCTCGACCCGGCCGAGCCCTACACCGACGGCGTGCCCATCGGCCGCCCCTTCCCCGGCGTGCGCGCCTACGTCCTCAGCCCCTCCCTGACGCTGCTGCCCCCGGGCACGCCGGGCGAGCTGTACCTGGCCGGGGCGGGACGCGGCTACCACCGCCAGCCCGGCATGACCGCCGACCGCTTCATCCCCGACCCCTACGGGGCCCCCGGGTCCCGCATGTACCGCACCGGTGACCTCGCCAGCCTCACCGCCGATGGACAGGTGCAGCACCTGGGCCGCATCGACACCCAGG
Organism: Streptomyces sp. NPDC043996; assembly: GCF_056435225.1. Lineage (NCBI taxonomy): Bacteria > Bacillati > Actinomycetota > Actinomycetes > Kitasatosporales > Streptomycetaceae > Streptomyces > Streptomyces sp. NPDC043996. Next base: position 444,917 of record NZ_JBWKEY010000008.1, on the reverse strand, counting down.
TGAAGATCCGCGGCTACCGCGTGGAGCCGGCCGAGGTCGAGGCCGCCCTGACGACCCATCCCCACATCGCCCAGGTCGCCGTCGTGACGCAGCAGCCCGGCGACACGACGCCCTACCTGGCCGCCTACCTCGTCCCCGTCCCCGGCGAGGACGTCCCGGACCTGGACGAACTGCAGGACCACCTGTCCGACCGGCTGCCCGACTACATGGTCCCCGCCGTGTACGTACCGCTGGACCGGCTGCCCCTGTCTCCCAACGGCAAGCTCGACCTCAAGGCGCTGCCCGAGCCCGAGCTCACCGCGACGACGCCCTACCGGGCGCCCCGCAACGCCCGCGAGGAGACCCTGGCCAGGCTGTTCGCCGAGGTGCTCGGCCTGGAGCAGGTCGGCATCGACGACGGCTTCTTCGAGCTCGGCGGCCACTCCCTGCTCGCCACGCGCCTGATCACCCGGGCCCGCGGCGAGCTGGGCATCGAGATCCCCATTCGCAAGCTCTTCGACCTGCCGACCGTGGCCGCACTCGCTGAGTGGTCAGAAGGCTCGGCGGTCCCCCTTCGGCCCACTCTTCGCAAGATGAAGGTAGAGGAGTAAGAGCAGTGATTCCGCTTTCGTTCGCTCAACGTCGTATGTGGCTCACGCACCAGATGGAGGGTGGCGCTGAGACCTACAACATCTCCCCGGCGTTCAGGCTGACGGGACCCCTGGACCAGGACGCGCTCACCGCGGCGATCAACGACGTGGTCGAGCGGCACGAGATCCTGCGCACCACCTACGTGACGGACGCCAACGACGAGCCCCAGCCGCGCATCCGGCCGGTCGCCGAGGCGTCGGTCGAGGTGCCACTGGTCGAGGTGGCAGCGGAAGGACTGGACGCGGCGGTCGACGAGTTCATCGCGCACCGCTTCGACCTGGCCGCCGACCTCCCCTTCCGGGTGCGCCTTTTCCGCTGCGCCCCCGAGGAGCACGTCCTCGTGCTGCTCATCCACCACATCGCGTCGGACGGCGTGTCGGGCGGGCCGCTGGCACGGGACCTGACCGTCGCCTACACCGCCCGTCTGGACGGCGAGGCGCCCGGGTGGGAGCCGCTGCCCGTGCAGTACAAGGACTACGCGGCCTGGCAGCGCGAGCTGCTCGGTGACGTGACCGACCCGGGGAGCCTGGCCGCCGCGCAGGCCGAGTACTGGCGCACCCAGCTGGCCGGGGTGCCGCAGCCCCTGAACCTGCCGCTCGACCGCCCGCGCCCCGCGACCAGGAACTCGCAGGGCGACGCGATCAGCCTCACGGTGGAGCCGGAGGTGGCGGCCGGGCTGCAGAAGCTCGCCGACGAGCGCGGCATGACGATGTCGATGGTCGTCCAGGCGGCGCTCGGCGTGCTCCTGAACAAGCTCGGCGGCGGCGACGACGTCACGATCGGCAGCCCGATCGCCGGACGCACCGACGAGGCCCTCGCCGACCTGGTCGGGCTCTTCGTCAACACCCAGGTGCTGCGCGTCGACCTCTCCGGCAACCCGTCGTTCACCGACCTGCTCCCGCAGGTCAGGGACAAGTCCCTGGCCGCGTATGAGCACCAGGACGTGCCGTTCGAGACGCTGGTCGAGCTGATCAACCCCGACCGCTCCGCGTCGTACCAGCCGCTGTTCCAGGTGATGTTCGCCTGGCAGAGCTATGAGCGGCAGGACTTCGAACTGCCTGGCCTGAAGGTGCAGTTCGAGCAGTATCTGACGCAGACCTCGCTCGCCGACCTGTTCTTCAGCCTGGCCGACGACAAGTCGGGGCAGCTGCGCGGCGACCTGATGTACGCGACGCAGCTGTTCGACCGGGACACGGCCGAGGCCATCGCCGCCCGGTTCCTGCGGGTCCTGGAGCAGCTGGCCGCCGCGCCGAAGGCGCCGATCAGCACGGTCGAGGTCCTCGCGGAGGACGAGCGGGACTGGCTGGTGCGGGGTCTCAACGACACCGCGCGCCCTGTCGCGGCGAGCACGTTACCGGAGGCGTTCGAGGCGCAGGTGGCGCGGACGCCGGACGCGGTCGCGGTGATCGCCGAGGACGAGACGCTCACGTACGGGGAGTTCAACCGGCGCGCCAACCAGCTGGCGCACTGGCTGGTGGAGCAAGGGGCGGGCCCCGAGCAGCTGGTGGCGGTGCGCATCCCGCGCTCGGTGGATCTGCTGCTCGCGGTGTACGCGGTGGTCAAGGCCGGTGCGGCGTATGTGCCCATCGACATCGACCTGCCCGACGACCGGGTGCGGCACATCCTGGCGGGCGCGAAGCCGCTGCTGGTCCTGGAGAAGACCCTCCCGGACGTCTCCGCGTACCCGACGGGGAACCCGGAGCGGGAGCTGTCGCCGGACAACGCCGCGTACGCCATCTTCACGTCCGGTTCCACCGGCGGCCCCAAGGGTGTGCCGGTGGCGCACCGTTCGATCATGAACCGCATCCAGTGGGGCCTTGAGCACTTCAACGTCACGGTCGAGGACCGGATGCTGGTCAGCACCTCGGCGAGCTTCGACGCCTCGGTGCCGGAGATGTTCTCCAACCTCCAGATGGGCGCCTCCATCGTCGTCGCCCGCGCCGACGGCACGCGTGATCCCGCCTACCTGGCCGAGCTGATTCAGCGTCAGAAGGTGACCGGCGCGTTCTTCGTGCCGTCCCTCCTCGCCGCCTTCGTCGCCGAACCGGCGGCCAAGGAGTGCGCCACGCTGCGCTGGATCGAGGTCGCCGCCGAGGCGTTCCCGGCCGCCCTGGCCAACCGCTTCACCGAGCTCCTTCCGCACGCCTCCGCGAACAACCTCTACGGCCCCACCGAGGCCACCGTCGAGATCACCGGCTGGGAGCACGTGCCGGGCTCGGACCGGGTGCCGATCGGCACGCCGATCTGGAACAACCAGGTCTACGTCCTGGACGCGGCGCTGCGCCCGGTCGCACCCGGCGTGTTAGGCGAGCTGTACCTCGCGGGCACCTGCCTGGCGCGCGGCTACCTCGGCCAGACCGGCCTCACCTCGGAGCGCTTCGTCGCCTGCCCGTTCGGTGAGCCGGGCAAGCGGATGTACCGCACCGGCGACCTGGTGCGCTGGACGAAGGACGGCCAGGTCGAGTACATCGGCCGCACCGACTACCAGGTCAAGGTGCGCGGCTTCCGCATCGAGCTCGGCGAGATCGAGCACGCGCTGACGCAGCACGCCAGCGTCGCGCAGGCCGTCGTCGTGGTGCGCGAGGACCAGAAGGGCGACCAGCGCCTGGTGGGCTTCGTGGTGCCCGACCCGGACGCCGTGGTCGGCGACGCCGAGGCGCAGGTGGACGAGTGGCGCCACGTCTACGACGACGCCTACGCCGGTTCCGCGGAGGAGGCGTGGGGCGAGGACTTCCAGGAGTGGAAGTCGGTGTACGCCGGTGACCCGATCCCGCTGGAACAGCTCGGCCAGTGGCGGGACGCCGCGGCGGCGCAGGTCCTGCGGTTCGCGCCGCAGCGCGTCCTGGAGCTCGGCGTCGGCTCCGGCCTGCTCCTTTCGAAGGTCGTCGGTGAGGTCGATGAGTACTGGGGCACCGACATCTCGGACACGGTCGTGGACCGGGTCCGCGCCCAGGCCGAACAGGCCGGGTTCGGCGACCGGGTGACGCTGAGCGTCCAGGCCGCCGACGACTTCTCCGGGCTGCCCCAGGGCCGGTTCGACACCGTCGTGCTCAACTCGGTGGCCCAGTGCTTCCCGAACGTCGCGTACCTGGACCGGGTGCTGCGCCAGGCCATGGGCCTGCTCGCGCCGGGCGGCCGCGTCATCGTCGGCGACGTCCGCAACGCCGCGACCCTGCGCATCCTGACGGCCGCCGAGAAGCGCGTGACGCACCCGCACGCCGCGAACGACGAGATGCTGGCCCTTGTGGAGCAGTCGCTGCTCGCCGAGCGGGAGCTGGCCGTCGCCCCGGAGTGGTTCGCCGAGTGGGCGCGTGAGCACGCCGGTGGCGTGGACATCCGCTTGAAGGCGGGCGCCGCGCACAACGCGCTGACCCGCCACCGCTACGAGGTCGTCCTCCACAAGGACGCCGCCGACGTCCTCGACCTGTCCGGTGTGCCCACGGTGCCGTGGGGCGGTGACGTGTCCGACCTCGTCGGCCTCGGCGGGCGCCTGGCGAGCGGCCCGGTCCGCGTGAGCGGGATACCCAACGCGCGGCTCGTGGCGGAGGCCGCCGCGGCGACCGCCGCCGGCATCGTGAACGTCGACGCCCCCACGGCCACGCCCGTCGACCCCGAGGACCTCGCCGCCTGGGCGCGGGAGCGGGGCACGGACGCGGTGATCACCTGGTCGGGCCAGGCCGTGCACAGCTTCGACGCGGTCCTCCTGCCCGAGCGGCGGGCCGTCACCGGCACCTTCGTCACCAGCGCGTCCGCCGGGCGGACCCGGGCGAACAACCCCGCCCTCGCCAAGGCCATCGACCCGCTCCTCGTCGAGCTGCCCGAGTACCTGCGCGGGCAGCTGCCCGACTACATGGTCCCGGCGGCCGTGGTGGCGCTCTCCGAGCTGCCGCTGAACCCGGCCGGCAAGCTCGACCGCGGCGCGCTGCCGTCGGAGCACGCGAGCACGGTGAGCAGCGGGGCGCCGCGCAACTCGCACGAGGAGAAGCTGTGCGGCTTCTTCAGCGAGCTGCTCAGCCTGGAGACCGTCGGCATCGACGACGACTTCTTCGCGCTCGGCGGGCACTCCCTGCTCGCCACGCGCCTGAGCGCCCGCATCCGCAAGGAGTTCGACGTCGACATGCCGCTGCGGACGATCATCCAGTACCCGACGGTGGCCGAGCTGGGCGCGCTTGTGCTCTTCGGCGGCATCCCCGGGGACCACGGGGACTCGTTCGAGGTGGTCCTGCCGCTGAACCGGGACCCGGGCACGGGCAAGCCCCCGGTGTGGTTCTTCCACGGCGGCGGCGGCCTCGGCTGGGCGTACTTCACCTTCGCGCCCTACCTGGACCGCCCGGCGTACTCCCTGCAGTCCCGCGGCTCCAACGGCGTGGACCCGCTCGCGGGTTCGGTGGGGGAGATGGTCGAGGACTACCTGGAGCAGATCCTCAAGATCCAGCCGGAAGGCCCCTACCACCTGGTCGGCTGGTCCTTCGGCGGCCCGATCGCGCACGCCGTCGCGGCGGGTCTGGACCGCCGTGGCCACGAGGTCGAGCTGGTGGCCATCCTGGACTGCCAGCCGGCGAGCTCCGACCCGGAGAACGGCTTCAGACAGGTGGCCGACAGGACGCCGGAGCTCTACCGGGCGGACGTCGAGGAAGTCTTCGGCAAGTTCATGAACACCGGCAACATGGACAGCTTCCTGGACAACATGTCGAAGGTGGGGTCCAACAACCTCAACAAGATGGGCTCCTTCGAGTCGCCGGTCTACCGCGGTGACGTGCTGTACTTCAACGCGACGCTGGACAAGACCGACGGTGTCACGTCGTACGGCCCCGACTGGCGGCCGCACGTGCTCGGCACCATCGAGGAGTACGACGTGGAGGCGACGCACCACGACCTCCACATGCCCAAGCCCGCGGGCCAGATCATGAAGGTGATCGCCCGCAAGCTCAACGAACTTTCGAACGGATAACGGGGAGTTGGACAAGGTGACAGGAGGCGGCATGTCCGCGCAGGACCAGGGACAGACCACGCTGCTGTGCGTGCCGTTCGCGGGAGCGGGACCGTCGTTCTTCCACCCGTGGCGGGAGCTGTCCGGCGACCGCTGGAGCGTGGTCCCGGTCGAGCTGCCCGGCAGGGAGAAGCGGCTCCTCGAGACGCCGTACCGCAACGTCGTCGAGGCGGCCAAGACCGAGATCGACTCCATCGTGGCGAACCTCGGCAAGGGCGCGCGGGTGGTCCTGTTCGGGCACAGCCTGGGCGCGGTGCTCGCGTACGAGCTCGCGCACCTGCTGAGCGCGCGCGACGTGCACGTCGAGCGGCTGATCGTCAGCGGTTCGCCGGGGCCGTGGACGCAGCGAGAGAGGCGGGCGACGGGGCTCGAGGACGAGGAGTTCCTGGCCCGGGTCGAGGAGTTCGCGGGCTTCAGGCACGAGGCCCTCGACCACCCCGAGATGCGTGAGCTGATCCTGCCCACGCTGCAGGCCGACTGCGAGATGCACGAGAACTACGTCCCGAGCACCGACGAGCTGGTGTCGGTGCCGATCTGCTCGCTGCGGGGCGAGGACGACGGCCTGGTCACCGCGGAGGAGGCGCAGCAGTGGCGGGACGCGACCACGTCGGCTGAGTTCACCTATGTGGAGTTCCCGGGCGACCACATGTACCTGGTCGACCTCGGCCGGGAGGTCCTGGACGTGATCGAGGCGGAGCGCGCCCGCGGCCGCTAGCGCCGCGACCGCGTAGGTTCGCCGGGCCCCTGAGGCCCGTGGAGTGAGAGTCGAGAAGGGCATCCGCCACGGCGGATGCCCTTCTCGCGTTGGTGAGCGGGTGGGGTGCGCGGTGCGCGCTCGGCCGCCGAGGCGCTCAAGGCCCGTGTGGCGCCCGGGTGGTGCCGGTGTGGTGACCATGTGATGCCCGTATGGTGCCCGTGTGGTGCCCGATCGGGCAGTGCCGCGGAGTGCCTCGATCGGCACTCGCCGCGATGCCCCCGTGGCGTACTCGCTCGGTACGGTCCCGGGACGTATCCGGTGGCGATTTGCCCAAGAATCAGCCTATTTGAGAGTCGGGCGAACGACCCAAACCCTGCATATCGTGCCCAGGTCATGGCGCTGAGGGGTGATCGTCCCGGTGACGGGACATGGTCAACCTCGAGCGTTGATGCTCCGGCAAGTCTTGAATCTGCCAATCTGCTCTTGGCTAGCGCCCTAAGAACGGCCAAAATCGATGCGAAGCCGGGAAAGGCAAGGGGGCGCGACCGGGCAAGCGGGCTGAGTTCACTGCCCGAACGGGCCGACGGGGCTGACCGAAAGGGCACGCGCGGCCCGCGGCCACGCCGCCGACTCATCGGCGGCGTCGTTCCTGAGCCCGGCCCGCCCCCGCATGGCTTTCGTCCCGGAAAGAGGGCGAATTCCTTGATGCTCATGGTGACGGGACTGAAACTCCTGCGTTCTTGAGCCGCAATCAGATGAACCGACTTAGCTTGCCGACCCTTCGGCAAGGACATAAGGAGACGGCGAAAATGGCTGAGCCGATCGTTAGCCTGATCAATCCCGAATTCACCGACGACCCCATCTGTGCCTACGCGCGCCTGCGGGAGGAATCGCCGCTCGTTCGCGTCGGATATCCGGGTGGGCCACCGGTCTGGCTGGTCACGCGCAACGAGGAGATCAAGGAGGTCCTCAGCGACCCGCGGTTCGTGGTGAATTACGGCAACGTTCCCGGCCACCAGGGATTCAGCGTGGCGGACCAAATGGTCGCGGCCCTCGATCTGCCGGAAGAGTTCCGTGACTACGTCGCGGCGAACATGATGCTGCAGGACGGCGACTACCACGCCCGCCTGCGCCGCCTCGTCACGCCCGCGTTCACCGTGCGGCGCATGAAGGCGCTGCGGCCGCGCATCGAAGAGATATCCGCCCGGCTTCTCGAGGAGTTCGCCGCGAAGGGTTCGGGCGACCTGATCGAGGAGTACACCTCGCCGCTGACCGGCACCGTCATCTGCGAGCTCATCGGCATCGACGAGGCCGATCAGCCGCAGGTGCGCGAGTGGATGAACGACTACGCCAACGCCGACAACCTCGAAGCCAGTGCCCGGGGCATGTTCGAGTACATGAAGGGCCTCATCGAGCGGCGCCGGGCCGAGCCCAAGGACGACATGATCTCGACGCTGGTGCAGACCAGCGACGCGGACGACGACCGGCTCAGCGAGACCGAGATCATCTCGCTGGTGCTCCTCGTGGTGAACAACGGCCACCACTCCACGGCCCACTTCATCCCGAACGCCGTCCTGGCGCTCCTCGACAACCCGGACCAGCTGGCCCTGCTGCGCGCCAAGCCGGAGGCCCTGCCGCACGCCATGGCCGAACTGATGCGGATCGCCAACCCCGTCCCGGCCGCGGGACCGCGCTACGCCACCGAGGACCTGGAGTTCGCCGGGGTCGAGATCTGCAAGGGCGAGGCCCTGACGGGGTCCCTGCTGTCCGGCAACCACGACCCCCGGATCTTCTCCGACCCCGAGCGGTGCGACGTGGAGCGGGTGCTGAAGCCGGGCCAGAGCCACCTCGCCTACGGCGCGGGCCCGCACTACTGCACCGGCGCGGCGCTCGCCAACATCGAGGGCGAGATCGCCATCAAGCACCTGATGCTCGAGCGTGACACCCTGGAAGTCGCCGTGAGCCGTGACGCCCTGAAGTACACCGAGGCCACCCCCGGCGGGGCCCGGCTCCTGAACGAGTTCCCCGTGCGTCTGTGAGCCCCGCTCGCGGGCACTGACCACACCGGGCGGTCAGGGACCACACATGAGGGCGGCCCCCGAACACGATGTGTTCGGGGGCCGCCCTCATGTCACGCGCGGGGGACCGGCCGCCTCAGATCCGCGCGGCCCCGACGGGCCGCTTCTCGTGCTGGTCCTGGACGAGTTCGCCGAGGCGCTCGATGCCCAGGGCGACCTGCTCGGGAGTCAGCACGCTGAACGAGAGACGCGCCTGGTGGAACCCGGCCGTGCCCTCGTAGAAGTGGTGCATGGGGGTCCACAGGACGCCGAACTTGGAGGCCGAGTACTCGAGCATCTCGTCGTCCGCGAGGAACGGCAGCGTGACCACGACGAACATCCCGCCCTGCGGCGTGTTCCACGAGACGCCCGGCGGGGTGCCGGGACCCGGCGCGAAGACCGACCGCAGCCGGTCCAGGATCGTCGCCAGGTTCCGGCGGTAGACCTCGGCCTCGCGCGTGGTGGCGCGCACCAGGCTGCACTCGTTCTCGATGAGGTAGCCGCCGATCACCGCCTGCGCGACGGTCGAGGTGTTGAGCGTCAGCATGCTCTTCAGCTTGGCCAGGTGGTCGGCGAGGAGCACGGGGTCCGAAGCGGAGTCCCCGCCCGACGTCACGGGCTGGTCCGCGATGATGTAGCCCACGCGGGCCCCGGCGAAGGCGGACTTCGCGAAGGAGCCGAGGTGGATCACCTGACGGTGCTCGTCCAGGGTCTTGAGCAGGGGCAGGCGGGAATCGCCGGAGGGGAACAGCGAGTAGGGGTTGTCCTCGATGACGAGGATCCCCTCCCGGCGCGCCAGCTCCAGCAGGGCGACCCGGTCCGCGAGGGACATGCTCGCGCCGCTGGGGTTGGCGAAGTCCGGCACGACGTAACAGGCGCGCGGGCGGAGCCCCTCGCGCCGGGCCTGGGCGATCTGCCGCTCCAGGTCATCGAGGTCGATGCCGCCGTCGTGCTCCCGGACGGAGCGGAGGGGGGCGCCGGCCACCCGTGCCGCACCGATGAAGCCCACGTAGTTGGGCGTCGCGGCCAGGATGACATCGCGCGTGTCCCGCACCAGGGCGCGCAGCAGGAGCACCATCGCCTCCTGGCAGCCGGTGGTCACGACGATGCTCTCCGGGTCCACCGTCAGGCCCTCGTCGATCTGGAGCTGGCGCGCGATGAGCTCGTGGATGAATCCCTTGGTGCGGCCGTACTGGAAAAAGGTGCGCCGCACCTGCTCCTTGGGCAGGCCTATCTCATCCTGGAGATAGTCCTTGAACGTCGTGAGATAACGTGACAGGTCCTCGACCTCATGGAAGCCTTCGAACGGGCGCCCCGCCGAGAATGAGACAGCTTCTGGAAACCGTCCTGCCAGCTCGTTGAGCAACGTCATAGAAGTGAGGGCAGGATCGTCGACTGACTCGTGCAAATCGGAGATGCTCAGTCGCATGGGCCCTGGGTGTATGGACATAGTCGCGTGATCCTCATCCGCCAGACAACTCAGCCCTGAGCTGGTGTCGGTCATATAGGGCAGTTCCCCGCGAAGGTTGTCGTGGTGCGATGGCCCGCACGGGGACAGATCGGAGTCGGGCGGCATTGGTGGCCGCGTTGAACAGCGCCTGGTTGTGGCGCTCAAATGCTGCCTTGTCGGGGGCCCTCAGCAATATATGTCCCTGCCCTTGAGGCGTGAAGACCAGGGCTGCCGGGCACGTTAGGGGCCGTGGCGGAGAAACGACGGCAGTGTGCACCGGAGTTCCGTGCCCGAGTGACCCCGGCGGGCAAATGCCCAGCTGACCCCGCTCGATAGCGGGGCGGTCGCCCCGGACTTCGTACGCCACGACTTCCGCGCCCGGCATCGCGGTCTCCCGCGATGCGGCGAAATACCGCCGCCATGCCGAATAGACCGTGACCCTCGCGGCGACAGCGCGCGGTGTTTGGGGCCTTGATGGCCGGGGCGGCCTCGATGACGAACTCACGGCGCCGTAGGGGCCGCGCGAGAAAAGGCCCTCGCGCCGACAGTCCGTGCCGTGGCCCGATGCCTCGTACATCTCCGCGTCGGCAGGCCCCCGCCGCTGAACCGCCTTGTCCCGTACGGGTGTTCCCGCCTGCCCCAGGGGCCCCGGAACCGCGACAGGACAGGGCGTCCAAGTGCCCTGTCCTGTCGGCGGGACAGCTGTTTCCTCAGGGGCGCAAGCCTTGACGATGCCGTGACTCCCAGGCGTCCACGGGGTGTTGACCACATCGACAGAGAGCCTTGAGGCCCTTGGGACGTTGACACCCTCCGGCCCGAGCGGACAGAGTATTGGACTGTCGGCGGACAGAGTATTGGACTACTGGGGAACGGCGAGAAGGCCCGGAACGCGCCCGCGCAACGGCCGTCGTGACCCTGGACCGGCGCATCGCCCGAGGGCGGGCACGCAGGTCCACCCACGCAGACGAGCCACCGGAACCGTGGCCACGGCAGCGACCGTGGCGCGGTCCCGCTGTCCGACCAACCGCGGCCGCGCATCGTGGCGATGCCGCGTCGATCCCCTGGTTCAACCACCTCTACGTGTCCGGGGCTTGAACTCCAGGAGCTGGCAGACGGTACGCCGTGGCGGCTCCACGAACTCGTTCCGCACGGCAAGCAATACCTGACACCTGACTAGGAGCTGACGCATGACCACCATTGACGCTGGTGTCCTGGAGAAGGCCCAGGCGGAATACGCCGAGCAGGGCTTCTCCATCATCCGCAACGTCATTCCCCAGGATGTCCTGGAGGAGGTGCGCGCCCACGTCGAGTGGCTCACCCGCAAGTACCCGGACCTGCGCCCGGAGCACTTCCACCACCCGCTGATCCGCAACGACGCCTTCTGGGCCCGCCTGGTCTCCGACCCCCGCCTGGTGGACATCGCGGAGTTCTTCCTCGGCCCGGACCTGGCCTGCTTCACCGCCCACTACATCTGCAAGCCCCCGCGCGACGGCCAGCCCGTCCTGTGGCACCAGGACGGCGCCTACTGGACGCTGACCCCGATGAACGCCCTGACGGTGTGGCTCGCGGTCGACGAGAGCAAGACGGAGAACGGCTGCCTGCGGATGATCCCCGGCAGCCACGTGCTGCCGCTGCACAAGCCCTCGGTGCGCACGGACAGCGACAACATGCTGTTCTCCGCCTCCGACGAGAACCTGGTGCGGGAGTGGGCCGAGGAGCGCGGCGTCGTGCACATCGAGCTCGAGCCGGGTGACGTCTCGATCCACCACCCGAACCTGCTGCACTGCTCGGAGGCGAACACCTCCGCCAAGCGTCGCTGCGGCCTGGACATCGGCTACATCTCCACGTCCACGCGCACCCACGGCGAGGGCGTGTACCTCGACCCGCTGCTTGTCCGCGGCGGCGACAGCCAGGGCCTCAACAGCTACCGCCCGTTCCCCACCTACCAGGAGGGCGAAACGATTCCCTTCGCCGGGCAGGAGGAGTGGAACGAGAAGGTGGCCGTGCTCAACGCGGCCCTGCCGCGTTCGCGTGAGCTCTCCGAGGAGAGCCCGATCGAGACGACTCGTCACATGATCAGCCGTCTGCGCGAGGGCACCGTCAAGCGCTGACCGCACACCAAGCCGGCCGCTGGCGCGCCACCCAAGGGTGGTGCGCCAGCGGCCGGTTGTCGCTGTGCCCGTGAAAGAGGCGCCGGGCTAGCCGGTGCGGGCACGCCGAACTACCCCATGACGCCACGCTGTCATGGGGTGCGCGTGCTGGGGGGTGTCCGCCGGAGGTCAGGCCCTGGCGCGGCGGATGTCGATGCTGCCGACCCGGGTGCGGGCGCGGATCTTGACGGTGTTCTCGGCGGTCTGCGGGCTCTGGGACGCGGTGAGCGTGTTGTGCACCTGTCCCGAGTTCGAGTGGACGTCGAGCCAGGCGGCCGTGCCCTCGCGGACGGCGACGTCGATGGCGCCGTAGTTGGTCTCCACCGTGACGCTGCCGGAGGCCACTTCGCCGACGCGCACGGTGCCGTGGGCGGTGGCGGCGGTGACCGAGCCCTCGGCGCGCCGGATGTCGATGTCGCCGTTGGCGCCGCTCACCCGCAGATCGCCGGTCACGGCGTCCACGGTGGTGGAGCCGTGCGAGTTCTTGAGGATGGCGGGGCCGTCGACGAGGCCGACGCGCAGGCTGCCGGAGCTGGTGGTGATCTCGGCCAGGCCCTCCACCCGCTCCACGGAGATGGAGCCGTGCGAGGCCTTCAGCCGCAGCGGCCCCGTGGTGTCGAAGCGCACGTCCCCGGAGGAGGTCTTCAGGCGGACTTCGCCGAGCCGGCCCTCGCCGAGCACCTGGGCCCAGGCGCCGGTCATGTCGATGCGGGAGCCGGTGGGCAGCTGCACCGTGACGTCGACGGTGCCGGTGCGGCCGAACAGGTTGGGCTTGGGCGTCCTGAGGTTGAGCGCGCCGCTCGTGAACGTGACCTGGGTGTGGTCGGCCGTGCGCACGTCCAGATCCCGCTTCGGGTCGCGGGGCCGCACGTCGACGACCGTGTCGACGCGCTCGCTCGCGGTGAACTGGATGGAACCGGCCTCCACGTGCACCGTGGCCGAGATCGGTTCGGGAGTGTCGAAAGAAGGCATAGCTGCCCATCCTCTGGGTCTTTGGGACGTGCCCGCGGGTGGAGCGCGGTGTGGGTGGGGTGGCGGGGGCGTGGCTAGCGAACCCAGCCCGTGTAGCTCTGTCCGACGTTATGGGCCTGCTCCGTGGCGCGCGGCCTGCTGCCGCCGTCGACCGCGGCCGACACGGCGCGCACCAGCCACGCGTTGACCGAGAGGCCCTCGCGCGTCGCGGCTTCCTCGGCGCGGGCCTTGAGGTGGGCCGGGAGGCGCAGGTTGACCCGGGCGATGCCGCCCTCGTCCCCGTCGACCGGGGGCTTGAGGGGTTCTGCGGGCACGGTCGGCTCCGCGGTCACACCGCCGTCGGTGGGCGGTGGCGTCACCACGAAGTCGACATCGAGCCCGCGCAGCCGTACGTCGACGGAGCCGGGGGCGAGCTCGCGGGTGATCTCGTCCGTCGCGGAGGAGAGCACGTCGAGCATGGTGAGGCGGGTCGCCGACTCCAGGGGAGCGGTGAGCCTCTCGGCCAGGTCGCGGGCTTCGGCGCCGCCGGCTTCCGCAGCTACCGCGAGCTCGCGGCGTAGAGTTTCCACATACGGAGTGAGATCCATGATGCCATTATGGCATCACTCCGGCGCCATGTGCAAGCGAGAATGGCGCCTGGTGTCGTCCCGGATGTGTGTGATCGCGTCGGCCGTGAACTGCGCAAACGGCGAGGGGCGCGGCCTCGGTGGCCGTGGTGCCACCCGCACGCGTGTGATCTTGACGGCGTGGCAGGGGATCAGGCGATATCGGACGGCGTGCCGGGCTCGCCGGAGCGGCCGGGGTGAGGTCGCCGGGCGAAGGGCGGGGCTCGCCGGGAAACACGGGTAGGCCAGCCGCTGGATGCGCGCGGCTGGCCTGGCGTGAGCTGGAGGAACGTTTCAGCTAGGGGTCGGACCGTCCCGGTCCTGGAGGGAGAGGGGCGGCGGCGTACGAGGCGCTGGCGCTGACGCGCGCGCGGACGGGCAGGAAGGGATTCGGCGGTCTAGCGCGCCCGGCCCACGGCGAGGGGGACCGCGCGGCCCTGTCCGGGCCAGCGGTCCCGCGCCCGGCCGAGGCCCCTCACCAGTCGAAGGCCTCCCCGTCGCCGCGCTTCTCGACGCAGTACGTGCGGAAGGCCTGGGCCTTGGCGACCATGGCCTCGTCGCCGCTGCGCCGCGCCGCCTCGATGTACCAGTCGAACGCCGCGGTGGCGTGCACCTGCCGCTCGAAGTGGAGCGCGGCGAACTGACGGAAGTTCGCCCGCATGGTCTCCGGCGTGAAGTTCCGGCCGGACTCGATGAGCTTCTCCAGCTCCGCCTCGGTCACCTCGGGGCGGTCCATGACGCGGATCGGCTGGGTCGCGGGAATGTCGCCGCGGATCGCGAGGGGCTCCTCGGACTCCGCGAAGTCGAGGCAGAGCGAGAGCCGGGCGGTCTGGGCGGTGCTGCTCGCGGAGTGCGGGTCCGTCGAGTGGATCTTCCACACCTCGCCGCGGCGGATGTGGTAGACGGTGTCGTTCTCGGAGTGGAGGGATTCCTCGCTGGTGCGCAGCGGAACCTGTACGCGCAGGCCCGGCTTGGCCCACTCGAGGAAGTCCACGTGCGGCGAGATGATTCCGTCACGGAGGGCGAAGACGCGCACCCACTGCAGCCGCTCAAGCGGGAAGTGCTTGGTGACCAGGGACATGATGCCCGGCAGTTGCTTGCCAAGGTCGGTGAGGGTCAGACTGCCTTCGTGCGGCCGGAAGGCGACATCGGATTCGGCGCCGCTGCCATTGGCGAGCACATGGGACGACCAGGACCCGAAGGTAAAGGTGTCGTATTCGCCGCCGTATTCATGACGGTCGAGGATGTCCAACTCGGAATCCAGGTCGTACGAGTCGATGGGCAGCACCGCGAGCCGCTGCGACTTAAGCAAGGAAATCCCCTCCAATTACGTGGTGTTTCTTGACGCACCCGGTAAAGCTGCTGGGCGTTCCTCCCGATCGCCATCGTAACTCTTCGGAGATGCGATGGAAATGAAGTGGGCTCAGGGGACGTGCGCCCGTGGGTGGCCGAGATTTTTGCAGGCTAGTCACACATTGCGGGTCGAGGTCAAGGGAGTGCGGGCGGCCGCATTGAGCGCTTTCGGTCCGGGCTCGGGCGAACGGTCCCGCGTACGCCGTGAAGGCGGCCGGACGCGGCCTCGGTCCGCCCGCCGCTCGCCGTGCCGGGCGCCCGGCCCAGAGCGCGGCGCCCGCCGCGTCGCGGGCGGGCCGTCCAGCGGTCGGGCCGAGGCCCGCACCACCTGCCAACGGCTGGGCGCGGTACGGTCGGAGAGGGCTCGGCGGCCGCCGTGTCCCCCGGTCCCGGCTGGACCGGAAGAGCCGCTTCCTGTCCTGTCGGCGGGACAACCGGTGCCCACCGAGGTGTCCGCGCTGACATCCCTTGCACGGGGTTTCCCGGGGCACTTACCTTGGCGTCGCGATGGCTCCCGGGTACGCGTATCGGACACATCGAATACGCGGCCAGGGCCCGGAACGGCCGCGCGGACATCCGAAGCCCTCGGACGGTGTCTTGGGAATGACTGGGAATGCGCGGTCACCGCTGTGTCGTTGGAGCGGTGGCCCGCTTTCTGCTGAGGTCCTTCGCGAACACCAGGACGCATTTCCGTAGCGCGCGCCATTGGCATGGCGTGCGCGGCGGCGACGGTACGAGGATGGGCCCTGCAATGGCGTGGGTTAAGAATTCCCGTGCCGTGGACGAAAGAAAGGCTGGCAATGGAGTCGGAATCGCAAGTCGCGCCCGTGGGTGCGCCGGAGTCGCTCGTACAGCAGATCTCCGCGCTGTGGGGAGAACACCTCGACGGCCGGGAGGTCGGCGCGGACGACGACTTCTTCGAGCTCGGCGGCAACTCGCTGATCGGGATCAAGATCATCGACCGCGTGACCGAGGACTACGGCGTCACGCTGTCCGTGCGCGACTTCTACCTGGCGCAGACCCCGGCCCGGGTCGCCGAACTGATTGAGCAGGGGAGGGCGCGGACGTGAGGTTGACGCCGGGTCCCGCGCGGGAGATCGACCTCGACCGCGTGGACCTGTTCGACCTGGACCTCTACTCCTACGGCGACCCCCACCCGATCTGGGACGTGATGCGGGACCGGGCGCCCCTGCACCACCAAGTCCTCCCGGACGGCCGGGAGTTCTGGTCGGTGACGCGCTACGAGGACGTCTGCCGGGTGCTCGGCGACCACCGAGAGTTCACCTCGGAGCGCGGCACGACACCCACCCACGTGGGCATCGACGACCCCGCGGCGGGCGTGCTCCTCACCTCCACCGACCCGCCCCGGCACACCGAGGTCCGCAGGCCGATCGGCAGCAAGCTCACCGCGCGGGCGGTGAAGGCCTGGGAGGACTCGATCCGGCGGACGATCGTGGGCTTCCTCGAACCGGCGCTCGACGGCGAGACCTTCGACCTGGCCGAGAAGGCGCTGCTGCTTCCCGCCATGGTCACGGGACCGCTCCTCGGCCTCCCGGAGAAGGACTGGGCGGAACTCGTCCAGCTGACCGCCATGGTGACGGCCCCGTCGGACCGGCACTTCAAGACGGGCAGCGAGGCCGCGACCCTGGCCATCTCCCACCACGAGCTCCTCACGTACGTCAAGGACTGGGTCAAGACGCGGCGCGCGGACGGGCACGAGGACGACAGCCTGCTCCACCACCTCATGAGCGTCCGCCCCGGCGGCGAGCCGCTGAGCGACGAGGAGATCGCGCTCGACGGCTACAGCATCCTCCTGGGCGCCAACGTGACGACGCCGCACACCGTCTCGGGCACCGTGCAGGCGCTCATCGAGCGGCCCGAGCAGTTCGAGAAGGTGCAGGCCGACCCGACGCTGATCCCCAACCTGGTCGAGGAGGGGCTGCGATGGACATCCGCCGCCTGTAACTTCATGCGGTACGCGGTGGACGACGTCGAGATCGGCGGGGGCACCATCCCGGCCCGCGCGGCGGTCGTCGCGTGGATCGGCTCGGCCAACCGGGACGCGTCCCAGTTCCCCGACCCGCACCAGTTCGACATCACGCGAGACGGCGCGAAGCGCCACGTCGCGTTCGGGTTCGGGCCGCACTTCTGCATCGGTGGACCGCTCGCCCGGATGACCCTGCGCGTCTTCTTCGAGGAGCTGACCCAGCGGTTCGGTTCGATCGACCTCGCCGGCGAACCGGAGCACCTGCGCTCGTACTTCATCTCCGGGATGACCCACCTCCCCATCGTCGCCCAGAAACGAAAGACGCCATGACACCCAGCTCCACCCCCGCCAGGTCGCCGTGGTTCGTCCGGCCGCTCGCCACGGACAAGGCCGCCCGGCTCTTCTGCTTCCCCTTCTCCGGGTCCGGCGCCTCGGCGTTCAGCGCCTGGCCGGAGGCGCTCGACGACGTCGAGGTCTGCCCGGTGCAGTTCCCCGGCCGTGAGAACCGCCTCGGCGCACCGCACTACGGCACGTACGAGAACCTCGCGGCCAGCCTGGTCGAGCAGCTGGCGCCGCGGCTCGACCGGCCGTTCGCGTTCTTCGGGCACTGCGCGGGCGCGCTGCCCGCGTACGAGACCCTGGTCCGGCTCGCCGAGCGCGGGCTGCGGCCCGACTGCTTCATCGTCTCGGGCCAGCCCGCGCCGCACGACGCCTCGCGCGACCGGATGCTCACCATGACCGAGCCCGAACTCCGCGCCGAGCTGGAGACGTTCCTGCGCGGCCGGGGGATGGAGCCGCGCCCGGACATGCTCGACGTGGGCCTCGCCGTGCTCCTGCGCGACCTCGCCGCCGCGCACGAGTACAAGCGGACCGAGCCGGTCAAGCTGGAGTGCCCCATCGTCGTACTGCACTGGCGGGACGACCCCGAGGTGACCCTCGATGAGCTCGAAGGGTGGCGCCAGTACGCGGACTCGGTGGACATCCGGGTCGTCGACGGCGGCCACTACGACTTCATGCAGGCGCCCGACGACCTGCGCAAGCTGCTGACGTCCTGGCGATGACCGCGCGCAAGACCGCAAGAGCCGTACGCCGAGGGAACCGGAAGGAATTCGTATGAGTGGCCAGGCCGCCGATGTCGCCGTGGTCGGGATGTCGTGCCGCTTCCCCGGCGTGCAGGACCTGGGTGCGTTCTGGCGCCTGCTGCTCGACGGGAAGTCGACCGTAGGAACGTTTCCCCCACAGCGGGCGGCCGACACGAAGCCCTCCTCGCACCCGGACGCGGCGACCGTGAACGCGGGGTCGTTCTTCGACGCCATCGACGGGTTCGACGCGGAGTTCTTCGGCACGGGCGCGGCCGAGGCGGCCGCCATGGACCCCGTCCAGCGCCTGGGCCTCGAACTCGCCTGGGAGGCCGTCGAGGACGCCCGGGTTCCCGCGGCCGCGCTCGCGGGCCGCGAGGTCGACGTCGTGGTGGGCTCCGCGCCCTCCGGGTACGACCTGCTGCGCAAGCTGTCCGGCAGCGACCAGGACGACCACTACGCCGCGCTCGGCTCCAGCGGCGCGCTGATCGCGAACCGGATCTCGGCCCTCTTCGACGTCCGCGGCATGAGCTACTGCGCGGACTCGGGCCAGTCCTCGTCGCTGGTGTCCCTCGCGCTGGCCTGCGACCGCATCCGCAGCGGCGCGGTCGACATGGCGCTGGCGGGCGGCGTGCACCTGATCGCGGATCCGGAGGGCGGTCTCGCCCTGGCCAACCTGGGCGCTTTGTCGCCCGACGGCCGCTGCTTCACCTTCGACGAGCGGGCCAGCGGCTTCGCCCGCGGCGAGGGCGGGGCGTTCGTCCTGCTCAAGCGGCTCGACCTGGCCGTCGCCGAGGGCGATCACATCTACGCCGTGGTACGCGGCTGGGGCGTCGGCAGCGGTGGCGCGACCACCCGCATGCCCGACCCCAGCCCCAGCGCGCAGGCGGCCGCCGTGAGGACGGCCCTCGCCCGCGCGGGCGTCCCCTTCGACGGCGTCGACTACGTCGAGGCGCACGGCACCGGCACCCGTGTCGGCGACCCGGCGGAGATCTCCGGCCTGCGCGAGGCGTACCGGGGCGCCGAGCGCGACCGCCCGCTGGTGGTCGGCTCGGTGAAGACGAACGTCGGGCACCTGGAACCGGCCGCGGGCATCGTCGGCTTCGTGAAGGCCGCGCTCTGCGTGGACCGCGGCCACCTGGTGCCGAATCTGAACTTCCGCTCCCCGAACCCCGCCATCCCCGACTTCCTCGCGGACTTCGAGGTCCTCACCTCCGCACGGCCCTGGCCGGGCACGCCGGAGCGGCCCCGGCGGGCGGGCGTGTCGGCGTTCGGCATGGGCGGCACCAACGCGCACGTCGTCCTCGAACAGGCCCCCGAGGACCGGGCGGAGCCCCGCGCCGTGGACGGCGACCCGGCCGCCGCGGGCGCGTCCCGGGCGCTGCCCTGGGTCCTCTCGGCGCGGTCCGATGCCGCCCTGCGGGAGCAGGCGGCGCGGCTGCGCGACCTGGTGGCCGCCGAGGCCTCGCTCTCGGCGGCCGACGTGGGCTACTCCCTGGCATCGACGCGGTCGCCGCACGAGCACCGCGCGGTGGTCATCGCCGGTGACCGCGATGAGACGCTCGCCGACCTGGACGTGGTCGCGGCGGGCGGCGACTCGGAGCGGGCGGTGCGCGGCAGGGCCACCGGCCCGGCGGGCCCGGTCGTCTTCGTGTTCCCCGGCCAGGGGTCGCAGTGGGTCGGCATGGGCAAGCGCCTTTACGCGGAGTCCGAGGCGTTCGCGCGCGCCATCGACGACTGCGAGCGGGCCCTTGAGCCCTGGGTGGACTGGTCCCTCGTGGACGTGGTGACCGGCGCGGAGTCGGGTGCCTCCCTTGACCGGGTGGACGTGGTCCAGCCGACGCTGTTCGCGATGATGGTGTCGCTGGCGCGGGTGTGGCGCTCGCTTGGCGTCGTCCCCGACGCCGTGGTGGGGCACTCGCAGGGCGAGATCGCCGCGGCCTGCGTGTCGGGCGCGCTCTCTCTCGAGGATGCCGCGCGGATCGTCGCCCTGCGCAGCCAGGCGTTGATCGAACTGGCCGGATCGGGTGGAATGAGCGCGGTGGCCGCGTCCCCCGACTGGGTGCGTGAGCGCATCGAGCAGTGGTCAGGGCGGCTGTCCGTGGCCGTCGTCAACGGCCCGGCCTCCGTGGTGATCTCCGGGGACGACGAGGCGCTGGAGAAGTTCGCCGCGATGGCGGCCGCCGACGACGTCCGGGTGCGACGGGTCAAGGTGGACTACGCCTCGCACTCCCACCACGTCGAACGCATCCGTGAGCGGGTGCTCGCCGACACCGCGGACGTCACGCCCCGGGAGTCGACGGTGGAGTTCCACTCCACGGTCACCGGCGCGCCGCTCGACACGCAGGAGCTCGGCGGCTCGTACTGGTACGACAACCTGCGCTCCACGGTGCGGTTCGGCGAGGTCGTCGAGCCCCTGATGCGCGACCGCGGCGGCGTGTACGTCGAAGTCAGCCCGCACCCGGTGCTCCAGGTGGCCATGGAGGAGACCGCCGACGCGCTCGCGGCCCCGCCGGTCGTGGTCGGCACCCTGCACAAGGACGACGGCAGCGCGGCCAAGGTCCTCACCTCGCTGGCCGAACTGCACGTGCGCGGGGGCCCGGTGGACTGGGAGACCCTGTTCGCCGCGGACACCCCGCGCCGGATCGGCCTGCCGACCTACGCGTTCCAGCGGCGGCGGTACTGGCTGACGGCGCCCGATGACGGCGACGCGGGCCAGGCGTCCGCGAGCGGCCCTGGCGCGAACTCCCCGGCCGCGGAGCTGGGTTCGGAAGCAGCGGTGCTCACGCTCGTGTGCGCCGAAGCGGCTTCGGTGCTGAGCGCGAAGGAAGCGGACCTGACGGGCGCCGATCTCGTGGCGCGGTCGAACGACACGTTCAAGGACCTGGGGTTCGACTCCTCGATGGCGGTGCGGCTGCGCAACCGGCTCACCGCGGCGGCCGGAGTGCGGCTCTCGGCCACCGTCGCGTTCACGTACCCCACTCCGCTCACGCTCGGCCGTCACATCTTCTCCCTCATAGAACCGGAGGCGCCCGCTCCGACGGAGCCGGAGGCGCCCGGCGCCCCGGCTGCGGCCGAGGCGGCGAGTCCGGATGGTCGCGACGACGACGAGTTGTACGCGTTGATCGAACGCGGCTACGTCTAGCACCACTTGTACGTGTAGCACCACTTGATCGTCTTGGTAAGTAACCGTTGGGGGAGGCCCTGGTGGAGGATGTCGACAAGCTCCGGTCCTACTTGCGACGCGCCGTCGGCGACGCGCAGGAGCTGCGTGAGCGGGTGCGTGAGCTGGAGGAGTCCGCGCGCGAGCCGATCGCGGTCGTGGGAGCCGGATGTCGCTTCCCGGGTGGGGTGACGTCCCCCGAAGGCCTGTGGGACGTGGTGTCCGGCGGCGTGGACGCGATGGGCGACTTCCCGCGGGACCGCGGGTGGGACGTGGACGCCCTGTACGACCCGGATCCCGAGGCACGCGGCAAGACGTACACGCGCTCGGGCGGATTCCTGCGTGACCTCGCCGAGTTCGACGCGCCGTTCTTCGGCATCAGCCCGCGCGAGGCCCTCGCGATGGACCCGCAGCAGCGGCTGATGCTCGAGACGTCGTGGGAGGCGCTGGAGCGGGCGGGCATCGACCCGGCGGGTCTGCGCGGCTCCGCGACCGGCGTGTTCACCGGGATCTACGGGGTCGACTACGGCCCGCGCATGGGCGGCGGGGCCTCCGGCGAGGTCGAGGGCTTCGGGATCGTCGGCACGTACACGAGCGTGGCCTCTGGACGCGTGGCGTACGTCCTCGGTCTGGAGGGCCCGGCGGTGTCGACCGACACCGCGTGCTCCTCGTCCCTGGTCGCCGTGCACCAGGCCGTGCGGTCGCTGCGGTCGGGGGAGTGCACGCTGGCCCTTGCGGGCGGCGCCTCGGTGCTGCCGTCCCCGGGTCTCTTCGTGGAGGTCGCCCGGCAGCGCGGCCTGTCGGCCGACGGCCGGTGCAAGTCGTTCTCGGAGACCGCCGACGGCACCGGCTGGGGCGAGGGCGCGGGCGTCCTCGTCCTGGAGCGCCTCTCGGACGCGCTGCGCAACGGCCGCCGCGTCCTCGCGGTGATCCGGGGCTCGGCGATCAACCAGGACGGAGCGTCCAACGGGCTCACCGCGCCGAGCGAACTGGCGCAGCAGCGGGTCATCCGGGCGGCCGTCGCCGACGCGGGCCTCGCGCTCGACGACGTGGACGCGGTGGAGGCGCACGGCACCGGCACCAAGCTGGGCGACCCGATCGAGGCCGAGGCGCTCCTCGCCACATACGGCCAGGAGCGCGACCCCGCCAGCCCGCTGTGGCTGGGCTCGCTGAAGTCCAACATCGGTCACACGCAGGCGGCCGCGGGCGTCGGCGGCATCATCAAGATGATCATGGCGATGCGTCAGGGCGTGCTGCCCAAGACGCTGCACGTGGAACGCCCGACCCCGCACGTCGACTGGTCGGCGGGCGCGGTCGAACTGCTCACCGAGGCCCGCCAGTGGCCGAGCACGCAGGGGCGGCCCCGGCGCGCGGGCGTGTCGTCCTTCGGCGTCAGCGGCACCAACGCCCACCTCATCCTGGAGCAGGCCCCCGAGGAGCCCGAGGCGGCCGCGGCCCGTCCGGCCGGTGACCCCGCCACCGGACAGGTGTCCAGCGACGCCGTCGGCGGGCTGCCGTGGGTGCTTTCGGCGCGGTCCGCCGAGGCGCTGCGCGAGCAGACGCTGCGGCTGCGGGACCGCGTGGCCGCGGCCACGGACCTGCCGGTCGCGGGCGTCGGGCACGCGCTGGTGACGCGCCGCTCGCTGTTCGAGCACCGCCAGGTGGCGATCGGCGCGGACCGCGACGCGCTGCTCGCCGGTCTGACCGCCGTCGTCGACGGCGACAGGAACCCCCGAGGCGTGGTGTCCGGCGTGGTGCGGCCGGTGGGCAGGACGGTGTTCGTCTTCCCCGGCCAGGGCTGCCAGTGGGCCGGGATGGGCCGGGCCCTGTGGGAGTCGAGCCCCGTCTTCGCCGAGCAGCTGCGCGCCTGCGCCACGGCCCTTGAGCCGCACCTGGACTGGTCGTTGATCGACACCGTGTGCGGCGGCCCCGACGCGGCGGACCTGGACCGGATCGACGTCGTCCAGCCCGTCCTGTTCGCCGTGATGGTGTCCCTCGCGCGGGTGTGGCGCGCGCTCGGCGTGACGCCGGACGCGGTGATCGGCCACTCCCAGGGCGAGATCGCCGCGGCCTGCGCCGCGGGCGCCCTGTCCCTGCCCGACGCCGCCAGGATCGTGGTCCTGCGCTCCCGGCTCCTCGCCACGGCCACCCAGGACGGCGGCATGGCCGGGATCGTCGCGCCCGCGGACCGGGTGCGGGAACTGATGAAGCCGTGGGAGTCGCAGGTGGCGGTCGCCGCCGTCAACGGCCCGTACTCGACGACGGTCTCGGGCGCGGCCACGGCGGTCAAGGAACTGGTCGAGGCCTGCGAGGCCGAGGGCGTGCGCGCGCGGTGGATCCCGGCGAGCGTCCCCGGGCACTCCCCGCTGATGGACCAGTTCAAGGCCGAGCTCCTGGCCGAGCTCGCCCAGGTCACCCCCGCGTCCTCGCCGGTGGCGTTCTACTCGACGGTGACCGGGGGACTCCTCGAGTCCGCCGAGCTCGACGCCTCCTACTGGTTCCGCAACCTGCGCGAACCGGTCCAGTTCGAAGCCACCATGCGGAGCCTCCTCGAACGGCAGCACGGCGCCTTCGTCGAGGTCAGCCCGCATCCGCTGCTCACCGTCAACATGCAGGAGATGCTGGAGACCACCCCCGGCGCGGCCGGGGTGGTCGTGGGGTCGCTGCGCCGCGGCGACGGCAGCCTCGCGCGGCTGTACCGGTCGGCGGCCGAGGCGTTCGTCGCGGGTGTCGCGGTGCGGTGGGAGGCGGCGTTCCCGGACACGGACAGCCGCTCGGTCGAACTGCCCACCTACGCCTTCCAGCGGCAGCGCTACTGGCTGAACACGCCCGGCGAGAGCACGGCTGTGCACACCTCGGACCATCCGCTGCTGGACGCCGTGATAGACCTGCCCGACGACGGGGAGCACGGGGGAGTGGTCGGCAGCGGCCGCCTTTCGCTGTCGCGGCACCCGTGGCTCGCCGACCACGCGGTCCACGGCGCCGTCCTGGTGCCGGGCACCGCCCTTGTGGAGCTCGCGGCGTGGGCCGCGGCCAAGGCGGGCTGCGACGTCGTCGACGAACTCACCCTGGAGACACCGCTGGTGCTCTCCCGCACCGGCGACCGCGAGATCCGCGTCGTCGTCGACGGCAAGCGCGCGGTCAGCGTGCACTCCCGCGGCGAGGGCGAACCCGAGTGGACACGGAACGCCGTCGGGACCGTTGGAACCGGCACCGGGGGTCCTGAGGGCCTCACCGCGTGGCCTCCGGCGGGCGCGGCCAGCGTGCCCTTCGAGGACGAGTACACCCGTCTGTCCGCCCTCGGGTTCGGCTACGGACCCCTGTTCCGCGGCCTCAAGCAGGTGTGGCGCCACGGCGATGACCTCTTCGCCGAGGTGGAGCTGCCCGCGCCCGACGGCACCGACCAGGGCCGGTTCCAGATCCACCCGGCCCTGCTCCAGGCGGCGCTGCTCCCCGTCGGCCTCGGGGACTTCGTCGACGGCTCCCGGCCCGAGGTCTTGCTGCCGTACCGCTTGACGGGCATCCGCCTGCACTCCGCCGCGCCGACGGCGCTGCGCGTCCGCCTGGCGCCCGCCGGGGAGAACGCGCTGTCCGTGACCCTCGCGGACGCCAGCGGCACGGCGCTCGGCGGCGTCGAGACGCTGACCCTGCGGCCGGTGGACGCCGAGAAGCTGTCCGAGCTGAGCTTCGACCACCAGGACGCGCTGTTCCAGGTGGACTGGGTCCCCCTTGCGGACACCGCCGAGCGGGCCGCAGGCCCGTACGCGACGCTGGGAGCGCCCGCCGCGCTCACCGCGTCCCTGGGCGACGACGCGGCCGCCTTCGCCGACCTCGGTGAACTCGCCGCGTCCGAGGGGGAGATCCCCCCGGTCGTCATCGCCGTCGTCGGTGGCGATGACGAGGGCGAGGGCGCTGGCAACGGCGTCGACGCGCCCGCCGCCGTCGAGCGCGATCTGCACCGCGTCCTTGGCTGGGCGCGGGGCTGGCTCGCCGACGACCGGTTCTCCGCATCCCGCCTGGTCCTCGTGACGCGGGCGGCGGTCCAGGACGACCAGGTCGCCCGCACCGACCCCGCGGCCGCCGCGGTCTGGGGCTTCGTGCGCACCGCGCAGACCGAGAACCCGGGCCGGTTCACGCTCCTCGACACGGACGGCGAGCCCGCTTCCTGGGCCCGTGTCCCGGCGGCCGCCGCCACCGGCGAGGCCCAGCTCAAGATCCGGGCGGGCCTGGTGACCACGCCGCGCCTCGCGCGCGCCTCCGCGGCGGTCGCCGGCGACGCCTCCGCGCTCGGCACCGGCACGGTGCTGATCACGGGTGGCACCAGCGGTCTGGGCGCGATGCTCGCCCGGCACGTCGTCGAGCGGCACGGGGTGCGCCGCCTCGTCCTGACCAGCAGGCGGGGCCTCGCGGCCCCGGCGGCCGCGGGACTGCGCGAGGAGCTGACCGCGGCGGGAGCGCACGTCGACGTCGTGGCGTGCGACGTCACCGACCGCGCGGCCGTCGCCGAACTCATCGGCGCGGTACCGGACGAGCACCCGCTCACGGCGGTGATCCACTGCGCGGCCGCCCTGGACGACGGTGTCGTCGAGGCGCTGACCGAGGACCGCGTGGACACCGTCCTCGCGCCGAAGACGCACGGCGCCTGGCACCTGCACGAGCTGACCCGGGACCTGGACCTGTCCGCGTTCGTGCTGTTCTCCTCCATCGCGAGCGTGCTCGGCACGGCGGGGCAGGCCAACTACGCGGCGGCCAACGGCTTCCTCAACGGCCTCGCGGAGGCCCGCAGCGCCGACGGCCTCGCCGCCACCGCGCTGTGCTGGGGCTACTGGGCCGAGCGCAGCGAACTGGGCGCGGACATCGGCGCGGCGGACATCGTGCGCCTGCAACGCCAGGGCGTGCAGCCGATGGCGTCGCACGAGGGGCTCGCGCTCTTCGACGCGACGATCGCCCGCGACGAGCCGGTCCTCGTGCCGGTGCGCCTCAACCTCGCCGCCCTGAACGCGTCGCCCACCGGGCACACCGGCTCGCCGCTCCTGCGCGGCCTGCTCACCACGCCCGAGGGGCCCGGCGGCACCGAGGCCCGACAGGCCGCCGACGCCGACGTCGCGCGGCGCGTCAGGTCGCTGCCGCGCGCCGAGGCGGAAGCGGTGCTCCTTGACGCCGTACGGGCGCAGACCGCGCTCGTCCTCGGCCACACCGACAACGCACGCGTCGGCGCCGCCGCCGCGTTCAAGGACCTCGGCATCGACTCGCTGATGGCGCTCGAACTGCGCAACAAGCTGGCCGACGTGACCGGCTTGAAACTGCCCGCCACGCTCGCGTTCGACTACCCGAACCCGAGCGCCCTCGTGCCGTTCCTGATCGCGGGCATCGCCCCCGACGCGGCGGCCGAACCGGAGTCTCCCGCCGACCTCCTGACCAAGGAGATCGAAGGCCTCGGCGCCCGCATCGACGACGCGTTCCGCGAGCTCGCGGCGGCGGACAAGGCCACCATCTCCACGCTGCTCGGCGAGTTGCAGGGCCGGGTGCGCTCGATGGCGGGCGAGGGATCGCCGACGGGCATCGTCGACCAGATCAGTTCGGCGTCAGCGGGAGAGCTCCTCTCGCTGCTGGACAAAGAGCTCGGCTAGGAGAAACCGATGACGAACGACAACAACGCCGATGTTCTTGACTACCTCAAGCGGACATCGATCGAGCTGATCGAGACGCGCAAGCGTCTTGCCGCGCTGACGGAGGCCGCCGCCGAACCCATCGCGATCGTGGGCGTCGCCTGCCGCTTCCCGGGCGGGGTCACCACCCCCGAGGCGCTGTGGGAGCTGGTGCGCACGGGCGGCGACGCCGTCTCGGACTTCCCCGACGACCGCGACTGGGACCTGGAGGGTCTGTACGACCCGAACCCGGACGAGCCGAACAGCTGTTACACGCGCTCCGGCGGATTCCTCTACGAC
Organism: Streptomyces sp. NPDC043996; assembly: GCF_056435225.1. Lineage (NCBI taxonomy): Bacteria > Bacillati > Actinomycetota > Actinomycetes > Kitasatosporales > Streptomycetaceae > Streptomyces > Streptomyces sp. NPDC043996. The sequence continues at coordinate 417,836 of NZ_JBWKEY010000008.1, read as the reverse complement.
GCGGGCGACTTCGACGCCGAGTTCTTCGGGATCAACCCGCGCGAGGCCCTCGCCGCCGACCCCCAGCAGCGCCTCCTCCTCGAAGCGTCCTGGGAGTCCCTGGAGCGGGCGGGCATCGACCCCACCACCCTGAACGGCAGCGCCACCGGCGTCTTCGCCGGAGTGGCCTACTTCGGGTACGGAAACCACCTCCACACCCCCGAGTCCATCGCGGGCTACGGCCAGACCGGCTCCCTGCTGAGCGTGGCCTCCGGGCGCGTGTCCTACTCGCTGGGCCTGGAGGGCCCGGCGGTGTCCACCGACACCGCGTGCTCGTCGTCGCTGGTGGCGGTGCACCAGGCCGTGCAGTCGCTGCGCCAGGGCGAGAGCACCCTTGCCCTGGCCGGGGGCGCCACCGTCATGGCGACCTCGCAGGTGCTCCGGGAGATGTCCAAGAACCGGGGCCTCGCGGAGGACGGCCGGTGCAAGGCGTTCGCCGACGCCGCCGACGGCACCGGCTTCTCCGAGGGCGTCGGCGTCCTGGTCCTGGAGCGCCTCTCGGACGCGCGGCGCAACGGGCGCCGGATCTGGGCCGTGATCAGGGGCTCGGCGATCAACCAGGACGGCGCGTCCAACGGTCTGACCGCGCCGAACGGTCCTTCGCAGCAGCGGGTGATCCGGGCCGCGCTCGCCAACGCCCGGGTGCAGGCGAGCGACGTGGACGTCGTCGAGGCCCACGGCACCGGCACGACCCTCGGCGACCCGATCGAGGCGCAGGCCGTCCTCGCCACGTACGGACAGGAGCGCGAGCCCGGCAATCCGCTGTGGCTGGGCTCGCTGAAGTCGAACCTCGGTCACACGCAGGCGGCCGCGGGCGTCGGCGGCATCATCAAGATGGTCATGGCGATGCGGCACGGCGTGCTGCCCAGGACCCTGCACGTGGACCGCCCGTCCACGCACGTGGACTGGACGGCCGGGAACGTGGAGCTGCTCACCGAGGCCCGGGACTGGCCGAGCGCGCCGGGGCGCCCCCGCCGCGCGGGCGTGTCCGCCTTCGGAGCCAGCGGCACCAACGCGCACGTCATCCTGGAGGAGGCCCCCGCGCCGGAGACGGCGCCCGACGCCGACGCGTCCGACGCCGAGCTGTCCGGCGGCGCCGGCGGACTGGTGCCGTGGCTCGTGTCGGCGCGCTCGGAGCAGGCGCTGCGGGCACAGGCGGAGAAGCTGCGCGCCTTCGCCGCCGACGCCGACGCCAACGGAGACCTGGACATCGCCGCCGTGGGCTGGTCGCTGGCGGCGGACCGGGCCCGGCACGACCACCGTGCGGTGGTCCTCGGACACGACAAGGACACCCTCCTGAGCGGCCTCGCGACGCTGAGCGAGGGCGCGGAGTCCGCCCGCGCGGTACGCGGCGTCGCCGGGGAGCACGGCGGCACCGCCCTGATGTTCCCGGGACAGGGCACGCAGTGGACCGGCGCCGCCCGGGAGCTGTACGAAACCTTCCCCGCCTTCGCGCGGAGCGTCGACGAGATCTGCGCGCGCTTCGACGCGCTGCTCCCCTTCGCCCTCAAGCCCCTGCTGCTCTCCGACGAGCCCGCCGACCCCGAGCGGACGGACATCGCGCAGCCCGCCCTTTTCACCCTGCAGGTCAGCCGCTACCGGCTCCTGGAGCGGTACGGTCCGCCGCCCGCCTTCCTGATCGGCCACTCCGTCGGTGAGATCGCCGCCGCCCACGTGTCCGGAGTCCTCGGCCTGGACGCCGCGACCAGGCTCGTGGCCGCCCGCGGCCGCGTCATGCAGACGGTCACCGAGAAGGGCGCCATGCTGGCGGTGCGCGCCTCGGAGGCCGAGGTGGGCGCGCTGCTCGACGGGTACGACCGCGTCGGCGTCGCCGCCGTCAACGGCCCGGAGTCGGTGGTGGTCTCGGGCCTGCGCGAGCAGGTCCACGCGATCCGCGACCGGCTCGTCGCGGACGGCGCGTCGGCGAAGCTCCTCGACGTCGGGCACGCCTTCCACTCCCCGCTCATGGACCCGATCCTCGACGAGTTCGCCGAGGCGGTGGGCGAGCTGCCCATGGGCGAGATGACCATCCCGATCGTCTCGACCCGCCTCGGCCGCGAGGTCACGCTCCAGGAGCTGACGAGCGTCGCGCACTGGGTGGACCACGTCCGCCAGCCCGTCCGCTTCTTCGACGCGGTGGAGTGCGCCCGCGCCGCCGGTGCGGGCGTCTTCCTCGAAGTGGGTCCCGGAGCGACGCTCGCGAGCATCACCAAGGAGGCCTTCGCCGCCGTCGGCGCGGACGACGCGGTGGTCCTCTCGACGTCGCGGCGGAACCGCGGCGCCCTGGACACGCTGCTCGGCGCCCTCGCCCAGCTCCACGTCCGGGGCACGACCGTGCACTGGGACGCCCTCCTGGAGTCCCGCCGGTCCGTGGAGCTGCCGACGTACGCCTTCCAGCGGCACCGCTACTGGCTGGACTTCCGGGGCGCGGCGGGGACCGGGGACGTGACCTCGGCCGGTCTCACGGCGCCGGAGCACCCGCTGCTCGGCGCCGTGGTGGAGCACCCGGGCACCGACGAGGTGGTCTTCACCGACCTGTGGTCCCTGCGCACCCACGGCTGGCTCGCCGACCACACCGTGTTCGGCGCGGTCGTCGTACCGGCGACGGCCTACATGGACCTCGCCCTGTGGGTGGGCGGCCACGTCGGGTCCCCGGCCATTGAGGAACTCTCCCTGGAGGTTCCGCTGATCCTGCCCGAGTCCGGGGACGTGCGCGTGCGCATCGCCGTCGGCGCGGCGGACGAGGCGGGCACCCGCCCGCTGGACGTGTACTCGCGTCCCGACGGCGACGACCAGGAGACCGGGTGGACCCGGCACGCGACGGGCAACCTGACGCTGGGCACGGCGCCGACGGACGCGTCGGCCGAGAGCGCGCGCGCCCTCGCCACGTGGCCTCCGGCCGGGGCGGAACAGCTCGGCATCGAGGGCCTGTACGACTCCTTCGCGGACGGCGGCTTCGACTACGGGCCGACGTTCCGCGGGCTGCGCGAGGTGTGGCGGCGCGGCGACGACCTCTTCGCGACGGCCACGCTCCCGACGGCCGACGGCTCCGCCAGCGGCGACTTCGCCCTGCACCCGGCGCTGATCGACTCCGTGCTGCACGCGGTGGTCGTCGGCCGCGTCATCGAGGTCGACGGCGGCCAGGGCTGGATGCCCTTCTCGTGGTCCGGCGTCGACCAGGCCGGCGCGTGCGGCCCGACCGTGCGCATCCGGGTCTCCCCGGCCGGTGACGCCGCCGTGTCGGTGGCGATCGCCGACGAGCACGGCCGCGAGATCGCCCGCATCGGGGCACTGACGTTCCGGCCCGCGAGCGCCCAGCAGGTGCGCTCGGTGCGCGGCGCCAGCGAGCGGTCGCTGTACGAGGTGGAGTGGCGGCCGGTCAAGGACGGCGGGCGGGAGCCGCGGCGCGCGCCGTGGAGCGTCCTCGGCGCGAAGGACGGCCTGGCCGCCGCCCGCCTCGCCGACGCGGGCGACGACAGCGTCACCTTCCACGCGTCGCTCGACGACGTCCTCGCGGGCGACGCCCCCCGGCACGTCGTCCTGTGCCTGGACGACGTCGTCAACACCGCCGTCGCCGACGGCGATCCGCTCGCCGTGGTCGGCGGCACGGATACGCACGTGCTCGCCCTGGTTCAGCGGTTCCTCGCCGAGGAGCGGCTCACCGCGTCGACGCTGGTGGTGCTCACCCGCCTGGCCTTCGCCACCGGCGCGGGCGAGCGCGTCGAAAGCCTCCCCGGCGCGTCCGTGTGGGGCCTGATCCGGTCCGCGCAGACGGAGCACCCCGGCAGGTTCCGCCTGGTGGACATCGACGACGAGGACGCCTCCTGGGCCCTGCTGCCGGACGCGCTCACCCTGGATGAGGCCCAACTCGCCCTGCGCGGCGGCGCGTCCCTCGCCCCGCGCCTGGCGGTGGCCTCGCTCGCGCACCAGCAGATCGAGCCGCCCACGGGTGGCGCCCACCGCCTCGGCATCCCCAACAAGGGGACCCTGGAGAACCTGACCTGGGTGCCCTGCCCCGAGGTGGAGGAGCCCCTGACGAGCGGGCAGGTGCGCGTCGCCGTGCACGCCGCGGGGCTCAACTTCCGGGACGTCACGATCGCGCTCGGCCTGGTCGACCGCACCGCCATCGACGCCGGGATCGGCAGCGAGGGCGCGGGCACCGTCCTGGAGGTGGCCGACGACGTCACCTCCCTCGCGCCGGGCGACCGCGTCACGGGCATCTTCTCCGGCGCCTTCGGCCGCGTCGCCGTGGCCGACCACCGGCTGCTCATGCCCGTACCCGACGGCTGGACCCACACCGAGGCGGCGTCCGTGCCGGGCGCCTTCCTCACCGCCTACTACGGCCTGTTCCGGGTGGCGAACCTGAAGAAGGGCCAGCGGGTCCTCATCCACGCCGCCGCCGGTGGCGTGGGCATGGCCGCGGTCCAGCTGGCCAAGCACGCGGGCGCCGAGATCTACGCGACCGCGAGCCCGGCCAAGTGGCCCACCCTGCGCGCCCTCGGCATCGACGACGCGCACCTGGCGTCGTCGCGCGACCTGGAGTTCGCGCAGAAGTTCCTGGACGCCACGGACGGCCGTGGCGTGGACGTCGTCCTGAACTCCCTCGCGCACAAGTTCGTCGACGCCTCGCTGACCCTGCTGCCCCAGGGCGGCGCCTTCGTCGAGATGGGCAAGACGGACATCCGCGAGCCCGAGCGGGTGGCGGCCGACCACCCCGGAGTCGCCTACGAGGCCTTCGACCTCTACGAGGCGGGCCCCGACGCCTTCCACGAGATGTTCCAGGCCGTCATGGAGCTCTTCGCCGAAGGGCGGGTGCGGCTGAGCCCGATCGCCGTCTGGAACATCCGCGACGCCCGCAAGGCGTTCCGCGAGATGAGCCAGGGCCGCCACATCGGAAAGATCATCTTCGATCTGGGCAGCGGCTTCGGCGGCGGCACCGTCCTGGTCACCGGCGGCACCGGCGGCGTGGGCGCCCTGGTGGCGCGCCACCTCGTCGCCGAGCACGGCGTGCGGAGCCTGGTGCTCGCGAGCCGCAGCGGCCTGGCCGCCGAGGGAGCCCCGGAGCTGGTCGCGGACCTGGAGGGCGCGGGCGCGCTCGTCAGGGTCGCCCAGTGCGACGTCGCCGACCGCGACGCCGTGGCGAAGCTGCTCGCCGACATGCCCCCCGCGTACCCGCTGACGGCGGTCCTGCACGCGGCCGGAGTGCTCGCGGACGGCACCGTCGAGTCGCTGACGCCGGAGAGCTTCGAGCGCGTGCTCGGCGCCAAGGCCGGTGGCGCGCTGCACCTGCACGAGCTGACCCGGGACCACCACCTGTCGGCGTTCGTCCTGTTCTCCGCGCTCGCGGGCACCCTCGGCACCGGCGGACAGGCGAACTACGCCGCCGCCAACGGGTTCCTGGACGCCCTCGCCGCCCAGCGCAGGGCCTCGGGCCTGGTCGGCACGTCACTGGGCTGGGGCTGGTGGGGGCAGAGCAGCGGCATGACCGGGGACCTGGACGAGGTCGACCTCTCCCGGGTCCGGCGCCTCGGCATCGCCCCGATGCCGACGCCCGAGGCGCTGGCCCTGTTCGACGCGGCGTGCGCGGTCAACAAGCCCGTGCTCGTCCCGGCCCGTCTTGACACCGCCGCGCTGCGCGCCAAGTCCGGCGACGAACTGCCGCTCCTCCTGCGCGACCTCGTCAACAGCGGCCGCCCGGCGCGGAACCGGACGAGCGCGGCCAAGGACAGCGGCCCGCTCGGCCTGCCCGCAAGGCTGGCCGGACAGTCGCCGAGCGAGGCGGAGGCGACCGTACTCGACTGGGTCCGCGAGCAGGCCGCCGTCGTGCTCGGACACCCCTCCAGCGCGGCCGTCGAGGCCGACCAGGCGTTCACCCAGCTCGGGTTCGACTCGCTGACGTCGGTCGAGCTGTGCAACCGCCTGGCCTCGGCGACCGGTCTGCGGCTGCCCTCCACGCTCGTCTTCAGCTACCCCACCCCGCGCGAGCTTGGCGCCCACATCGTGGGCCAGCTCCGTCCGGAGGAGCGGCGGGAGCCGGCGAGCCCGGACGAGGACGCGGCGATCCGGGAGGTCCTGCGGACCGTCTCGATCGAAAGCCTGCGCGCCGCGGGCGTCCTGGACGCGGTGCTCGCCTGCGCCGCCCCCGACGCCGAAGGGCGGACGTCCGCCCCGGACACCGGTGCGGACGAGCTGGCGGACTTGGACTTGGAAGCACTGGTCGACCTGGCTTTGGACGAGAAGGGTAAGTGACATGAACAGTTCCGCGGATCGCACAGCGGACGGCGCGGACCGGGTCCAGCGGGCGCTCCGCACACTGCTGGAGGAGCGCGACCGCCTCCGGCAGGAGAACGACGCCCTGAAGGCCGCCCGCGTGGAGCCGATCGCCGTGGTGTCCATGGCGTGCCGCTACCCGGGAGGCGTGTCGTCGCCCGAGGACCTGTGGGACATGGTCCGCGGCGGCGTCGACGCCGTGGACGAGTTCCCGGCGGACCGGGGGTGGCAGGACGTGTACGACCCGGACCCCGACAAACTCGGCAGCTCGTACGTCCGGCACGGGGGATTCCTCGCGGACGTGGCCGACTTCGACGCCGACTTCTTCGGCATCAGCCCGCGCGAGGCGCTCGCCATCGACCCGCAGCAGCGGCTGCTCCTGCAGACGTCGTGGGAGGTCTTCGAGCGGGCGGGCATCGTGCCCGCGAGCCTGCGCGGCACCGACGTCGGCGTGTTCACCGGGGTGAGCTCCTCCGAGTACGGCTCGCGCTTCCTGGAGGCGAGCAAGAACGACCTGGAGGGCTATCTGCTGCACGGCAGCGCCCTGAGCGTCGCGTCCGGGCGGGTGGCGTACGAACTGGGCCTGACGGGACCGACGGTGTCCGTGGACACGGCGTGCTCGTCGTCCCTTGTGGCCCTGCACCTGGCGGTGCAGTCGCTGCGCGCGGGCGAGTGCTCGCTGGCGCTCGCGAGCGGCGCGCTCGTGATGTCGTCGACCGCGCTCTTCGTGGAGTTCTCCCGGCAGGGCGGCCTGGCCGCCGACGGCCGCTGCAAGTCCTTCGCGGACGGCGCGGACGGCACCGGCTGGGCCGAGGGCGTGGGCGTGCTGCTCCTGGAGCGGCTCTCCGACGCCCGCCGCAACGGCCACCCGGTCCTCGCCGTCGTGCGCGGCACCGCGGTCAACCAGGACGGGGCAAGCAACGGGCTCACCGCCCCCAACGGCCGCGCCCAGGAGAAGGTCATCCAGCAGGCGCTCGCGAACGCGGGCGTCGCCCCGTCCGAGGTGGACGCGGTCGAGGCCCACGGCACCGGCACCGTCCTTGGCGACCCCATCGAGGCGGGCGCCCTCCTCGCGACGTACGGAGCGGACCGGGCCGAGGGCAGGCCGCTCTGGCTGGGGTCCATGAAGTCGAACATCGGCCACGCGCAGGCCGCCGCCGGGGTCGCCGGGGTCATCAAGATGGTGATGGCCATGCGCAACGGCTTCCTGCCGAAGACCCTGCACGTGGACACGCCGTCGCGGCACGTGGACTGGTCGTCCGGCGCGGTCGAACTCCTTATGGAGGGGCGGGAGTGGCCGCGGCCTGAGGGCCCGCGGCGCGCCGGGGTCTCCTCGTTCGGCGTCAGCGGCACCAACGCGCACGTGATCCTGGAGGAGGAGGTCCCGCGGGAGCACGCGGACGAGCCGGAGGCGGCCCCGGAGGTTCCCGGCGGCCTCGTGCCGTGGGTGGTCTCGGGCAAGAGCGCCGCGGCCGTCGAGCGCCAGGCGGGCAAGCTGCGCGACTTCGTCGCCGCCCGCGACGGCGCGGACGTCGCCGCCATCGGCGCGTCGCTCCTTTCGAGCCGGTCGCGGTTCGAGCACCGCGCCGTGGTCCTGGGGCGCGGCCGCGGCGAACTCCTGAGCGGCCTCGCGTCGTTGAGCAACGGCGCGGAGTCCGCCGCGGTGGTGCGCGGCACCGCGGGCGCCCTCGGTGGCGTCGCGTTCATGTTCCCCGGACAGGGCTCGCAGTGGGTCGGCATGGGACGGCAGCTGTACGACGCCTTCCCGGTCTTCGCCCGCAGCCTCGACGCGTGCGCGGCCGCGCTTTCGGAGTGGGTCGACTGGTCGCTGCTCGACGTCGTGCGCGGCGTGGCGGGCGCGCCCACCCTGGACCGGGTGGACGTGGTGCAGCCCGCGCTGTTCTCCGTGATGGTGTCCATGGCCGCCCTGTGGCGGTCCTGGGGTGTGGAACCGGCCGCGGTGGTGGGCCACAGCCAGGGCGAGATCGCCGCCGCCCACGTCTGCGGCGCCCTTTCGCTGCGCGACGCCGCCAAGGTCGTGGCGCTGCGCAGCAAGGCCCTGGTGAGCCTGATCGGCCACGGCGGGATGGCGTCGGTCGTGGAGTCCGCGGAGGTCGTGGAGGAACTGCTGGCCCCGTGGAGCGACCGGGTGAGCGTCGCCGTGGTGAACGGGCCCCGCTCCGTGGTGGTGTCCGGGGAACCGGACGCGCTCGATGAATTCGTCGAGAAGATGAAGGCCGAGGGCGCCCAGGCCCGGCGAATTTCAGTCGATTACGCCTCGCATTCACACCAGGTGACCCGGGTCCGCGACGAGGTGATCGGCCAGCTGTCCGACGTGAGCCCCACATCGTCGAACCTTCCTTTCTACTCGACGCTGTACGGAAAGACGATCGACACCGCGGAGCTGAACGGCGAATACTGGTACAACAATCTGCGGGAGAAGGTTCTCTTCGAAACCTCCGTCCGGCGATTGGAGCGGGACGGATTCCGGGTTTTCATCGAGATGAGCCCGCACCCTGTCCTGACCGTGCCGGTGCAGGAGATCGTCGAGGACGTCGACGACGCCGTGGTCCTCGCCTCGTCCCGCCGCGACCGCGGCGAGGTGGAGGCCGTGCTCGGCTCGCTGGCCCAGCTGCACGTCCAGGGCGGATCGGTGGACTGGTCGGCCCTCCTCGGCGAGCGGCCGCGCGTCGACCTGCCGACGTACGCGTTCCAGCGGCAGCGGTACTGGCTGAACTCCGCGCGGACGGCGGTGGCGGCCGAGGTGCCCGCGACGGCGGTGCCCGCGGACGAGGAGCAGGCCGTCCCCCTGTCGGAGCGGGTCGCCGCGCTCGCCGAAGACGACGCGCGGGCCCTGGTGCTCGAGCACGTCCTGGAGAAGGTCGCCGTCGTGCTTGGGCACCCCTCCAGCGAGAACATCAACCCCGACCAGGAGTTCAAGGAGATCGGGTTCGACTCGCTCCTCTCGGTGGACCTGAGCAAGCGCCTGGCCGCGTCGACGGGGCTCAAACTGAGGGCGAACCTGGCGCTGAAGCACCCGTCGCCGCGGCAGATCGCCGGGCACATCATGACCGCGCTGCCCCAGCGCGCCTGACGGTGATCTGATGGTGTCCGGAGGTTCTTCCGCGCCGGACGGCTGTCCTGTCGGCGGGACACGCGCGCTTCCCAGCGGCGTGTCCCGCCAGGGCACAGCATTGGCTTGACCGGCTGATCCACGTCCGTGAGGGTGGAGGCGTTTTGTGCATTCCTCCGGCTTACTGAACTGTTTTCGAGGGGTTGATCATTGTGCGTTCGTTCGGTGCGTCGGCTGCGCATAAAGGGTTGTGGCTGGCGCAGGAAATGGCTCCCGACACGCTGAACCACGCGATGACGATGTGGGAGGTGGCCGGCGAGCTCGATACGGCGGTCATGGAATCCGCGTTTCTGCGTGTGATGGGCGAGGCGGAAGTACTGCGCGTGAACTTCGCCGACGACGGCAGCGGGCTGCGGCTCACGGTCCGGGAGTTGGGCGACTGGCGGCCGTTCTTCCTGGACCTCAGCGCCGAGGCCGACCCCGAGCAGGCGGCGCGCGACGCGCTGTCCGACACGGTGCGCCAGCGCTTCGACCTGGAGCGCGACCTGCTGTTCCGGCTCGGTGTGGTGAAGCTCGCCGCGGACCGCTTCCTCGTGGTGCTCGCCTACCACCACCTCATATCCGACGGCTTCGGCGCGGGCGGCCTCCTTTCGCGGCGCCTCGCCGAGGTGTACACGGCGCTGGCGCGGGGCACCGAGGTGCCGGAGCTTGCGGACCCCTGGGACGCCGAGTCGTTCGCGACCGAGGCGACGGAGTATCTGGCCTCCGACCAGTTCACCGAGGACACGGAGTTCTGGCGCGACTACCTGAAGGACGCGCCCGCGCCCGCCCAGGTGCCGCGCGTCGCCCTGCCCGACGCGCTGCGCGCCACGCTCGCCGAGCCGACGAGCGGCGCCGACCGCTGGTCGGAGGTGGCCGGTGCCATCGGCATGGTGAGCCGGACGCTGACCGTCCCGCGCGCGGAGGCGGCCGCCTGGACCGAGGCCGCGCAGTCCCTCGGCGTATGGATGTCGTCCATGCTGACCGCCGCCGCAGCGGTGTTCTTCCGGCACCGCTGCGACCAGCCGGAGTTCCTCCTCTCGCTGGCCGTGGGCAACCGCGTCGGGGTGGCGGCCAAGACGCCCGGACTCGCGGTCAACGTGGTGCCGATGCGCGTGAACGTGCCGCTCTCCTCGACCTTCGCCGACATCGCCGACGCGGTCGTGGACGAGACGTACGAGGTCTTCGGGCACACCGCCTGCCACTACTCCGACATCCAGCGCGCGAGCGGCGCCGTCCTGGCCGGGCGCGGCAGCTTCGGCGCCGTCATGAACGTCGTCGAGTTCGTGGAGCAGCTCCACTTCGGCGACCACCCGGCGCGCTACTTCCCCGCCACGACCGGCGCCTTCGACGAACTGGCCATCGGCGTCTGCACCGACGGCAGCCCCGACAGCGACCTGTACGTCCGCCTCGACGCCCCCGCGGGCCTGTACTCCCGCGAGGAGCTGAGCTTCATCGGCGCGGAGCTGATCGCGTTCGTCCGCGCCGCGGTGGCCGCCGACGAGCGCCCCGTCGGCGCCCTCGACGTGGTGAGCGGCGACGAGCGGGACCAGGTCCTCGCGGCGCCGAACGGCACGGACGCGCCCCTGCCGGGCCTGACGGTGCCCCAGCTGTTCGCCCGCCAGGCCGAGAAGACCCCCGACGCCGTCGCGCTGGTGTCCGGCGACACGACGGTCTCCTACCGGGACCTCGACGAGCGCTCCAGCCGCCTGGCCGACGCGCTGCGCCGCCGCCAGGCCGGACCCGAGACCGTGGTGGCGGTGGCGCTGCCCCGCTCGGTGGACCTGGTCGTCGCCCTCCTGGGGGTGGCGAAGGCGGGCGGGGCCTACCTGCCCGTCGACCCGGCGTTCCCGGTCGAGCGGATCAAGGCGGTGGTCGGCGACGCCTCGGTGCGCGCCCTGCTCACCGACGCGACCACCGCCGACGCGCTCGCCGCGGATCTGGACGTTCCCGCGCTGGTGTTCGCCGCCCTCGCGGGGGACGCCGCCGAAGACGGCGACGCGGTGCGCCAGACCGTGGCCCCGCCGCACCAGGACGACCTGGTGGCCGTGGTGTACGGCTCCGGAGCGAACGGCGCGACCACCGGGGTCGCCGTCACGCACCGCAACATGGAGCGGTTCGTCCTGGACCGCCACTGGCGCGAGGGCGGCCGCGGCACCGTCCTGTGGCACGCGCCGCACACCTCCGACGCGCTCGCCCTCGAAGTGTGGGTGCCGCTCCTCAACGGCGGCCGCGTGGTCGTGGCTGACGCCGGGGAACTGGACGTCGACGCCCTCGCCGACCTGCGCGCGGCGCACGGCGTCGCCACGGTGTGGCTGCCCGCGGGCCAGTTCTCCGCGGTCGCGGCGGACCGCCCCGAGCGGCTCGCCGGGCTCAGCGAGGTGTGGACCGGAGGGGACCGCGTGTCGGCCGTCGCCGTGCGACGGGTCCGGGAGGCCTGCCCCGGCCTGACCGTCGTCAACGCCCACGGCCCGGCGGAGACCGCCGTGTTCGCCGCGGCGAACCGCCTGGCGGCGGACGAGGCAGCCCACCCGGGCGCGGTCGGCCACCCCCTGGACCACACCTCCCTCTACGTCCTCGGCCCGGGCCTCACGCCGGTGCCCGTGGGCGTCGCCGGGGAGCTGTACGTGGCCGGGCCCGGCGTGGCGCGCGGCTACGCCGGGCGGCCAGGACCGACCGCGGAGCGGTTCGTGCCCTGCCCCTTCGGCCCGGCGGGCGGACTCATGCTCCGCACCGGGGACCGGGTGCGGTGGGGCGCCGAAGGCCGCCTGGAGTACGTGGGCCGGGCCGACGCCCAGGCGGACGTGCGGGGCTTCCGGGTCGAACTCGCCGAGGTCGAGGAGGCGCTGTCCGAGTACCCAGGGCTCGCGCGCTCCGTCGCCGTCGCCAGGAAGGACGACTCCGGACAGCAGCGCCTCGTCGCCTATGTGGTCCCGGCGGGCGCCCAGACGCTGTCCGCGGAGGACCTGCGCCGGTACGCCGCCGGACGGCTGCCGGAGGCCATGGTGCCGTCGGTGTTCACCGTCCTCGAGCGGCTGCCGCTGGGGGCCGACGGGCGCCTGGACCGGGCGGCGCTGCCCGAGCCCACGTTCGACGACGGGTCCTATCGGGCGCCGCGCAACGACACCGAGCGGATCCTGGCCGCGGCCTTCGCCGACGTGCTCGAACTGGACCGGGTCGGCATCGACCAGGACTTCTTCGACCTCGGCGGCAACTCGCTGCGGGCGATCAGGCTGGTCAGCGTGATCCGCACGGAGCTGAAGCAGGAGGTGTCGATCCGCACGCTGTTCGCGGCGCGCACCATCGCCGGTCTGTCGGACATGTGGAAGGACCTCGCCCAGTCCAGCAGGCCGACGCTGCGCAGGAGGACGAAGGACGGCGCGGTCCTGTAAGCGAGGACGCCGCGGCCCTTGGCGGCACGGGCGCGCGGGCGGGGACCTGTGTCCCCGCCCACGCGCCGTCCGTCCGGGCCACCGTCGGCGGCCCCCCGGGAAAGCGCGCGGGCTGTAAGGTGCATGGCAGCCCTTGACCTGCATCAACGCAGGCAGGGAGCCGAGTTCTAGGAGTGCTCCGAATGCTGCGCACCATGTTCAAGTCAAAAATCCACCGGGCCACGGTGACCCAGGCCGACCTGCACTACGTCGGGTCCGTCACCATCGACGCCGACCTCCTCGACGCCGCCGACCTGCTGCCGGGGGAGCTCGTGCACATCGTCGACATCACCAACGGCGCCCGCCTGGAGACGTACACCATCGAGGGCGAGCGCGGCAGCGGCGTCATCGGCATCAACGGAGCGGCCGCGCACCTCGTGCACCCCGGGGATAAGGTCATCGTCATCAGCTACGCCCAGGTCAACGACGCCGAGGCCCGCGCGCTGCGGCCGCGGGTGGTGCACGTCGACGAGGGCAACCGCGTCGTGGCCCTCGGCGCCGACGCCTCCGCGCCGGTGCCGGGCGCCGACGACATGGCGCGCTCCCCGCAGGCGGTCGCGCGCCCCTGAGGCGACACCGCGCGCGGGCGCGGCGAGGAGCGGCGATGAGCGACACGACGGGCCCCGCGCGGCCCTACGGAATCCGTGACGACCGGGCGCACGGGCTGCTGCTCGCCGAGGAGGACGGCCGGGTCGTCGGGCGGATCGTGTACGTCACGCTGACGGAGCCGCGGCCCGCGCTCGTGCCCCTGCACACCGAGGTGCCGCCCGCCCACGAGGGCCGCGGCATCGCGGGCGCCCTCGCCACGGAGCTGTACGCCCTTGCCGCGCGCGAGGACCGCGCCGTCGTCCCGCTGTGCCCGTACGTCGCCAGGTGGGCGGAGCGCCACCCGGAGCTTGCCCCCGCGCCCGCCGCGGAGCTGGTGCGGGCGGCCCTCGCCAAGGTCGAGGAGGACCCGTCGGCATGGTGACGCTGGCGCTGCTGCACACCTCGCCCGTCCACGTCCCGGTGTTCGACGCGCTGCGCGACGCGCACCACCCGGGGCTCGCGCTCGCCCACCACGTCCACGAGGACCTGCTGGCGCGGGCCCGGGCGCGGGGACCCGAGGCCGTCGCGGACGACGTCCAGAGGGCCCTGGAGAACGCCGTGGCTGCGGGCGCGGGCGCCGTGCTGTGCACGTGCTCGACGCTCGGCGGCGTCGCGGAGTCCCGGGCGGCGGCCGTCGGCGTTCCGGTGCTGCGCGTGGACCGGCCCATGGCGGCGGCCGCCGTCGGCACGGGCTCGGCGGTCGCGGTCGTCGCCGCGGTCCCCAGCACCCTGGAGCCGACGCTCGCCCTGCTCGAAGAGGAGGCCGGGCGCCCCATCGACCCGCGCACCGTGGTCGTGGACGGCGCCTGGGAGCGGTTCGAGGCCGGGGACCGGCAGGGGTATCTCCGCCTGGTCGCGCGGGCCGTGGAGCGGATCGCGCCGGGCGTGGACGCCGTGGTGCTCGCGCAGGCCTCGATGGCGGACGCCGCCGCGCTCGCCGAGGTGTCAATCCCGGTGCTCGCCAGCCCGCGCACCGGCCTCGCCGCCGCGGCCGGGTTGTGCGGCGAGGGGGACGCGCGTACTCCCACGGGTTGAGGCGGGAGCTCCCTCCACGGGTTGAGGCGCTCGCCGGGCCGCGAACCTAAGGTTGCCCTCATGACCTCACACGACGAAGCCGTGATCAGCCCGACCGGCTGGGTTGCCGAACAGGCCAGGTTGTACGAGGAGTCGGGCGGAGCCAAGGGCGCCACCGTGCAGGGCGCGCCCTGTCTTCTCCTGGACTACAAGGGCCGTCGCAGCGGCCTGTGGCGGCGCACCGTGCTCATCTACGGCCGGGACGGCGACGACTACCTGATAGTGGCGTCCAACGGCGGCGCCGCCGACCACCCGCTGTGGTACGTGAATCTGGTGGACGAGCCCGAGGTCCGGCTGCGCGTGGGCGCCGAGCGCTTCACCGCCCGCGCAGAGACCCTGTCGGCCGGGGACAAGGCCCGGGTCTGGCCCCACCTGCTCGAGGTGTTCCCGCTGTACGAGGAGTACCGCACCAAGACCGAGCGGGACATCCCGGTCGTGCGGCTCCGGCGGACGGCCGGCTGAGCCGTGGCGTGGACCCGGCGGGCAGGGGCACGCGAGGCGGGAGACAGTGGAAACGGCCTTCTTCAGCACTACGGGAGGAACAGATGACCCACCCGGTCCCCGCCCCCGCCCCAGTCCCGCCCGGCCCGACGCCAGGACCGAACCCCGACCCCACGCCGGGGCCGCTGCCGGACCCCGGCCCACCGCCGCGACCGGTCCCCGATCCGGTGCCCGTGCCGGAGCCCCCGCCGTCCCCGGTGCCGAAGCCGCCGGGCCCGGACCCGGTGCCGGAGCCCGATCCGACGCCGGAGCCCCTGAGCGGGTGACATCGCGACCGGGGCCCTTGAGCGGCTGACATCGCGACCGGGTCCTGAGCGGGTGACACCGCGGCCGGGGCCCCTGAGCCGGTGCACCACAAAGCGCCGGACGGGCCAGGAAGGGCCTGTCCGGCGCTTGAGGGGCGAGCCTCGAAGGGCCGACACCGCGGGGAGACGGCACCGCGGGAAAACAGCGGGGGAAGGGGCGCGGCCCCCTGCGACGGCGGGGCCAGAACGCCCGGCGGGCGGTCCGGCCCCGGCGGTCACGCGGCGTCGAGAGCCGCGGTGATCTTGCGGGTGATGTCGGCGAGGACGGGGCTGGGGGTCTTCTTGTGGCTGCGGGTGGCCGTCTCGATGGCGACGAGGACGGTGCTGCGGAAGTTGTCGGCCTCCGCGGCGTCCAGCTCCTTGAGCAGGCTCATGGCCGTCGTCAGGGACGGCAGTACGCGGTCGGCGACCTCGGCCACGGAACTGCCGCCGTGGTCCAGGTCCTTGGGGTACTCGGTGAGCACGTGCCCGACCAGGCCGGTCGCGGAGTACAGGGCGAGGGAGCCTTCGCCCGCGGTCCGGCCCGGCCTGTTGCCGGTGCTGGCGGCGACGGTCACCAGGTGCACGGCGCCGTAGGCGGCGATCCGCAGGGTGTTCTTGTCCTTCTCGGTAAGGGTGACGGACATGGCTGGTGCTCCTTTAAGTCTGTTCCGGTCTGTCCCGGTGGGTTCCGGTCCTGAACTTCGCGGTGTTGGTCGAAAGCCCCGCTTGCGTGGCTCCATCATGGCACACATGTGGCGCCATGGCGAGCCATTCATGGCGCCATTTAGGTCGTGATAGGCACCACGACTCGTTTGAACCCCATAAAGCAGCAGGTCAGAAGCTTTCCGTGCCCGGTGCCACCCTGGCAAGGCCTTTGCGAACCCCATACGCGGCCCGCGCTTCCCTCCGGGCGGCAGGGGCCCGGTCCCGCCGTGGGCCACGGCCGGGCGTCGGGCCCGTGTGCTAGGGGGGCGGGGTCCCTGTACTGGGGGAACGCGGCTGGTCGCCGCCGAAACCCCGCCGCGTACCGTGACCTGTGACATCGCGTCCGAAGGAGGAGCTGTCCGTGCCCCATTTCGACCTGCCGCTCGAGGAACTGCGCCGCTATCGACCCGCGTTGGCCGAGCCCGAGGACTTCGACGCCTTCTGGAAGAAGACCCTCGCCGCCGCGCGGGAACACGCCCTGGACGCGCGGTTCGAGCGCGTCGACGTGCCGCTGGCCTCGGTCGAGGTCTTCGACGTGACGTTCGCGGGATTCGGCGGACACCCGGTCAAGGGCTGGCTGCTGCTCCCGGCGGGGGCGGAGCGACCGCTTCCGGCCGTGGTGGAGTACATCGGCTACGGCGGCGGCCGCGGCCTGCCGCACGAGCGGCTGCTGTGGTCGGCCGCCGGATTCGCGCACTTCGTCATGGACACCCGGGGCCAGGGCAGCGGCGGCTCGGTGGGCGAAACCCCCGACCCGGCGGGCGTCGGCCCGGCCTACCCGGGCTTCGTGACCCGGGGCGTCGAGGACCCGCACGACTACTTCTACCGCCGCGTCTTCACCGACGCCGTGCGGGCCGTCGAAGCCGTCCGCTGTCACCCCCTGGTCGACGCCGCGCGGGTGGCGGCGATCGGCGACAGCCAGGGCGGCGGCATCACGCTCGCCGTCGGCGGCCTCGTCCCCGACCTCGCCGCGATCAGCCCCAATGTGCCCTTCCTGTGCGACTTCCCGCGCGCGGCGACGCTCACCTCCCGGCATCCGTACCGGGAGATCGGCCTGTACCTGAGCGCGCGGCGTGGCAGCGAGGAGCGGGTTTTCCGGACGCTGTCGTACTTCGACGGCGTGCACTTCGCGGCGCGCGGCCGGGCGCCCGCGCTGTTCTCGGCCGCCCTCGAGGACGAGACGTGCCCGCCGTCCACGGTGTTCGCCGCCTACAACGCCTACGCGGGCGACGAGCGGTCGATGGAGGTGTACCGCTTCAACGACCACGAGGGCGGTGGACCGTTCTGGCAGGATGTGCAACTCCGGTGGCTTCCGGGGCATTTGAGGAACTGACCTGTTCAAAGCCCCCTCAGCGCCGTGCTCTTGTCACACACATGGCCGACCGGCTAGCTTGCGGCCTTGTCCTGTGGCTGAAGTGTGACCTTGCGAACCACGCGTGTCTGAGGGGGCTTTCATGGCCTTACGAGGCCGGCATCGCCGGTACCAGCCGAGCCGGATCAACCGCGCCTCGCTGACCGTGACAGCGGGCGGCGCCGGCATGGCCCTGCCCCTGATCACCGCGGGCACGGGGCACGCCGCCGACGTCGACACCTGGAACAAGGTCGCCGCGTGCGAGTCCACCAACAACTGGAGCATCAACACCGGCAACGGCTTCTACGGCGGTCTGCAGTTCACCCAGTCCACCTGGGAGGCCTACAGCGGCAGGGCCTACGCGCCGCGCGCCGACCTCGCCACCAAGGACCAGCAGATCGCCGTCGCCGAGAAGGTCCTCGACGGCCAGGGCCCCGGCGCCTGGCCGGTGTGCTCGGTGCGCGCGGGCCTCACCCGGGGCGGCGACACCCCCGACATCAAGCCCGCCTCGGCGCCCGAGACGCGCAAGGAGACGGCGAACGACGCGAAGACCGACGGCGGGCGCACCGCCCCGCGGGTGCCCCAGCGCACGGTCAAGGACGTCAAGCCGGAAGTGACGCCCCAGTCCACGGCGGGCGCCGCCCGCATGTACACGGTCGTGCGCGGCGACACCCTCTCCGGGATCGCCGACGAGCGCCGCGTCAAGGGAGGCTGGCCGCAGCTGTACGAGACCAACCGCCGCGCCATCGGCGCCGACCCGGACTACATCACGCCCGGCCAGCGCCTGTCGCTGCGCGGCGCGGACGGCAGGCTGAAGGAGCCCGCGCGCCCGCCCGAGCGCAGGCAGCCGCAGCAGAGCAAGGAACGCGACGACAAGCGCCCGGTGGCGCGCGAGCAGGAGCGCGCGCAGGACAAGAAGCGCAGCCACCCCCAGACCAAGCCAGCGGGGCCCCAGGAGCGCAAGCAGGCCAGGCCGGCGCCGAAGCGGGAGGCGGCACCGGCGGGGCAGCAGCGGGCCAAGGCGCCAGAGCGCGCGCAGTCGGGCGCCACCCTGCCCGTCGCCGGGTCCATCGGCACGCCCTACCGCGCCTCGGGCGGCTCCTGGTCGAAGGGCTATCACACGGGCGTCGACTTCCCCGTGCCCACGGGCACGTCCGTGAAGGCCGTCGTCGCGGGCACGGTCGTCCAGTCGGGCTGGGGCGGCTCGTACGGCTACCAGGTCGTCATCCGGCACACCGACGGCAGGTACTCGCAGTACGCCCACATGTCCGCGCTCAGCGTGAAGTCGGGCCAGAAGGTCGTCCCCGGGCAGCGCATCGGCCGCTCCGGTTCGACGGGCAACAGCACGGGCCCGCACCTGCACTTCGAGATCCGCACGGGCCCCGGCTTCGGTTCGGACATCGACCCGCTCGCGTATCTGCGGGCGCGCGGCGTCCGCATCTGACACCGGGCGGCGGCCGCCCGTCCGCGGGGCGGGCGGCCGCGCGCATCGCGCGGTGCGGGCTTCCGCGCGGTGACGCGGCAGCCCGCGAGTGCCGTGCGGTACGGAAGTGACACGTGCCGTCAGGCGCGTGCCGCTCCGGCGGTGCCCGCGCGGGGGAACGCCTTCGCCGCGGGCTGGAACGGCACCCCGGCGAGCGTCTCGGGCAGCAGCGGCTGCTCCGGCAGGGACCGCTCGCCGCCCGGGCCCGGGCGGCCGTAGCGGCCCGCGTCGGCCGCGGGCCGCTCGTCGTGGGCCGCCGTGCGCGGCTCGGCCACCGGGGCCGTGTCGGCGGAGCGGGCCACGGGCGCGGCGGGGGCCGACGTGACCTCGGGGGCTTCGGTGTCCCGTTCGGTGCCTCTGGGGCCGGTGAGGTCAGCGGCGTCAGCGGCGTCACCGGTGTCGGCGGTATCGGTCAGGACGGCCGCGCCGGTCGCGTCGGCGGCGGCACTGGAGTCGGTGGGGTCGGGCAGCGCGGCGCGCTCCCGCGCGGCCTCCGCGCCGATGCGCTCCGTCGTCAGCAGGATCAGACCGCCCGCGGCGACGACGCCGCACGCCAGCGCCACGGCCATGCCCGTGGTGCCGTAGCGGAAGGATTCTCCGAACAGGGTGAGCCCGACCGCGGCGGCGATCACCGGGTTCACGACCGTCACCGTGGACAGCGGCGCCGCGAGGCCCGCGCCCCGGTAGGAGGCCTGCGAGAGCAGCAGGCCGCTCACCGCGAGCACGGCGATCACCGCGAGGCTCGGCACCTGCCGGGTCAGCGGTTCGTGGGCGTCCCAGTCCACCGCGACGGTCTTGGTGAACACCGAGGAGATGCCGAAGGCGATGCCCGCCGCCGTCGCGAGGAGCACGCTGCGCACGGCCGGGTGCCGGTGCGCGGCGTGCGCGAGCAGCATCAGGGCGACCACCGCGCCGCCCGTGCCGAGCGCGAGCACGACCCGCTCGGCGTCGGCCAGGGACTGCGACGTGGTGGCCCGCGTCAGCGACAGCATGCCCGCGAGGCCCACGGTCGCCATCAGGGCGCCGCGCCAGGCGGTGGCACCGGCCCGGCGGCGCACGAAGACCGCCGCCATCGGCAGCGCGAACACGATCGTCAGGGCGCCGAGCGGCTGCACCAGGCTCAGCGGGCCGTAGGCAAGGGCCACGACGTGCAGGAGCCCGCCGAGGCCGTTCAGGACGACGGCGACCCACCAGACGCCGCGGCGCAGCGGCGCGTACTCGTGCCGCGCCGCCGTCGCCGCCACGCGCTCCTGGAGGATCGCGCCGCCCGCGTACGCCACGGCGGAGACCAGGGAGAGCAGGACGGACAGCGCGAGGGCACTCATGAGGCGCTCCGCGAGGAGGGGCACGGCCGGTGGTCCCGGTGCGTGTGGTCCCGGTCCGTCCGGGGCGGCGTGCGGTCGGCTTCCATGTTCACCACGATGTCGCGCGCGGCGCGCCGCGTCGTCGTCCCTGAGCAGTCAATCCGTCCTACTCCCGATGGAGTAGGACCTGCCCCATGTCCTCCCCAGGTCTGGTGACCGGCGAGGTCAGGGCCGTCTGCTGTACTGCGGCGGTGACTGCTCACAGCTCTGCCATCGCCTGGGACACGGTCGGATCGGTCGGCGGCTTCTTCGCCCTGCGGACGGAGGAGCCGAGGAACGGATCCCCGGCACTTCTCGCGCATGTGTACGATTCTAGCCGCGCGGCCCCGGATCGCGACCCGCTGTCCTTCCGCGTCGCCAAGGTCGCCGCCCGCCTCGCCGCGCCCGAGCCGCGCGTCGCCGCGTCCATCGCCCACCTCGGCCTCGCCGCCCGCCTGTGGTCCCTCGCGCTCGGCCCCGCCGCGCTCTGCGGCCGCGTGCCCGACCTCGACCCGCGCAAGCTGCGCTGGGACGCCGACGGGACCTCGCCCGACGACCTGTGGCTGAGCGGCGACGCCACCTTCCCCGCCGACGCCGGCCGCGTCCTCGCGGTCGTCCGGGACGGCCACCTCACGCCCCTCGCCGCCGCCCTGCGCGCCCGCTACCGGATCTCCCCGGCGCTGCTGCGCGGCAACGCGGGCTCGGCCCTCGCGGGCGCGGCCCGCGAACTGCACGCGTGGGCGGAGCGCGAGCACCGCCCCGAGGTGGGCCAGCGGGCGCTCGCGCTCGCCGCCGAGCTGTTCGCCCACCCGGACCTGCGGGGCACCGGCACCCTGCGCGGCACCGCCTTCCGGCGCCGCAGCTGCTGCCTGTACTACCGCTGTCCGGGCGGCGGGCTGTGCGGCGACTGCTGTTTCGACCGGCCGCCGCAGCGGTCTTCCCACCGGACGCCCCCTGAGTGACCATGAGGGGGCCGGCCGACGACGGGGGGCTCCGCTCGTGAAAGTGGGACTGCTCACCCGCGAGTACCCGCCGGACGTGTACGGCGGCGCGGGCGTCCACGTCGAGTTCCTCGCGCGGGAGCTGCGCGCGCTTGTCGACCTCGACGTCCACTGCTGGGGCGAGAGCGCCGACGGGACGGGCGACGCGGCCCGCCACCGGGCCTGGAGCCGCCTGGACACCGCCAACGACGCGCTGCGCACCCTGTCCGTCGACCTGTCCATGGCCGCCGCGCTCAAGGGCCGCGACCTGGTGCACAGCCACACCTGGTACGCCAACCTCGCGGGCCACGTCGGCAAGCTCCTGCACGGCGTCCCGCACGTGGTCACCTCGCACTCCTTGGAGCCGCTGCGCCCCTGGAAGGCCGAGCAACTGGGCGGCGGGTACGCGGTGTCGAGCTGGGCGGAGCGCACCGCCGTGGAGGCCGCCGACGCCGTCATCGCCGTCTCGGGCGCCATGCGCGACGACATCCTCACCTGCTACCCGGCGGTCGACCCGGCGCGGGTGCGCGTCGTGCACAACGGCATCGACACCGCGCTGTACCGGCCGGACCCGGGCACCAGCGCCCTGCGCCGCCTCGGGGTCGACCCCGGCCGCCCGTACGTGCTCTTCGTCGGCCGCATCACGCGCCAGAAGGGCGTGCCCCACCTGCTGCGCGCCGCCCGGAACCTGGAGCGCGGCGTCCAGCTGGTGCTGTGCGCGGGCGCCCCCGACACCCCCGAGATCGACCGGGAGTTCCGTACCCTCTTCGCGGAGCTGAGCCGCGCCCGCGACGGCGTCCACTGGATTCCGCGCATGCTGCCGCGCCCGGAGGTCGTGCAGCTCCTCAGCCACGCCGCCGTGTTCGTGTGCCCTTCGGTGTACGAGCCGCTCGGCATCGTCAACCTGGAGGCGATGGCCTGCGGCACCGCCGTCGTCGCCTCGCGCGTCGGCGGCATCCCCGAGGTCGTCGCGGACGGCACGACCGGTCTGCTCGTGCCGTACGACGCGTACCAGGAGGAACGTTTCGAGCACGACCTGGGCGTGCTCCTGAACCGCCTGGCCACCGATCCGCGGCGGGCCGCGGCGATGGGCGCCGCGGGCCGCCACCGCGCGGAGCGCTCCTTCGGCTGGGACGTGGTGGCACGGCGTACGGCCGAGGTGTACGAGGAACTGCTCAAGCCCGCGTGAGGACTGCCCGAGTCCCCACGGGGAACTGCTGAAGTCCGGACAGGAGCGACCACAAGGCCCCGCGGCCCCGCGGGGCCGGTGAAGGGGGCGGCGATGCGCGGCGGGCCTTCGGTCCTTGGAATCGTCCTCGCGGGCGGCGCGGGCAAGCGGCTGATGCCGCTCACCGCCGACCGCGCGAAACCGGCGGTGACCTTCGGCGGCACCTACCGCCTCGTGGACTTCGTCCTCTCGAACCTCGTCAACGGCGACGTCCTGCGCATCTGCGTCCTCACGCAGTACAAGTCGCACTCCCTGGACCGGCACGTGTCCACCACCTGGCGCATGTCGGGCCTGCTCGGCAACTACGTCACTCCCGTCCCCGCCCAGCAGCGCCTCGGGCCGCGCTGGTACCTCGGCAGCGCCGACGCGATCCTGCAGTCCCTGAACCTCGTCCACGACGAGCAGCCCGACCACATCGCGGTGTTCGGTGCCGACCACGTCTACCGCATGGACCCGCGGCAGATGCTGCGCCAGCACATCGAGTCCGGGGCGGGCGTCACCGTCGCCGGGATCCGCGTGCCGCGCGCGGACGCCGCGCAGTTCGGGATCATCACCCCGGCGCGCGACGGCACCCGCGTGGAGCGCTTCCTGGAGAAGCCCACGGACCCGCCCGGGCTGCCCGGCGCCCCGGACCGGGTGTACGCCTCGATGGGCAACTACGTCTTCACCACCAAGGCGCTCGTCGACGCCCTCCAGCGGGACGCCGAGGACGACTCGTCCGCGCACGACATGGGCGGCTCCATCCTGCCGATGCTCACCGAGCGCGGCCTGGCCCAGGTGTACGACTTCGACGACAACCACGTGCCCGGCGAGACCGCGCGGGACCACGGCTACTGGCGCGATGTCGGCACCCTCGACGCGTACTACGAGGCACACCTGGACCTGATCTCCGAGCAGCCCGTGTTCAACCTGGACAACCGCCGCTGGCCCATCTACACCTTCTCCGGGCAGCTGCCGCCCGCCAGGTTCTGCGCGGGCGGCATCGCGGGCGAGTCCGTCGTCAGCCCCGGCTGCGTCATCCGCGGCCAGGTCACGCGGTCGGTGCTCTCGCCCGGTGTGACGGTCGCGGAGGGCGCCGTGGTGCAGGGGTCGGTCCTGCACGACAACGTGCGCGTCGGCCGGGGCGCCGTCGTGCGCGGCGCGGTCCTCGACAAGAATGTGGACGTCCCGCCCGGCGCCACGATCGGCGTGAACCCCGAGCGCGACGCGGAGCTGTACACCGTCTCGCCGGGCGGAGTGATCGCGCTCGGCAAGGGGCAGCGCGTGCCGGTGTGAGGCGTGGTGCGCGCTGCCCCGCCCGGACCGCCGCCCGGACCGCCCTGTAGGCCGCCTGTGCGCGGAGCTCGCGGGCCCGGTGGCCGCCCGTGACGACCGAACGAGTTTGATGCGGGGCACCCGTGCTACGTAAAGTTCCGCTTTTGGAGCTTCCGCGGTCCATTCCGGGCGGGCCGCGGCACGAGTGCGATGAGGAACGACAGCGGCGATGACGGTCACAGACGAGAGCCAGCAGCAGGGCGCCGACGCCGTCGCCGCGGCCGTTTCCGAAGCGGTGTCCGAAGCGGTGTCCGACGCGGTGTCCCAGGAGGTGCGCGAGGCGCTCTCCGGGGCGGCGTCCGAGGACGGGGCGGAGTACGGCCCGGGCATCGACCCCGAGCGCCTCGCCGTCTGCCTCAGCGTCCTCGACGAGCTCGACCAGCTCGACGTCGACCACCCCGACGCGATCACCGTGCGCCGGGCCACGGCCGGGATCTACCGCACCGTGAAGCAGCGCCGCCGCCAGGAGCGCAGGGCCGCCAAGACCGCGCACGACAAGGCCGTCACCGAGGCCACCGCCACCGGCTCGGCGCAGCGCATCGACGACGAGACGGAGGGCATCCTGCCGTCGTCGGTCACCGAGGAGGGCAAGGTGGCGGGGATACTCCAGCGCCCGCGCTCCTGCTACACCTGCAAGAGCCGCTACGTCGAGGTCGACTACTTCTACCACCAGCTCTGTCCCGAGTGCGCCCTGCTGAACCGCGCCAAGCGCGACGCGCGCAGCGACCTCCACGGCAAGCGCGCGCTGCTGACCGGCGGGCGCGCCAAGATCGGCATGTACATCGCGCTGCGCCTGCTGCGTGACGGTGCCCACACCACGATCACCACCCGGTTCCCCAAGGACGCCATCCGCCGCTTCAAGGCCATGGAGGACTCGGCGGACTGGCTGCACCGCCTGGAGGTCGTCGGCATCGACCTGCGCGACCCCGCGCAGGCGGTGAGCCTCGCGGAGCAGGTCGCCGAGCGCGGCCCGCTGGACATCCTGATCAACAACGCGACGCAGACCGTGCGCCGTCTGCCCGCCGCCTACGCCGCCCTCGTCGAGGGCGAGAGCGCGCCGCTGCCCGCCGGGGAGCTGCCCGCCCACCAGGTGATCGGCGCCTTCAACTCCGGCGCCGTGGACGGCCTCACCGCGCTGCCCGTCGGCGTCAGCGGCCTGGACGCGCAGCAGGTCGCCGACCTCGCCCTGGTCGCGGGCAACGCCAGCGTCGAGCGGCACCGCGACGGCAGCGCCATCGACGCGGGCGGCCTGGTGCCGGACGTCGTGGAGTCCAACACCTGGGTGCAGACCATCGAGCAGATCTCCCCGGTGGAGCTGCTCGAGACCCAGCTGTGCAACTACACGGCGCCGTTCATCCTGATCAGCCATCTGCGGCCGCTGATGGCCGAGGCCGCGAGGAAGGCGTCCAGCGGGCGGGCCTACGTCGTCAACGTCTCCGCGATGGAGGGCGTCTTCGGCCGTGGCTACAAGGGCGCGGGGCACCCGAACACGAACGCCGCGAAGGCCGCGATGAACATGGTCACGCGCACCAGCGGCCAGGAGATGTTCCAGAGCGACGGCATCCTCATGACGTCCGTCGACACGGGCTGGATCACCGACGAGCGCCCGCACTTCGACAAGCTGCGCCTGGCCGAGGAGGGCTTCCACGCCCCGCTCGACCTGGTCGACGGCGCGGCCCGCGTCTACGACCCGATCGTGCGCGGCGAGGCGGGCGAGGACCTGTACGGCGTCTTCCTGAAGGACTACGCGCCCGGCAAGTGGTGAGCCGGGCCCGCACGCGCGGGCCCACACGGGGCAGACCTGTTCGCTCCTCGTACAGACGTCTGCGTTTCGGCGCAGACGTCTGCGAATAAGGCATGTCCGGAATCGACCCCTTGCTCCAGCGCTATCGAGCAGACTCGCGCTCATTTGGTTAACCTGGGGTGCACGGACGACTACGGGGTACCCACCACCGCCTCGCGGCCGCCCAGGGACAGGCTCGCCACCACGGCCGCGATCCCGCCCGGAACCGGCGCCACCGCGACCGCGAAGACAGTGCAGACCCGTTCTTCCGTTACGCGACACAGAGGAGTGCGCGGTGACACCAGATCCGACGAAGCAGGAGCAGCGGCCCGCCGAGCGCGGCGGCGAGCGCGGCGGACGTCCACAGCAGCTCCGCGGCCTGGAGGCCTGGGCCAAGGCGGCCCCGATCAGACTCGCGGGCTACGAGGACGACCTCGCGGAGCCGCACATCCTGCCGGGCATCGACTGACCGGCCCCGCGCGCCCCGCACCCTCCCGTGGTGCGGGGCGTTCGCGTCCCTGACGCCACCGGGCCGCCCATCGGGAACCGGCCGCGTTCGTGTGCTTCACCGTGTGGCTCCTCGTGGCCCTGTGTGGCTCTGCGTGGCCCTTCATGGCTCGCCGTGGCTCTGCGCGCGGCCTCCTCTCCCTCCGTCCACTTTCCCAAAGAAATTCTGCAAAAACTATTTGGGAAAGTGCTCTCCGCGGCCTACGCTCCCGTCATGGGAGAAGAAACACCGAGTCAGGGGTCCGGCCGTCGCGTCCTCGACCCCGAGGGGGACGCCGCCGCCCTCAAGGCCCTCACCCACCCGCTGCGCATCAGGATGCTCGGCATGCTGCGCGCCGACGGGCCCGCCACCGCGAGCGAGCTGGCCGCCAGGGCCGGTGAGTCGTCCGCCTCCACCAGCTACCACCTGCGGGTCCTCGCGAAGTACGGCTTCGTGACGGAGGCCGAGCACCGCGACGGGCGCGAGCGTCGCTGGCAGCCGGTGCACGCGGTCACCGGCTGGGACAACGCGGCGATGGACGCCTCGCCCGCGGGCCGCGCCTTCATGAGCCGCATCGTGCGGCTCCAGCTCGACCACATCGGCGCGTCCCTGGCGCGGTCCGAGCGGGACCTGGCCGCCGAGCGGCTCGGCCCCGAGTGGCGCGAGCACGCCGGGATCACGGACCTGATGCCGCGCCTGACCTCCGAGTCGCTCACCGAGCTGTGGCAGGCCTTCGAGGGGAAGCTGGCCGAGCTGACCGCGCGCGACGCCGAGGAACCCCGCGCGGAGCAGGTGGTGGTGGCCCTGGCGACGCTGCCGGTGGCGGCCTACCCGGGGGAGACGGAGCCCGGCGTCGGCGGCTCCGTGGCCTCGACGGAGCCTGGCGGTGGCGTCGGCGTCGGCGGTGGCGGTGGCGGTGGCCTCGACGCGGACGAGGCCGGGCCCGGAGCCGACGCGGGCCCTGAGGCCGGCGGCAGCGCCGCCGCCGCACGGCCGGAGCCGGGCGCGGGCGAAGCGTCCGGCCCCGGCCGTGGGCCCGTCACCTGGAAGTCCTCGTGACCCCCACCTCCGAGACCCCCACCCCCGAGACCCGCGCCCTCGACCCCCGCACCGCGCGGCGCCGCTACGCCGTCGTCTGCGCCCTGTTCTGGCTTCCGCTCGGCCTCGCCATCGCCCCCATGGTGTCCCTGATGACCGAGCGGGGCCTCGCCCTCGCGGCCGTCGCCGCGTGCGTCGCCGCGCACTCACTGACCGCCGCCCTGCTCGAACTGCCCACCGGAGGCCTCTCGGACGTCATCGGGCGCCGGGCCGTCCTCGTCGCCGCGGGCGTCCTCGACCTGGTGGCCCTCGCCCTGCACGCGCTCGGCACCACCGCCTGGGTGCTCGCCCTCGCCATGGCGCTCAAGGGCGCGGGCCGCGCCCTGTCCAGCGGCCCCGCCGAGGCCTGGTACGTCGACACGGTGCACGCGAGCTCCGGCGCCGACGCCGAGCTGCGCACCGGCCTGGCGCGCGGCTCCACCGCGACCGCCGTCGCGCTCGCCGCCGGGACCCTCGTCGGCGGGGCGCTGCCCTGGCTCCTCGGGCTCGGCCCCGACCTCGGCGCCCGCCTGGACGAGGCCACCTCGGGGCTCGTGCTCCCGCTGTCCGTCCCCGCGCTCCTCGGGGTCCTCGTCGAGCTCGTCTTCATCGGGTACGTCCTGACCGCGCTGCCCGAGCCGCCCCGCCCCCGCGCCACGCTGCGCGACGTGCTGCGCGGCGTCCCCGCCACCGTCGTCGCCGGGCTGCGCCTGGGCGGCCGCGACGCGCTGGTGCGCCGCGTGCTGCTCAGCGCGGGCGCGGCGGGCGCCGCCCTGGTCACCGTGGAACTCCTCACCCCGGGGCGGGCGGCGGAGCTGACCGGGGCCCCCGAGTCGGGCGCGGTGGTGTTCGCCGCGCTCGCCTGCGCCGGATTCCTCTGCTCGGGCCTCGGCAGCCATCTCGCGCCGCGCGTCGCCCGCCTCACCGGGGGCGGGGAGCGCGCCGTGCTGCTCTGCCTGGGCGGCGCGGGGGTGGGACTGCTGCTGCTCGCGGTCACCGCGGCGGCGACGGGCCCGGCCCCGCTGCTCCTCGCCGCGGTCGGCTACGGGCTCGTCTATCTGGGGCTTGGCGCCGCGGGCCCCAGCGAGAACGACCTGCTGCACCGGCGGGTGCCGAGCGAGTCCCGGGCCACCGCGCTGTCCGTCCAGTCCCTCGCGCTGCAGCTGATCGGCGCCGTCACCGGGCTGATCGCCGGGCTCCTGCCCGCGGGCCCGGCGCGCTGGCTGCTCGGCGCCGCCGTGCTGCTCGCGGGCGCCGCGCTGTGGCTGCGCCGCGGCGGCCGGCCCGCCGATCCCGCCGGTCCCGCGGCCCCCACCGGCCCCGCCGAACGGCGCGCGCCGGTGAACTCCGCGCCCCTCGCCGAGGGTTGACGCCCCCCGAGTGGAACCGCCGTCGCGCCCCCGGCGTTCTCTGGGAGGTGAGGTGAGGGACCGGCTGAGGGGGACGCGGTGCTGGGACTGACCATGCTGGTGACCTGGGCGCGCTGGGTGCGGGACCTGCTCGACGCGGAGGCGGACGTGGACCGGGCGGCCGCGCTCGAGCGCCTGCGGGCGCTGTCCGCGCTGCCGCCCCCGGCCCGCAGGGACGAGGTGGCGGAGCGCTCCGTCGACGGGACGGTCGGCCTCCTCGCGGACGTCTGCGCCGTCGGGGCGGGGTGCGAGGACCCGTGGCGGGTCCGCGAGGAGGCCGGGCTGCTCGGTGACGCGCTCGAAGCGGTCGTCGCCGCGGTCGCCGTCGACCGCGACCCGAGGCGGACCGAAGCCCAGCGCGTCCTGCGGATACTGACGGCGCAGACCCACCTGCTGCGCGGCATCGCCGCCGACGCCACCGGCCACCGGAACGAGGCCCACCGCCACTTCTCGCTCGCCGCGCACCCGGCCACCGCCGCCGTCGACCCCGTCTCCTTCGCGCTCGGCGGCATCGGAGCCGCCCTCACCGACGAGGACGCCGACCGAGCGCCCGCGGCGCAGCCGCCCCTAGCGGCACAGGAGCTGCTCGCGCCCCTTGAGGAGTTGTGCGGAACCGAACTCCCCGAACTCCGCGAGGCGGTGACGACCCGCTGCGAGGCGTACGACCAGGTGCGAGCGGCATCCGAGGAACCCGACGAGACCGCCGCCGCCACGACCCTGACGGCCTGGCTGCGGCGACGGGGCCCCGGCGCGGGGGCGGAGCTGTGGCCGGTATGGATGGACACGCTGACGCGCCGCATCCACGAGGAGCCCTCCGAGGAGGCACCGGGCGGCGAGGGGCTGGGGCGGGGCGGTACGGACGAGGGGCCGGGGTGGGCCAGCGCGGACGGGGAGTTGGGTCGGGTCGGTGTTGACGGTGCGTCGGATCTGGGCGGCGCGGATGCTGGGTCGGGTCGGGTCGGTGTGGACGATGTGCTGGGCCGGGTCGGCGTTGACGGTGGGTCGGGCCTGGGTGGCGCGGATGGCGGGTTGAGCCGGGTCGGCGTGGATGGTGGGCCGGGCCCGGGCGGCGTGGATGGTGGGTCGGGGCGGGCCAGCGTGGAGGGTGAGCCTGGCCGGATCAGTGCGGATGGCGATCCGGGCCGGGTCGGTGTGGACGATGGGCTTGGCCGGGTCGGCGTAGACGGCGGGTCGGGCCCGGGTGGCGCAGATGGTGCGTCGGGGCGGGCCAGCGTGGAGGGTGATCTCGGCCGGGTCAGTGCGGATGGCGGGCCGGGCCACGTTGGCGTGGACGGCGAGTTGGGCCGGGTCGGTATCGACGGTGAGCTTGGCTGGGTCAGTTCGGATGGCGATCTGGGCCGGGTTGGCGTGGGTGACGGGCCGGACCGGGGCGGTGTGGAAGGTGAGTTGGGCCTGGGTGGCGTGGATGGTGGGTCGGGGCGGGCCAGCGCGGACGGTGAGCTGGGCCGGGTCGGCGTAGACGGCGAGTTGGGCTCGGGCGGCGCGGCTGGCGGGCCGGGGTGGGCCAGCGTGGAGGACGGGCTGGGCCGGGTCGGCGTTGACGGCGGGTTGGGCCTGGGCAGTGTGGATGGTGGGTCGGGGCGGGCCAGCGCGGACGGTGAGCTTGGCCGGGTCGGCGTGGACGGCGAGTTGGGCTCGGGCGGCGCGGCTGGCGGGCCGGGGTGGGCCAGCGTGGAGGACGGGCTGGGCCGGGTCGGCGTTGACGGCGGGTCGGGCCTGGGTGGCGCGGATGGCGGGCGGGGCCACGTTGGCGTGGACGGCGAGTTGGGCCGGGTCGGTATCGATGGTGAGCTTGGCTGGGTCAGTTCGGATGGCGATCTGGGTCGGGTCGGTGTGGGTGACGGGCCGGACCGGGGCGGTGTGGAAGGTGAGTTGGGCCCGGGCGGCGCGGATGGCAGGTCGGGGCGGGCCAGCGTGGATGGGGGGCTGGGCCGGGTCGGTGTGGACGACAGGCCGGACCGGGGCGGTGTGGAGGACGGGCTGGGCCGGGTCGGCGTTGACGGCGGGTCGGGCCTGGGCAGTGTGGATGGTGGGTCGGGGCGGGCCAGCGCGGACGGTGAGCTTGGCCGGGTCGGCGTAGACGGCGAGTTGGGCCCGGGCGGCGCGGCTGGCGGGCCGGGGTGGGCCAGCGTGGATGGCGGGCTTGGCCGAGTCGGCGTAGACGGCGGGTCGGGCCCGGGCGGCGCGGCTGGTGGGTCGGGCCTGGGCGGCGCGGATGGTGGGTCGAGCCACGTCGGTGTGGACGGCGAGTTGGGCCGGGACGGCGTGGGCGCCGAGCCGGGCCGTGGCAGCACGGGCGGCGGGTCCGGCAGCGGCAGCACGGGCAGCGAGACCGGCCGCGGCAGTACCGGTGGTGAGACCGGCCGCGGCAGTGCGGGTGGTGAGACCGGCCGTGGCAGCACGGGCAGCCAGACCGGCCGTGGCAGCACCGATGGTGAGACCGGCCGTGGCAGTGGCGGAGGTGTGCCCGGTCGGGGAGGGGTTCGGGATGGGGTCGCTGCCTGGGCGGGGCTTGGGGATCGGGTGCTCGCGGGCTTCCCGGGAGCCGTTTCGTTTCGCTGGGTGCTCGCCGTGCACTTGCGTGAGCGGCGCGCGGTCGCCCGCGAGATCCAGGTGCTCACGGACCTCCTCGCCGACGACCCCGACGACCGGGAAGCCGTGCGCTTCCTCGCCCGCGCGTACGCCGCCGCCGACCGCCTCGACGACGCCGTGGCGCTGCTGCGCTCCCGCATCGCGGACCCGCCCGGGCCGGACGACGAGCCCTTCGTCGAGCTGATCGTGCTGCTGCTCTCCGGGCGGATGCACCCCGAGGCCCAGCGCTGGGACGAGGAGCTGGCCCGCATTACCGGCGGCCGCCGGGTCAACGACGGCCTGCCCTCCGCGGGCAACGCCCCCGCGCCACCCGCACCGCAGCCGGTGTTCGCGGTCCTGGAGGACGGCAAGCTCCTCATCGACCCCCAGACCGGAAACGTACCGCCGGGCGAGATCCGCACCCAGATCTGGGCGGCGATGATCGCGGGCAGCCCGGACGGCGCCGAGCGGCTGCGGCTCCTGGCCGAGGACGAGCCCCTGATCGCCGCCAAGGTGGCGAAGGTCCTCGGCGTGCCCCTGGTGACCCGGATCCAGCGCGAGGCACAGGAGCTGATCGGCCGCGGCGAACACCACTTCCACCGCGGCGAGTACGCCGACGCGGCCCGCTACTACCAACAGGCCCTGGCCGTCGACCCGGACAGCTCCCTGGCCCTGCTCATGATCGGCGACGTGCACTACGTACGCCGTGAGATGGGCCTCGCCCGGGTCCACTTCCAGGAGTCCCTCGCCGTCGAGGAGACACCGATGGCGTGGCGGTTCCTCGGCGACACCTTCCGCGACAGCCTCGACGGCACGGAGGAGGCCCGCCGCTGCTACACCCGCGCGCTGGCCATCGACCCCGGCTACGGCGGGGCACGGCAGGCACTCGACGGACTCCCGCCGCGCACCGAACCGAGCGCCCCGCCCCAGACCGCCGAGACCACCCCGCCCGCCGCACCGGCGGCCACCCCCGGAAACACCGGAAACACCGGAAACACCGGAAACACCGGAAACACCGGAAACACCGGAAACACCGGGAACACCGAGAACGCCGAGAACGCCGAGAACGCGGGGAAGCCCGAGGTTCCCGCGCCGCACGCCCCGGCCCGCTTCGGCGCCCCCTACGGCGGCCCCATCGGACTGCCCACGTCCGGACCGGTCGGCGGCACCGGCGTCAAGGCCGAGCTGCCCGCCGAGCTCGAAGCCGCCATGCGCGAGCGCGTGCCCGGCGCCGCCGCCCTCTTCGACGCCGCCGCCGACGACGGCCGCTTCACCGACTGGCTGCGCGACGAGGCCCCGGAACACTGGCAGGAGGCCGTCGACATCCTGCGGACGATGGTCTTCCAATGGGCCTTCAAGGCGGGCGACTTCGAGCGCTCCCTGCTGCTCGCCCGGCGCGGCGTGCAGATCGCCGAGCACCTGGACACGCAGTGGCCCACGGGCGAGGAGGAGGAACCGGGCCGGGCACGGCTGCTCGCCGACGCCCTGAAGCAGGCCGCGGGTGTCCTCGACGACATGGGGCGCTACAGCGAGGCCTACGACCTGCTGCGCCAGGCCGAGCGCTGGCTGGAGGCCGACGAGCACGAGCGCGAGCGCGCGGGCCGCGACCCCTGGCTCGGCTTCGAGGAGTACAACCACCTGGAAGTGTGGGCCGCGCTGTTCGCATCCCTCGCCCGGGTCGCGCGCCGCTGCGGCGACGCGGCGGCGGCGGAGGACTACCAGCGCAGGCTCGACGAGATCACCGCCGACGTCCCGGCCAGCGACCACGACCGGATCGTCTCCCTCGTGGAACTCGCCGTCGCCTGGCACGAACTGGGGGAGGAGGAGCGCTCCCTGAGCTGGTTCCACCAGGCCCTGCCGCTCGCCGAACGCGAGGCGCTGCGCGTCCCCGTGCCCGTCGCCCTCGCCACCGTCCACCACTACCTGGGCACCGTCCTGTGCGAACTCGGCCTGCCCCGCATGGCGCTGCACCACCTCGCCGAGGCCCGCGCCCGCAACTCCGGCAACGCCGACCGCCTGGCCCAGGACTGGCTGGCCACCGCCTCCGTGCTGCGCCGCTGGCCCGACCTCGGCATCGCCGTGCTCGCCTACGAACAGGTCCTGCGCCTCTCGGGCGTCCCGGGCAGCAAGGGCGACCCCCTGTTCTGGGCGCCGCGCGGCGAGCCCACGGCGACGACCGGGCACCGCGTGCTGTCCGCCGAGCGCGCCTGGCCCGCGATCCTGCCCATGGCCCACGCGGCCTGGGAGTCCGGCGAGACGTACACGGCCACCGACGTCCTCGAACTCGGCGTCGACCTGGCCGACCTGGTGCGCGCCGCCGAGCCGAACCCCGAACGCCGCATGCACCTGCAGGACGAACGGGCCGAGGCGTATGAACTCCTCACCCGCTTCCGCCTCCAGCGCGCCGAGCGGGAAGCCGCGCGGGAGGCCGAGCCGGACGCCGCCGGGGACGGCGCGGAGCCCGACCCGTCCAAGGACCCCGGCCACCACATCGCCGCCGCCTTCACCGCCTCCGAGCGGCTGCGCGCCCGGTCCCTGCTCGACGCCATGAGCACCGCCCAGCTGCGCGCGCCCGACGGCGTCCCGCGCGCCCTGCTCGACGACGAGGCCGCGCTCCTGAGCGAGCGCGCCGCCGTCGCGGCCGCCCCCACCGTGGACTGGAAGCGCCACTACGAACTCACCGCGCGGCTCGACGCGGTGTGGCGGGACCTCGCCGCCCGCGGGCCGCGCGCGGAGGAGTACGTCGCGGTGCGCCGCGCCAGCGTCATGGCCCCCGGCGCGGTCGCCGCCGAACTCGCCGGGCAGCGCACCGTGGTGGCCTCGTACGCGCTGCTCGACACCGGACAGATCGCCCTGTTCACGGTCGGCGGCGACGGTGACGGCGGCGGTGACGGGACCCCGGTGTGCGTGACCCCCATCGACGCCGACGGCGCCGCGGTACTGCGCTTCATCGAGGACAACCTGGGCAGCGCGGGCAGCGTCCGCGAGATGGCCGAGGACATGCCGGGGCTCTTCCACCGCGTCCTCGACCCGCTCGTCGCGCCCCTGGCCGGGCTCACCCGCCCCGAGGACACGGTCCTCATCTGCCCCACCGGCGCCCTGCACCACGTGCCCTTCCACGCCCTGTGCCCCGACGGCTCCGGCACCCTCATCGACCGCAACCCCGTCGCGTATCTGCCCACGGTGTCGCTGCTGCGCACGCTCGACCACCGCGCGCCCGTCGCGGGCGGCGGCGCCGTCGTCCTCGGCGACCCGGGCGGCGATCTGCCGCACGCGCGCGGCGAGGCCAAGGCCCTTGCCGAGCGGCTCGGCTGCGCGCCGCTGCTCGGCGAGGGCGCGACGCGTGCCGCGGTCCTTCGCGGCCTGCCCGGCGCCGCGGTGTTCCACGCCGCCTGCCACGCCTCGTTCGACGCCGAGGACCCGCTGTCCTCCGGGCTCGTCCTCGCCGACGGCGTCCTGACGGCCCGCGACATCCTGCGGCAGGACTGGCACGGCGTGCGGCTCGCGGTCCTGTCCGCGTGCGAGACCGGCCTCGGCCGCACCAGCCGCACCGACGACACCCTCGGCCTGAGCTGGTCCCTGCTGTTCGCGGGCGTACGGTCCCTGGTGATGAGCCTGTGGCGGGTCCCGGACGCCACGACGGCGGCCCTCATGGGCGACTTCCACGACCTGACCGCGGCCGGTGCGGCCCCCGGCCAGGCGCTGCGCACCGCCACGCTCGCCGCCCGCGACCGCGTCGGCGGCGGCCGGCTGGAGAGCTGGGCGCCGTTCTGCCTGCTCGGCGACTGGCGCGCCCCGAGCGTCGACCCCCGTCCCACGACCCCTGGGAGCACCGCATGCTGACCGCCACCGGACTGCCCGCCGGATTCGAGCTGCTCGACCTCGTCACCCCGGCCGTCGAGGAGGACGAGCGGGACCGGGACGCCGCCCCCGTCGACGAGACCACCGTGCGGCTGCTGCGGCGCGAGACCCGCATCGGCCTTGCCCGCGGCGAGGTCCGGCGGGTGCCCGGCGCGGCCGCGGGCCGTGCGGGCTACGACATCCCGCTGATCTGCGTGGTCCAGACGCACCCCGAGACCGATGTGCGCTGGTCGCGCCTGGTGATCGACCTGTCCGTGTCACCCGGCGCCCTGGTGGCGGACATGTCGCCCACCCTGGTGGAGGGCGAGAGCCCGGTGGAGCTGGAGACCACCATGGGCGCGGGCCTCAGCTTCAACGTCGCGGCCTCCGCGCTCGGCGCCCAGCTCTCCCCGCAGGTCACCCGGCGCAAGACGGTGTACTGCCCGCGGATCACGTCGTCCGGCGTCGGATTCACCACCGCCTACTGGGACTTCCGCACCTCCGACCGCGAGTTCCTGCACGTGAACGAGGAACTGCGGCTCCTCGTCTCGGCCCCGGACGGCGCCCCCGTCGAGGCCGCGGTCACCCTGCGCGCCAGGATCGTGCCCAAGGGCATCGGCCGGGTCGTCCGCCTGACGGGCAAGCTGGGCGGCATCGAGAGCCGCTGCCGCTTCGCGTGACGCGGCGCGCCGGGGCCTCCCTCAGTCGTCGGCGAGGCGCACCGCGCCCGTGCTCTCCCGCTCGATGAGCGTCGGCAGTGGCACCTGCACCGTGCCCGCGGGGGCGTCGTCGAGGAGGCCGAGGAGTTCGCGCGCCGCCGTCCGCCCGAAGGACACCGTGTCCCGGGAAAGGGCCGTGAGCCAGGGGTGCACCATGCGGCACAGCGCCGAGTCCTCCCAGGCCACGACCGACACGTCGGCGGGCACGGCGAAGCCGAGGGAGGCCGCGGCGGCCACCCCGGCGACGGCCATCACGTCGTTGTCGTAGACCAGGGCCGTCGGCGGGGTGGTGGAGCGCAGGACGCGGCGGGTCACGGCGGCGCCCTCCGCGTCCGAGTAGTCGGTGGTCACCGAGCGCACCCCGCTGAGGCCCCGGCGCTCGGCCTCGGCGCGCAGGGTGCGCACGCGCCGCTCGGTGTGGGCGAGGCCGGGAAGCCCGGCGATGTGCACGATCCGCCGGTGGCCGAGCGCGTGCAGATGGCCGACGACGGCCGCCATCGCGCCCGCGTCGTCGGCCCACACCGTCGACAGGCCGGAGCGCGGCGGCCGTTCGGCGTCGGGCACGCCGCCGGTGACCACCGCGGGCAGCCCCAGCTCCTCCAGGAGCGCGGGGCGCGGGTCGTCCGTGCGCGGGTCCACGACCAGGACGCCGTCGACGCGGTGCTCGGCCCACCAGCGGCGATAGGCCGCGCACTCCGCCTCGACGTCCTCCACCACCTGGAAAAGGAGGCCCAGCTGCCGCTCGGCGAGGACCTCCTGGATGCCCGAGATCAGCTGGAGGAAGAACGAGTCGACGCCGAGCGTGGCGGCGGGCCGCGCCACCACCAGGCCGACCGTCGCCGAGCCCTCGCCGGACAGGGCGCGCGCCGCGGTGCTCGGCCGCCAGCCCAGCTGCTCGGCGACCCTGCGCACCCGGTCGCGGGTCACCTCGGACACCCCGGGCCGGTCGTTGAGCGCGAAGGAGACGGCGCTCTCGGAGACCCCGGCGCGCCGGGCGATGTCCTTCATGGTCGGCCGGCGCGCCGGTGACCGCTTGCCTTGCACCCCTTGCCCCTCTCTGCCTGCGGCGACCGCGTGTCACTGCCCGCGAGGACGGCTCGCGCCCCCAACACGGCCACGACGGCCGCGACGGTCACGAGCCACTACGGCCACGACGGCACGACAGCGGTGCGTACTAATGCGCTTGAGCTCGCACACCCTAAAGCGCATTAGCTGATCCTGGCAAGGCATTCAACGCACCTGTCTGACCTGCGAGTTAGCAGATGAGAACGGGAGCGGGAAAAGCGAATCCCGGCGCATCCATTGACTTTTCACCGGAACGCCGTGCAGGGTCTGCCTCGGCGCGATTCGTCGCGGCCGCCATCGCCTCCGGTGGCCGCCGCCGCCACCCGCCGGGCCGAGCAAAGGAGCCGTTCACCGTGCGTCATTTCCGGATATCCCGCAGCCCTCGCAGGGCGGTCACCGCCGCTGCCGCACTCGCCGTCCTGCTGCCCCTGAGCGCCTGCGGCGGCGATGACGACGGCGGCTCGACCGACGCCTCCGGCAAGGTCGAGGGCAAGATCACCTTCCAGACCTGGAACCTCAAGGCGAACTTCAAGTCGTACTTCGAGGGCCTGGTCGACGACTTCGAGAAGAAGTACCCGGGCACGGAGGTGAGATGGGTCGACCAGCCCGGCGAGGGCTACGCCGACAAGATCAGCGCCGACGCGGCCGGAGGCACCCTGCCCGACGTCGTCAACGTCTCGCCCGACCTGGTGGCCCCGCTCGCCAAGGCGGGCATCGCGCTCGACCTCGACAAGGCGGCGGGCAAGTACGAGAAGGAGTACCTGCCGGGCGCCTGGAAGAGCCACGAGGTCCCGGGCCTCGAGGGCACGTACGCCTTCCCCTGGTACCTGAACACCGGGCCGCTGTTCTACAACAAGCGGCTGTTCAAGGAGGCGGGCCTGGACGCGGCCAAGCCGCCGAAGACGTACGACGAGCTCTTCGACGACGCCCTGGAGATCTCCAAGAAGAGCGACGGCGACATCGCGACCCTCGCCAACGTCCCCACCGTCGAGGACTTCGGCCGCTACGGCGTCCCGCTGATGAACAAGGAGGGCACCGCCTTCACCTTCAACGACGCGAAGGGCGTCGAGCTGCTCACCAAGTACAAGAAGCTGTACGACGCCAAGGCGCTTGACCCGCAGGCGCTCACGGCCACGCCCGAGTCGACCGGCAAGAAGTTCCTCACCGAGGCCGTCGCCATGAACCCGGGCAGCGCGCTGGACCTGGAGAAGTTCAAGAAGGACGCCCCGGGCCTGTACAAGAACATCGGCATCACGCCGCAGATCAGCAGCACCGGCAAGGACAACATGTACGTGATGGGCGTGATGGTGAACAAGCGCACCAAGCAGACGCCCGCCGCCGTCGCCTTCGCGCACTTCGTCACCGACGCGCAGCGCCAGATGTCCTTCGCCAAGAAGGTCGCCATCTTCCCCAGCACCCAGGGCTCCCTCGACGACCCGTACTTCACCAAGGAGGACGGCACCGACGCGACGCGCGTGCGGATCGCCGCCGCCAAGTCCCTGAAGACGGCCGTGAACTACACGCCCGTGCTGTTCAGCGAGCAGATGAAGGTGGCTCTGCGCAACTCCGTCGCCAAGGCGCTGCAGGGCAAGGAGAGCCCCAAGGAAGCGCTTGACAACGCTGTCAAGCAGTGTGACCGGCTGCTCCAGCAGAGCTGATCCGCGAGCCAGGGAACGTCAGCCATGAAGAGTCCAAGTTCCGCCGCCGCCCCGGTGCGGCCCGCCGGTGGAGCCGCCGCGGCCGGCCGGCGGACCGCCGCCGGGGATGCGGGCGCCCGTCGCCGCCGAGTCCGCCGCCAACTGCCCACCAGCCCCTGGCTGTTCGCGGCCCCCGGCCTCGTGATCGTCGGCTGGTTCATCCTCTACCCGTTCGTCAGCACCGTCGCCAACGCCTTCACCGACAAGCGGCAGCTGGTGGACGGCGAGTACGTCGGCCTCGCCAACTTCCGCGAGCTCCTGCACGACGAGATGTTCTGGATCGGCCTGCGCAACAGCACCCTGTACGTCCTCGTGGTGGTGCCCGCGCTCGTGATCCTGCCGCTGCTCCTCGCGCTCCTCGTGCAGAAGCAGATCCCCGGCATCACGTTCTTCCGGTCCGCGTTCTACACCCCCGTGGTCGCCTCCATCGTCGTCGTCGGCCTGATCTGGGTCTGGATGCTCGACGAGCGGGGCCTGGTGAACGCCGTCCTGGAGGCGGTGGGCGTCGGCAAGGTCGGCTTCCTCAGCGACCAGTGGCTGCTGCTGTTCTCCGCCATGGCCGTCACGGTCTGGAAGGGCCTCGGCTACTACATGATCATTTACCTGGCGGCGCTCGCGAACGTACCCCGTGAGCTGCACGAGGCCGCCGCCGTCGACGGCGCGGGACCGGTCCGCCGCTTCTTCAGCGTCACCGTGCCCGCCGTGCGCTCCACCATGGTCCTGGTCGCCGCGCTGTCCTCGGTGGCCGCGTTCAAGGTGTTCTCCGAGGTGTATCTGATGGCGGGCCCGACCGGCGGGCCCGCGGGCGAGGACACCACCCTGGTGATGCTGGTGCAGCGCACCGGCACCGGCCTGACAGGACGGGTGGGCTACGCCTCCGCGATCTCCGTCGTCATCTTCGTCGTCACCGTCGCGCTGATGCTGCTCGTGCTGCGCGCGGACCGGAAGGAGGACCGGTGACGCACACCACGGACACCGAGGCGGCTCCCGGGCGGGGCTCCGCGCCGCGCGCCCGCAAGTGGCGGGTGCGGGACGAGAACGGGCGGCGCATGCCCGTCTGGGAACTGGCCCTGCGCTATCTGCTGCTGCTCGCCGTCCTCGCCCTGATGGTCGGCCCGTTCCTGTGGCAGCTCTCGACGTCCCTGAAGGGCCCGCACGAGAACATCTTCAGCTCCCCGCCGAAGTTCCTGCCCTCCGACCCGACGCTGCACAACTACGAGCGCGTCTCCGACACCATCCCCGTGTGGGACTACGCCTTCAACTCCCTGAAGGTCGCCGCCGCGAACGTCTTCACCAACTGCGTGGGCGCGGCCCTCGCCGGATACGCCCTGGCCCGGCTGCGCTACCGCGGCCGCAAGGCGGCCACGCTGGTGTTCATCCTTGCCATGCTGGTGCCCGTCGAGGGCATCATCATCGCCCAGTTCACGACCATGCGGGACCTCGGCCTGAACAACACCCTCATCGGCGTGCTCCTTCCGGGCTGCGTGTCCGCGCTGAACGTCCTGCTGATGCGCAACGCGTTCCTCAACGTCCCGTACGAGATCGAGGAGGCGGCGTTCGTCGACGGGGCGAACGTGTGGCAGCGGTTCGTGCGCATCGCGCTGCCCGCTGTGAAGGGCACCCTCGCCGTCGTCGCGATCTTCGCGTTCATGGGTGCCTGGGACGACTTCCTGTGGCCGCTGATCGTCCTGAGCGACCCGGACAAGTTCACCCTCACCATCGGCCTCAACTATCTGCACGGCACCTTCGCCAACGACGAGCGCCTCGTCGCCGCGGGCACCGTCATCGCCGTGCTGCCGCTGATCGTCCTGTTCGCCTGCCTCCAGCGGTACTTCTTCCGCGGGGTCGGCGAGGGCGCGGTCAAGGGCTGACACCCGCCCGCACCACCCGCACCGTCCTCGGGCACGTCCGTCCTCGGGCACGTCCTCGGACACGTTCTGGAGAACCAGGATCCGCATGACGTCAGAAGAAACCTCCGGTACGGCCCCCGCCGCGCCGCCCCGCTTCGGCGCCAACTACACCCCGAGCGAAGGGTGGTTCCACCACTGGCTCGACTTCGATCCCGACGCCGTACGCCGTGACCTCGACGCCATCGCCGCGCTCGGCCTCGACCACATCCGGGTGTTCCCGATCTGGCCGTACTTCCAGCCCAACCGCACTCTGATCCGCCCGCGCGCCGTCGAGCAGCTCGTCACCCTCGCCGACGCCGCCGCCGAGCGCGGGCTCGACGTCAACGTCGACGGCCTCCAGGGCCATGTGTCCAGCTTCGACTTCCTGCCCGCCTGGACCCAGACC
The DNA here is from genome assembly GCF_056435225.1 of Streptomyces sp. NPDC043996. Lineage (NCBI taxonomy): Bacteria > Bacillati > Actinomycetota > Actinomycetes > Kitasatosporales > Streptomycetaceae > Streptomyces > Streptomyces sp. NPDC043996. Next base: position 377,166 of record NZ_JBWKEY010000008.1, on the reverse strand, counting down.
TGGCACCGGCGCAACCTCTTCACCGACCCGGACGTGGTCTCCGGCCAGCGGGAGTACCTGCGCACCCTGGCCGCCGCCCTCGCGGACCGGCCCAACTTCATCGGCATGACCATCGGCAACGAGATCAACCAGTTCGCCTCAGGGCCGCACCCCGACCCCGACCGCATCACCCAGGAGCAGGCCGAAGCCTGGCTGCGGCAGGTGCTCGACGCGTGCGAGGAGGGCGCCCCCGGGCGGCTCCACCTGCACGCCGAGTACGACGCCGCCTGGTACCAGGACGACCAGCCCTTCACCCCCGCGCAGGCCGCGCGGCTCGGCTCCGTCACCGCCGTGCACTCCTGGGTGTTCAACGGCACCGCGCAGCGGCACGGGCGCGACGGCGTCGCCACCGGGCAGCACGCCGCGTACCTCATCGAGCTGTCCAAGGCGTGGGCCCTCGACCCGCGGCGGCCCGTGTGGCTCCAGGAGGTCGGCGCGCCCGCCCCGCTCATCCCGGCGGAGCACGCGGCCGTGTTCACCGAGGCCACCGTGAGCGCCGCGCTCGACTGCGCGGACGTGTGGGGCGTGACGTGGTGGTGCTCCCACGACGTGTCGCGCTCCCTGGCCGACTTCCCCGAACTCGAGTACAACCTCGGCCTGCTGACGAACGAGGGCAGGGTGAAGCCCGCCGGGGCCGCGTTGGCGCGGCTCGCGAAGGAGCGGTGGCCTGCGCCCGCGGTGCGGAGCACGGCCGTGGTGGTCGATGTCGGCCCCCGTGCCTCGCGGCGCTCCGTGTGTGCTCCCGGTGGGGCCGTCTTCGAGGCGTTCGCTCGGCTGGTGGGGGAGGGGGTGCGGCCCGCGCTCGTTCTCGCCGAACGGGCCGGGGACGGGGGGTACCTGGCGGAGCGCGGCATCACGGAGGTGATCCGCCCGGCCGACGTCCTCTGACCGCCGCCTGGCCTGATCCCTCGCGGGGCGCCCCAGGCCCGCCCCTTCCCGCTCCGGGTGCGGCTGCCCCCGTTCCCCCGCTCAAAGCAATCGGCCTTCGGCCTCGTCCTCAAACGCCGGACGGGCTGAAATCCGTCTCAGCCACGGCCGGGGATCTTCAGCCCGTCCGGCGTTTGAGGACGAGCCGCGGAGCGGCGATAAACGGGGGTCCAGGGGGCGGAGCCCCCTGGTTTCGGGAAAGGGGCGGGATTGGGGAGGCCCCCGGCAGGGCCCCCGCCTCAGCCACCCACCTGCGACGACCTATGGAGACATCCCGCATGCACGACAACCGCAAGCTCATAGAAGGCCGGCTCAAGCGCGTCCTCGACGAGCGGATCCGCCCGGCGGTCTACCCGGAGTCCATCCCCCTGGAGGTGGCCGTCTGGAACGCCCCGGGCGAGCCGGTCCCCGTGGCGGAAGGCATCGCCGCGACGCCGGAGCCCACCGCGGCGGGCGCCCGCTGGGGCGCCCCCTGGGGCACCAGCTGGTTCCACGTGAAGGGCACGGTCCCGGCCGCCTGGGCGGGCCGCACCGTGGAGGCGATCCTCGACCTCGGCTTCGACGAGAACATGCCGGGCTTCCAGTGCGAGGGCCTCGTCTACCGCCCCGACGGCACCCCCGTGAAGGGCCTCAACCCCCGCAACCAGTGGGTGCGGATCGCCGCCCCCGCCGAGGGCGGCGAGACGGTGGACCTGCGCGTGGAGGCCGCCTCCAACCCCGTCATCCTCGACTACCACCCCTTCCTGCCGACCCAGCTCGGCGACAAGGAGACGGCGGGCAGCGAGCCGCAGTACCGACTGGAGCGCATGGACCTCGCCGTCTTCGACGAGACGGTGTGGCAGCTCGTCATGGACCTGGAGGTCCTCGGCGAGCTGATGGCGGAGCTGCCCGAGGACGGAGGGCGCCGCCACGAGATCCTGCGCGCGGTCGACCGCGCCCTGGACGCCGTGGACCTCCAGGACGTGAACGGCACGGCCGCCGCGGCCCGCGCCTGCCTGGCGGAGGTCCTCGCCGCGCCCGCGCACGACTCCGCGCACCGGGTCAGCGCCGTCGGCCACGCGCACATCGACTCGGCGTGGCTGTGGCCGCTGCGCGAGACGGTGCGCAAGGTGGCCCGTACCACCTCCAACATGACCGCGCTCCTCGAGGACGACCCGGACTTCGTCTTCGCCATGTCGCAGGCGCAGCAGTGGGCGTGGGTGAAGGAGCACCGGCCCGAGGTGTGGGCGCGGGTGAAGAAGGCCGTCGCCGACGGGCGGTTCGTGCCCACGGGCGGCATGTGGGTGGAGGCGGACACGAACATGCCGGGCTCGGAGGCGATGGCCCGTCAGTTCGTGCACGGCAAGCGGTTCTTCCTGGAGGAGTTCGGCGTCGAGAACGACGAGGCCTGGCTGCCGGACACCTTCGGCTTCGCCGCCGGGTTGCCGCAGATCATCAAGGCCGCCGGGTCCAAGTGGCTGCTCACGCAGAAGATCTCCTGGTCGCAGACCAACAAGTTCCCGCACCACACCTTCCAGTGGGAGGGCATCGACGGCACCCGGATCTTCACGCACTTCCCGCCGGTCGACACCTACAACTGCGCCATGAAGGGCAGCGAGATCGCCCACGCCGCGCGGAACTTCAAGGACAAGGGCGTCGCCCGGCACTCGCTCGCGCCCACCGGCTGGGGCGACGGGGGCGGCGGCACCACCCGCGAGATGATCGCGAAGGCGGGCCGGATGAGGAACCTGGAGGGCTCGCCGACCGTTCAGTGGGAGAGTCCGGCGGAGTTCTTCGAGAAGGCCGAGGCCGAGTATCCGAACGCGCCGGTGTGGGTGGGCGAGCTCTATCTGGAGCTGCACCGCGCGACGCTGACCAGCCAGGCGGGCACCAAGCAGGGCAACCGCCGCAGCGAGCACCTGCTGCGGGAGGCGGAGCTGTGGGCGGCGACGGCCGCGGTCCGGGCCGGATTCCCGTATCCGTACGAGGAGTTGGACCGGATCTGGAAGACGGTCCTGCTGCACCAGTTCCACGACATCCTGCCCGGCTCGTCGATCGCCTGGGTGCACCGCGAGGCCCGTGCGACGTACGCGGCCCTCGCGGACGATCTCAACGCGATCATCGACGCCGCCCAGCGGGCCCTCGCGGGCGAGGGCTCCCGCACGCTGCTCTTCAACTCCACGCCTCACACCCTTGAGGGCGTGCCCGCGGGCGGTGCCAAGGCCCCCGAGCCCCGGGGGACGTCGACGATCGCCGCCCGCGCGGACGGCGGCCACGTCCTGGACAACGGACTGCTGCGGGTGGAGATCGACGCGCGCGGCCTGGTGGTCTCCGCGTACGACCTCGTCGTGGAGCGGGAGACGGTCGCGCCGGGGCAGGCCGCGAACCTGCCGCAGCTGCACGCCGACTTCCCGAACATGTGGGACGCGTGGGACGTCGACGAGTTCTACCGCCACACGGTCACGGATCTGACGGAGGCGGCGGAGGTGGCGCCCGGCGACGGCGCGTCCGTCCGCGTCGTGCGCCGCTTCGGCGACTCCACGATGACGCAGGTGCTGACCCTCGCGCCCGGCCAGCACCGGCTCGACATCGACACCGAGGTCGACTGGCACGAGACGGAGAAGTTCCTCAAGCTGTCCTTCCCGCTCGACCTGCGCGCCGAGCGGTACGCCTCCGAGACGCAGTTCGGGCACTTCTACCGGCCCACCCACACCAACACCAGCTGGGAGGCCGCCAAGTTCGAGGCGTGCAACCACCGGTTCGTGCACCTGGACGAGCCCGGCTGGTGGGGCGTGGCGCTGGTCAACGACTCGACGTACGGCCACGACGTGACCCGCACCGTGCGGGAGGACGACGGGGGTACGACCACCACCGTGCGGGCGTCGCTGCTTCGCGCGCCGCGCTTCCCCGACCCCGAGACCGACCAGGGCGTCCACCGCTTCCGGCACGCGCTGGTGCCCGGGGCGCACATCCTGGACGCGGTGCGCGAGGGCTACCGCGTGAACCTGCCCGAGCGGCGGGTCACCGGAGGGGCCACGGAGGTCGCTCCGCTGGTCACCGCCGACAACGACGCCGTGGTCATCACGGCCGTCAAGCTCGCCGACGACGGCAGCGGCGATGTGGTCGTCCGCTTCCACGAGGCCCGTGGCGGACGCGCCCGCACCAGGCTGTGGTGCGACTTCGACGCCGCAGGCGTCGAGGTGACGGACCTGCTGGAGCGGCCCCTGGCCGGAGCCGAGGCGCCCGAGCGCGACGGGGACGCCCTCGCCGTGTCGCTGCGCCCGTTCGAGCTGGTGACGCTGCGGGTGCGCAGGGGCTGACGGGGCCGTCCCTTCGCGTGGTCGTCCCGAGGCGGAGGAGACCGCTGTTCCGCTCAGCGGACCTTCGCTGGCCTCTCCCGGGCGCCCCTCGGCATAGTCGACACGCCCGCGTGCTCCCGTGCGCGGGCGTGGCGACGGCTTCCACGGACCGAGGGAGAACGATGAACGAGTCGCAGAGAGACGCCTTACCGGGTCGCCGCGGCGTGCTGCGCGCGGGTGCGGCGGCCGCGGTGGCCGCTGGTGTCCTGGGGGCCGCGGCGCCGACCGCGGCCGGGCGCTCGGCCCGCGGCGGGCGGGCCCCGAGCGACGGCAGCACGTTCATGGCCTGGCGTGGGCTCGGTGACGACCAGCGGATCTTCTGGAACGGCGTGCGCGGTGACGGCGGCTGGTCCGGCGCGCAGCCGGTGCCCGGCGCGTTCGGCAGCGCGGGCGTCGCCCTCGCGGGCGTCTCCGGCGGCTCGCTGCACCTGGCGTGGAAGGGCGCCGGGGGCGACGAGCGCGTCTGGTGGTCATACGGGGACGGCGCGTCCTGGTCGGGTCCGCAGCCCGTGCCGGGCGCCCTCACCAGCGTCGGTCCGGCGCTCGCCCCGTACGCGGGGGTGTTCATGGCGTGGAAGGGCGTCACGGGGGACCAGCGGATCTTCTGGAACAGCCGCTACGGCGGCTGGTCGGGGGCGCAGGTCGTCCCCGGCGCCCTCACCGGCTTCGGGCCCGCCCTCGCGGTCGACCACATCGGCACCTATGGCGTGCCGCGCATGGCGTGGAAGGGCGTCGACGGGGACGAGCGCGTGTTCTGGAACACCTACCGGGGCGGCACCACCGGCACCAACGACTGGACGGGCGCGCAGCCGGTGCCGGGGGCGTTCAGCAGCGCCGGGGTCGCGCTCGCGGGGCCGCCCGGGGGCGGCCTGTACCTGGCGTGGAAGGGCGCGGGGGGCGACGAACGCGTCTGGTGGAGCCAGCTCTTCGCCAACTCCACGTCCTGGACGACGCCCCAGCCGGTTCCCGGCGCCCTCAGCAGCGTCGGCCCGGCCCTCGCCGTCCACTCCGAGTTCCTCTACCTGACCTGGAAGGGCGCGGGCGGCGACGAGCGCGTCTGGTGGAGCAGGCGCCACCCCACCAGCACATGGACCCCGCCACAGCCGGTGCCCGGCGCCCTGACGGCCTTCCGCCCGGCGCTGGCGACGGTCGGTCTGTGAGCTCCGGCCCCCGGTGAGGCGGTGTTGTCAGTGGCGGCGGCGACAATCCCGACATGACCTCACCCGAACAACTCGACGCCCTCCTCACCGACTTGGGGCTGGACGAGGCGGCCACGTTCACGGCCGTGCGCGGCGTTGACGAGGACGCCGTGATCCGGCTCTTCGGCGGCGACCCCGGGCGGGCCCGGCCCATGCGGCTTGAGGATCTGCGCGAGGATGAGGACGGCGGCGCGATCGTGGTGTCCCGCTCGGGCCCGACGGTCGTCGTCGTGGAGAACAGCCAGCATGAGGGCGGCCGTGAGGAGGTGCTCCGTCCGCTCTCGCGCCTCGGCCGCACCGCCAGCGCCTTCTGGAACGTCAGCGGGGCGAACCGGCTCAGCCTGGCCGAGGACGGACTCGTCTCGTCCGCGCTCGACGTGCTGGTGCCCGAGGACGCGTTCGGCGCGCGCCCCGGCGCCTGGGAACCCTTCCTGGAAGGCCTGGCCTTGGGGATCCGCCCGGGGTGGGGCTCCAGCCTCGTGGCCGTCGAGCGTGCGACGGGCGCGCGGTTCGACGCGGCGTGGGTGCGGGGCCCGCACCGCGTCGTGGAGGTCGAGCCGGTGCCGGAGTACGTGCTGCCGCAGTCGCTCGTGGACTCGCCGCTGCTGAAGCGGGAGCCCTTCGCGGGCTATCTGGCGGACCTGGGGCCCGCGCAGCGGGGGCGGATGCGCCGGCACGCCCTCGAACTCGCCCTGGCGCACGCACAGATAGACGGCCACCCGCTGGCCGCCGCGGCCCTCGTAGCGGACGGGATGCCGTCCGCCGCGAGGGCGCGGCTGCGTGACGAGCTCACCGCCGCGTCCGACACGTACCGCGCGCGGGCCCGCGCGATGTACGAGGAGGAGGGCGACGACTTCGAACCCGCCTGGGAGAGCCCCGCGCACCTGGTCCTCCGCCAGGCCATCGCGTTCCGTGTGCTCGCCGACCGCGTCGTGCCGGACGTGCTCCCGGGCTGTCTGCCGGACATCATGTCCGACCTGGTCATGGTGATGACGGGGGTCGGGGAGCGGGTCGCCGAGTTCTGGATGGTCGCGCACCTGCACGACGCGGCGGGGCGAGCGGGCTGACCGGCGGCGCGTCAGCGCTCTGATGTCAGGAAGTCCCACAGCAACGCGTGGAAGACGTCCGGCCGTTCCATGTTCGGGTAGTGCGCGGTGCCCGCGACGGACGCGGTGCGGCCCCGGGGCACGGAGTGGGCCAGGCGTTCGGCCATGGCGGTGTTGTCGGCCGTGTCCAGCTCGCCGGTGACGGCCAGGACGGGGACGGGGAGCCGGGCGGCGCGGGCCCAGGTGTCGGTGACGGGGACGAGCAGCGAGGGCTCGGCGCCGCTGTGCTTGGCGACGGTCCGCTCCGTCATCTCCCGCAGGCGCCGTACGACGTCCTGGTCGACGTCGGCGAGGGTGCGGCGCGGGCCCGCCGCGAACAGCATCGTCGCGTCGACGAACGCCTCGGCGTCCCCGGCGGCCGTGGCCCTGGCCCACTCGGCCTGGATGGCGGTGACCCACGGGTCGGTGAACTCGGGCTCGCTGGTGCCCGCGCCGACGACCACCAAGTCGCTGACGAGGTCCGGGTGTTCAAGGGCGGTGTCGACCGCGATGCCCGCGCCCATCGAGAGCCCGACGAGCACCGCGGGGCCGACGTCGAGATGGCGCAGGAGCGCGGCCAGGTCGTCGGTCTGGCGGAACGGCACGGTCGCGTTCGCGGACGCGCCGTGGCCGCGGGCGTCCGGGGCGATGACCCGGTGGTGCCGGGCGAGCACCGCGATCTGGTCGTCCCACATGCGGTGGTCGAGGAAACCGCCGTGGAGGAGCACCACCGGTTCGCCCGCGCCGGTGTCGTGGTAGGCGAGCGTGCCGTCCTGGGTGGGGAACGCGCGCAGCTGGTCACCGCGCGCCTCGTACACAACAGAAGCGTCAGTCATGACAACCAAAGTGTCAAAGTTGATGAGGAATGGCAACTGGGTTGTCGTGATGGGTACTCAGGTGTCACAGTGAGAACCTGGGTGTCATGATGAGGGGATGTCCGAAGAGTCCATGACCGCCGACGCCGCGCTCGGCCCCGACGAACTCGCCCACCGGCTCACCGAGGTGTTTGACCTGGTGGGGCCGTTGTACCGGCGCGTGATGCGCAAGGTGGAGCAGTCCGAGCCGCTTGAGGGGCTGTCCGTGGGGGTGCGCGGGGTCCTCGCCCTGCTGCGCGTGAACGGCCCCATGACCGTCCCGCAGATGGGCCGGGCGCAGTCCCTCAGCCGTCAGTTCGTCCAGCGCATGGTGAACGACGCGGCGGCGGACGGCTTCGTCGAGATCGCCGCGAACCCCGCCCACCGCAGGTCGTCCCTGATCCGGCTCACCCCGCGAGGCGAGGCGGCGATCGCGGCGACGATCGCGCGCGAGCACGCCGTGATGCGGCGGATGCGCGCCGACGTCACCGAGGCCGACGTGGCCGCCTGCGTGCACGTCCTGACGCGGATGCTGGAGGTGTTCGACGACGTGGACGTGGACTGAGCCGCGCGACGGGCGCTACCGCCCCCGCAGCCACGCCTCCACTTCCCCCACGTGCGCGGCCGCCGCGGCCCGTGCCGCCTCCGGGTCGCGGGCCACGAGCGCCCGGTGGATGCGGGCGTGCTCGCGCCGGGTGCGTGCGAAGGCGCCCTCCTCCTGGTAGCCGCGCCACACCCGGGCCCGGAAGGTGCGTGACGACAGGCCCTCCAGGATCGCCGCCATCGTGTCGTTGCCCGCGGCAAGGGCGATCGTCCGGTGGAAGGCCAGGTCGTGGGAGAGGATCTCCTCGGGGTCGTCGGTGGCGTTCATCGCCGCCAAGTGCGCCTCCACGTCGGCCAGTTGCTCAGGGGTGATGCGGGCGGCCGCGAGCGCCGTCGCCGTGGACTCAAGGACGCGCCGGACCTCAAGGAGCTCCAGGAGGCGCGGCCCGCGCGACAGGTCGGCGACGACGCCGAACGTCTCCAGGAGGTCCCCGGCCTCCAACTGCGTGACGTAGATGCCCGAACCGTGCCGCGCCTGAAGGACGCCGAGGACGGTCAGGGCCCGGATGGCCTCGCGCATGGAGCTGCGCGAGATGCCCAGCTGCGCCGCGAGGTCCCGCTCCGTGGGCAGGCGCTGGCCCGGCTCCAGGAGCCGCTCCGCGATCATCGCCTTGATCTGCTCGATGGCCCGCTGCGTCACGGTGCCCTTCTGCGCGGGCACGGCGCTCTGCGGGGCCTGGTTCATATGACGCTCCTTCACTTGCCGGGTGCCGCAGTTTAGCCAGCCGGGTGGTCCGACCACTACGGCTTGAATACGGGAAAACTTGGCGACGAGGGGTGTTGTGGGCGGGAAGTGGTCTGATAAATATTCGCCCAGCCGCCGCACGACGACGCGGCCAGGAACCGCTCGCCCCCGCTCGCCTCCGCGCCCCCCCCGCGCCCCCCCCCCACTCGACACCGCTCGACACCGCTCGACACCGCTCGCCCCGCCCGATACCGGTCGATGAGGAGCCGTCAGATGGTCGGCAGCACAGTGCGGAACCACCCCAACAGGAACCACTCCAGCAGCACCTGCCGCAGCCGGGCGGTCCGCCTCGCCGCGGCGGCGGCCTGCGCCGCCCTCGTCCTCTGTGCCTGCGGCAGCACCAAGGACACCGGCGGAGCGGGCGGCGGGGGAGAGGGCAAGGTGGGCGTGATCCTGCCGCTGCTGACCTCGCCGTTCTGGCAGTCGTACAACGACTACGTCCCGAAGATGGCGAAGTCCGAGGACGTCGAGGCGCTGAAGACCGTCAACTCCAACAGCGACCCCTCGCAGCAGATCACCGACATCAACAACCAGCTCAACCAGGGCGTCAAGGGCCTCGTCGTCGCCCCGCTGGACAGCGCCGCCGTCTCCGCCGGGCTCGACCAGGCCGAACGCAAGGGCGTGCCCGTGGTCGCCGTGGACGTCGCCCCGGAGAAGGGCAAGGTCGCGATGGTCGTCCGTGCCGACAACGTCGCCTACGGCCACAAGGCCTGCGACTACCTGGGCAAGAAGGTCCCCAGCGGCAAGGTCGTGCAGATCATGGGCGACCTGGCGTCCGTCAACGGCCGCGACCGCTCCCAGGCCTTCCGCCGCTGCGTCAAGGACAAGTATCCCCGCCTGAAGGTCCTGGAGATCCCCGCCAAGTGGGAGTCGGACACCGCGGCCGCCAAGCTCGACACCCTGCTCACCTCCCACCCCGACATCAAGGGCGTCTACCTCCAGGCGGGCGGGGTCTACCTCGCGCCCACCCTGCAGACGCTGAAGTCCAAGGGGATGCTGCACAAGACCGGCGAGAAGGGCCACATCACGGTCGTCTCCAACGACGGCATCCCGCAGGAGTTCGACGCCATCCGCGAGGGTCAGATCGACGCCACCGTCTCCCAGCCCGCCGACGCCTACGCCAAGTACGGCATGCACTACATCAAGGCCGCCATGAACGGGAAGACGTTCAAGCCCGGTCCCACCGACCACGGCTCCACCATCGTGAAGCTGCCGAGCGGCAACCTGGAGGACCAGCTGCCCGCCCCGCTCGTCACGAAGAAGAACGTCGACGACGCCGAGCTGTGGGGCAACGCGGTCCGATGAGCACCCCGACGAGCCCCCAGAGCGCACCGCGCCCGCCGCTCGCCGAGGCGCGCGGCATCGTCAAGCGATACGGAGCCACCGTGGCCCTCCAAGACGGCCGCATCGCCGTCCACACCGGCGAGTCCCACGCCCTCGTCGGCCGCAACGGCGCGGGCAAGTCCACCCTCGTCTCCCTGCTCACCGGACTACAGGCCCCGGACGCGGGCACCCTCGCCTTCGACGGCGAGAGCGCGCCACCGCTCGCCGACCGCGACGCCTGGCGCCGCAAGGTCGCCTGCGTGTACCAGAAGCCCACCGTCGTCCCCGAACTGACCGTCGCCGAGAACCTGTTCATCAACCGGCAGCCCCAGGGCCGCGGCGGCCTCATCAGCTGGCGCAGGCTGCGGGCCGAGGCCGCCGGGGTCCTTGACACCTGGGACGTGCGCGTCGACCCCGAAGCGCGCACCGCGGAGCTCAAGGTCGAGGACCGCCAGATGGTCGAGATCGCCCGCGCGCTGAGCTTCGGCGCCCGGTTCATCGTCCTCGACGAACCGACCGCCCAGCTCGACAACCGCGAGATCGAGCGCCTCTTCGCCCGCATGCGCGCCCTCCAGGACGCGGGCGTCACCTTCCTGTTCATCTCGCACCACCTGCAGGAGGTGTACGAGGTCTGCCAGACCGTCACCGTGCTGCGCGACGCCCGCTGGATCACCACCGCGCCCGTCGCCGACCTGCCGCGCGCCGCCCTCGTGGAGGCCATGGCGGGCGAGACGCTCACCGAGAGCCGGGCCCACGCCAGGACCGAGGTACCCGCGGACGCCCCCGTCCTGCTCGACGCGCGGGGCCTGAGCAGTTCCTCGTACACGGACATCGACCTGCGCGTGCGGCGCGGCGAGGTCGTCGGGCTCGCCGGGTCCAGCGGCAGCGGCAAGATCAACCTCGCGGAGTCCTTCGCCGGTCTGCACACCCCGACCGGCGGCGGCGCCACCCTCGACGGCGTCCCCCTGCCGTTCGGGGACGTGCCCGCCGCCCTGCGCGCCGGAGTCGGCTGCGTCCCGCGCGACCGGCACGGCCAGGGCCTGGTCTTCTCCCTGTCGATCGGCGACAACGCCACCCTCGGCGTCCTGGACCGGATCGGCCGCGGCGGCTTCGTCTCCACCGACCGCAAGCGCCGCTTCGCCGCCCGGCTCATCGAGCGGCTCGACATCCACGCCGAGGGCCCCGACCAGCCCGTGTCCGACCTCTCCGGCGGCAACGCGCAGAAGGTCGTCATGGCCAGGGCGCTGGCCAGCGAACCGCGCCTGCTGGTCCTGATCAACCCCACGGCGGGCGTCGACGTGAAGTCCAAGGAGTCCCTCCTGGCCCGCGTCGACCAGGCCCGCGACGACGGCACCGCCGTCCTCGTCGTCTCCGACGAACTCGACGACCTCCGGCGCTGCGACCGCGTCCTCGTCCTCTTCCACGGCCGGATCGTCGCCGAGCACCCCGCGGGCTGGCACGACCACGAGCTGATCGCCTCCATCGAAGGAGTCGCCCATGCCCGACACACCCGTGCCCGACACCCCCGTGACCCGCACGCCCACGCCCCGCACACCCGTGACCCACACGGCTGACGAGGCGCCCCCGCCCGCCGCCCCCAGGGCCCCCGCCCGCCGGCAGGCCCGAGCGGCCCTGCTGCGGCGCGCCCGCGAACTGGCCCTGCTTCCCGCGCTGTTGCTGCTCATGGTGTTCGGCGCGTTCGTCAACGACTCGTTCCTCACCGAGCGGAACCTCATCTCGGTCCTCGGCGCGTCCGCGGCCCTCGCGATGGTCGTCCTCGCCGAGTCGCTCGTCCTCATCACCGGCAAGTTCGACCTCTCCCTGGAGTCGGTCGTCGGCATCGCGCCCGCCGTCGGCGCGCTGCTCGTGCTGCCCGCGGCCGAGGCCGGATTCGGCACCGAACTGCCCGCGCCCGTCGGGCTGCTCGCGATCCTCCTGGTCGGCGCGGTCATCGGCGGCTTCAACGGCGTCCTCGTGGTGAAGCTGCGGCTCAACGCCTTCATCGTCACGCTCGCCATGCTCATCGTCCTGCGCGGCGTCCTCGTCGGCGCCACCGAGGGCAAGACGCTCTTCGGCATGCCCGAGTCCTTCTTCACCCTCGCCACCACCACGTTCCTGACAGTGCCGATGTCGGTGTGGATCGCGGCGGCCGCGTTCGGCGCCGCCGGGCTCGTGCTCAAGTACCACCGCGTCGGCCGCGCCCTGTACGCGATCGGCGGCAACCCGGACGCGGCCCGCGCCGCGGGCATCCGCGTCGACCGCGTCATGCTCGGCGTGTTCGTCGTCGCCGGGACGCTCGCGGCCCTCGGCGGCCTGATGCAGACCGGCTACGTCGGCGCCATCAACGCCAACCAGGGCCAGAACATGATCTTCACGGTGTTCGCCGCCGCCGTCATCGGCGGCATCGGCCTCGACGGAGGCAAGGGCACCATGGCCGGGGCGCTCACCGGCGTGCTGCTGCTCGGCGTCGTCCAGAACCTGCTCACGCTCGCCCAGGTGCCGTCCTTCTGGATCCAGGCCATCTACGGCGGGATCATCCTCGTCGCCCTGATGATCGCGCGCGTCACCACGGGCCGCGCCCAGGACTGAGGCCGCCGCCCCCCTTCGTTCCCTGCCGGAAAGGCACCCTGTGTCCCCGACTCCCGGCCGCGTCACGGCGGTCGACACCTACGACATACGGTTCCCGACCTCCCGGGAGCTCGACGGGTCCGACGCGATGAACCCCGACCCCGACTACTCGGCTGCCTACGTGGTCCTGCGCACCGACGCCGAGGACGGCGGCGCGGGCCTCGAAGGGCACGGCTTCGCCTTCACCATAGGACGCGGCAACGACGTGCAGGTCGCCGCCGTCGACGCGCTGCGCCACCACGTCGTCGGCCGCTCCGTCGAGGCCCTGTGCGCCGACCCCGGCAGCCTCCACCGCGACCTCGTCGGCGACAGCCAGCTGCGCTGGCTCGGCCCCGAGAAGGGCGTGATGCACATGGCGACCGGCGCCGTCGTCAACGCCGTCTGGGACCTGGCCGCCAAGCGCGCCCGGCGGCCGCTGTGGAAGCTGCTCGCCGACGCCGACCCCGCCTGGCTCGTCTCCCAGGTCGACTTCCGCTACATCGCCGACGCCATGACCCCCGACGACGCGCTCGCCCTGCTGCGCTCCGGACGCGCGGGCGCGGGCGCCCGCGAGGCCCAGCTGCGCGCGCACGGCTACCCCGGCTACACCACCTCACCCGGCTGGCTCGGCTACAGCGACGAGAAGCTCACCCGCCTCGCCCGCCAGGCCGTCGCCGACGGCTTCACCCAGATCAAGCTGAAGGTCGGCGCCGACCTCGCCGACGACGTCCGCCGCTGCCGCGCCGCCCGCGCCGCCATCGGCCCCCACGTCCGCCTGGCCGTCGACGCCAACCAGCGCTGGAACCTCGACGAGGCCATCCGGTGGACGCGCGCCCTCGCCGAGTTCGACCCGTACTGGGTGGAGGAGCCCACCAGCCCCGACGACGTCCTCGCGCACGCCGCGATCCGCGAGGCCGTCGCCCCCGTGAAGGTGGCCACCGGCGAACACGTCCAGAACCGCATCGTGTTCAAACAGCTGCTCCAGGCCGGAGCCATCGACGTCCTGCAGATCGACGCCGCCCGCGTCGGCGGCGTCAACGAGAACCTCGCCATCCTGCTGCTCGCCGCCCGCTTCGGCGTCCCGGTGTGCCCGCACGCGGGCGGCGTCGGCCTGTGCGAACTCGTCCAGCACCTGTCGATGTTCGACTACGTGGCCCTGTCCGGCACCACCGAGAACCGCGTCATCGAGTACGTCGACCACCTCCACGAACACTTCGTGGACCCCGTGCGGCTGCGCGCGGGGCACTATCTGGCCCCGACCGCCCCGGGCTTCTCGGCGACGATGCGGGCCGAGTCCATCGCCCGGTTCACCCACCCCGACGGCACGTTCTGGGCCGCCGACCGCGCCCAGCGGAAAGGAGCCGCCGCATGACGGACTTCGAGGGACTCAGCGCGCTGGTCACCGGCGGCGCCTCCGGCATCGGCCGGGCCACCGCCGACCTGCTCGCCGCGCGCGGCGCCCGCGTCGCCGTCCTCGACCGCGCCCCGGACGGCCCCGGGCCCCTGCGCGCGTACACCGCCGACGTCACCGACGACACGGCCGTACGGGCCGCCGTCGCGGCGGCCGCCGCCGACCTCGGCGGCCTGGACGTGCTCGTCAACAACGCGGGCATCGGCGCCCAGGGCACCGTCGAGGACAACGACGACGCCCAGTGGCACACCGTCCTCGACGTCAACGTCCTCGGCATCGTGCGCACCACCCGCGCCGCCCTGCCCCACCTGCGCCGCTCAGACCGCGCGGCGATCGTCAACACCTGCTCCATCGCGGCCACGGCGGGCCTGCCGCGCCGCGCGCTGTACGCGGCGTCGAAGGGCGCGGTCCTCTCCCTGACCCTCGCCATGGCCGCCGACCACGTCCGCGAGGGCATCCGCGTCAACTGCGTCAACCCGGGCACCGTCGACACCCCCTGGGTCGGCCGCCTCCTGGACGCCGCCGCGGACCCGGCCGCCGAACGGGCCGCCCTCGAAGCGCGCCAGCCCACAGGGCGCCTGGTGAGCGCCGCCGAAGTGGCGGGCGCCATCGCCTACTTGGCGAGCCCCCTGTCCGGCGCCACTACCGGCACCGCCCTGGCCGTCGACGGCGGCATGCAGGGCCTGCGCCCGCGCCCGGGAGCCACCCGGTGAGCGGCATCGGCACCCGCCGCATCGGGCACGGCGAGGTCACGGTGAGCGCGCTGTCCTTCGGCGGCGCGGGCATCGGCAACCTCTACGCCCCGGTCGGCGACCAGGACGCCGCGCGCGCCCTCGACGCGGCCTGGGACGCGGGCATCCGCCACTTCGACACGGCCCCGCACTACGGCCTCGGCCTGTCCGAGCGCCGCGTCGGCGCCGCCCTGCGCGGGCGCCCCCGCGACGCGTACACGATCTCCACGAAGGTCGGCAGGCTCCTGGAGCCGGTCACGGGAGCGGCCGCGGGCGACGACCTCGCCGACGGCGGCTTCGCCGTGCCCGCCGCGCACCGCCGCGTCTGGGACTTCAGCGCGGACGGGGTGCGCCGCTGCCTGGAGTCCAGCCTGGCGCGGCTCGGCCTCGACCGCGTCGACGTCGTCTACCTCCACGACCCGGACGACCACGGCGAACAGGCCTTCCGCGAGGGCTATCCGGCCCTGGAGCGGCTGCGCGCCGAGGGCGTCGTCGGCGCGATCGGCGCGGGCATGAACCAGGCCGCGATGCTGACGCGCTTCGTCCGCGACACCGACGTGGACGCCGTGCTGTGTGCGGGCCGCTACACCCTCCTCGACCACCAGGCGCTGCCCGCGCTCCTTCCCGCCGCCCACGAGCGCGGCGTGTCGGTCGTCATCGGCGGCGTGTTCAACTCCGGCCTGCTCGCCGACCCCAAGGACGGGGCCCGCTACGACTACCGGCGGGCCCCCGTCGAACTCCTCGGCCGGGCCCGCTCCTTGAAGGCGCTCGCCGCCCGGCACGGCACCACGCTGCGGGCCGCCGCCCTCGCCTTCCCCTTCGGGCACCCGGCCGTCGCGAGCGTTCTCGTCGGCGTCCGCGCGCCCGGTCAGGTCGACGACGCGGCCGAGGCGTTCGCGACGCCCGTCCCCGCCGACTTCTGGACACAGGCGCGGGCCGAAGGGCTGCTGCCGCCGCACGTGCCCGTACCGGGAGAGGAGCCGTCGTGAGAGTCGCCCTGCGCACCACGGTCCGCGCCGACCGGATCGACGCCTATGAGGCCGCCCACCGCGAGGTCCCGCCCGCGCTCACCGCCGCGATCCGCGCGGCGGGCGCCACGTCGTGGACGATCTGGCGCAGCCGAACCGACCTGTTCCACGTCGTGGAGTGCGACGACTACGCCAGGCTCCTCGCGGAACTGGAGCACCTGCCCGTGAACGTCGCCTGGCAGGCCCGCATGGCCGAGCTGCTCGACGACGCCCACGACTACTCCGCCGACGGCGCCCGAGCGGCCTTGCCCGTCGTCTGGGAACTGCCATGAGCGCGGCCCTCGTCGACGCCCACCACCACGTGTGGGACCTCGCGGTGCGCGACCAGGACTGGATCACCGGGCCCGCCCTCGCGCCGCTGCGGCGGACCTTCACCCTCGGCGACCTCGCGCCGCACGCCCGTGCCGCGGGCGTCGGTGCCACCGTCCTCGTCCAGACCGTCACCGAGGCCGCGGATACCCCGGAGTTCCTGGCCCTGGCCGCCGCCAGCGACCTGGTCGCCGGGGTCGTCGGCTGGACCGACCTGACCCGGCCCGACGTCGCCGACGCCCTCGCTGCGCTCGCCGCAGGGCCGGGCGGGCAGCACCTGGTGGGCATCCGCCACCAGGTGCAGTCCGAACCCGACCCGGGGTGGCTGCTGCGCGCGGACGTGCGCCGGGGCTTGGCCGCCGTGGCGGACGCGGGCCTCGTCTACGACCTCGTGGTCCGCCCCCACCAGCTGCCGGTGTGCGCCGAGGCGGCCGCGCGGCTGCCGCACCTCACCTTCGTGCTCGACCACCTGGGCAAGCCGCCCGTCGCCTCCGGCGGCCTCGAACCCTGGGCGTCGTCCGTGCGGGTCCTCGCCGCGCTGCCGAACACCGTGTGCAAGCTCTCCGGCCTCGTCACCGAAGCGGACTGGGAGTCCTGGACGGTGGCCGGGCTGCGGCCGTACGCGCGGACCGTCCTTGACGCCTTCGGCCCCGAGCGGCTGATGTTCGGCTCGGACTGGCCGGTGTGCACACTGGCCGCCTCCTACGGCGACGTCGTCGACGCGGCACGGGCGCTGACGGCGGACCTCGCCGCGGCCGAGCGCGACGCGGTGTTCGCGGGCACCGCGCGACGCGTCTACGGACTCCCCGAGCCGGGCTGACAGCAGGGGTTGGCGCCGGAGACGTACAGCCCTACGTTGTCGAGGCGGGACCGCCGCGGGAATCCGTTCCGCTGAGCGGAACGCACCGCTGACCGGGACCGCCCGAAGCCCTACCTTCGCCTTCTCGGCGCGGTCTCGTGAGGACCGCGCCCAGCGCGGTACAGCGGGACAAAGGGGGACGCGATGCACTGGTACGTGGACGTGCTCAGGAAGTACGCCGACTTCGACGGGCGCGCGCGACGCGCGGAGTACTGGATGTTCTCGCTGATCAGCGGGGTCATCGGGATCGCGCTCGCGCTCATCGACCTGGCGATCGGCACCGGCTTCATCCTCCAGGGGATCTACAGCCTCGCGGTGCTCGTGCCGGGCATCGCCGTCGGCGCCCGGCGCCTGCACGACACCAGCCGCACGGCCAAGTGGCTGCTGCTGTTCCTGGTGCCGGTGATCGGCTGGATCGCCCTGATCGTGATGTTCGCCCAGGACAGCGCACCGGCCAACACCTACGGCCCGAACCCCAAGGAAGCCGCTCCGACGACGGCCTGGTGAGGCGGCCGCCGTGCCGCCCGGGGCCCTTCAGGGCTCCCGCGCGGCACCCGCCCCGAGCCGCGTCGGCGGCAGGAACTCCCGTACGTAGTCGCGCTCCCAGCACGCGCCGCTCGCGCGCAGCTCCCGCCACGTCGTGTAGCGGTAGCGGTACACGCGCGCCCGCACATATCGCGGCGGGCGGTCCGGGAAGGGGCAGTGGCGCAGCAGCCGCAGGGTGTCCCGGTCGCCCTCCAGGAGCCGCTCCACCAGCGGTCCGAACCAGGAGCGCGCGTAGGCGGGGGAGAGCCCGGCGAACCACATCAGCCAGTCGAGCCGCAGATGGTACGGGGCGAACTGGCGTGGCCAGCGGCGCGGGTCGCCCGGCTTGCCCTTGAAGCCGTACGCGCGCCACTCGGAGTCAGGACGCGGCCGGGGGTCCGCCGTGCCCTCGATCACCACCTCCTGGCGGACGCGGCTGACGCTGCCGAACGCGCCGTAGGTGTTGACCAGGTGCAGCGGGTCGAAGGAGGTGTTCATGACCTGCCGCCGCGACAGCATGTTGCGCACCGGGCGGTGACTGAGGCCGAGGACTAGCGCGGTGACGGCGCACACCAGGACCTCGTACCAGAGCGGGGGCGCGGCGAGGCCCGGTGGCGGCCGCGCCGCGTCGCCGAGGAAGAGGCGGAAGTCGACGGCCGACAGGGCGAGCGCGATCGTCAGCCAGTTCAGCCAGGCGAAGTTGCCGGAGAGCACCAGCCACAGCTGGGTGACGGCCATCAGGCACGCCGCGCCCGTCGCCACCGGCTGCGGGGTGAAAAGGAGGAAGGGCACGGCGAGTTGGGTGACGTGGTTGGCCGCCGTCTCCACCCGGTGCAGCGGGCGCGGCAGGCGGTGGAAGAACCAGCTCAGGGGGCCCGGCATCGGCTGCGTCTCGTGGTGGAAGTACAGACAGGTCAGCTTGCGCCAGCAGGCGTCCCCGCGCATCTTGATAAGACCCGCGCCGAACTCCACGCGGAACAGCACCCAGCGCAGCAGCAGGAGCACGAGCACCGGCGGCCCGACGTCGTCGCCCGCCAGGAACACGGCGAGGAAGCCGACCTCCAGGAGCAGCGACTCCCAGCCGAAGGCGTACCAGGTCTGCCCCACGTTCACGATGGACTGGTACAGCACCCACGGCACCAGCCACAGCGCCATCGCCGCCCCCAGCGGCAGCCACCCGTCCGCGCCCGCGAGCAGCGCCGCCGACACCGCGCAGCCCGTCCAGGCGCAGCCCGCGAAGAGCCGGTCCGAGTAGGCGAGGTGGAACAGGCTCGGCGCCCGCCGGAACGGCACCCGCGCCACGTACCGGGGCACCGGCAGCATGCCGCGCTCCCCGATGAGCGCGCGGAACTGCAGCGCGGCGCCGAGGAAGGCGAGGAGATACACCGCGGCGAGGACGCGCTGGAAGACCAGGCGGCTCAGCCAGTAGCCGTCCGCCGTGAACCACTCCACGCCCCCATTGTGACGCTGAGTGAGCCATCGGTCCCGTCGGCTCACGTCACCGCGACCGCGCCACGAGCCCCGTCTCGTACGCGATGATCACCAGCTGCACCCGGTCGCGGGCGCCGAGCTTGGCGAGCAGCCGGGTCACGTACGTCTTCGCGGTGGCGACGCTGAGGCACAGGCGCTCGGCGATCTCGGTGTTGGACAGGCCGCCGCCGACCAGGGCGAGGACCTCGCGCTCCCGGTCGGTGATGCCCTCGATCCGCGGCGGCTCCGGCTCGGGCACGGCGGCCGGGCGCTCGGCGAACTCCTTGATGAGGCGGCCGGTGACGCTCGGTGCGATCAGCCCGTCCCCGGCGGCGACGACGCGGACCGCGCCCAGGATGTCGTCCAGGGCCATGTCCTTGACGAGGAACCCGGAGGCGCCCGCGCGCAGCGCCCCGTACACGTAGTCGTCGTCATCGAACGTCGTCAGGACCACGACCCGGGTCGCCGAGCCCGACGCCGTGATCCGCGCGGTGGCCTCGATGCCGTCCGTGCCGGGCATGCGGATGTCCATCACGACGACGTCCGGCGCCAGTTCCCCGGCGAGCCGCACCGCCTCCTCGCCGTCCCCGGCCTCGCCGACGACCTCCAGATCCCCGGCCTCGGCCATGACCATGCTCAGGGCCGTGCGCACCAGCGGCTGGTCGTCGGCGAGCAGCACCCGGACCGTCATCGCGCACCCGCGGGAACGGGCAGGCGGGCCGCGACCCGGAAGCCGCCGCCGGGGCACGGGCGCGCCGAGAACTCGCCGTGCAGCAGGCTCACCCGCTCCCGCATGCCGAGCAGCCCGTAGCCCTCGCCGTCCACCGCGCCCGCGCCCTTCCCGTCGTCGACGACCTCAAGTGTGAGTTCCTTGGCGCGCCGTTCCACGGTCACCCGGCAGGACGCGGTGCCCGCGTGCCGCACCACGTTGGTGACGGCCTCCTGGATGATCCGGTACGCGGACACGTCGACCTCAGGCGGCAGCGGCCGGGGCGTGCCCAGCCAGCGCACGTCGACGCGGACCCCGGCGGCCGTCGTGCGCGCGGCGAGCCGGTTGACGTCCGCGAGGCCGAGAGCCGGGTCGAGCGGCGCCGCCCCGGCTTCCTTGCCCGGCTCGGCCTGGCGCAGCGCGCCGAGCATCCGGCGCAGGCCCGCCAGCGTGTCGCGGCTCGCGGTCTCCACCGCGCCGAGGGCCTCGCGGGCCAGCTCGGGGCGGGTGTCGATGACGCGGCGCGCGGCCCCGGCCTGGAGGGCGACGATGCCGATGGTGTGCGCGACCGCGTCGTGCAGCTCGCGCGCGATCCGCAGCCGCTCGTCGGTGACCGCCCGCGCGGCCGCCTGGACGCGCACCTGCTCGGCGTGCGCGCGGGCCTCGTGCGCCGCCCGGCCGAGCAGCCAGGCGATGACGGCGGTGAGCGCGACGGTCAGCTCGGCGGAGGTGCCGACGGTCCAGCCGCTCAGGAGCCGG
The DNA here is from genome assembly GCF_056435225.1 of Streptomyces sp. NPDC043996. Classification (NCBI taxonomy): domain Bacteria; kingdom Bacillati; phylum Actinomycetota; class Actinomycetes; order Kitasatosporales; family Streptomycetaceae; genus Streptomyces; species Streptomyces sp. NPDC043996. The sequence goes on along the minus strand of NZ_JBWKEY010000008.1, from coordinate 356,645 downwards.
AAGGCGAGGTACCCGGCCAGGGTGCCGAGGGCCATGCCGAGGGCGACGAGCCGGGTGCGCCCGCGCCGCGCCGCCGCGACGAAGTACAGCGCGGCGTCGACCGCGAGGAACTGCTGGAGCGGTATCTCGGCCACGCTCAGGGGGTTCGCGCCGAGGACGGAGCCGAGGAGCAGCAGGGTGAGCCCCGCCAGCGGGCGACGGGCCAGCAGGGTGGCGCCGCGCACGGTGACGGCGGTGGCGACGGCGAGCACGAGCAGGCCGTCCCAGCGCAGGAAGAGGACTCCCCGTATCACCGAGGGCTCCGACTCGCCGGGAAGGCGGAACCGGATCAGGAACGTGAGCGCCGTGCCCGCGCACCACGCCAGGGTCGTCCAGGCGCCGGGGGACAGACGCTTGAGCAGGGGTGGAGCCGGTGTCGCGGACATGCCCGGCATCGTAGCCAGATGATCGACAGCGGTCATCGGACCAGGGGTGTACACCCCTGGTCGACACCGGCGCGCCGGCAAGTGTCTGCTCCGGTCCGATGCCGGACGCGCCCGGCCCACGGCAGCGTGGGACCCGTGATCGAAACCAGGGAACTGACGAAGCGGTACGGCGCCACCACGGCCGTCGACGCGCTGACCTTCACCGTCCGGCCGGGCCGCGTCACCGGGTTCCTCGGGCCCAACGGCGCGGGCAAGTCCACCACGCTGCGCATGATCCTCGGCCTGAACGACCCGACCGCGGGCACCGTCACCGTCGAGGGCCGCCGCTTTCGCGACCGGCCGCGCGGCCTGCGCCACGTGGGCGCGCTGCTCGACGCCGGGGACGTGCACGGGGGCCGCACCGCCGCCGCGCACCTGGCGGTGCTCGCCCGCTCCCACCGGATTCCGCGCCGCCGCGTCGAAGAGGTCCTCACCGACGTCGGCCTCGGCGACGCGGCCCGGCGCCGCGTCGGCGGCTTCTCGCTGGGCATGAAGCAGCGCCTGGGGATCGCCGCCGCGCTGCTCGGCGACCCGCCGGTGCTCCTCTTCGACGAGCCGCTCAACGGCCTCGACCCGGAAGGGGTGCTGTGGGTGCGCGGCCTGTTCCGGCGCCTGGCCGACGAGGGGCGCACCGTGTTCGTCTCCAGCCATCTGATGTCGGAGATGGAGCACACCGCCGACGACCTGGTCGTCATCGGCCGCGGCCGCCTCATCGCGGCCGAGAGCCTCGCGGAGTTCGCGGCCCGCGGCACGGGCGGGGGTGTCCATGTACGCACGCCTCGCGCGCGGGACCTGGCCCGGGTGCTGAGGGCCGCGGGCGCGACGGTGGCCGAGGACGGCCGGGGCCTGACCGTGACCGGCCTCGACACCGCCCGGATCGGCGACCTGGCCTGCCAGCACGCCCTGCCCCTGCACGAACTGGTGGCCCGCCAGGCGTCCCTGGAGGACGCCTTCATGCAACTGACCGCCGACAGCGCCGAATTCCTCACGAGCGCGCCCCCCGCCCGCACGGGCGCGCCCCGTCCCCGTACCGGAGAGACCCGATGACCACACCCCTGACCGCGCCCCCGACCCCGTCGTCCCGTGCCGCGGCCGCCGACGCGCCCGCCGAGCCCCGCGCCCGCTTCCGCGACCTGCTGGCCGCCGAGTGGCTCAAGCTGTGGTCGCTGCGCTCCACCCCGTGGGCGTACGCGGTCGTCTTCCTCGCCGTCGTCGGCTTCAACGCCGGTACGGCCTACGACACCTACCGCTACTGGACGTCCCGGGACGCGGCGAGCCGGGCCGACTTCGTCCGCGACGGGATCGCGCTGCAGGAGGCCTTCACCGGAAACGCCGCCACCCTCCTGGTACTCGCCGCAGGGGCCCTCGGCGCCACCACCGTGACCGGCGAGTACGCCACCGGGCTCATCCGCGTGACGTTCGCCGCCGTCCCGGCGCGCGGGGCGGTGATGGCGGCCAAGGCCGCCGTCGTCGCCGCCGTCATGACCGCACTCGGCGCGCTGATCGCGGTGGCCTCCTTCGCCGCCACCCAGGCGATCCTGTCCGGGCGCGACCTCGGCGTGCCCTTCGACCACCCCGGCGCGGCCCGCGTCCTCGCGGCCTCCGCGCTGCTGCTGCCCGTGGGCGCGCTCACCGGCATGGCGATCGGCACGCTCGTACGGCACACGGGCACGACGATCGTCCTGGCCGTCGTCACCCTGATCATCCTGCCGGTGGTCTTCAGCTCCGAACGCCACTGGTCGGCGGTGGTCGCGCACACGATGCCGTACGAGGCCTGGCACCGCCTGACCCAGCCCGACACGTTCCAGAGCCCCTACCCGTGGTCGACGGGCGGCGCCTGGACGGTGTACGCGGCGTGGGCCCTGGCCGCGGCCCTGATCACGGTGGCGGGGGTGCGGCGCAGGGACCAGTGAGCGGCGCCCGCTCCGCTTGCGGGACGCCGGGCAGCGGATCGGACAATGGGGGCGAACTGCCCGGCGACAGGCGGGAGAGACCCGTGGGCCCCACGATCCGCACCTATGCCACGGCCTTCGCGATAGCCGCGGCCCTGGCGGCCTCCGGCTGCTCCGGAGACGACGTCGGGGACACCCGCGCCACGGCCGCGGACGGCAAGGAGCTGTTCCTCCAGCCCGTCGCCGCCCAGGGCCCCGACCCCTTCACCGAATCGACCGCCAGGGCCGCCGCGAGCCCCCCGCCCGTCACCCGTTCGCCGCAGCCGGAGGGCACCGGCTCCGCCACCCCCACCGATCAGGGCCTGCGCTCCTTCGCGGGCGGCACGCCCGGCCTGTACGGCGGCACCCACCAGCTCAGCAGCTGCGACGTGGGCCGCCAGATCCGCTATCTGACCGGCGACCGCGCCAAGGGCCTGGCCTTCGCCGAGGCCGCGGGCATCGCCCAGGGCGGCGTCTCGGCGTATCTGCGCGGGCTCACCCCCGTGGTGCTGCGCGCCGACACCCGCGTCACCAACCACGGCTACCGCGACGGGCACGCCACGTCCTTCCAGTCCGTGCTCCAGACGGGCACCGCCGTCCTCGTCGACGACCGGGGCCTGCCCCGGGTGCGCTGCGCCTGCGGCAACCCGCTGAAGCCGCCGGTCGCCTTCCGCGAGGCCGCGCGCCACCAGGGGCGGCCCTGGCAGGGCTACCGGCCCGCCCAGGTCATCGTGGTGACCCCGGCGCCCCGCCCCATCACCCACATCACGATCATCAACATCGTCAACAACACCTGGATCGAGCGGAAGACCGGCGACGAGGACGCCACCGACGACCGCCCCGTGCCGCCGCCGGAGCCGACCCCCACCGACCCCACCGACCCGTCGGACTCGACCGACCCGAGCGGCCCGGCCGACTCCACGTCGCCCGACGGCAGCGACGAGCCCGACGGCACGGACACGCCCGGCGACACCCCGAGCGAGGGCGGCACGTCCCCGCTCGTGACGGACTGCCCCACCCCGACCCCGGGCGTCGCGCCCCCCGACGACGCCACCCCCTCCCCGCTCCCGCCCGGCTGCCCCTCGCCCGCCACCGGCGACGCGGACACGGTGCCTCCGCCAGACGGCACGGACGTGGTGCCGCAGCCGCCCTCCGGCGAGACCGAGGGCGAGGACACTGGCCCCGACACCCTCCCGGACACCCCCGGGCTGCCCGACAGCGGTCTGTTCCCCGCTGACTCCACCGACCCCGGCTCCTTCGCCGGCTGACCCCGCCATGCGCTCCCACCAGGGACGACACCGTCCACATGCGGCTGTCCCCGGGTGCGCCTAGCGTGGGCCCATGGACGCGGGCACAGACGGTGTCGAGGCGGCGCTGCGGCGCTGCCGCTGCGGCTCCGCAGCCGCTGTGGCCAACTGCTTCCTCGACCAGTTCGGCCCCGCCCTCGGCATGGGCGGCTTCGACTGGGACCTGAGCACCTCGGTCCTGCTCATGGACGCCGAGGCGCTCGCCCTGTTCGACCTGCGGCCCGACGAATTCGACAACCGGCCCGCGAGCCTCGCCGACCGGGTCCCGCCCGGCGAGGCCCAGCGCCTCGACGCCCAGGTGTCCCTGGCCATGAAGGACGGCAGCGTCTCCTACGGCGCCTACTTCCGCGTCCGCCGCCGCGACGGCACCCTGCGCTGGACCCACACCCAGGGCCACATCCTGCGCGACGCCACCGGGCGCCCCCAGCGCATCGTCGGCATCGTGCGCGACGCCACCCGGGAGCTGAGCGACAGCACCGCCCACCGCGAGCGCGTCGAGGCGGAGGCCGACCGGCGCCGCCGCACCAGCATCGTGCGCAACACCACGGCGGCCCTCGCCCACGCCCGCACCGTCGCCGACGTCATCGACGTCCTCAAGGACACCCACGGCCTGGCCAACCTGGGCGCGTCGAACATCGTGATGGGCCTGGTCGAGTCCGGGCGGATCCGCCTGGTCGCCGAGGGCCCCGTCGGCAGCTACGTGCCCGGCACCCGCGTCACCCGCGTCGAGGAGCCCTACCCGATGAGCGAGACCGTGCGCACCCTCACCCCCCGCTTCATCGAGTCGCCGCGGGAGTTCGCCACCGCGTACCCGATCCTGTGGCCGCACATCGAGCACCTCGGCATCACCGCCGCCGCGTATCTGCCGCTGATCGCGCAGGCCCGGCCCATCGGCGCCCTCGGCCTTCTCTACCAGGACCGCACCGGCTTCACCGAGGAGGAGCGCAACGTCATCGTGGCGCTCGGCAGCAGCATCGCGCAGAGCCTCCAGCGCGCCATGCTGTACGAGCAGGAGAAGGACCTCGCCAAGGGCCTCCAGCAGGCGATGCTGCCGCGCACCATCCCCGGCGTGCCCGGCGCCGACATCGCCGTGCGCTACCGCAGCGCCGCGCTCGGCCGCGACGTCGGCGGCGACTGGTACGACGTGATCCCGCTGCCCGGCGGCCGCGTCGGCGCCGTCATCGGCGACGTCCAGGGCCACGACACACACGCCGCCGCCGTCATGGGGCAGCTGCGCATCGTGCTGCGCGCGTACGCCGCCGAGGGCCACACGCCGGCCACCGTCATGGCCCGCGCCTCCGGCTTCCTCCACGAACTGGACACGGAACGCTTCGCCACGTGCCTGTACGCCGAGGCCGACCTGTCCACCGGCGTGGTCCAGCTGGTGCGCGCCGGGCACATCGACCCGCTGCTCCAGCTCACCGACGGCACCTGCCGCCGGGTGCCCGTCGCCGGTGGTCTGCCGCTGGGCCTCTCCGCCGAGTTCGGGCGGCTCGACTACCCCGTCACGACCGTCGAACTCGACCCGGGACAGACCCTGATCCTGTTCACCGACGGCCTCGTCGAGGAGCCGGGCGCCGACCTCGACGACGGCACCCGGGCCCTGGCCGAGCTCGTCTGCGGCGGCCCCCGCGACCTGGAGCACCTCGCCGACCTGCTGTGCGGCAGCGTCGAGGGCGCCCGCGGCGAGGACGACGCCGCGCTGCTCCTGCTGCGCCGCCTCGTCATGGACGCCCCCCGCTCCGGCGGACGGCTCCAGCAGCACGTCGCCCCCAACGACCCCGACGGGCTCTACGACGCCCGGCACATGATCCGCGCGGCCGTGCGCGCCTGGGGGGCACGCGGCCGCGCCGACGAGATCGAACTCGCCGCCGACGAGCTGATCACCAACGCCCTCATGCACACCGACGGGCCCGCCATCGTCACCCTGCGCGTCCTGAGCGGCGCCGACCGGCGGCTGCGCGTCGACGTCGAGGACGCCTCCAGCGCCCTGCCGCGCCTGCGCGAGGCCTCCGACGACGGGGTCTCCGGGCGCGGCCTGCTGCTCGTGGACCGGCTCGCGGACGTGTGGGGCGTGGACTCGCGCGGCAGCGGCAAGTGCGTGTGGTGCGAGTTCGTGGTGCCCGCGCGGGACGAGGCGTAGGGCCGAGCGGCCAGGAGGTGACCGATGCCCGAACTGCCGGAGGTCGAGGCGCTGCGGGAGTTCCTGGACGCGGAGCTGGTGGGCCACGAGATCGTGCGCGTGCTGCCCCTCGCGGTGAGCGTCCTGAAGACGTACGACCCGCCGGTGACGGCCCTTGAAGGGCGCGCGGTCACCGGGGTCGCCCGGCACGGCAAGTTCCTCGCCGTCGACGCCGACGGGCTGCACCTGGTCACGCACCTGGCCCGCGCGGGCTGGCTCCAGTGGCGGGACCCGCTGCCGAGCGGCGCGCCCCGCCCCGGCAAGGGCCCGCTGGCGCTGCGCGTGGCCCTGGAGACCGGCGCGGGCTTCGACCTGACGGAGGCGGGCACGAAGAAGAGCCTCGCGGTGTACGTGACGGACGCGCCCGCGGCGCTGCCCGGCATCGCCCGCCTGGGCCCCGACCCGCTCGCCGCCGACTTCACCGAGGAGCGCCTCGCGGAGCTGCTCGCGGGCGAACGGCGCCGGATCAAGGGCGCGTTGCGTGACCAGAGCCTCATCGCGGGCATCGGCAACGCCTACAGCGACGAGATCCTGCACGCCGCCCGCATGTCGCCCTACGCGCGCGCCGACCGCCTCGGCCCCGAGGAGACCGCGCGCCTGTACACCGCCTTGAAGGCGACGCTCACCGACGCCGTGGCCCGCTCCCACGGCCTGGCCGCCGCCCGCCTGAAGTCGGAGAAGAAGTCGGGCCTGCGCGTCCACGGCCGCACCGGCGAGCCCTGCCCGGTGTGCGGCGACACCATCCGCGAGGTCTCCTTCGCGGACTCCTCGCTCCAGTACTGCCCGACGTGCCAGACGGGCGGCAAGCCGCTGGCCGACCGCCGCATGTCGCGGCTCCTGAAGTAGCCGCGCCGGGGCCGGGGAAGAGGCAACCCCGGTCCCCTGTCCCGGGGTTGCCCCACGTCAGCGCGGGCGCAGGGTGAGGACGCGAGCGCCGCCGCGGGCGCGCACCTCGAAGCGGTCGACGTGGGCGAGGCGGTGCGCGGTGCCGCCGCTGACCGCGAGCGCGCGGCCCGGGCCGTGCCAGGTCGTCACCGTCTCCTCGGCGCCGTCGCGCCCCACGGCGACGAGTTCACACACCCGCCGCCCCGCCGCGCCGTCCCGCACCCGGAGGTCGACCTCCGTGCCCCAGGAGCGCTCCCACGCGGTGAGCACGGCGGACATCCGGCCGTGTGCGTCGGTCGCGGCGAGCCGCAGCGGAGCCGGTCCTTCCGGGTGCGGGACCAGGGCCGTGGGCACGGCGACGGCCAGGGCCACGCCCGCGGCGAAGGACCCCAGCCAGCACCTGCGCCGCACCCGCCGCACCCGGCGGACCCGTCCGGCCTCCCCGAGGAGGCGGTCGAGCAGCCGCGGGCCCGGCGCCGGGGGAGCGCCGAGCGGCAGCGCCCCGCCATGGGTGCGCAAAAGACCCGCGGGCAGGGCGAGTTCGTCGAGGCTCGACCGGCACCGGGGGCAGTCCATGAGGTGGTCCTCGAAGCGGAAGGCGTCCGCTCGGTCCAGGACGCCGAGCGCGTAGGCGCCGACGTCGCGATGGGGCTCAGGGGACCTCATGGCGTTCCTTGTCGGTGAGGGGTGTTCCGTGCCCTCTCCCGTACGGATTCGGCCGCCGAATCACTCAACCGGCCGGGGGCGCCCGGCACCGCCGGGCGCCCCCTTCGGCCGGTCAGAACAGCTGGATCGCCAAGTGCCCGAGCGGCAGGCCCAGTTGCCAGGCCGGGGTCCACACCTTGGGTACGTCGTCCTCGCCGGGGCCCGGGCCCGGGCCGCCGGGCACCGCGTCCAGGTCGGGGGCGAGGAGCTCGGTCTCCTCCAGCCAGCGCCAGGCGGCCTCGGCGAGCGCGAGGTCGGGCGCGGGGTCGCGCGCGGCCATGGCGTCGGCGGTGCGGCCGTCCAGGCGCTCGCGCACCCACTCCTGCCAGGGCTGGTCGTGCGCGGTCAGGGACAGCCAGGTCTCCAGCTGCGACACCACGCGGATGCCGGACAGCTCACCCCGGGTGTCCGACAGGAAGATCGTCAGCGCGAGCGCGTCGCGCCCGGCCCGGTACTCGAACGACGTCGGCGGCATCAGATCGCCGGTACGCAGCAGTTCGTCCGCGATGTACTCGGCGTACAGCCATGCCATCGGCACCGTCAGCTCGCCGCCGCTGGGGCCACCGGTGCCGTCCGTGCTCTCGTGCAGCATCACGCTCCGCCTTCCTAGGCTCCGTGTACGCGTCACCGGCTTCTGGCCCCCCACCCGGAACACGGATGAGGCAAGACGATTACTCAACTGGGGTGCTGAGCAAGGCGCTTTGCCGAGCCTTGACCTGCCGTACGGTTTCGTCCCAGGTCGCGAGGCATGTGTTTTTCGGCTCACATCACGCTATGTGGAGGTCCGTTTCAGTGATGCACGCGGCATTGCGTCTTGACTAGCCGTTACATCCATATCTGGATCGACTTGTCGTTTATCACCTCATACGGAAGACAAGCCGATGACACAGCGTACACGGGCCGCGCGGCGCCCCCGTCCCCCTTACCGGAGTCTGACGCTCCTGGCCGCGGCCCTGGTCGGGGCCGCCACCGCCTGCGGGCAGGGGCCGCCGCCCGAGCCGGAACGCCCCCGCGCGCCCGCCGCCAGGCAGCCCTCGCCCGCCCTCTCGGCGGCGGGCGGCAGCACCGGCGCGGCCCGCCCGTTCACCCTCGTCGCCTCCGGCGACGTGCTGCCGCACGCCTCGATCATCCGCAGGGCCCAGGCCGACGCGGGCGGCGACGGCTATGACTTCGCGCCGATGCTGGCCGGCGCCAGGCCCGTCGTCTCCCGGGCGGACCTGGCGATCTGTCACATGGAGACCGTGTACGGCGCGGACGGCGACTACACCGGCTACCCCACCTTCAAGTCCCCGCCGCAGGTCGCCGACGGACTGAGGGCCACCGGCTACGACGCCTGCTCCACCGCCTCCAACCACACCCTCGACGCGGGCGCCCCTGGCATCCGGCGCACCCTGGCCGCGCTCGACGCCGCGGGCATCAAGCACGCGGGCTCCGGCCGCACCGCCGCCGAGGGCCGCGCCCCGGCGTGGCTGCGCGCGGGCGGGGCCAGGGTCGCCCAACTGGCGTACACCTACGGCACGAACGGCATCCCGCTGCCGAAGGGCAGGCCCTGGGCGGTGAACCTCATCGACCCCCAGCGCATCGTCGCCGACGCCCGCGCGGCCCGGAAGGCGGGCGCCGACGTGGTCGTCGTGTCCCTGCACTGGGGCAGCGAATGGCAGGACGCCCCCGACCGCCAGCAGCTCACCCTGGGCCGCCGGTTGACCGCATCGCGGACGGGCGGGCGCCCCGACATCGACCTGATCCTCGGCACCCACGCCCACGTCCCGCAGGCGTACGAGAAGGTCAACGGCGTCTGGGTCGTCTACGGCATGGGAGACCAGATCGCGGGCGACATGATCAACCACGCGGGCGCCCACGACCCGCGCGGCAACCAGGGCACCGTCGGCCGCTTCACCTTCGCCCCGCCCGCCGCGCCCGGCGGCCGCTGGCGGGTGAGCCGGGCGGAGTTCGTCCCGCACTGGTTCGACACGGGCGCCGGACGGGTCGTCAACCTGAACACCGCCCTGGACCGGGGCGCCGACGTGCGCGACGTGCGCGACCGCATCCGCCGGGTGGTGCTGAGCCGGGGCGCGGCCAAGGACGGTCTGACGATGGGGAAGTGAGAGCGGCCCGCCCCTGGGACCCTTCTGGTGCCTAGGGGGCGGCGGCCCTCGCCGCGCGCCGGGGAATTCCAGCCTCAGTGGGGGTTTCGGCCGCCAATCATGGGTAAAGCGGTCACCTCGCCGCCCGGCAGTGGCTATCCAGGAAGGTGGAGCAGCGTCCGGTGCCGCGCCGGTGCCACGTCTGACGGGAGGCCCCCCGGGTGAGTCTGTCGATCAACGTGGCGTTCTTCCTCGCCGTCCTCATCGTGCTGCGCCTGCGCGGCCACACGCTGGCCGGCGGCCGTTCGGACGACCTGCTGATGGTGTTCGTCGTGCTGCTGTTCGTCGTGCTGGTCGCCCCGACCGACTTCGGGGAGTGGGTCCGGGACTCCGTGGGCGGACTCGTCAGCGGCCTCGTGGGCGCCGTCGTGGACCTGGTCACCCCCTGACGGGGCTCACCGGGGCCCGCCGCCCTCGCTCCGGGCCAGCTCCGACCTGCGGTACGAGTAGGCGAAGTACACCACCAGACCGATCGCGAACCACACCGCGAACCGCACCCACGTCTGCCACTCCAGGAACGTGATGAGCCAGATCGAGAAGACCACCCCGACCGCGGGCACCACCGGCATGCCCGGGCAGCGGAACGTGCGCGGCAGCTCCGGCTGCTTGTAGCGGAGCACGATCACCGCGACGCACACCACGACGAAGGCCAGCAGGATGCCGATGTTGGTGAGCTCGGCCGCCTCGCCGATCGGCAGGAAACCGGCGATCGCGGCCGAAGCGAACCCGACGATCCACGTCACGCGCGTCGGCACGTGCCGCGTCGGATGCGTCTTGGCGAACCACTTGGGCAGCAGCCCGTCGCGGCTCATCGAGAACCACACGCGCGTACAGCCCAGCATGAACGTGAACATCACCGTGAGGATGCCGATGATCGCGCCCACCGCGATGACGTCCGCGAGCCCGCCGAGCCCCGCCGCCTTGAACGCCGAGGAGAAGCCGCTCTCCGGGTCGATGTCCTTGTAGTCCTGCATGCCCGTCAGGACCAGACAGGCGAGGACGTACAGGACCATCGAGATGGCGAGCGAGTACAGGATCGCCTTCGGCATGTGCCGCTGCGCGTCCTTGGACTCCTCGGCGGCCGTGGACATGGCGTCGTACCCGAAGACCGCGAAGAACACCGTGGCCGCGCCCGTGAACGCGCCGCTCAGGCCGAACGGGAAGAACGGCGAGTAGTTGCCCGTCTTGACGTGGAAGAAGCCGACGCCGATGACGAGGAGCACGACGAGGACCTTCAGGACGACGACGACCATCTCGAAGCGCGCCGCGTTCTTGATCCCGAGGGTGAGCATGTACGCGATGAACAGACACAGGACCGCGGCGAACAGGTCGACCTTGTGGCCGTCGCCGGTGCCCGGCGCGCCCAGCATCCAGGTGGGCAGCTCCGCGCCCATCTCGTTCAGCAGGAAGTTGAAGTACCCCGAGATGCCGATCGCGACCACCGCCACGATCGCCGTGTACTCAAGCAGCAGGTCCCAGCCGATGAACCAGCCCGCGATCTCCCCGAGCACCGCGTAGCCGTAGGTGTAGGCCGAGCCCGCCTTCGGGATCAGGCCCGCGAACTCCGCGTAGGAGAACGCCGCCGCGGCGCTCGCGACGCCCGCGATCAGGAACGAGATGAGGACCGCGGGCCCCGCCTTCTCGTTGGCGACGGTGCCCGCGAGGGTGAAGATCCCGGCGCCGATGATGCCGCCCACGCCGATCGCGGTCAGCTGCCACAGGCCCAGCGTGCGGGTGAGCTGTGCCTCCGCGCCGCCCGCTGCGGTCTCCGCCGTCTCTTCGATGGTCTCGATGGGCTTGCGCCGCAGGACGCCCTGCCCCATCCGTAGTCCGGCCATGAGCCTCACCTCTCCGCTGGCGGCCGTCGGCTGCTGGCGGATCATGATGGCCCAGGCCCCGGCGGCACGGAAGGCGCCACGCACCCGGCGGGGGCGCGGCCCCGCCACCCGGGCCAGGTTCGCCCGGTCGGCCCTACGGCACGAGGCCCTACGGCACGACGCTCTACGGCACGACCGTGACCGGCCAGCGCCCCGCCTTGACCAGGCGCACCGCGACCGAGCCGACGATGCGGTGGCCCGCCTGCTCGGACGCGCCCACCACGACGGCGTCCGCCGTCAGCTCGTCGGCGGCGCTGACCAGGCCGTTGTAGGGATCGCCGCGGAAGGTGTGGAACTCCCAGCGCACGTCGAATATGCCCTTCACGCGCTCTGTCGCCTCGCGGATCTCGGCGATCAGGCCCTCGGCGATCGCGTCGGTGGTCTCCGCGACCGGCGCGCCGAGCGCCGCCCCCGCCGCGAGCACCGGCTGCACGTACACGACCGCGAGCAGCGCCCGCTGCCGCCGCGCCAGGCCTCCGGCATATGCCGCGGCGCGCAGCGAGGAATCCGAGCCGTCGACGCCGACGACGATCACCTTGGGGCCGTCGGTGCCCCGTTCGAACTGCTGGGACGGCTGCTGCACGGGCTCTTCGGTCACGGCTCCGAGGCTATCGGAGGACCTCGTTCCGTGGTCGGGCGGCCTCCTGGCCGCCGGGCGTTCGACGGGCGGCGCGCCCCAGCTGTTCTTAGAGTCGTGACCATGAGTGCCACCGCGCAGGAGCCCGGCGCCGCGGGCGGCAGGCGCCCCGGCGGCTTCCGCCTCAGCGGCCTCCACCGGGTGCCCGAGGTGTTCGCGGCCTTCTTCGGCACCCTCGGCCTGTTCTGCGCCGTCCTCGCCGTCATCGCGCCCCTGCGGCACCTGCTGCGGCCCGTCATCCGCTTCCTCGACCAGCTCACCGTGCCGGTCAGCCCGAACCTCGCCTACGCCGTCTTCCTCTTCCTGCTCGCCGCGGCCACCGCGGCCCGCAAGAAGGTCGCCTGGTGGCTCGTCGTGGTCTACCTGGGCCTGCTCATCGCCTTCGACGTGCTCGGCGTCGCCCTCGGCTACTGGAGCGAGTCGCTGCCGTCCTTCGTCATCTGCGGGGCGTTCCTGGTCCTGCTGATCTGGGCGCGCGCCGAGTTCTACGCCGACTCGCGGCGCGGCGCCCTGTGGCGGGCCGTCGCGGTGCTCGCCGCCGGGCTCGGCATCGCGATCCTCGTCGGCTGGGGGCTCGTCGAGCTCTTCCCCGGCACCCTGCCGCGCGGCGAGCGGCTGCTGTGGGCGGCCAACCGGGTGTGCGGCGGCCTGCTGCACGGCCACGACTACTTCGCCGGGGCCCCGCCGCGCCCGCTGTTCTTCTTCCTCGGCCTGTTCGGCGCGCTCGCCCTGCTCAATGCCGCTGCCACCCTGTTCCGCTCCCAGCGCATGGAAGCCGCCCTGCACGGCGACGAGGAACCCCGCATCCGCGCCCTCCTCGGCGCCTACGGCGAGGCGGACTCCCTCGGCTACTTCGCCACCCGCCGCGACAAGGCCGTCGTCTTCTCGCCCAGCGGCAAGGCCGCCGTCACCTACCGCGTCGAGGCGGGCGTCTGCCTCGCCAGCGGCGACCCCGTCGGCGACCGCGAGGCCTGGCCGCACGCCATCGGCGCCTGGCTGGACGTGGCCCGCCGCTACGCCTGGGCGCCCGCCGTGATGGGCGCCTCCGAAGACGGCGCGACGGCGTTCGCCCGCGCCGGGCTCGGCGCCCTCCAGCTCGGCGACGAGGCCATCCTGCACGTACCGGACTTCGACCTGGACGGACGCGACATGCGCGTCACGCGCCAGGCCGTGAACCGGGTGCGCCGCACCGGCGCCACCGCCCGCGTCCGCCGCCACGCCACCCTCTCCGACGAGGAGATGGAGGAGATCGTCGACAAGGCCGACGCCTGGCGGGACACCGAGACCGAGCGCGGCTTCTCCATGGCCCTGGACCGGCTCGGCGACCCCGAGGACGGCGACTGCCTGCTCGTCGAGGCCCTGGACACCGAGGGCAGGCTGCTCGCCCTGCTGTCCTTCGTGCCCTGGGGCAGGGACGGCGTCTCGCTCGACCTCATGCGCCGCGACCGCAGCGCCCCCAACGGCGTCATGGAGTTCATGGTCGCCGAGCTGTGCGCCGTCGCGCCGAAGCTCGGGGTGCGGCGGATCTCGCTGAACTTCGCGGTGTTCCGCTCCGTCTTCGAGGAGGGCGCCCGCATCGGCGCGGGTCCCGTCCTTCGGCTGTGGCGCAAGCTGCTGCTGTTCTTCTCCAAGTGGTGGCAGCTGGAGGCCCTCTACCGCTCCAACGCCAAGTACCACCCCGAGTGGTATCCGCGGTTCATCTGCTACGGCGACACCGGCTCCCTCGCCCGCATCGGCCTCGCCTCCGGCATCGCCGAGGGCTTCGTGTCCGTGCCGTCCCTGCGCAAGCTGTGGGGCAAGGGCCACCGGAGCCGCGGCGTCACCAAGCCCGCCACCACCGAGGGGCTGCCGTCCCTCGCCGCGCTCGGCCTCGGCGGCGCCGGCGGCGCCGCCCGCGACCCCTTCGAGGCCCTGCCCGAGCAGATCCGCGTCCGCCACCGCAAGCTCGACCGGCTGCGCGCCCAGGACATCGACCCCTACCCCGTCGGCGGCCCCGAGCGCACCCACGAACTGGCCGCCGTCAGCGCGGACCTGACGGGCCAGCGGGTGACCGTCGCGGGCCGCGTCATGCTCGCCCGCGACTTCGGCGGCGTCGTCTTCGCCGTCCTGCGCGACTGGTCAGGGGACCTCCAGATCGCCCTCACCCGTGACCGCTCGGGCCCCGGCGTGCTCGATGCCTTCACCGCCACCACCGACATCGGCGACCACGTCACCGCCACCGGCGAGGTCGGCCGCAGCGACACCGGCCAGCTCACCGTCTTCGTCACCGCCTGGCAGCTCACCGGCAAGTGCCTGCGCCCGCTGCCCGACAAGCGCCGCGGCCTCACCGACCCCGAGGCCAAGGTCCGCCGCCGCTACCTCGACCTGGTCGCGAGCCCCGGCGCTCGCGACGTCGTGCGCGCCCGCTCCACCGCCGTCCAGGCGCTGCGCCAGGGCCTGCTCGACCGCGGCTACCTGGAGGTCGAGACGCCGATGCTCCAGCAGATCCACGGCGGCGCCAACGCCCGCCCCTTCACCACCCACATCAACGCCTACGACCTGGACCTCTATCTGCGCATCGCGCCCGAGCTGTATCTGAAGCGGCTGTGCGTGGGCGGCATGGAGAAGGTCTTCGAGATGGGCCGCACCTTCCGCAACGAAGGCGTCTCCTACAAGCACAACCCCGAGTTCACGATGCTGGAGGCCTACCAGGCCCACGCCGACTACGACGTGATGCTCGACCTCACCCGCGAGCTCATCCAGGGCGCCGCCACCGCCGCCTTCGGCGCCCCCATCGCCCGCAAGGACGGCACCGAGCACGACATCTCCGGGCCCTGGCCGGTCAAGACGGTGTACGGGGCGATCTCCGAGGCCCTCGGCGAGGAACTCGACGCGGACAGCCCGCTGGAGCGCCTGCACCGCCTGTGTGAGCGCGCGGGCGTGCCGTACACCCCCGACGACGGCCGCGGCGACGTCGTCCTGGAGATGTACGAGCGGCTCGTCGAGGAGCGGACCCAGCTGCCCACCTTCTACAAGGACTTCCCCACCGACGTCTCCCCGCTCACCCGCCAGCACCGCGCGGACCCGCGCCTGGCCGAGCGCTGGGACCTCGTCGCCTTCGGCACCGAACTGGGCACCGCCTACTCGGAGTTGACCGACCCCGTCGAACAGCGCCGCCGCCTCACCGCGCAGTCGCTGCGCGCCGCCGGGGGAGACCCGGAGGCGATGGAGCTCGACGAGGACTTCCTCGACGCCCTGGAGTACGCCATGCCGCCCACCGGCGGCCTCGGCATCGGCGTCGACCGGCTCGTCATGTTCCTCACCGGGCTCACCATCCGCGAGACCCTGCCCTTCCCGCTGGTCCGCCGCCGCTGAGCGGGCCGCCCGCGGCGGCTGGTCCCATCGGGTGCTTTCGCCCGCCCCCGCAGCGTTGCTGAGTCCCCCAGGGGCTTCGGCCATGCGAGGCATTAGTCATGAAAGACGATCAGATGCCTCCGCTGCGCCGGGCGGTGCTGCGCGGCGCCACCGTCCTCGGCCTCGCGGCGGCCACGG
This sequence comes from Streptomyces sp. NPDC043996, assembly GCF_056435225.1. NCBI lineage: Bacteria > Bacillati > Actinomycetota > Actinomycetes > Kitasatosporales > Streptomycetaceae > Streptomyces > Streptomyces sp. NPDC043996. Next base: position 340,982 of record NZ_JBWKEY010000008.1, on the reverse strand, counting down.
GCTGCGTCGGCGGCGAGCGCGCGCACACCCCGAGCCGCCCGCCCGCCAGCGGCGCCCCCGCCGCGGGCCCGCAGGCCGCCCGCGCCCGCAAGCCCTCCATGTACCGCCTGCAGCCCATGGCGGGAGCCGGGCCGCAGCGCGCCGCCCCGCACCGCCCCGCCGTGCGCCGCGCGCCGATCCTGCGCCTTCCGGGGCGGGAGCGGTCCATGGTCCTGTCCTTCGACGACGGACCCGACCCGCGCTACACCCCGGGCATCCTGCGCACCCTCAAGCGCCACGGCGTCCGCGCGATGTTCTTCGTGTGCGGCGAGATGGCGGCGGACCACCCGGACCTGCTGCGGCGGATGGCCGACGACGGGCACGTCATCGGCAACCACACCTGGAGCCACCCCCTGCTGCCCGCCCTCGCCAGGGCCGCGGTCCGCGAGCAGATGGAGCGCACCTGCGCGGTCGTGGACGAGACCGTCGGGGCGCCGCCGCTGTGGTTCCGCGCCCCCTACGGCGCCTGGAACCGGGCGGCCTTCGAACTCGGCGCCGAACTCGGCATGGAGCCGCTCGCCTGGACCGTCGACACCCTCGACTGGCGCACCCCCGGCACCGGCACCATCGTGCGGCGCGTCCTGAACGGCGCGGGCCCCGGCGTCGTGGTCCTCTCCCACGACGCGGGCGGCGACCGCTCCCAGAGCGTCGCGGCCCTGGACGCCTATCTGCCCGCGCTCCTGGACGCCGGATACGGCTTCACGGTGCCCAGCCGCGCCCGCGTGTGACCCTCTGAGCGCGCGGCGCGCCGAGGCCCCCGCCCGCCGGGCCCGGAGCGCGCGCCGGTCAGCGCACCTGGACCAGGCGGGCGAACACCACCACGTTCCCGTCGTAGCCGTTCTGTTTGGAGAAGCCGCCGCCGCAGGTGATGACCCGCAGCTCGGGGACGCCGGTGTCGCCGTACACGCGGTCCCCGGGAAAGTCGTTCTTGGCGAAGACCTCGATGCCGTAGATCTCGAAGACGGCCGTGCGCCGGTCCGCGCGCAGGATCTCGACGCGGTTGCCCTTCTTCAGCGAGCCGAGGCCGTAGAACACCGCGGGCCCCTGCTGGTTGTCCACGTGCCCGACGACCACCGCCGTGCCCTTCTCGCCCGGCGACACCGCCCCGGTGAACCAGCCCGCGAGGTTCGGGTCCTCCGGCGGCGGCGCGTCCACCCAGCCCTCCGCGTCCAGGCCCACCGGCATCACCGGGGCGTCCACGCGCAGCGCCTTGACGCGGACCCGGGCGGCGGCGGAGAAGGTGAGCGGTGCGGGGGCGCCCCGCCGCGCGCTCGGCGCCCGGTCGGCGGCCGCGGCCTGCGCGGGCTGCGGCGGGCCCACGTCGAACTCCCCGGAGCCGTTGCGGATCAGCGCGAGCCCGGTGAGGAGCACCAGCGCCATCACGCCCCACGGCGCGCGCTTGCGCGGCCGCTCCTCCGCGCACTCACCGAATTCCCCGGACTCCCCGGATGCCCTGGATTCCCTGGATTCCCTGGATTCCCCGAACTCCTCGAATTCCCCGGAAGGCCGCTCGAACGGCTGGGACGACGACATTCCCTATCCCCTCTCGACGCGGCGTTGTGGCCGTGTCCGTGGCGCGTACGAAAACGCTAAGTGCAGCGCGCTCGGCGTGCGAAAGGGCGGCAGCGAACGGGTGGCGGCCACGCGGGGTCTGCGCCATCCGAGTCGCCGCTCACGGGAAATTTCTGACGGTCTGTGACCTGCGGTGATATCAGGTCGCATGGACGCTCGTCGGCGTGTTGCCTCACCAGGACGGACGATTGCCGAAATGCGGCTGTACGCACGGCGTCTGAGGGTCTTTCTGAGAGGTGCTCTCGCCGATCGACCGGGGAAGGGGTTTCCCCGGGGCGCCCCTCGCGGAGGAATTCCATGCGCAACTCATCTGCACTAGCGGCCGTCGTCGCCGCGAGCGCCGTCGTCGGGCTCGCCGCGCCGACGGCCGCCGCCTGGGCGGGGCCCAGCAACATCGTCGCCATGCCCAGCGTGATCGCGCGCGGCGGTCAGCTGACCGTCACCGTCGACAGCTGCGAGGCGCCCGGCACCGTCGAGTCACCCGCCTTCCCGAAGACGAACCTGAAGCCCATCCCCGGCGGCAGCACCTCCAGCGCGACCGTCACCGTGCACCACAACGCCCACCCCGGCGCGTACGACATCACGGCGAACTGCAACGGCAAGCCGCTCACCCGGCCGCACGCCTTCACCGTCATCCACGGCGGCGTCCGCGGCGGCATCGGCGGCAGCTCCACCTCCGGGGCGACGAGCACCGACATCGCGATCGGCGGCGGGCTCGTGGCGGCCGCGCTGGTCGGCGGCGGTGTGTTCTGGATGCGCCGCAGGGCGGAGAACAGGGCCTGACCGCACGGCAGGCACACACGGCCGACCGGCCGGGCGCGTCCCCTTCCGCGCCCGGCCGGTCGGCCGTGTGTGCCGTGCCCGCTCCGTCAGTCGTGACCGGCGTCGGGGCGGCGGCGCGTCCAGTAGTACGCCGTGCCGAGGACGCCCGCGATGAGCGCGCCGCCCACCGCGATCTGGTGCCCGTCGAACCCGCCGGCGCTGCCGCCGACGCCCGCGTGGACGCCCCTGGTGTGGTGGGTGCCCGACGGGGAGTGGCCGCCGCCGGTGGCGATGGTGAGGTCGGTGGTGCCCGACTCTTGGCCGCAGGTGAACGTCACCTCGTACATGGCGCCCGGCTTGGCGTCCCAGAAGACGTGCGCGGTGGCCGACGACTGGCCCTTGGGGATGGTGACGTCGTCGAACACCCCGGAGGTCACCTTGGTGGTGTTGTCGCAGCCGTCGACGCTCAGCGTGACCTGGCCGCCCGCGGCGATCGTGGACGGCGTGACGCGGAAGCCGAACGACGTGATGTTCTCGTCGCCCGCGGTCGCCGTCGGCGCGGTGAGGGTCAGGGCGGCGGCGGTGAGCACCGCGGCAGAGGCGACGCGTATCGCGCGCATGATGAATCCTCCGGGTCCCCGAGGAGCAGCCGCGGACCTTCTTCCGCAGACGCCTGATGTGCACCTCGATGCCGTGAACGCTAGATATGCCCCACTCCTCCCGCGATCGCTGTCGTGCGAACGGGGCACGCGTGTGGGCCGGACAGGGGAACGCGACGGCGCGGCGCGGCCGTCGGGGGCCGTGGATGTGTCAGGGCGTCAGGCCGGTGCGGGCGGCCAGCCACGAAAGGTGCCGCTGGAGTCCGGGGCGCCACACCCGCCAGCTGTGGCCGCCGGGCAGCTCGCTCAGCTCGGCCCTCATCCGCGCCTTCTTCGCGGCGGCGTAGACCTTGAGCGCCTGCGGCCGGTACGTCGTGTCGTCGCGCCCCGCGACGAACACGGCCGCGGTGTCGGGGAACGTCTCGCGGGCCAGCACGTCCAGCGGGTTGACCTTCCCGAACGCGGCCTCGTCGCCGCCGAAGGCCGCGTCGACGGTCTTCTTCCTGCTGCCGAGCGTCGGCTCGTCCTGCCCGGAGATGTCGAGGAAGGAGCCGAACCGCCCGGGCGCGTTCACGGCCATCTGCAGCGAGCAGGTGCCGCCGTTGGACAGGCCGGAGATCGCCCAGTGCTCCCGCCCCGACGCGACCTGGAGACGGGCCTCCGCCCAGCGCGGCACGTCCTCGGAGAGATAGGTCTGCACGTCGCCGAGGCGCGAGTTCAGGCACAGCGGGTTGTCGAAGGAGCCGCCGAGCGGATCGACCACGAGGACGACCGGCGCGAGCCCGGCGTGCGCGGCGGCGAAGTCGTCCATCATCCGCGGCAGCTGGCCGGAGGTGATCCAGTCCGCCGGGGATCCTGGCTGGCCCGCCATCAGCACCAGCACGGGCAGCGGCGGCCGCGGTGACGCCCGGTAGGCGGGCGGCAGATAGACGTACGCCTCGCGCGCGTCGAAGTGCGACCTGGTGCCCGGGATGGGCGTCTTCGACACGGTGCCCTTGGCCGGCAGGTCCGGCGGCGGGCGCCAGACCTCCGAAAGGGCCTTGCCCCGCTCCACCTGGAGCATCGGCTCCTTCGCCCCGGCGGCCTCCTTGAGGCTGACGGTGTCCTGCGGGCCAAGGAGGGTCCGCGCGGTCGGATAGCTGTCGTAGTGGATGTTGACCTCGTTCAGGCCGAGGACCAGCACGAGCGCGCCCGCGACCAGCGCGCAGGCCCGGCCGCGCCAGCGCGCCGCCGGCAGCCGGAACAGGGCCAGGCACACCCCGAGGAGCGCCACGCCGATCCACACGACGACATCGGTCGGCAGCGCGTCGGGGAACGGCTGCCACCAGTCGTCCACGACCACCGGCACCAGGAACGCGAGGAGCGCGGCCACGGCGAGCGCGGCGGGCAGCAGCCGTGTCCACCAGCGGCGCCGCCGCGAGCACAGCAGCACGGTGAGCCCGAGGGCGCCAAGGACCCGCAGCGTCACCGGAACCGCGCCGTCCACCAGCGACCAGTCCAGCGGCCCCGCCCCCAGTACCACCGCCCGTACCACCGCCCGCTCCACGCGCACCCTCCTCCCGCCGCTGTCGCGGGGCCGGGCGCCAAGACCGGCCCCGGTCCGCCGTCCCGACCAGAGTGCGCTGGTCGCGGCCGCGCCGCAGCGCGGGCGCGGGCCGGGGCAGGCCGGGGAGGGGGGCGTGCGGCCATCCGGGTCACACGGCGTGTGATCGCCGCGCACGCACTGGCCCGCCGCACACACTCCCCGAACGCCACCGGGACGGGTTTCATGACGCATATGCCGCACGGATGGCGCACGACGGGGGACGGCGGGGGCATCCGTGCGGCGGGGGCCACCGGACCTTCCCCTGCGCCGGTGGCCCGGCGCACGGCCGGGCGGGACCGGAGTCCATGCCTCCCAGCTGGACGGTCCGGCCCGGCGACCCCCGCCGCCACGGGTCGGCCACCGCGCGTGACTGGCCGAAGGGGCGCTCTTGATCACCGCCCCCCGCGCCGTCGATCCTGGCGCCGGGCGGCCGTCGGGGCCGTTCGTCCACGAGGCGCGAGGGAGCGGCTGTGAGCGAGGACGTGACCGACACGGGCAAGGTCGAGGACGCGACGCGTCGTTATTACGACTCCAAGGACGTCGACGCCTTCTACGACGCCGTATGGGGCGGCGAGGACATCCACACCGGCATCTACACCCGCGAGGGCGAGCCCATCGCCCGCGCGTCGCGGCGCACCGTGGAGCGCGTGGCGGACCGGCTCGGCGGCCTCGGCCCCGGGCGCAGGGTCCTCGACCTCGGCTCCGGCTACGGCGGGACCGCCCGTCACCTGGCGGAGAGCTTCGGCTGCCAGGTCGTCGCCCTGAACCTCAGCGCGGCCCAGAACGAACGCCACCGCGCGGCCAACGTCCGGCGCGGCCTCGACTCCCTCATCGAGGTCGTCACCGGCTCCTTCCACGACGTGCCCTACGCCGAGGGCCACTTCGACGCCGTGTGCTCACTGGAGGCCTTCTGCCACAGCGGCGACAGGACCCGGGTCCTCAGCGAGGCCGCCCGCGTCCTCAAGCCCGGCGGGGCGCTGGCCTTCACCGACATCATGGCCGACGAGAAGGCGCCCGCCGACGCGCTGCGCCCGGCCGTGTCCCGGCTCGGCGTCGAGGCCCTGGCGACCCCCGGCTTCTACCGGCGCTCCCTCACGGACCTCGGCCTGACCGAGGTGGAGTTCGCCGACCACAGCGACCAGCTGGTGCCGCACTACGTCCGGCTGACCGAGGAGACCCGCGCCCGCGAGGCCGAACTGCGGGGCGTCATCAGCTCCGCCTACCTGGACCACCTGCTCGACAACCTGCCCCTGTGGGCGGACGCCGCCCGCGGCCGCTATCTGCGCTGGGGCGTCTTCAGCGGACGCCGCCCCTAGGAGGCGCGGTCCGGCAGCGCCGGACGGGGGGTCAGAACGCGCGTGAGGATGTCCTCGACCTCGGTGCGGCCCGGCGGCTGCGAGGTGGCCAGGCCACGCAGGGTGAGCCCGTTCATCGCCGCGACGGCCGCGCGGGCCGCGCCCGCGTCGACATAGGGGAGCAGAGCGCCCACGGAGGCCTCGTGGTACAGGTCGGCGAGGGCGCGCAGGGCGGGGCGCCGCAGGGCCGCCAGATAGAGCTCGAGCTCGACGACCTCGTAGTCGCGGTTGGGGCCGAAGCAGCCCATGAGGGCGTCGGTGAGCAGCACCACGAGCTGGTTGGTGGTGAGTTCGGGCCGCTGGGCGACCCAGTCGCGCAGCATCGCGGCATAGCGCTCGTACGCCCGCCGCAGCGCGGCCTCGATCAGGTCGTCCTTGGTGGCGAAGTGGTACGTCGTCGCGCCCAGCGGCACGCCCGCCTCCTCGGCGACGGCCCGGTGCGTCAGCCCTTCGAGGCCCCGCGCGGCGATGACCCGCTCGGTCGCCTCGGCGATCTCCGCGATACGGCGTGCGGGGTCCCGGCGGCGGCGCGTGGCTGACGGGGGAGTGGGCATGGGGCGGGCTCCGTGCGGGGTCGGCGGCAAGGGCTGGGATTCTTACGGTACATCCGTACTGTACTTGGGGCAGGGGCGCGGGGGCTTCCGGCGTGACGCGTGCGGGGCCCGCCCCGGTGGGGAGCGGGCCCCGCGCGCGAGTCGGGGGCGTCAGCCGCCGATGCCGGGGAACAGCAGCTCGAAGGGTTCCGAGGTGGCGGCGATGCCCCGGCTGTAGGGGGCGTCGAAGTCCCAGATGAGGAACAGCAGGAACGCGATCAGCGCGGAGAACAGGCCCGCGAGGACGAGTTCGCGGGCGGTGCGGCGGATCTGGAGGGCGAAGATCAGGCCGACCGTGACCAGGCCGCCGGTGATCAGGCCGAACCAGACGACGCCCGGCATGGTGGCCTCGGCGCTGTCGCCGCGGGCCCCGCGGGCGTCGGCGGCGATAGCGACCTGGTCGATGAGGGGCTGATAGGCCTGGGCCTCGAAGTCGGACTTGGGCTCGTAGTCGGTGACGTCGTGCCGGACCTTCGTGAGCAGCGCGGCGCCGCGGTCGGTGAGTTCACCGCTCTTGGACATCTCGTCCCACTCGGTGGTCACGACATGGCCGACATACGCCCTTACGTCGCTGCGGATGCGGTCGCGGACCTCCGAGGGGTAGACGCGCACCCGCTCATGGACCTCGTGCAGGGCCTGTGCCTCGGCGCGGACGTGGTCCTGGGCGGCGCTGCGGGCCTCCCAGACGCCGGCGATGGCGAGTCCGAGGACGATCGCGTAGACCACGCCGATCATCATCGTCATGTACTCCATGACGTCCGGTGTTTCCGAAACGTCATAGTCCGCAGGGGTTCGCCAGTGCCACAGGACGACGACGAGCAGGACGACGCCGCACGCGGCGGCCATCGCGAGGGCGAGAACAAGCCATTCCGTCAAGGGTTCCTCCGGCGGTCAGCGCGGCCGCAGCGCGGCGACGGCGAATACCGCGGGCGCGGTGATGAGCAGGGTCAGGGAGACGAGGGAAGGACCGCCGCGCGGCTGCTGCCGGCGCGTCGGGACGCGGTACGCGGGGTAGTGCACGGGTTTGGGCGCGGGCTTCGCTTCCCGGGGCGAGGGCTTGGGCTTGGGCGGTGCGGGCCTCGGCGCGGGCGGAGGCGGCGGGGGCGGTGGGGGAGGCGGGGCGGGGGCGGCCCGCGACGGCGGTGGCGCGGGCGCGGGCGGCGGGGGTGCGGGCGGGACTGGCTTCGGCGGTGGGGTGGGCTTGGTCGCCGTGGGCCGGGGCGGTGTGGGCGTGGGCTTCGGCGGCGTCGGCTTGGGTGGCGTGGGTTTCGGTGGTGTCGGCTTCGGCGGTGTCGGCTTCGGCGGTGTGGGGGTCGGCTTGGGCGGTGAGGGCGTCGGCTTGGGCGGTGTGGGCGTGGGCTTCGGCGGCTTCGTGGGTGGCGGTGGCTTGCATCCGCCGCCGCCCGCGTGAGCCGTCGCCGTCCCGCCCGGGCCGGTCGACGCGAACGCGCAGGCGTCCGCGGGCACGGCGGCCGAGCCCGCGGGGGCGGCCACCAGCAGGGCCAGCGTGAGCAGCGCGAACAGGCGTGTGACGGGCGTGAGTACACCCCTAGGGCATCCGGGCACGACGCAGATGATGAGGCACATGTCCCTCGCGCGCGGGCAGTACCGGCGCGTAATAGATCGAAGGTGGGATCAACCGCACGCGGGTTCGCGCCCCCTGTGCGAACGACCGCCCCCTCGCGGGTCGCACACGCCGTCAACCGCGCGCCCGCCGAAGAAGTGGGGCGCGCGGGGCGCGCAAAGAATCTTGAGGCCGGGTTGAACACGGCGGCACGTCCCGCGCGTACCTAGGGCCATGTGTGACGCGAGTGGCCGTCACCCCAGCCAAGCGACAGCGGGAGTTAAAGATGAAGACCTGGCGGAGCGCCTCGCTCGTAGCGACAGCTGCGGCCTTCCTTGCGCTGACGACGGCGTGCGGTCAGGACAAGGGCGAGCAGTCCCCCAAGGGCCAGAACGTGGGCAACGAGGCCCCCGCCAAGAAGGACGGCGCGGGCGACGGCTACGGCTCGGACGACGGCTACGGCTCCGGCGAGGGCGGTGAGGCGGGCGGCGCGGGGCAGGCGAAGTCCGCCGGGCAGCTGGCGGTCTGGGACAGCAAGAAGCTCGGCAAGGTCCTCACCGACAGTGCGGGCTTCACCCTGTACCGCTTCGACAAGGACACCGCGCAGCCGCCGAAGTCGAACTGCGACGGGGCCTGTGAGCAGGCCTGGCCGGTGGTGGCCGCCAAGGGCGCGGTCGCGGCCCCCGGCGTCGACAAGTCCCTGCTCGGCGAGGTCACCAGGACCGACGGCACCAAGCAGCTGACCGTCGACGGCTGGCCGGTGTACCGGTACGCCAAGGACGCCAGGCCCGGTGACGCGAAGGGCCAGGGCGTGGGCGGCACCTGGTTCGCCGCGGCGCCCGACGGCAAGAAGGCCAAGCCCGGCGGCGCGGGCGCGGACACCGGCGACGGCGCCGCGCGCCCCGCGGACCTCGCCGGTCTCTCCACCCGCAACGACCCCAAGCTCGGCGAGATCGTCGTCGACAGGAACGGCATGACCGTCTACCGCTTCACCAAGGACTCCGCCTGGCCCATGAAGTCCGCCTGCACCGGCGCCTGCCTGAAGAAGTGGCCGGTCGTCGAGCCCGTCGCCAAGAACGACACCAAGGGCATCCTGAAGAAGGGGTTCGTCGTCTTCGACCGGCCCGACGGGCGCAAGCAGCAGACGATCGACTGCTGGCCGCTGTACACCTTCGCCGGGGACAGGAAGCCCGGCGACACCAACGGCCAGGGCGTGGGCGGCACGTGGTTCGCCGCCGCCCCGAGCGGCAAGGCGGTGGGCGCCACCCAGTAGGGGCAAGGCCCCGGCGGCGCGGCCGAACCGGCCCGGTCCTTCCGTTACCAAACGGAGGGATCGGGCCGGTTCTTCGGTGTTTTTCCGGGTGCGTACGGCATGTGCCAACGGCAGCCTCCGAGGCAGTGACCGAGAACGGACGGCCAATTTCCGGTTTACTCGCTCCCTTGGCTGACGATCAGTAGCCTCACCCTCGAACACCGGCCCGCCGCAGCCCGACGCCTAAGCCTTGGAGTGTTGATGGAGCGTTCCGCCTGGGCCACGCCCGGCATCGACATCGCGATGCCGAGCGTGGCCCGGATCAACGACCGCTACCTGGGGGGCTCGCACAACTTCGAGGCGGACCGGGAAGCGGCCCGCCGGGCCATGGAGTTCCTGCCGGGGCTGCCGAAGATCGCGCAGGCGAATCGTGCCTTCATGCGCCGAGCTGTGCGTTTCGCCGTCGGCGAGGGCGTCACGCAGTTCCTCGACATCGGCTGCGGCATCCCCTCCTTCGGCGCGACGCACGAGGTGGCCCTGGCCGCGGACCCGACGGCGCGCGTCGTGTACGCCGATCACGACCCGGTCGCCGTCGCGCACGCCCGGGCGGCCGTCGCCCACTGCGCGCGGGCCGACGCCGTCTTCGCCGACATTCGCAAACCCCGCGACATTCTGGGCAGTTCCGAGGTCAGGGGCCTGCTGGACATCGAAAGGCCCGTGGCCCTTTTGCTGGTGGCCATACTCCACTTCGTCGAGGACGCGTACGATCCCTACGCGGTGGTCTCCGAGCTGCGGGACGCGACGGCGTCCGGCAGCCTGCTCGCCGTGACCCACGCCTCGTACGAAGGGACACCGGTTCCGCAGGAGCAGGCCGACAGCGGTGTCGGCGTGTACAAGGACATCCGCAATCCATTGATCATGCGATCGCGTGCTGAGATCGCGCGGTTCTTCGAGGGATACGACATGGTGGAACCCGGCCTCGTGCCGATGCCGCACTGGCGGGCCGACACGGAGCTCGCGGACGAGGACCCCTGGTCCTTCTCCGGTTTCGCCGGCGTGGGACGCAAGCGTTGAGCGCGGAGCCGGACGGGCCGGAGGACAGATTGCGCAGGTTCGCCACCATTTGGAGCCGCGCGCTCTTCCCGGTGACCGCGACCTCGCTGACCCGCCCCGAGTTCGAGGCCGAACTCCAGCCCCTCGCGCGGCGGTTGCGCGACGCGCTCCAGGAGCGCCCCTTCCGCGCCGCCGACGGCGAGGCGGTGGGAGCGGCCCTCGTCGCCGCGCACTGCACCGAACCCGAGGCGCTCAGCCGCACCCTCGACGTCGTCGACGCCTACCTCGTCCTGTACTGCGGCACGCCCGGGGAGCCCGAGGAGCCGCGGGCCCGCTGCGCCCGCCTCCAGCACGCCGTCGCCGCGGGCTTCGCGCGGGCCCTGCGGGAGCGGACGCTGGCCGAGCAGGAGGCCATATCCCGGGCCGCCCTGGAGGCGCGCGGCACCGTCGCCGAGGCCCTGCACGCGAGCGAGGCCCGCTTCCGCGCGGTGTTCCACGGCGCCGCGGTCGGCATCGGGATCGCCGACCTGAAGGGCACCGTCCTGGAGGTCAACGACGCCCTCGTGCGCATGTTCGGCGGCCTGGAGCACCAGCTGCGCGGCCGCAACGTGGGCCAGTGGACCCACCCCGACGACTCCCCGCACGTGTGGAAGCTCTACGAGGAGCTGGTGCGCGGCGACCGCGAGCACTACCGCGTGGAGAAGGCCTTCTACCGCCCCGACGGCACGGTCCTGTGGACCAATCTGACGGTGTCCCTGCTGCGGGACGCCGACGGCGTGCCCCAGTACCAGCTGGCCCTCGTCGAGGACACCACCGAGCGCCGCCTGCTCAACCTGCGCCTGCGCTACGAGGCGACCCACGACGCGCTCACCGGACTGCCCAACCGGACGCTGTTCTTCGAACGCCTGGAGAAGGCGCTCTCGGCGGGCGAGGGCGCCCGGTTCGGTCTGTGCTACCTGGACCTGGACGGCTTCAAGGCCATCAACGACAGCCTCGGGCACGCGGCGGGCGACCGGCTCCTCGTCGAGGTCGCCGACCGCCTCCAGGCGTGCGCGACCGCGCCCGGCGAGATGGTCGCGCGCCTCGGCGGGGACGAGTTCGTGGCCCTGACCACCGGGCCCGACACCGCCCGGGAGGTCGACGAGCTGGCCGGGCGCATCATGAACGCGCTCGCCACCCCCATCGGCGTCGACGGCCGCGAGCTGACCGTGCGCGGCTCCATCGGCATCGTCGAGGGCCCGGCCGCCGAGCGCGGCCCCGCCGAGGTGCTGCGCAGCGCCGACATCACGATGTACCGCGCCAAGCACGCGGGCGGCAACCGCTACGAGCTGGCCGACCCCGAGGCCGACGCCCGCGCGATCACCCGGCACGGCCTGACCACGGCGCTGCCCGTGGCCCTGGAGCGCGGTGAGTTCTTCATCGAGTACCAGCCGCTCGTGCACCTCGGTGACGGCAGCGTGCGCGGCGCGGAGGCGCTGGTGCGGTGGCTGCACCCGCAGCACGGCGTGATCGGTCCGGACCGCTTCATTCCGCTCGCCGAGCACACCGGTCTGATCGTGCCGCTCGGCCGCTGGGTCCTTGAGGAGTCGGTCCGCCAGGCCCGCACCTGGGAGGCCCGGCACGAGAACGCCGGGCCGCTGCGGGTGAACGTGAACCTCTCGCCGTGCCAGCTCACCCACCCCGGCCTGGTCGCCGACACGGTGGAGATCCTGGAGAACGCGGGGCTCGCGCCCGGCGCGCTGTGCCTGGAGGTCACCGAGTCCGCGCTGATCGGCGCCGACGACGACCTGCTCAAGCCGCTGCGGCACCTCGCCGAGATGGGCGTGGACATCGCGCTCGACGACTTCGGCACGGGGTACTCGAACCTGGCGAACCTGCGGCGGCTGCCGGTCAGCGTCCTGAAGCTGGACCGCGCCTTCACCCAGGGCATGCAGGACTACCCCGTCGACCCGGTCGACCTGAAGATCGTCGAAGGCATCGTGGCGCTCGCGCACAGCCTGGACCTGGCGGTCACCGTGGAGGGCGTGGAGACCGGGGCGCAGGCCGACCAGCTGCGGGAGCTCGGGTGCGATACGGCTCAGGGGTGGTATTACGCGCGGCCTGGGCCGCCGGATCGGTTGCATGAGCTGGCGCTCGCCGACGCGCGTCGCTAGGGGCTGGCCCTTTGCGGTGTCTTCGGCCTTGCGGCCTCGTCCTCAGGCGCCGGACCGGCTTGGATTGTTGCCGCTTCGCGGCTCGTCCTCAAACGCCGGACGGGCTTGATCTTCGCGCTGCGCGCTCGTCCTCAGGCGCCGGACGGGCTTGATTGTCGCGCTGCGCGCTTGTCCTCAAGCGCCGGACGGGCTTGAAGGGGCTTGTGGGCTATCGGGCTGGGGCTGATGTCGCTGAGGGGGAGGGGCTGGGGGTTTCCACGGGGGCCGTTACGTTGTTGGCCCAGGTGGTGGCCAGGACCGTGGCGATCGCGGCTACCGCTGCCACCAGGACCGCGCTCAGGGGTGTCGCCAGGGAGGACAGGCGGCGGAAGTTGCGGATGTGGCCCCACAGGAGGTCGGCCCTGCGGACCAGGCGCATCTCCCAGTACAGGGCGAGGCCGAGGGCCAGGACCGTGCTCTGGGCCAGGAGCAGGAACAGCGACAGGGCGGTGGGGCCCTGCGGCACGCGCAGCCGGGGCACCAGGAGCAGCAGCTGCACCGCCGACATCACCGCCCACAGCCAACCCGCCTTCGCCACCGGCGTGTTGCCGCGCAGCCAGGGATACAGATAGCCGTACGTGAAACCGTGCGCGAGCCAGACGCAGGTCGGCGCGCCCGCGACGGTCACCGCGTCCGGCACCCCGCTGTAGCCCTCAGCCTGCCACGCGGTCCACACCGTCCACGGCAGCGTCAGGAGCGCGGTGGCCGCGGCCGCGGCGACGCCGTTCGCCCAGGCGGTGCGGCCCGCGGAGCCGCCGAGGGCGACGCCCTTGAGCCGGGCCGTCTCGTGGGCGGCGTCCGCCGCGGTCGGCTGGCGCAGGCTGTGCCACTTCTCCTCCCAGCTGTTGGCGGGCAGCGAGGTGTCGGCGAGGGTGCCCCGGGACGACGTCAGGAAGCGGTGGCGGCCCTCGGCGAACAGCAGGGCCCGCGCCAGGGAGTTGAGCAGCCGGGCGTGGGCGGCCCCGGACAGCGCGTGCAGCCGCTCGGCGCGGTCCGCGCGCGTGGCGGGCAGCAGCAGCTGGGCCCCCGCCCAGGCGGTGAGCAGCGCGGCGGCGGTGGTCCAGTACGGCAGCCAGCTGTGCGGGGCGCCGATGACGGTCGACGCCGCGGCGAGCACGAGCAGCGTGAGGCAGTCGCGGCGGGCCCCCGGTGCCCAGCGGCCCCGCTCCCGGCCGGTGTCGTACAGATGGGCGAGGAGCATGACGACGGCCGCGCACCACATCACCTGTACCGCGGAGGCGAGGGTGCGGACGCCGTAGATGAGGGTGTCGCCCGGCCACTGGCCCGCGAGTTGCGCGAGCAGATCGCTCACCGGGGCGCGGTCGGTGGAGGTGAGGATCGTCCACCAGGGGATCAGGACGGGCAGGAGCAGGGCCGCGAGGGCGACGCTCCCCTTGGCGCCGGGCCGGGCCGCGGGCGGCAGGAGCGGGACCACGACGAGCAGCAGCGCGGTGACCCAGGGCACGAGCAGGACGAAGAGCAGCGGCCACGAGGCGCCCAGGCTCTGCCCCGTGACCAGCCGCCGGCCGGTGAACGGCGTGTCGAACTCCTGCTCCCAGGGCAGCACTTGCAGCACCACGCCGGCCGCCACGGCGGTCCAGACGAGCAGCGTGAGCGGCCACCGCCAGGTCCTGGCGGCGGCCGGGGCGAGCCACAGCGCGGCGTACCCGGCGCAGGCCGCGAGCGTGGCGGCGGCGAGCAGGGTGAGCACGGCCCGGTTCCACGCGGAGCCGCCCGTGAGCCAGGCGAGCAGCACGAGGGCGACGACGGGCCAGGCGAGCAGGCCGAGTTCGGCGGGCGACGCGCGGCGCCCGGCGCGGCGGCGCACGACGACCACGGCGAGCACCGGAAGCACGAACAGGACGGTGGCGAGCAGCGCCCCTTGGGTGCGGGACTCCATGGGCAGCGGCTCGGTGTCCAGGCCGTCCAGGGCGTAGGCGAGGGAGCCCCACAGCCAGGAGAGCACCTTCCAGTTCTTCGTGTACGAGTCGAGCAGCAGGGCGGCCACGGCGGCCGCGAGGCCCACGGCGGCGAGCGGCACGAAGGGCCCCGCCCGGGTGGTGGCGGGCGATGTGGGCGCGGTGCGGAAGCCCGCCAGGGTGCCGCAGGCGACGACGGCCAGGGCGGCGAGCGAGAGGAGGGCCTCGGGGCTGCTGCCCGGCGGGTCCTTGGCGGCGGGAGCGGCCGTGGCGGGCCGGTCCGTCTGCCGGGAGGTGAGCAGGCGGGCGGTGACCACGGCGGCCTCGCCCTTGTCGGTGAGGGCGAACCGGACCGTACGGGCCGTCTGCCGGGCCGGTTTGCCGGTGACCAGCAGGCCCCAGCCGCGCGGCACCTCCATGCTCCACGTCCAGCGGCCGGGCAGCAGCGGACGGGGGACCGGCCGCTTCACCTCGTCGGTGAAGGAGGAGCCGATGGAGTACGTGAGGGGAGTGCCGGCCGTCAGGTCCCGCACCGTCACGCGGTGCTCGGCGGTGACCGTCACCTGGCCGGACGCGGAGGGCTGGCTGACCGTGCACCAGTCGGGGTAGCCGGGGCGCTCCTTGCCGCGGTGCACCGCGACGGAGGTGGCGTAGCCGCCCGGCAGCTGGCTGGAGACCTCGGCGAACTGGTCGGGGCTGGCCCTGAGGGACGTCACGAGGGGGTCGTCCGCGCGCAGCCGCAGCCGGTAGCGGGCCACGGCCCGCCAGTCGCGCGCGGCGGCGCGCTCCAGGTGGACCGCGATCTCGCCGCGGCTGCCCCGGCCGGGGCGCTGTGCCAGGGAGCCCACCGGGATCCGGCCGGACTGCGCCTTCTTCGGGTCGCTCCACCACACCTGCTGGCCCGCCGCCCGGTCCACCTCGGCCTTGCGCTCCTCGATGATGCCGCGCGCGGTGTCCCCCCACCCGTCCGACGCCCACACCGCGCACCCCACGGCCAGCGTGCACAGCACCACGACGGCGGCCGCGCGGCCCGCCGCCACGGCTCTGCGCCGCACGCCCCGCGCAGCCCCCATCCGCGCCCCCTCCCCGACCGGAGAGCCAGGGTAGAGCCGGGCACGCGGCTGACGGGAGGCTTCGGCTGGCGTGAAATCCGCTACGCCGACGCCGCCGCACCGGCGCATGGAGGCGAGCCGGGGGCGCGCGTCACCGCGCCACACGCGTCCTTGGGGGCACCACGCGCCTCCGGCGCCCGGCGTATCCGCCACCACGAGCACCGGCACCACGAGCACCGGCACCACGCGCACCCGGCGCCGCGGCCCGACCGTCGGCTACCGCGCGAGCAGCATCCCCTGCAGCTCCCGTGCCGCGCGCGGCGGCGCCACGTCGCTGCGGTGCGCGAGCGCGATGGTCCGGCGCAGCCGGGGCCGGGCCAGTGGCGTCATCCGCAGGCCGATGCCCGCGCGTTCGGCGATCATGCGGGGGACGACGGCGACGCCGAGGCCCGCGCGCACGAAGCCGAGCACCGCGTCCATCTCGCCGCCCTCGACGGCGAACTCGGGCTCGAAGCCCTCGGCGCGGCAGGCCGCGACCGTGAGCTCCCGCAGGTCGTAGCCGTGCCGGAACATCACGAGCCGCTCGCCCTGGAGGTCGGCCACGCGGGCCGTCGCCCCCAGGCGGGGCGCGTGGGGCGACGAGACCACGACCAGGTCCTCGGTGAGCAGCTCCACCGTGGTCAGGGCGGGCGAAGGACTCGGCAGCGGAAGCACCACGAGCGCCAGGTCAAGGGCGCCGCGCGCGAGGTGGCGGACGAGGTCGTGGCTGCCGCCCTCCTCGATCAGGAGCTGGATGCCGGGGTGCCGGTCGTGGAAGTCCCGCAGGACCTGCGGAAGCAGTCCGGTGCAGACGCTCGGGGTCGCGCCGAGCCGCACCCGGCCCCGGCGCAGCTGCGCCAGCTCCTGCACCTCGATGCGGGCGGTGTCGGCGTCGGCGAGGATGCGGCGGGCCAGCGGAAGCAGCGCCTCGCCCGCGTCGGTGAGCGCGATGTTGCCGCGGGCCCGGCTGAACAGCTCGGCGCCCAGCTCCTTCTCCAGGGCGCGCACCTGCTGCGACAGGGACGGCTGCGAGACGTGCACCCGCTCGGCGGCCCGGGTGAAGTGGCGGGTCTCGGCGACGGCGACGAAGTAGAGCAACTGCTGGAACTGCATACCCGCACGATAGACCATCGATAGCCAGGGCCTATGGACATCAGCAAATCCATCTCTTGGACTGATCGGGACCTTCGGCCGTAGCGTGCGGGGCATGGCTCTGGCAACGCGGACGGACAAACGGCCGTCACTTCCCCGCACGGTGTGGGACTCCACCGTCGGCAAGAAGACCGTGATGGCGGTGAGCGGCCTGATCATGCTGCTCTACCTGGTCGCCCACATGGTCGGAAACCTCAAGATCTTCTTCGGCCCCGGCGACTTCAACCACTACGCGCACTGGCTGCGCACCCTCGGCGAGCCCGTGATGCGCTGGGAGTGGACCCTGTGGGTCGTCCGCGTGGGGCTCGTCGCCGCGGTCGTCGCGCACGCCGTCTCCGCGTACCAGCTGAGCAAGCGCGACATCAAGGCGCGCCCCACCGCGTACGTGCACAAGAAGCCGCGTGCCAGCTACGCCACCCGCACCATGCGCTGGGGCGGCGTCATCCTCGCCCTGTTCATCGTCTGGCACATCCTCGACCTGACGACGGGCACCGTGCACCCGGGCGAGTACGAGCACCTGCACCCGTACCAGAACGTCATCGACACCTTCTCCACCTGGTACGGCAACGTCATCTACATCGTCGCCGTGGTCGCCGTCGGCCTGCATGTGCGGCACGGGTTCTGGAGCGCCGCCCAGACCCTCGGCGTGGGCAGCGCGCGGCGCGACCGCGTCCTGAAGACCCTCGCGAACGGCCTCGCGCTGCTGCTGACGGTGGGCTTCGTCTCCGTACCCGTCGGCGTCATGACCGGAGTGGTGAGCTGACATGTTGAATTCCTACGCCGACTACGTCACCGGGGCGCCCCTCGCCGACACCACGGCGCCCGCTGGCCCGATCAACGAGCGCTGGGACACCCGCCGCTTCGAGGCCAAGCTGGTCAACCCCGCCAACCGCCGCAAGCACACCGTGATCGTGGTGGGCACCGGACTCGCGGGCGGCTCGGCGGGCGCCACGCTCGCCGAGCAGGGCTACCACGTCGTGCAGTTCTGCTTCTCGGACTCGCCGCGCCGCGCCCACTCGATCGCCGCCCAGGGCGGCATCAACGCCGCCAAGAACTACCGCAACGACGGCGACTCCGTGCACCGCCTGTTCTACGACACCGTCAAGGGCGGCGACTTCCGGGCCCGTGAGTCCAATGTGCACCGGCTCGCGCAGATCTCCGTGGAGATCATCGACCAGTGCGTCGCCCAGGGCGTGCCCTTCGCCCGCGAGTACGGCGGTCTGCTCGACACCCGCTCCTTCGGCGGCGTGCAGGTGTCGCGCACCTTCTACGCCCGCGGCCAGACGGGCCAGCAGCTGCTGCTCGGCGCGTACCAGGCGCTCAGCCGCCAGATCGCGGCCGGGAACGTGGAGATGCACGCCCGCACCGAGATGCTCGACCTGATCGTCGTCGACGGCCGCGCCCGCGGCATCGTCGCCCGCGACCTGGTCACCGGCAAGATCGACACCTACTTCGCGGACGCCGTCGTCCTCGCCTCCGGCGGCTACGGCAACGTCTTCTACCTGTCGACCAACGCCATGAACTCCAACGCCACCGCCGTGTGGCGGGCCCACCGGCGCGGCGCCCACTTCGCCAACCCGTGCTTCACCCAGATCCATCCCACGTGCATCCCGCGCACCGGCGACCACCAGTCGAAGCTGACGCTGATGAGCGAGTCGCTGCGCAACGACGGCCGCATCTGGGTGCCGAAGGCGCACGGCGACACGCGCCCGGCGAACGAGATCCCCGAGGACGAGCGCGACTACTACCTGGAGCGGATCTACCCCTCCTTCGGCAACCTCGTCCCGCGCGACATCGCCTCGCGCGCCGCCAAGAACGTCTGCGACGAGGGCCGCGGCGTCGGCCCCGGCGGCCAGGGCGTCTACCTGGACTTCGCCGACGCCATCCGGCGCATGGGCCGGGCCAAGGTCGAGGAGAAGTACGGCAACCTCTTCGACATGTACGAGCGGATCACCGCGGAGAACCCCTACGAGGTGCCGATGCGGATCTACCCCGCCGTGCACTACACGATGGGCGGCCTGTGGGTCGACTACGACCTCCAGACCACCGTGCCAGGCCTGTTCGCCATCGGCGAGGCCAACTTCTCCGACCACGGCGCGAACCGGCTCGGCGCCTCCGCCCTGATGCAGGGCCTCGCCGACGGCTACTTCGTCCTGCCGTCCACCATCAACGACTACCTCGCGCGCAACCCGCGCCAGGGTGAGGTCACCGACCAGCACCCCGCGGTGCGCGAGGTGGTCACCGAGACCGAGGAGCGGCTCGCGCGGCTGCTCGCCGTCCGGGGCGACCGCACCCCCGACTCCTTCCACCGCGAACTCGGCGAGCTGATGTGGGAGTTCTGCGGCATGGCCCGCACGGACGCGGGGCTCCGCAAGGCCCTGGAGCGCATCCCGCAAATCCGTGAGGAGTTCTGGCGGCGCATCACGGTGCCCGGCACCGGCGAGGAGTTCAACCAGTCCCTGGAGAAGGCCAACCGCATCGTCGACTACCTGGAGCTCGCCGAGCTGATGTGCCTCGACGCCCTGCACCGCGCCGAGTCCTGCGGCGGCCACTTCCGCGAGGAGTCCCAGACCCCCGACGGGGAGGCCGCACGCCACGACGAGGAGTTCGCCTACGCGGCCGCCTGGGAGTTCACCGGCACCGGCACCGCCCCCGTCCTGCACAAGGAAGACCTCGTCTTCGAGTACGTCCACCCCACTCAGCGGAGCTACGCATGAAGCTCACCCTGCGCGTCTGGCGCCAGAAGAGCGGCGACGCCCAAGGCGCCATGTCCACCTACGAGGTCGACTCCATCTCGCCCGACATGTCCTTCCTGGAGATGCTGGACACCCTCAACGAGGAGCTCATCGTCAAGGGCGAGGAGCCCGTCGCCTTCGACCACGACTGCCGCGAGGGCATCTGCGGCGCCTGCTCGCTCGTCATCAACGGCGACGCGCACGGCCCCGAGCGCACCACCACCTGCCAGCTGCACATGCGGTCCTTCGCGGACGGCGACACCATCGACGTCGAGCCGTGGCGGGCGGCCGCCTTCCCGGTCATCAAGGACCTGGTCGTCGACCGCTCCGCCTTCGACCGCGTCATCCAGGCGGGCGGCTACATCAGCGCCCCCACCGGGTCCGCCCCCGAGGCCCACGCGACACCCGTGCCGAAGCCGGACGCGGACTCCGCCTTCGAGCACGCCGAGTGCATCGGCTGCGGCGCCTGCGTCGCGGCCTGCCCCAACGGCTCGGCGATGCTGTTCACCTCGGCCAAGGTCAACCATCTGAACGTCCTTCCGCAGGGCGCGCCCGAGCGCGAGACCCGGGTCCTGGACATGGTCGCGCAGATGGACGCGGAGGGCTTCGGCGGCTGCACCCTCACCGGCGAGTGCGCCACCGCCTGCCCCAAGGGCATCCCGCTGCCGTCGATCGCGGCGATGAACAAGGAGTGGCTGCGCGCCACGCGCAAGGCGCGGCGCTGAGCGGGCGCTAGCGCCGGGGCCGCAGATCCGCCCCGTACACCGTCTCGTAGTCCGGCACCACGATCCGGGAGCCGGGGCTGACCGCGCGGGCCTGGGCGAGGAAGTCGTCCAGGCCCGCGCCGTCCTTGCGGGGCGGCTGGCTCAGCGGCCGCTCGAAGTCGTCCCAGTGCACCGGCACGAGCACCCCGGGGTGACCGAGGGTCTCGAGCAGGCGCGGCACGTAGCGGTACGTCGACTTGCTCGACGCCACCGCGACCATCGCGATGTCAGGCCGCAGCCCGGCGAAGGAGCGCTCGTCGAAGTCGCTCGCCCCCATGAAGAGCGCCGACGGCGCGCCGTCCGGCGTCACCTTGAAGGCCAGCGTGTCGCCCTCGGGCAGGTCGGAGATCGTGCGGGGTGCGGACGCGGGCGGGGCGTTGAGCGTGCCCGGCGCGAAGTAGGAGTACGAGCCGCCCCGGCTGTGCCGGGAGCTCGCCACCTCGATGACGTACCCGTCGAAGTCGAGCACCTCGCCGCCCTTCACCACCGAGAGCTGCCCCGCGTCCACGCCGAAGGAGCGCAGCACGTGGTACGTCGACTCGGTGCCGATGACCCGGGCTCCCGTCGAACGGGCCAGGTAGGGCACGTCGCTCAGGTGGTCCCAGTGCGTGTGCGTGACGCAGATGACCTCGGGCGTGCCCGCGTGCCGCCGCACAAGCGCCTTGTCGGTCCGCAGCCGGGTGCCGGGGTCGAAGGCGCCGGAGAACAGGCCGGTGTCGAAGCGGGTCAGATACGGGTCGACGAGCACGGTCGCCGGTTTCGGCTCCCGCCGCAGGTCGATCCGCCAGCCCGCGGTGCCGAGCCAGCGGTACGAGACGGAGTCGGAGGACCGGCGGCGCGCGGGTGCCGCCGGTCCGGGCTCGTCCGCCGCCGCGGCGGCCGGGAGCAGGGGGACGGCCGCGCCGACGGCGGCACCGCGCAGCACGGTGCGGCGGGCGGGGCTTTGATGGCGTACGTCGGAGTTCATGGCGGCAGCAGATCAGGCGCCCCGGTCCGACGTCCAAGATCAAACGTCGGCGCGAGCCATATGCGATCGGCTATAACCCCAGGTCAGGACGGGTTCTCCGGAGCGCCAGCGGCCCCGGAACGCAGGCTGTCGACGGCGATCCTGGCGGCGGTGCCGATCGCGGCGTCCACCCGGGTGAGGTCGGCGACCATCGCGCGGCTCCGCGCGAACACCGCCACCGCGTACGCGTCGCCCTCCGGCCAGCGCACCACACCCGCCTCGATGTGCAGCCCCGGCAGCGTCCCGGTCTTCGCCGCGATCCGTACGCCGTCGGGGAACCCGGAAGTGAGCCGGTGCCGGAACACCTGGCGCCCCATCAGCTCCCGTACCCACGCGCAGGCCTCGGGCGGCCCCGCCGCGTCCCGCCAGATCAGGTCGAGCAGGCGGGTGACCTCGCGCGGCGTGCTGGCGTTCGCGCGCCGCGGGTCCAGGACGCCGAGGCGCCGCTTCCGGTCGTCGGGCAGCGCGCGGTAGAGCGCCGCGAACTCGGCCTCGGTGCGGGCCCCGACGTCGGTGAGCATCGAGGCGAGCGCCTCCCGCGGCCCGCCCACGATCCGGGTCCGCGCCAGGCCGAGCTCGCGGGCGAGCAGCCCCACCGTGTCGAGCCCCACCCGGGAAAGCAGCACGTCGGCGGCGGAGTTGTCGCTCACCGTCAGCGCGAAGTACGCGAGGTCGCGCAGCGAGATCTCCACGTCGTCCAGGCACCCGGCGGTGCCCCAGCCACCGAGCCGGTGCGCGTCCGTCACCAGGACCCGCTCGCGCGGATCGAGCTGCCCCGCGGCGGCCTGGCGGGCGAACTCCAGGACGAGGAGCACCTTGAAGACGGAGGAGATGGCGACGGGCGCGTCGGCGGCGACACAGACCTCGGGGGAGTCGGCCGCCGGGGCGGCTCCTCCAGGTGTGCCGACGCGCAGCGCGTGCAGCGCGCCCTCCGCGCCCGCCCGGGCGAAGACCTCCCGTATGCGCTCCTCGACGCTCTGTTCCTCGCCGGTTCGTTCTCCGGCGTCCCGTTCTCCGGCGTCCCGTTCCTCGACCCGCATCCCGCCCCTCACTTCCTCTCGCCTACGCTCGTCACGTGGATCTCTTGCGGCACCTGCGTATCTTCGTCGTCACCGCGGAGGAACTGCACTTCAGCCGCGCCGCCGAACTGCTCGGCATGGCCCAGCCGCCGCTCAGCCAGGCGGTGCGGCGCCTGGAGAAGGAGCTCGGCGCCGAACTCTTCGACCGCGGGGCACGGCAGGTCCGGCTCACCTCGGCGGGAGCGGTCCTGTACGACGAGGCCCGGGAACTCCTCGTCCGCGAGGAGCGGCTCAGGTCCCTGGTGCGCAGGGCCGTCGACGGCGACGTCGGCACCCTGCGCGCCGGTGTGCCCGAGGACACCGCCGCGCCCGTCCTGCACGCGCTGCTCGCCGCCTGCGCCGAGGAGGCGCCCGGGCTGCGCGTCGACCTCCAGGAGGTGTCCACGCAGGAACAGCTCCGGCTCCTGGCCTCCGGCGGCCTCGACGTCGGCCTGCTCCATCTGCCGGTCGACGCCACTGGCCTTGTCCTCGGCCCCGAAGTCGCCGTCGACCTGGGCGTGGTGCTGCCCCGCACGTCCCCGCTGGCCCGGCTGCCGGAGGTCGCCCTCGCGGACCTGTCCGGGCACGACCTGGTGCTGTGCCCGCGGGACGCCGCACCGGGCTGGTACGACACCACGCTCGACGTCTGCCGCGGGGGCGGCTTCGTGCCCGGCCGCGTCCGGCACGCCCGGAACCCCGAGTTCCTGCTCGGCTTCGTGGCGGCCGGTCAGGGAGTGGCCTTCGAACGGGGCACCGCCGCGCGCAAGGAGCCCCGGGTCGTCTGGCGACCGCTCGCCGGGCGGCCCCTGGCGCAGCGGATCGCCGGGGCGTGGCCTGTGCAGGGGGCTCACGCCGGGGCGGGGCGCTTCGCGGGGCTCGCGGCGCGGGTGCTGTCCAGCGACGGCACGGCGGCTTCGCGCCCCCCGTCCGCCCCGGGCCCGGCCCCGCGCCCCTGGACGGTGGTCTACGACCCGTCGTGAGTTCTCTCCCCCCGCCCGCCCGCCCCTCATCGCGCTTCGCGCTCGTCCTCAATCGCCGGACGGGCTCAATGTTCCTCACGTGCGGGCGGGAGGCCGCCTGCGGGCCGTTGGGTCGGGGGATGCCTGTGTCGCTTTCTCGCTCCCCGTCCGCTTGCCCGTCTTCGCGCTTCGCGCTTGTCCTCAATCGCCGGACGGGCTCAATACTCCCCAACTCCCCACCCGCAGACAGAAGACCACCCGCGAGCCGCTAGGTCGGGGGACGCCCGTGTCGCTGGGCAGGCACGGGTGGGTGGGTGGGAGGAGATCCCGCCGCGATAGCGGCGGGGGCGGGCGGACGACGGCGGGCAGCCGCTACACGGAGGGAGGCAGGGCCGCCGCCAGGTAGGGGGCCGTGCGGCTGCCGGGGGCGCGGGCCACGTCCGCCACGGGGCCCGCGGCCACCACGCGGCCGCCGCCGACGCCGCCCCCGGGCCCCAGGTCCACCACCCAGTCCGCCCCGGCCACCACGGCCATGTCGTGCTCGGCCACCACCACGGAGTGCCCCGCGTCGACGAGCTCGTGCAGCCGCCCCACGAGGAGCTCCACGTCGGCGGGGTGAAGGCCGGTCGTGGGCTCGTCCAGGAGGTAGAGGGTGTGCCCGCGCCGCACCCGCTGCAGCTCACCGGCGAGCTTGATGCGCTGCGCCTCGCCGCCGGAGAGCTCCGTGGCGGGCTGGCCGAGGCGCAGATAGCCGAGGCCGACGTCGATGAGGGTGCCCAGGCTGCGCTGGACGGCGGGAACGTCGGCGAAGAAGGCGGCGGCGGCCTCGACGGTGAGGTCGAGGACCTCGGCGATGCTGCGGCCGTGATGGGTGACCTGGAGGGTCTCCGGGTTGTAGCGGGCGCCCCCGCAGTCGGGGCAGGGGGCGTACGTACTGGGCAGGAACAGCAGCTCCACGCTCACGAAGCCCTCGCCCTGGCAGGTCTCGCACCGGCCGCCCGCCACGTTGAAGGAGAACCGCCCGACGCCGTACCCGCGCTCGCGCGCCTCGTCGGTGGCCGCGAAGACCTTGCGCACGACGTCGAAGAGGCCGGTGTAGGTGGCCAGGTTGGAGCGCGGGGTGCGGCCGATGGGCTTCTGGTCGACGCGGACCAGGCGGCCGACGCCCTCGACGTCCTCGGTGAGCTCGCCGAGCAGCGTGGACTTGCCGGACCCGGAGACGCCGGTCACCGCCGTGAACGCGCCGAGGGGGAACTCCACCGTCACGTCCCGCAGGTTGTGCCGGGTCACCGGGCCCACCTTCAGCCAGCCGCGCGGCGCACGGACCTCCCGTACCGGCGCCGGGGCGCGGCCGAAGAGATAGCGGGCGGTCGCGGACTCGGCGACGTGCGCCAGGTCCGCGACGGGCCCGCTGTGCAGGATCTCGCCGCCGTGCTCGCCCGCGCGCGGGCCCACGTCCACCAGCCAGTCCGCGTGCCGCATCACGTCCAGGTGGTGCTCCACGACGAACACCGAGTTGCCCGCCGCCTTGAGCCGGTCCAGGACCGCGAGGAGGGACTCGGTGTCCGCCGGGTGCAGCCCGGCCGACGGCTCGTCGAGGACGTACACGACGCCGAAGAGCCCCGAGCGCAGCTGCGTGGCGAGGCGGAGGCGCTGGAGTTCGCCGGGGGACAGCGTCGGCGTCGCGCGGTCGGGGGAGAGGTAGCCGAGGCCCAGCTCGGTGATGGTGTCGATGCGGGACAGGAGGTCGGCGGTGAGGACGCGGGCCGTCTCCGAGCCACCCGTCTCCCGCAGGCACGCGGCGAGGCCGCTCAGCGGCAGCGCGGAGAGCTCCGCGATCGTGCGGCCCGCGAACGTCACCGCGAGCGCCTCGGGGCGCAGCCTGCTGCCGCCGCACGCCGGGCACGGCTCGCTCGCCAGGAAGCGCTCGGCCTTGGCGCGCAGGGTGGGGCTCTTGGAGTCGGAGAACGTCTTCATGACGTAGCGCCGGGCGCTCATGTACGTGCCCTGGTAGGGGCGTTGGATGCGGCCCGCCTCGCGCACGGGGTGGACCGTCACCACCGGCTGCTCGTCGGTGAACAGGATCCAGTCGCGCTCGCCTTGCGGCAGCTCCCGCCAGGGGCGGTCCACGTCGTGGCCGAGGGTGTCGAGGACGTCGCGGAGGTTCTTGCCCTGCCAGGCGCCGGGCCAGGCCGCGATGGCGCCCTCGCGGATCGACAGGGACGGGTCGGGGACCAGGAGCTCCTCCGTGGTGCGGTGCACCCGGCCGAGGCCGTGGCACGCGGGGCACGCCCCGGCGGCCGTGTTCGGCGAGAACGCGTCGGAATCGAGGCGCTCGGCGCCCGCCGGGTAAGCACCGGCGCGCGAGAACAGCATCCGCAGTGAGTTGGACAGCGTGGTGACGGTGCCCACCGAGGAGCGGGAGGTGGGCGCGGCCCTGCGCTGCTGGAGCGAGACGGCGGGCGGCAGGCCCGTGATCTCGCCGACCTGGGGCGCCCCGACCTGGTGGATGAGACGGCGCGCGTACGGCGCGACCGACTCGAAGTAGCGCCGCTGGGCCTCCGCGTAGATCGTCCCGAACGCCAGCGAGGACTTCCCCGACCCGGAGACGCCCGTGAACACGGCGAGCACGTCGCGCGGGACGTCCACGTCGACCCCGCGCAGATTGTGCTCGCGGGCGCCCCGGACGCGGACGAACGGATCGTGGGCGTGGCCGTCGGCGCGGTCCTGCGCGGGGTCGTGGGCGCGGGGGCTTGGCATGGGGCGGGCTCCGAACGCGGCGATGGGGCAAACCCCACGATTCTAGGCCGGAGCCCCGCCCGCACCTCGGGCGGTCACGCGCGGGCGGCTCCCGGGGCCCCGGCGAGGCCCGCCACGCGCGCCAGGCGCCGGTAGGAGTCGAGCAGGCCGGTGCGGTCGTAGGTGCTCGTGGTCACCAGGACCTCCTGGGCCTCGCTGTCCTTGAGCAGCGCCTCCAAGGCGTCGGCGACCTGCTCCTCGGTGCCGTGGACATGGCCCCGCAGCCCGGACTCGTACAGCTCGCGCTCCTTGGCGGTCATGCCGCCCGCCGCCGCGAGCGCCTCGACGCGCTCGGCGGGCGGCAGCGGGGGGAACGTGCCGTGCGTGCGGGAGTACGCGAGCGACCAGGCCTCCGGTACGAGCAGACGGCGGGCGGCCGCCTCGGTGTCGGCGACGGCGACCGAGCCCGAGACGATCACATAGGGCTCCGGCGCCCACGGTGAGGGCGTGAAGGCCGCGCGGTAGCCGTCGATCGCGCGGAGCATCTTGTCGCGGCCCCGCAGATCGCCGATGACCAGCGGCAGGCCCGCGGCCGCGGCGATGGCGGCGCCCTCGCCGGTGGCCAGGACATACGCCGGGACCCGTGTGCCGTCGGCGGGGTAGGCGCGCACGCCGGTGTCCGACGCCCCGCGGAACCAGTCGAGCAACTCGGTGAGCTGGGCCGCGAAGTCCTCGGCGGCGTGCTTGTCGCGGCCGAGCGCCTTGCGGACGCCGTCGGTGAACCCGACCGAGCGGCCGAGCCCCATGTCGATCCGGCCGGGGAACAGCGCCTCAAGGACCCCGAACTGCTCGGCGACCACCAGCGGCTGATGGTTCGGCAGCATCACGCCGCCGGTGCCGACGCGGATCGTGGAGGTGGCCGCGGCGACGGCCGCCGCGAGCACCGTCGGCGCGGAACCGGCGACTCCGGGCACGCCGTGGTGCTCGGACACCCACAGGCGGTGGTAGCCGAGTGCCTCCAGGTCCTGGGCGAAGGCGACGGTGTCGCGCAGCGCCTCGGGGCCCTCGTGTCCCTCGCGGACGCGCGAGCGGTCGAGGACGGAGAACCGCGCCGCGCGCACCCGCGGGCCCGGTGTCCATCGGGCGTCATGTTCCTGTTCGTCCCGCACGGCCGCTCCTGACGGGGGGAAACGGCCAACGCGCGGCCGGTTCCAGGCTGGTCTCCTGGACGATTTCCATGATCCGCCAGGTCCGCGGGGCAGGCAAAGTGATTCCGCTCTCCGCCCGGTGGGGGCGGGCCCGGAGAGGGGCTGCACGTTCTTCCCCCACTTCGTGCCCGAAAGGCCCCTGGGAGCCGGGGAAACGAGGCGGGGGTAGGGATAACCCCCCATCATTCAGGGGGTGGACCCGGTCGCTGCCGGAGCGGGCGCCTTCTAGTGTCGTAAGTCCTGACGGACCACACATCCCAGACGCGGAGGCAGCTCGTGGCACGATCCAGGCACAGGATTCGGATGCTCGTCTTAGCCAGCGGCGGTCTCGCCCTGCTGTCCACCACCGTCGTCGCCGGGTGCGGAGGCTCGGTCGACGAGGACGGACCACAGAAGCGCGCGTTCCCCTTGGACGGCGAACGGCTCACCATCTCCCGGGGCGAAGGCGACCTCGACGTCCGCCCCGCCGACGTCGACGAGGTGGAGGTGAAGCGCTGGTTCTCCGGCTGGTCCGCCCTCGGAGACGAGCCCAAGGCCTCGTGGAAGCTCAGCGGGGACAAGCTCAGCCTGCACACGGAGTGCGGATTCGCCATCGGCAACTGCTCCGTGCGGTACGAGGTGCGGGTGCCGAAGAACGTGCGCCTGACCGTCGAGGGCGACAACGGCAAGACCACCGCCGCCGGGTTCGACAAGCCCCTGCGGATCAGCTCGGACAACGGCGCGGTCGACGTCTCCGACTCCTCCGGCGGCCTCACCCTGAGCAGCGACAGCGGGGAGCTGCGGGCCACCGGCATCACCTCGCACCAGGTCGACGCCGACTCCGACAACGGCACGGTGCACCTCTCCTTCGCCTCCGCCCCCGACGAGGTCGGCGTGACGACGGAGAACGGCGGCGTGACGGTCGAGGTGCCCGACGGCAGGTACAAGGTCACGACCAAGACGGACAACGGGGACGTGAAGACCGATGTGCCCACGGACGCGAACAGCGGCCGCGCCATCTCGGCCCGTACCGACAACGGCTCGATCACGTTGCGCACCGCGCACTAGGCCGCGCGACCTGTCCTCACGACAACGCGACCTGTCCTCACGGCAAGCCGAGGAACGACCAACCAAGGAACCGACGATGCACTCTCCGTCCCAGCGTGACCCGGCGCCGAATCACGGTACTTCGGGTATCGAATACTCGAAGTACTCACCACCGGACGCCGACGCCCCCTCCGACGCCCCCTCCGACGCCCGCGCCGACGCTTCCGCCGACGCCACCGCCGACTTCTCCAGCGACGCCTCCGAGCGCCCCGAGCGCTCCGAGGGGCCGATCCCGCGGGTGCCGCGCGACGAGGTGCGGCGCCGGGTCCTGGCCGCCGCCGCGAAGTCGTTCGCCGAACGCGGCTACGACGACAGCAGGCTGGAGGACATCGCCAACGCCGCCGGTTTCACCAAGGGCGCCGTCTACTCCAACTTCGCGGGCAAGGCCGAGCTGTTCGGCGCGATCCTCGGCGCGGGCGCCGACACCGAGTTCAACCTCCTGATGGCGGAGATCGGCGACGCCGACGACCCCAAGGACGCCGTCGGCGCCGCCGCCCGCACGGTCGCCTGGCGGATCGTCAACGACGCGGAACGCGGCCAGCTCGGCCTGGAGTTCGCCGCCCGCGCCGCCCGCGACGAGCGGACGCGCGAGATCCTCACCCCGCTGCGCCGCGCCCAGCGCGCGGCGGCCAGCCGGTCCATCGCCGACGTGGCCGCACGCACCGGGACCGCCCCCGCGGTCAGCCCCGACCTGGCCGCGCTGATCCTGCACTGCCTGTGCAACGGCCTGTCCAACGAGCGCATCGCCGACCCCGAGGCGATCGACGCCGAGACTGTGGAGCAAGCCCTGTCCGCCGCCCTCACCCTGCTGCTCGGCCCCCGCGCCACCGATGACTTAAGGACCCAGTGATGGCCACCTTGCTGCACTCCCTCGGCCGTGCGGCCTTCCGCCACCGCGGCCGCTTCCTCCTCGGCTGGCTGCTCCTGATCGCCCTCGTCGGCGGCGGCATGGCGACGTACGGCTCGCACCTCGACAGCGAGGCGACGATTCCCGGCTCCCAGTCCCAGCAGGGCATCGACGTCCTGGAGAAGTCGCTGCCGTCGTCCACCGGCGTCACGGCGCAACTCGTCTTCGCCGCACCCGAGGGCAAGAAGGTCGACGACCCCGCCTACCGCGCCGTCATCAAGAAGACCGTCGCGGCCGCGGGGAAGGCCCCGCAGGTCGAGAAGGCGGTCGACCCCTTCGTCGCGAGCAATGTCTCCGCCGACAAGCGGACCGCCCTCGCCCAGGTCCTCTATCCGATCAAACGCGACGCGCTGAACGACTCCAGCGTCACGGCGCTTGAGGACATCGCCTTCGAGGCGCGCGAGAGCGGCCTGGAGGTCGAGGTCGGCGGCACGATCTACAGCTCGGCGGGCCTGGAGGTCGGCATCGGCGAGGTGATCGGCCTCGCGGTCGCCGTCGTCGTGCTCGTCGTCACCTTCGGCTCGCTGCTCGCGGCCGGACTCACCCTGCTGACCGCGCTGATCGGCCTCGTCGTCGGGCTGCTCGGTCTTTTCCTGGTGTCCAACATCGCCACGGTGTCGTCCACCGCGCCGAGCCTCGCCCTGATGGTCGGCCTCGCCGTGGGCATCGACTACGCCCTGCTCATCCTGTCCCGGCACCGCACCCAACTGGCCTCGGGGATGGACCCCGAGGAGTCCGCGGCCCGGGCCACCGCCACGGCGGGCAGCGCCGTCGTCTTCGCGGGCCTGACCGTGATCATCGCGCTCTGCGGTCTGACCGTCGTCGGCATCCCGTTCCTGAGCGTCATGGGCCTGGCCGCAGCGGGCACCGTCCTGCTCGCGGTGCTCGTCGCCATCACCCTGCTGCCCGCGCTGCTCGGCCTCGCCGGAGCCAGGCTGCGGCCCAAGCCGGGCTCCCGCGCCGAGCGGCGCGAGCGCGGCATGGCCGGCACCGGCCGCGGGTACGGCGGCGAGCGCTGGGCCCGCTGGGTCACCCGGCGCCCCCTCCTCACCGTGATCGCGGTCGTCATCGGCCTCGGCGTGATGGCGGTCCCGGCCGCCCAGCTGTCCCTGGCCATGCCCGACAACGGCACCGCGGCGCCGGAGACGACGCAGCGCAAGGCCTACGACCTGATCTCGGACGCCTTCGGCCCCGGCCGCAACGGACGGCTGCTCGTCCTCGTCCGCACGGACGACACCGACCCGAAGACCGCCGCCACCGAGGTCGCCGCCGGGATCGAACGGCTGCGCCTGCCCGACGTCGTGTCCATCAGCCCCCCGCAGGTCGGCACGGACGGCCGAGCCGCCATCGTGACCGTCGTCCCCAAGGCAGGACCCCGCGACGAGGCGACGGTCGGCCTCGTCCGCGACATCCGCGCCGTCACCCCCGGTCTCGCCGCCAAGGCGGACGCGGACGTGTTCGTCACCGGCTCGACGGCGGCGGCGATCGACGTCTCCGACCGGCTCCGCGACTCGCTCCTGCCGTTCGTGGCGACCGTGGTCGGCCTCGCCCTGCTCCTGCTGCTCCTCGTCTTCCGCTCCCTCATCGTTCCGCTCAAGGCCGCCTTCGGGTTCCTGCTCTCCGTCGGAGCGGCATTCGGCGCGATCGTCGCCGTTTTCCAATGGGGCTGGCTCGCCGACCAGTTCGGAGTTCCGACCACCGGTCCCGTATTCAGCTTCATGCCGATCGTCCTGATCGCGGTCCTGTTCGGCCTCGCCATGGACTACGAGGTCTTCCTGGTGTCGCGCATGCGCGAGGAATTCGTGCACACCGGCAAACACCAGGAATCGGTGATCGCCGGTTCGCGGTACGCGTCCCGGGTCGTCACCGCCGCCGCGCTGATCATGTTCTCGGTGTTCGCCAGCTTCGTGACCGCCGAGGACCTCACCCTGAAGCCGATCGCGCTCGGCCTCGCCGTGGGCATCGTCGTCGACGCCTTCCTGACCAGGATGACGCTGGTCCCGGCGCTGCTCGCACTGGTGGGGGCGCGGGCCTGGTGGCTGCCGAGGTGGCTCGACCGGCTGCTCCCCGACCTCGACGTCGAGGGCGCCAAACTGGACCCGCCGCAGCGGCACGACGAACGCGAACTCGTGGAATCGGTACGCTGAACACGGCGGCACCAGGGTCCACCATTCCCCGTCCTGAAGGGAATGGTGGACCCCGATCGCAAAATGCGGCCTTCGATTTCGGTTGTGTAGGTTTCCCAGGGTCTCTTGTGAGCATGATGTGGTGCCGGTAGGAATTCCTCACGTGTGAATTCCACAGGCGCGACCCATGAACGGGGAAGAGTGTGTCCACCACCGCGCGTTCCATTTACGAAGTCCTCGACGACCGGTTCCTTATCCCGGCGAACGGGGACAAGAGGCTGGAGCTGCTCTTCGACGGCTCCCGCTGGACCGAGGGGCCGATCTATCTGCCCGCCTGGCGGCAGGTCATCTTCAGTGACATCCCGAACGACCGCCTGATGCGCTGGGACGAGGCCACCGGCGCCGTCGGCGTCTTCCGCGCCTCCGCCGGGTACGGCAACGGCAACACCCTCGACCGCGAGGGCCGGTTGATCACCTGCGAGCAGGGCAGGCGCCGCATCACCCGTACGGAGCACGACGGTTCGATCACCGTCATCGCCGACCGCTTCGAGGGCGACCGCTTCAACGGGCCGAACGACCTCGTCGCCAAGTCCGACGGAACGCTCTGGTTCACGGACCCGATCTTCGGTCTCATCAGTGACTACGAGGGCGAGCGCGGCCCGAGCGAGATCGGCGCGAGCAACGTCTACCGGGTCGACCCCGACACCGGTGACGTCCGGGTCGTGGCCGAGGGCTTCGGCACCCCCAACGGCCTCGCCTTCTCGCCGGACGAGGAGCGGCTCTTCGTCTCCGACACCCTGCTCGGCCAGATCCGCGCCTTCGACGTGTGCGACGACGGACGGCTCTCCGACGGCAAGGTCTTCACCGAAGAGCCGCTGTCCGAGGCCCAGTTCGACGGCCTCAAGTTCGACGACGAGGGGCGCCTGTGGGTGGCCGCGGGCCGCGACGGGCTGCGCTGCTACGACCCCGACAGCACACTGATCGGCCGCATCCTCTTCCCCACCCCGGTCTCCAACTTCTCCTTCGGCGGCCCGCGCAACAACCGGCTCTTCGTGTCCTCGGCCTCCAGCCTGTACTCGCTGATCGTGGCGGTCACCGGAGCGCCCCGCTTCGGCGGGCCCGGCTTCCGGGCGGCGGGGGCCGCGGGGGCGGCGGACAACGCGACGGCGGTCGCCAAGATCCGCTGGCAGATGCACGCGGAGGCGGCCGAAGCCCGTCAGTGACCGCCCGGGGGCGCTGAGCGCTCAGCGCTCAGCGCCGCGGTCCGTCGTCCTCGTGGAGCGGGAAGAGCGGGTCCCCGGTCGCGACGGCCGTGGCCAGCTCCACCCGGGACCGCACACCGGTGCGGCGGAACAGCCGGTTGAGCCGACTGGACACGCCGGTCTCGCTCAACGAGAGGGTCGCCGCGAGCTGACGGTTCGACAGGCCCTCGGCGACAAGCCGCGCCATGAGGAGGTCCATCTCGCGGGCGGAGCCGCGCGGTGACGGCACGCGCAGTCCCGCGCTGCGCAGGGCGATCCGCGTCCAGTGCCGCCACAGCTGCGCGTCGACCTCGCCGAACAGCGCGTAGGCCTCGCGCAGCAGCATCTCGGCGGACGACGGCACGCGCGGCTCCGCCATGGCGACCGCGAGCAGCGTACGGGCCGTTTCGTAGGGCTGCCCCAGCGACCGCGCGAGCTCCACCGCGCCCGCCGGGTCCGAGGCGCTGTCCACGAGCCGGTCGCGCAGCTCGGGGCACAGCCGTACGGCCTCCACCCGGGACCGCAGATACAGCAGGCAGGCACGGTCGTCGCCCGCGGCGGCGGCCCGGCGCAGCTCGCGCAGACACGAAAGGGCGGCGTCGGGGCGCCCCCGCGCGGCCTCCAGGATCGCCATGGCCGACCAGAGCGGCCCCGTGCCCACCGCGCAGCCGTGCGCCGCGGCCTCGGCGAGCCCGCGGCGCAACGTCTCCCGCTCGGCCTCCGCCCGGCCGCAGAACCGGTGGATCGCGGCCTCTTCCGCGTCCATCAGGTAGGCCATGGGCGCGGGCAGGGCGCGCGCCATGTCGAGCACGGTCCTGGCGCGGGCCGGCCAGCCCTGGGCGAGCAGGATCGCGGAGGCCTTGGCGTGCACGAGGACGCCCAGCGGGATGCGGCTCGTCGGCAGGTCGTTGGCCATCAGCCAGCGCGCCGTGGACAGCGCGTCGGGCCAGGCGCCGCGCAGGAACTGGAGCAGGAACCCCGCCTGCCGCGGCAGCTCCGCCGAGGCCATGCCGCGCTGGTGCAGAAGCGATTCGGCTCCCTTCAGGTCACCGATCGTCAGCAGGGACTCGCACTGGTGGACCGTGACCCCGTACGTGTCCAGGAACGGCGGGAACCCGATGTCCGGCTCCTGGAGCTCGCGGTACAGGGGTGCCGAGTCGCCGCCCATCAGGAGCGCCTTCGTCGTCAGGAGCCTGCCGAAGGAGCGCGCGAGCGCGTTCGTGTGCGTGTCCGCCTCCGTCCGCGCCATCAGGTCCCGTACGTCGGACCAGCGGCCCAGGAGGCACGCGGCCATGACGGCGGGGACGGCGGAGCCGCGCACGGCCTCGGCGGCGAGGACCTGGTAGCGCGTGCGCAGCGCGTCGATGTCCCCCGCGGCGGCCAGCCTGGTCAGCTCCACGGCGAGGAGCGTGTACCGGGTGAGCGCGCCCAGCTCCCGCACCTGGACGCGGGCCAGCGCCCCGGTGCTCTCCGCGGCCGCCCGGTGGTCGCCCACACCCAGCGCCTCCGTCACGAACCCGAGCACCGTCGAGGCGTACAGCGCCGGTGCGTCGGCCAGTTCGACGGCGGCCCGCAGCCAGCCCGCCGCCCGGTGGCGGTGGGTGGTGCGCAGCCGCTCGGCGACGCGGAACAGGTCCCGCGCGGCCCGCTCCCGGTCCACCAGCGATCCGGCGTCGACGATGCGGTCCGCCAGATAGGCGAGGTCCGGGGCGGTCTCGCCGCGCCAGCCCCCACCCACCGTGTCCGCCGCGTCCGCGGGCCCGTCGGCCTCCGCGGCCCACAGGGCGTGCACCGCGGCCGCCGAGGCGACCCGGCGCTCGTACGGGCCGAGGCGGGCCCGCACCGCGACGCCGACCAGCGGGATGCGGAACCTCAAGGACGAGGGTCGGTCCGGGGCCCCGCCGTCGGCTCCGGTCACGAAGCCGTGCTGCACCAGCTGGTCCAGAGCCTCCTTCACGGCGCTGCCGGGCAGCTCGGTGGCGGTCTCGGCGAGGCGCGTGGCCGCCGGGCCCATCGGCTCGAGCAGGCTCAGGGCCTTGGCCACCCGCCAGACGACCGCCCCCAGGCCGCGCAGCGTCCGCAGGAACCGGTCGTCTTCGGGGAGCACCGGCTGCGGCGCGCCCTCCACCAGATGGGCGTGGCCGATCAGGACGCGGACGCGGGACTCGTCCGGGCCCATCGCCGCCTCGGCCGCCGCGGGATTGCCGCCGCTCACCCGGTGCAGCTCGGTCACCAGGCTCTCGTCCGGCACGACGCGCAGCCGGGCCGTGAGCATCCGGGCGATGTCGTCCCTGGAGAGCGGCGGCAGATCGACGACGCGGGTCGCGCAGTCGGACAGCGGCGCCAGGCCCGCCCGCTCGTGCTGCTGCTCGGCGGGCCAGCCGCTCCTGACCGGAGCGACGCCGAGGACGAGGCGCAGCGAGGGGAGCCTGGGCAGCAGGGAGCGCAGCAGGGACACCGTCTCGGGGTCGGCGTGCTGGGCGTCGTCGATGAGCACGACGGCGGGCCCCAGGGTGCGCAGGGTCTTGTCGAGCAGACCGAGCGCGCCTTCCGACGACGACGCGTGCGGATCGGCGTGCGGAGGCGGCGCCTCCGGTGACGGGCGGGCCTCAGGGTCGGGGCAGCCGACGGGCACGGGCCGGGACAGCGCGAGCACGAGCCGGTGCGCGAGCAGACTGGGCGTCAGATGGTCGCCGGGCAGACACGTGATGTGGTGCGGCGGAGTGCCCGCCGAACTGAGCCGCTCCCGCAGGGAGTTGAGGACCGTGGTGCGCCCCGATCCGATCTCCCCGCGCACCAGGTGGACGGTGGCGTCGGTGGCGGTGGAGAGGGCGGTCCACAACTGCTCGACGGTGTCCTTCCGGTCAATGCTTCCCGGGGTGGAAGACCTGGGGGAATTGCCCTCGCGGGAATCCGACTCTGCTGAAAAATTCCTGGTCACAGGCCCTCTTCGGGTTACCGCGGATGAATCTTTCGGGAGGAAGGATCGCGAGACGAATTCTAGACAGCCGCCTTGACACGGCACGAACGGTTTGACGAACTTGGGCGGGGACGGGTGTCGGAGTTTGCGATCCGTAATGGGGGAAGACGGGGGAGGTGGGAAGCGTTGCCGACGCTGCCCCAGCAGCGGAGCACCCCCCTCCTCGGGCGGCGGGACGAGCTCCGTGAGATCGAGGTCGCGCTCGGCCGGGCCGGATCCGGCGGCGAGCTCCTGGTCGTCCACGGCGACCCCGGGGCGGGCAAGACCACCCTGGTGAAGGAGGCGCTGCGGTCGGCGACCCGCGCCGGACTCGAGGCCCTGGTGATCCGCCTTCGCCCCGCGGCCTACGGCGCCCTCGGCCTGGACGCCCTCGTGGACCAGGTGTGCGACACCCTGGTGGAGGAGACCGACAACGGCACGCTGTCCCTGGTCACCGCGGTCCGGCGGAAGCAGGCGCAGACCGCGCGGGACCGCCAGCACTACCTCCCCCTGATGCTGGAGACACAGCGCGCCGTCCGGGAGGCGGCGGCGCCGCGGCCGGTGGTCGTCGTCTTCGACAACGCCCACCTCGTCGCGGACCGCGACCTCGGGGCGCTGGGGGCGCTGCTCTACGGACTGCGGTCCGACGGTGCCTGCGTCATCGTCTCGGGGTGGATGCCGATGGGACGGCCCGGTGCCGTCGGAGCGCTCGCCGCGGCCGCCGACCGGGTCCTCGTGCTGCGGCCGCTCACCCCGGCGCAGACCGCCGAACTGGCCGGACAGCGGCTCGGACTGCCGGGCGCCCCGGAACTGATGGCCGCGCTCCAGCGCGACCTGGGCCGCCTCGTCGGCAACCCGCGCGCCGTGCTGCTGGCCCTGGACGCGCTGCGCGAACAGCGCAGGCTGGCCGTGGTCGACGGGCGCGCCTGTCTGGTCGACCCGGACGCGGTGGTGCCGCTCCCCGGATTCCACACCGAACTGCGCCGGGTCTGGCAGCCGGTCGGCGAGCACGTGCCCGACGGCGCCGACGACACCTTCCCCGGCGAAGTGCTCGCGCTGCTCACCCGCATGACCCGGGTGGCGGAGACGACCCTTGACGACTTCCTGGACCTCGCCGAGGAGTTGGGCAGCGCGCCCGAGCACGTCGGGCGCGTCCTGGACGACCTGGTCGCGCTGCGCCTGGTCGCCGTCGACGAACGGCAGCGCCTGCAGTGCGCGGTGCCCGCCGTGGGCGCCGAACTCCTGACGTTCCGCACGGAGCGGGAGAACGCCCGGCTGCACGCCCGCGTGGTGCTCAACGCGCGGCGGCGTGCCGGAGGGGACGCGAAGGGGCTCGCCCCCAGACTGGCCGACCACGTGCTCGCCGCCGGGCCCGCCCTCGCCGCGGACGTGTCGAAGGAGGTCCTGCTCACGGCGGCGCGCTGCGGCGGCCCGGACGACACGGTCAGGACCAAGCGGGCGGGCCTCGCGCTGCTGCGCCGACTGCCGCTGGACGACGAGCGGCTCCCCGCGATCCTGCGCACCGCGATCTCCCTCATGCTCCACCACGGCGACGCCGACGGCCTCCTCGAACTCGGCGACCACCTCCTGCCGTGCCTGGACGAACGCGCCCCCGGCGCCCCGGAGGTCATCGCCGACCTCGCCTCCGCCTGGGCGCTGGCCGCGCTGCACAACCAGTGGCTCGGGATCTGCGTCGTCGACGACGACACGCCGCCCGTCCTCGCGGCGCTGCGGGTGCCGTCGGCCGCGGCGCTCCTCACCCTGGCCTGGCGCCTGCGCGGGGACTGCTCCCTCGCGCCGTCCCCGCCCCGCGCGGCGCCCGCGCCCACCGGTCCCGACCGCCCCGCGCAGAGCGGACCGATCGCCTACCTGTCCACCGGACGCGTCCCCTGCGAGCGGGAGACGCGGCTGCTCATCGGCGCGCTCGGCACCCGCGGCGAGTTCGACGCCGCCGCCGACGCCGGGCCACGCCTTCGCACCCCCAAGGGCTGGTCCCCGGCCGACCCCGCCGACCCCGACGGGCTGCGGGCGGCACTGGCCCTCGGGGACTGGGCGACGTCGTGGGAGATGGTCCTCGGCGACAGCGGCGTCCGCTTCCTGGACAGCCCGCTGCACACGTACCAGGCCATGATCCGCGAGTATGTGACCGGCTCCTGGGACGTCGCGCTTCGGCTCGCCCGCTCCCTGGTGTCGGGCCCCGACGCGACCCACCACGGGCCGATGTACGTGTACAGCCGCAGCATCGCCTCGGACATCTGCTGCTGGCAGGGGGACACGGAGCGGGCCGCCGCCTGGCTCGCCAGCGTCACCGACGGCGCCGACAACGGGGCGCTGCCGTGCTGGGCCTTCCTCGGCCTTCGGCACGGCCGCGGCGACCTCGAGGGCGCGTACCGGCAGGGGTGGCGGGACTCTCGCGATCTGTGGGCGAAGGGGCAGGTCATCGGCTTGGAGCGGCTCCTTTCGCGGGTGCTGATGTGCGCGGTGGAGGCCCGCGACGACCGGGCCGCGCTCGACGCGCTCGACGCCCTGGAGGAGCTCGACGCGACCGTCGGCTCGCGCCTGGTCCACGCCACGACGCTGCTCGGGCGCGCCTACGCGCGGGGCCATGTGCCGAGCGCGCTGGAGTCGTACGGCCCGCTGGTGCGCTACGGCGGCCGGGAGCAGGCCTTCGCCGCCAGCCTGTGGCTGCTGCGCACGACCGGCGGCGAGGAGTGGCTCCTCGAGGCGTGGAAGTGGAGCGAGGCCATGGTGTCGCGGCGCGCCCGCAAACAGCTCGTGGACCTCGCGCAGGAGCTGCGCCTGCCGCTGCCGCGCCGCCGCGGGGAGCGGCCCGCCTTCAGCCGCATGGACCTGAACGTCATCAAGATGGTCGTCGAGGGGTGGACCAACCGGCAGATCTCCGTGGCCCTGGCCCGCAGCGAGAAGAGCGTCGAGGCCTACCTCGCCAAGATCTTCGAGAGCACGGGCTGCCGCACCCGGGTGGAGCTGGCCAAGGCCTGGCTGGACGGCGGCCTCGCCCAGTCCGTACCGGCCTGACCCCAGGGCGGCGGGCGCCGGGCCGGCTCGCCGCAGGCGACAACGGATGTCATCCGGGCATGCCTGGGTGTACGAACAGGCAGCCGTGCGCGGACCGCGTTGCCCCGCCGTCCGCCTCGGTGTTTCGCTGACAGCCCCGGTCCGGCAGCGCGCTTCCGCGTCCGCGACCGGATGTCCTCTGCGGGCCCGAGAGCCGTCCGGAGGAGTCGGAATCCCGAGCGACCACGCATGGATGAGGGGTGGCTGTGAGCGCTCTGACCGAGGCCCTGTCGCAGGGGGCAGCACCTGAGGAGATCGAGCGTATTCCTCTGCCGGAGGAGTACACGGCCGCCTACATAAGAAAGGAAGACGAGGACATCTTCACCGGCGTCACCGACAAGGACGTCCGCAAGGCGTTGCACGTCGGCCCCGTCGGCCTGCCCGAACTGGCCCCGGACGAGGTCGTGGTGGCCGTCATGGCCAGCTCGATCAACTACAACACGGTCTGGTCGGCCATGTTCGAGCCCATGTCGACCTTCACGTTCCTGCGGCAGTTCGCGGGACACGGCGGCTGGACGTCCCGCCACGACCGCCCCGTGCACGTCGTGGGCTCCGACGCCGCGGGGGTCGTCGTGCGCACCGGATCCGGCGTGCGCCGCTGGCGGGTGGGCGACCACGTGGTGGTGAGCCCGGCCTACGTGGACGAGCAGGAGGCCGCGACGCACGCCGACGGCATGATGGGCGCGGAGCAGCGCGCCTGGGGGTTCGAGACCAACTTCGGCGGGCTCGGCGAGTACGCGGTGGCACGGGCCACGCAGCTCATCCCCAAGCCCCGGCACCTCACCTGGGAGGAGGCGGCCTGCAACCCGCTGTGCGCGGGCACCGCGTACCGCATGCTCGTCGGTGAGCGGGGCGCCCGCATGAAACAGGGCGACGTCGTCCTCGTCTGGGGCGCGGCGGGGGGACTCGGCGGCTACGCGGTGCAGTTCGTGCGCAACGGCGGCGGCATCCCGGTGGGGGTCGTCGGCTCGGCGCGCAAGGCCGCCGCGCTGCGGGCCCTCGGCTGTGACGTGGTGATCGACCGGACGGAGTTCGGCCTCACGGACGACGCGGACACCGGACCGAGGCAGACGATCGAGCGCGGGCGGCGTCTGGGCCGCATCATCCGCGACCGCGTCGGCGCCGACCCCGACATCGTCTTCGAGCACGTCGGCCGCGCCACGTTCGGCCTGTCCGTGTTCGTGGTGCGGCGCGGCGGCACCGTCGTGACCTGCGGATCGAGCACCGGATACCAGCACACCTTCGACAACCGCTACCTGTGGATGCGGCTGAAGCGCGTCATCGGCAGCCACGTCGCCAACCTCCAGGAGCAGTGGGAGGCCAACCGGCTCATCGAGCGGGGCGACGTCGTCCCGACGATGTCGGCCGCGTACCCGCTGGCGGAGGTCGCCGAGGCGGCCCGCGTCGTCCAGACCAACCGGCACATCGGCAAGGTGGCGGTGCTGTGCATGGCGCCCGAGCGGGGCCTTGGCGTCACCGACCCCGAGACGCGGGCCAGGATCGGCGAGGACCGCCTCAACCCGCTGCGGGACTTCCACCCGGGCACGGGCGAGGAGTAGCGGCGTGGGCATCGGCATCCTGGGCACCGGAGCGTACGTACCCGAACGCGTCGTCACCAACGACGACATCACCGCGCTGGTCCCCGACGCGCCACCGGAGTGGATCCTGCGCAGGACCGGCGTCGTCACCCGGCGCTGGGCCGCCCCTGACCAGGCCACGTCCGACCTGGCCGCCCTCGCGGCGACCCGCGCCCTGCAAGCGGCGGACCTCGGCGTCGACCGCGTCGGCTACCTCATCGTGTGCACCTCCACGGGGGACTCGCCACAGCCGCCGACGGCCTGCCTGGTGCAGAACCGGATCGCCGCGTACAGCGCCGCCTGCCTCGACCTCAACGTCGTGTGCGCCGGGTTCGTGTACGGCGTGGAACTGGCGCGCTCGCTCGTGGCCGCCAACCCCGGCACCCACGCGCTGGTCATCGGCGCGGACGTCTACTCGCGCATCCTGGACCTCACCGACCGGCGGACCGCCGTGCTCATGGGCGACGGCGCCGGAGCGGTGGTGGTCGGCGAGGTGCCCGGCGAGGAGGGCGTCCTCGCCGTCGACCTGCACAGCTACGGCCAGGCCGCGGAGCTGATCAAAGTGGCGGCCGGCGGCAGCCGGACGCCCACGACGGCACGGACCGTGGCCGACGGCGGGCACTACTTCACGATGCGGGGCAGGGAGGTCAAGGACTTCGTCATGGACAACCTGCCCGCGCTCCTGGAGAAGCTGGTCACCCGCGTCGGCCACACCTTCGCGGACGTGAACTGCTTCGTCCCGCACCAGGCCAACCCCGTGCTCATCGGCGAGCTCGCGCGACGGTGCGCGTTCCCGGGCGCCCGCACCGCGCTCGTCGCCGACCGGCTCGGCAACCTGGGGAGCGCCTCGGTGCCCGTCGCACTCGACGACGCGGTCCGCTCCGGCGCCGTCACCAGGGGAGACATAGTGCTGCTCGCCGGGTTCGGCGGCGGCATGTCCATCGGGAACTGTCTGATGAGGTGGTCGGCATGAGGCCTGTCGAGCGGGTCGGCGTGGTGGGCTGCGGTCTGGTGGGGGCGGGCTTCGCCGAGGTGTGCGCGCGGGCGGAGCTCGACGTGCTCGTCGTGGTGCCGGGCCCGGAGTCGGCCGACCGGGGGCTGCGACGCGTCCGGCGGTCCCTCGACCGCCTGGTGGCCAAGGGGAAGCTGACCGAGGACGCCCGGGACGCGGTGACCTCGCGGGTGGAGTTCCGCACCGACCTCAAGTTCCTCGGGGACCGGGACTTCGTGCTCGAGGCGGCGGTGGAGCGGCTCGATGTCAAACAGGAGATCTTCCGGGCGCTCGACGAGGTCGTGACGGACCCCGACGCGGTGCTCGCCTCCACCACCTCCTCGATCCCGATCATGAAACTCGCGCAGGTGACGGGCGACGCCGGGCGCGTGCTCGGGGCCCATCTGTTCAACCCCGTACCGGTGATGAGACTCGTGGAGCTGGTCGGCTCCCTGCGCACCAGGGCTCAGACGCTCGCGCGGGCGCGCGTGTTCCTCGCGGACACGCTGGGCAAAGAGGTGATCGCCGCTCAGGACCGGCCGGGCTTCGTGGTGAACGCGCTGCTCGTGCCCTATCTGCTGGCCGCCGTGAGGATGCTGGAGTCCGTCACGTCCTCGGCGACGGAGATCGACCGGTGCATGCGGCTCGGCTGTGCCCACCCCATGGGCCCGCTCGAACTCGCCGACCTCATCGGCCTCGATGTCGTCGTGGCGATCAGCGAGCAGCTCTTCGAGGAGTCGAAGGAACCGCTGCACGCTCCGCCGAGCCTGCTCCTTCGCATGGTCGAGGCCGGGCTGCTCGGCCGGAAGACCGGCCGGGGTTTCCACTCCTATGCCGAGGACTCCGCGTCCTGAGCGGCCCTGCCGGTGCCGCGTCTCCCGAAAGCCCTGGTGCGCCTCTCTGACGCTCCGCACCCCTGTCCGTCCTTCGCGATCCACCCCGTCCTCGGGTAACGGGCGGCGCCGTGACCGGCGCCGCCCGTCCGTCGTGTCCGGGCCCTCGTGCCGTGTCCGGTGCGTCGTGCCGTCGAGGTGAATCCCAATTCAGGGTGCCCCGCGGGAAAACACCACGGGAGAGTAATTGCCTCAGGCATGGACTCACGCGCGGGGCGCCCGGGACCGCTCGTGGAACGTGTGACTTTTCCCTATAAGTAGCCGCTCCAAGCGGTGGGGAGCGTGGTCGCTGCGGCGCGCGTGAGATTATCGACAACGCGTGGAGCAGATCCTAGCTGTTGAATGTGCCGGTGGATGGGCGCCCGGCAGGGCATCTCACACACTGCGCCACGGGGAGTCATTCGACCAGTGGGAGAGCACTGTGAGCGTTATCCGGGTCGCGGTTCATGCGGACGATCCCATAACCGCCTTAGGGCTCGTGAGTTCGATAGAGAAAACAGCGCAGTTAGCGCTGATCAGGGGGGAACCTGGCGTTCGTGCCGATGTTGTCGTGGCATTCGCGGAGACCGTCAACGCCGCGACGATGGATGCGCTGAGGAAGCTGGAAAGACCAACGAGCGGCTTCATCCTGGTCGTTGGGGGGAAATGGTACGCGGACTACTCAGAGGCCGCTGACCTCCGCATACGTGCCGTGCTCTGGCGCTCCGACTTCTCCCGCGCGAAGCTGGTCCAGGCCATACGCCTGGTGAGCGACGGCGGGGCGCAGCTGCCCTCCTCACTGCAAGGGGGGCTGCTTGACCACGTCTACCGGGTCCAGCAAGAGATTCTCGCCCCCAGGGGGCTCACCTCGTCCGGGCTTTCCGTCCGAGAAATCGATGTCCTTCGGCTTGCCGCGGATGGCTACGGCATCACCGAGATATCCCAGGAGTTGTCGTACTCCGAGCGGACGATCAAAAACATCTTCTATGGCTTGATGAAACAGTTCAACCTGCGCAACCGGGCGCACTTGGTCTCGTACGCAATCCGCTCCGGCGTGATCTGAGACCGCGCCCGGGGCCCGCACGGGCCGAATTCGGACTGAGGAATTCCGTTCGTCGCCCCGGCCCGGTCGCACCCGCGGTGGGCCACTTGGGCAAGGGCCGGGGGACGAACAGGCAGGGACCGGCCGCCGCGCTTGTCCGGCCGTGTCCTGCGGTGGTTCGCTGAGGGGAATCGCGAAGCACCGATGGGCTGCCCGGCCCGTCCGGGCCGCGAGTTCCGTGAACGGAGCGTCGGCCCGAGCGGCCGGCCGGCGGCCCTGGCGCCGCGGACACGGTGACCGGAGACCGCCCGACGGGGGCGGCGGCCTTCGGCCCGTGCCGGCCCTCCTTCTTCGTGATCTCGGCGATTTCACGATGCTCCCCCACGCTCCGAGCCGGCCC
This sequence comes from Streptomyces sp. NPDC043996, assembly GCF_056435225.1. NCBI lineage: Bacteria > Bacillati > Actinomycetota > Actinomycetes > Kitasatosporales > Streptomycetaceae > Streptomyces > Streptomyces sp. NPDC043996. Next base: position 297,509 of record NZ_JBWKEY010000008.1, on the reverse strand, counting down.
TCCCGGGCCGCGCCGCACGCCAACGACCTTGCCAGGAAAGAGCAGCCGCAGTCTGCCGACTGGAGTGACGATGCCCGACACCCACGAGCCGAAGAACGAGCCGATCGCCGTCGTCGGACTGTCCTGCCGGTTGCCCCAGGCGGGCAGTCCCCGGGAGTTCTGGTCGCTGCTGCGCGAGGGGCGCAGCGCCGTCACCGAGGTACCGGCCGGGCGCTGGAGCGCGGGGCCCTTCGCCCCCGGGGACACGGCGGCGGCGCCCCGGGGCGCCGAGCACGCCCGCTGGGGCGCGTTCCTCGACGAGGTCGACGGCTTCGACGCGGGGTTCTTCTCCCTCGCGCCCCGCGAGGCGGCCGCGATGGACCCCCAGCAGCGGCTGGCCCTCGAACTCGGCTGGGAGGCGCTGGAAGACGCCGGGTGGGTGCCCGCGACGCTGCGCGGTACGCGGACCGCGGTGTTCGTCGGCGCCATCTGGGACGACTACGCGCTCCTGCGCGACCGCCACGCCCGCGGGCGTGGCGCCCACCACGGCGTCCTCGGCGTGCACCGCGGCATCATCGCCAACCGCCTCTCCTACGTGCTCGGCGCCCGCGGCCCGAGTCTCACCGTCGACTCGGGGCAGTCCTCGTCGCTCGTGGCGGTGCACCTGGCGTGCGCCAGCCTCCGCTCCGGCGAGGCCACGCTCGCCCTGGCGGGCGGCGTGAACCTCAACCTCGTCGCCGAGAGCGCGTACGCCATGGCGGGGCTCGGGGCGCTGTCCCCCGACGGCCGCTGCCGCACCTTCGACGCCGCCGCCAACGGTTTCGTACGCGGCGAGGGCGGCGCCCTGGTCGTACTGAAGCCGCTGTCCCTGGCGGTCGCGGACGGCGACCGCGTCTACTGCGTGATCCGCGGCGGCGCCGTGAACAACGACGGCGCGAGCACCACCCTCACCACGCCCGACGCGGACGCCCAGCGGGCCGTGCTCACCGCCGCCTACCAGCACGCCGGAGTCGACCCGCGCACGGTGGGTTACGTCGAACTGCACGGCACCGGCACCAAGGTGGGCGACCCCGTCGAGGCGGCCGCGCTCGCCGCCGTGCACGGAGCGGCCCGCACGGACGCGGACCCGCCGCTCCTGCTCGGCTCCGCCAAGACCAACGTCGGGCACCTGGAGGGGGCCGCGGGCGTCGTCGGCCTGGTCAAGACCGTCCTCGCCCTCAGCGAGGCGGAGATACCGCCGAGCCTGAACTTCACCGAACCGAACCCGAAGATCCCCTTCGCGGACGGGCGCCTGGAGGTGGCGCGCACCCTCACCCCCTGGCCGAAGGGCGGGGCGGAGCGCCGTGCGGGCGTGTCGTCCTTCGGCGTCGGCGGCACCAACTGCCATCTGGTGCTCGCCTCGACGCCGCCGCCCCAGCCCGCGCCCGAGCCGCAGGCCCGGCCCGTGCCGGACGACGGCGTGCCCGCCCCCATCCCCTGGGTGGTGTCCGCGCGGACCGCGGCGGGCGTGAGGGCCCAGGCCGACCGGCTCGCGCGGCACCTGGCGGACCGGGACACCCTGGAGCCCGCGGACGTCGGCTGGTCCCTCGCCGCGACCAGGACGCGGTTCGCCCACCGCGCGGTGCTGCTCGGCGAGACCCGCGACCAACTCGCCGCCGAGCTGAGCGCCCTCGCCGGGGGCGGCATCGGCGCCCGCACGGTGACCGGACGGACGCGCGAGGGCGCCACGGCGTTCGTCTTCCCCGGCCAGGGCGGCCAGTGGGCGGGCATGGCGCGCGGCCTGTGGGAGTCGTCACCGGCGTTCCGCGCCGAGCTCGGGCGGTGCGCGGACGCCCTCGCGCCGTACACGGACTGGCCGTTGGTCGACGTGGTGTGCGGCGCGCCCGGCGCGCCGGGCCTCGACGGCAGCGATGTCATCCAGCCCGCGCTCTTCGCCGTGATGGTGTCCCTGGCCGCCGTGTGGCGCTCCCTCGGCGTGGTGCCCGAAGCGGTGGTCGGCCACTCGCAGGGCGAGATCGCCGCGGCCTATGTGTGCGGGGCGCTGTCCCTGGACGACGCGGCGCGGATCTCGGCGCAGCGCGCCAGGCTGCTGCGCGCCCTCTCTGGGACTGGCAAGATCGCGTCGGTGCCGCTGCCCGCGGACGCCGTGCGCGCGGACCTGGCCGGGTACGGGGGAGACCTCGACGTCGCCGGGTACAACAGCCCGACGAGGACCGTCGTGGCGGGCACCCCGGCGGCGGTGGACGACCTGGTCGCCGCCTACCAGGGCAGGGACGTGCGGGCCCGCGTCGTCCCCGGGGCCGACTACGCCTCGCACACCTCCCGGGTCGAGCCGGTGCGCGAGGAGCTCCTGGCCCTGCTTGCCGACGTCACCCCGCGCGCGTCCGAGGTGCCCTTCTACTCGACGGTCACGGGCGAGCTGTTCGCCACCGAGGGCCTCGACGCCGCCTACTGGTACCGCAACCTCGCGAGCCCCGTCCGGTTCACGCAGACCACGCGCGCGCTGTCGGAGGCCGGATACACCCGGTTCATCGAGAACAGCGCCCACCCGGTCCTCGTCCTCAACATCGAGGAGACCCTGGACGGCGCGGGCGCCGCGAGCGGGTCCCTCCAGCGCGACCAGGGCGGCTGGGACCGCATGCTGTCGGCCGCGGCCCAGGCGTACACGCACGGCACGCCCGTCGACTGGGCCGCCCACTGCGCCGAGCGCGGCGGGCGCCGCGTCGACCTGCCGACGTACGCCTTCCAGCGCGAGCGCCACTGGCTCGACACCAGCCGGGTCGCGGCCCACGACACCGCCACCGCGGGCGCGGCCGCCGCGCCGCCCGAGGACGAGACGACGGCGGCGCCGGGCATCGCGTCCCTGCCGGGGCTCGTCCGCGCCACGGCCGCCGCCGTGCTCGGGCACGCGCGGCCCGACGCCATCGACCTCGACCGCACCTTCAAGGACTTGGGCTTCGACTCCATCACCGGCGCCGAGCTCGGCCGCCGCCTCGCCGCCGCGACCGGGCTGCGCCTTCCCACCAGCCTGACCTTCGACTGCCCCACACCGGACGACGTCGTCGCCCGCCTGCGCGCCGAACTCGGCGCGACGGCACCGGCCGGTGCCGACACGGCGACGGCGGACGGCGGTACGGCGGCGGACGCGGCCGAGCCCATCGCCATCGTGTCCATGGCCTGCCGGTACCCCGGCGGTGTCGCCACTCCCGAGGACCTCTGGCAGCTGGTCGCATCGGGCGCCGAGGGGCTCTCGGACTTTCCCGAGGACCGCGGCTGGGAGCGGGACCGCATCCACGACCCGGACCAGGGCCGCGCCGGTACCTCGTACACGCGCAGGGGCGGCTTCCTCGACGACGTCGCGGGCTTCGACGCCGACTTCTTCGGCATCTCCCCGCGCGAGGCCGAGGCGATGGACCCGCAGCAGCGGCTCCTCCTCGAAACCGCCTGGGAGGCGATCGAGCGCGGCCGCATGGACCCCCGTTCGCTGCGCCGCGGCGACGTCGGGGTGTTCGTCGGCACCATGGCGCAGGACTACGGGCCGCGGATGCACGAGGTGCCCGAGGACACGGACGGCGGCTTCACCCTGACCGGCACGACATCCAGCGTGGCCTCCGGCCGGATCGCCTATCTCCTGGGCCTGGAGGGGCCCGCGGTGACGGTGGACACGGCGTGTTCGTCGTCGCTGGTGGCGATGCATCTGGCGTGCCAGTCGCTGCGGGCGGGGGAGTGCTCGATGGCCCTGGCGGGCGGCGCCACCGTCATGGCGAGCCCGGGGATCTTCATCGAGTTCAGCCGCCAGCGCGGGCTCGCTCCGGACGGCCGCTGCAAGGCCTTCGCGGACGCCGCCGACGGCACCGGGTGGGGCGAAGGCGTGGGTCTCGTCCTGCTTGAGCGGTTGTCGGACGCGCGGCGCAACGGGCATCGGGTGCTGGCCGTGGTGCGGGGCAGTGCGGTGAATCAGGACGGTGCGTCGAATGGGCTGACGGCGCCGAATGGTCCGTCGCAGCAGCGGGTGATCCGGCAGGCGTTGGCGGGTGCGGGGTTGCGTGGGGCTGATGTGGATGTGGTGGAGGCGCACGGTACGGGGACGACGTTGGGGGATCCGATCGAGGCGCAGGCGCTGCTTGCCACGTACGGGCAGGACAGGCCGGTGGAGCGGCCGTTGTGGCTGGGGTCGGTGAAGTCGAACATCGGTCATACGCAGGCGGCCGCGGGTGTCGCTGGTGTGATCAAGATGGTCATGGCGATGCGTCACGGGCGGGTGCCGCGGACGTTGCATGTGGACGCGCCGTCGGGGCATGTGGACTGGTCAGCGGGTGGGGTGGCGCTGGCGGTCGAGGAGCGGGAGTGGCCCGCCGTGGACCGGCCCCGCCGCGCCGCCGTCTCCTCCTTCGGGATCAGCGGCACCAACGCCCATCTCGTACTGGAGGAGGGCCCGGCCACTGACGTACGGGAAGGCGCCGCCGTACGGGACGAAGACCCCGCCGCCGACGCGGCGGAAGAGGCCACCGCCCCTGAGCGCGGCGCGCCCGCCCCGGCCACGGCCTGGACGTTCTCCGGGCGCACCCCGGCGGCCCTCGCCGCCCAGGCGGGCCGCCTCGCCGACTTCGCCCGGCGCAACGCCGGAGCGAACCCGGCGGACGTCGCCCGCGAACTGGCCGCCACCCGCACCCGGTTCGAGCACCGGGCGGTGCTCGTCGGCGCGGACGTGCCCGCCCTGACCGCCGCCCTCGACGCCCTGGCCGAGGGGCGCGAAGCCCCCGGCGCCCTCACCGGAACCGCCGCGGGCACGCCCCGGACGGTGTTCGTCTTCCCCGGCCAGGGCGCCCAGTGGGCGGGCATGGCCGAGGCCCTGCTGCGCGAGTCCCCGGTGTTCGCCACGGAGATCGACGCGTGCGCCAAGGCCCTGGAACCCCACACCGGCTGGCCGCTGCTCGACGTGCTGCGCGAGGTGCCCGGCGCGCCCGGCCTCGACCGCGTCGACGTCGTCCAGCCGGTCCTGTTCGCGGTCATGGTGTCCCTGGCCGCCCTGTGGCGCGCGCACGGCGTCCACCCCGACGCCGTGATCGGCCACTCCCAGGGCGAGATCGCCGCCGCCCACGTCGCCGGAGCCCTCAGCCTCGCCGACGCCGCCCGGGTCGTGGCGCTGCGCTCCCAGGCCCTCGCCCGGGTCGCGGGCACCGGCAAGATGGCCTCCCTGCCCGTCCCCGCCGACCGGGCCCGCGCCCTCGTCGCCGACCGCCCCGGCGTGCACATCGCCGCCGTCAACGGCCCGGCCACTACGGTCGTCGCCGGTGACACCGCGCCCCTGGAACAGCTCGTCGCCGACTGCCGCGCCGACGGCGTCGAAGCCAGGGAGATCCCCGTCGACTACGCCTCCCACACCCCGCACATGAAGGTCCTGCGGGACGAGCTCCTCACCGTCCTCGACGGCCTCGCCCCGGTCACCGCGGACATCCCCTTCTACTCCACCGTCACCGGCGCCCCGCTCGACACGACCACCCTCAGCGCCGAGTACTGGTACCAGAACCTCACCCGGACGGTCCTCTTCCACCCCACCCTCGACCAACTCGTCGACGACGGACACGACTTGTACGTCGAGGTCAGCCCGCACCCGGTCTTGGTCCCCAGCATCCAGCACGCCATCGAAGCGAAGGACACCGACGGCGCCACCGCCACGGAGCCCGACCAGCGGAGTGCCGCGGCGGCGGTGGCGACCCTGCGCCGCGACCAGGGCGGCTGGGCCCAGTTCCTGACGGCGCTTGCGTCCGCGCACGTGCGGGGCGCCGCCGCCGACTGGCCGCGCGCCCTCGCCGGACCCGGCGACGGCGCCCTCGCCGACGACCTGCCCACCTACGCCTTCCAGCGCGAGCGGTACTGGCTCAACCCGCCCCGGTCCGCCGCCGACGCGGGCGGCATCGGCCTGCACGCCAGCGACCACCCGCTGCTCGCCAGCGCGACCCTGCTGCCCGACGGGGCCTGGCACGCCACCGGCACGCTCACGCCGAACGGCCACCCCTGGCTGGCCGACCACGCCGTCACCGGCACCGCGCTGCTGCCCGCGACCGCCTGCCTCGACCTGGCCCTCACCGCGGGCCACGCCACCGGCCACCCGGTGGTGCGGGAACTCACCCTCTCCGCACCCCTGCTGCTCGCCGCCGACTGGCCCACCCATCTGCACCTCACCGTGACGGGGCCCACCGAGGGCGCCGAGGACGCCGAGGGCGGCGGGGCCCGGCGCTTCGACATCCACTCCCGCCCGCAGGGCGCCGCGCCCGACCAGGCCTGGACCCACCACGCCACCGGTCTCCTCGACCCCGCCGCCACCACGGCCGCGGCCGCCCGGGAGAACCGGCCCTGGCCGCCCCGCGACGGCGCGCGGATCGCACTGGACGACGCCTACGACCGCCTGGCCGCGCGCGGCTACGACTACGGCCCCGCCTTCCGGAACCTGCGCGCCGCCTGGCGCGACGGCGAGGCCCTCTACGCCGAGGTCCGGCTCGGCCCCGACACCGCCACCACCGGCCACGGCGTGCACCCGGCCCTCCTCGACGCCGCCCTGCACGCCCTCGTCCTCGCCCCCGCCGACACCGGGTCCGACGCGAACGCCACGCTGCTGCCCTTCTCCTGGAGCGGCGTGAGCCTGCACGCCACCGACGCCGACACCCTGCGCGTCCGCCTCGCTCCCACCGGCCCCGGCCCCGGCACCGTGCGCCTGACCGCCACCGACCCGGCCGGACAGCCCGTCCTCACCGTCGACGCCCTGTCCCTGAGGCCGCTGACGGGCCCGCTGGCCCGTACCGGCGGCGACGGCGGACACGACGAGCTGCGGAGCTCGCTCTTCCGCCTCGACTGGCGGCCCGTGGCCGCAGAGCCCGGCCCGGCGGACGACGCGCCCGGGCGGATCGCCGTCCTCGACGCGCCCGCCTCCGCCCTGCCCGCCGCGCTCGGCACCGCGCTCGGCACCGGCGTACCCCGGTACGACACCCTGTCCGGCCTGACCGCGGCCCTCGCGGACGCGCCGGGGGAGCCCGTGCCCGACACGGTCGTCGCCGTCGTGTCCGCCTGCTCCGCCGGGGCGGAGCACACCGACATCGACATCGACGCCGACGCCGACGCGCGGGCCGCCACCGGCGACGCGTCCGGCAACGCGCCCGGCAACGCGCCCGGCGACGGCTGCCCCGAACGGGCCGCCGCGCTCACCGCCAGCGTCCTGCGGCTGCTCCAGGACTGGCTGGCGGAACCCCGCTACGCCACCGCCCGCCTGGTCCTCACCACCGCGCACGGCGCCGCCGTCGGCCCGTCCGAAGCCGCCGACCCCGCCCACGCCGCCGTCTGGGGCCTGGTGCGGAGCGCCCAGACCGAGCACCCCGACCGGTTCCTCCTCCTGGACACCGACCACCTCGACGCCTCCACCGGGCTCCTGCGCACCGCCCTGGCCGCCGCCGTCACGCACGACGAGACCCAACTCGCCCTCAGGAACGGGCAGATCACCGCCCCGCGGCTCGCCTCCGCCCTCGGTGACGGCACCCTCCTGCCGCCCGCCGACGCCCAGAGCTGGACGCTCGCGGTGTCCGGCCACGGCGGCAGCCTGGACCAGGTGGAGCTCGCCGCCGCCGACACCGGCGCCGCCCCGCTCGGGCCGCGCGAGGTCCGCATCGCGGTGCGCGCCGCCGGGCTCAACTTCCGCGACGTGATGGTCTCCCTCGGCCTGGTGCCCGTGAAGGCCCCCATCGGCGGCGAGGACGCCGGAGTCGTCACCGCCGTCGGCGCCGACGTCACCGACCTGGCGCCGGGCGACCGCGTGATGGGCATGTTCCCCGCGGGCGGCATCGGCCCGGTCCGGGTCGCCGACCGGCGCCTGGTGGCCCGCGTCCCCGGGCACTGGTCCCTCGCCGAAGCGGCGACCGTGCCCGCGGCCTTCCTGACCGCGTACCACTGCCTCGTGCACGACGCGGGCCTGGGGCGCGGCGACAAGGTGCTGATCCACGCCGCCACCGGCGGCGTGGGCATGGCGGCCGTGCAGATCGCCCGCCACCTGGGCGCCGAGATCTTCGCCACCGCCAGCCCCCCGAAGTGGGACACGCTGCGCGCCCTCGGCCTGGACGACGACCACATCGCCTCCTCGCGCACGCTGGACTTCGAGGACCACTTCCGCGCCGGCGCGCCCGGCGGCCTCGACGTCGTCCTCAACTCCCTCGCCCACGAATTCGTCGACGCGTCCCTGCGCCTGCTCGGCCCCGGCGGCCGCTTCGTCGAGATGGGCAAGACCGACATCCGCGCCGACGCGGACGTCACCGCCGCCCACCCCGGCGTCACGTACACGGTCTTCGACCTCCTCGTCGCCGACCCCGACCGCGTCCGGGACACGCTCGCCGACCTCGGCGCCCTCTTCGACAAGGGCGCCCTCAGGCCCCTGCCCCTCACCTCCTGGCCGCTGTCCCGGGCGCGCGAGGCCCTGCGCCACCTCAGCCAGGCCCGCCACACCGGCAAGGTCACCCTGGCCCTGCCCCCGGCGCTCGACCCGGACGGCACCGTCCTGATCACCGGCGGCACCGGAACGCTCGGCGGCATCGTCGCCCGCCACCTGGTCGTCCGCCACGGCGTGCGCAGGCTGCTGCTCGCCGGACGCCGGGGCCCCGACGCCACCGGCGCGGCCGAACTCCAGGCCGCGCTCACCGGACTCGGCGCCCACGTCACCGTGGCCGCCTGCGACGCCGCCGACCCGGACGCCCTGGCCGGGCTCCTCGACGGCGTGCCCGCCGCCCACCCGCTCACCGCCGTCATCCACGCGGCGGGCGTCCTGGACGACGGCGTCCTCGCCAACCTCACGCCCCGCCACGTCGACAGCGTCTTCCGGCCGAAGGCCACGGCCGCGTGGCACCTCCACCGGGCCACCGAACACCTCGACCTGGCCGCCTTCGTCCTGTTCTCCTCGGTGGCCGGCACCCTCGGCAACGCGGGCCAGGCCAACTACGCCGCCGCCAACCTCTTCCTCGATGCCTTCAGCCAGCACCGGCGCGCCCGAGGGCTGCCCGCCACCTCGATCGCCTGGGGCCTGTGGGACGAGGCCAGCGGCATGACCGGCCACCTCGACGCCGCCCAGCGCGGCCGCGTCAGCGGCCACGCGGGCCTCACCCCGCTCAGCACCGGGCACGGCCTGGCCCTGCTGGACGCCGCGCTCCGCCTCGACCAGCCCTTCCTGTTCTCCGCGCCCCTCGCGCCGCCCGCGGGCGCGGACGCCGCGCCCGCGATCCTGCGCGGCCTCACCCCCACGCCCGCCCGCCGGACGGCCGCCAAGGGCAGCACCGCGAGCGGCCTCGCCGCGGAACTCGCCCTCCTCGACCCCGACGAACAGCGCCACCACCTGCTCACCCTCGTCCGCGGCCACGCCGCCGCCGTCCTCGGAAAGGCCGACGCGGACTCCGTCGCCGCGGGACGCCCGTTCAAGGAGATCGGGTTCGACTCCCTCACGGCCGTCGAACTGCGCAACCGCCTGACCACCGCGACCCGCCTGCGCCTCTCGCCCACCGCGGTCTTCGACCACCCGACGCCGCTGGCCCTCGCCACCCAGCTGCTCGGCCAGCTCGCCCCGCGCGAGACCGAGGGCGAGGACGCCACGCGCCGGGCGCTGCGGGAGGTGGATCGGCTGGAGGCCGCGCTGTCCGAGCTGGCCCAGCTGTCCGGGCGGTCCGCGAGCCCCGACGGCGCGGCCGACGCGGCGCTCACCACCGCCGTCAAGACCCGCCTCGAAGCCCTCCTGTGGGCGTGGACGGGGACCGCGGGCGCGGTGGACGCCCTGGACGACGACCTCGGATCCGCGACGGACGACGAGGTCTTCGCGGTCATCGAAGAAGAACTCGGACTCTCCTGACCGGCCCCAAGCTGAGGATGGTTGACCTGATGCCGGACGAACAGAAGCTCCGCGACTACCTGCGGCGCGTGACGGCCGACCTGCGCCGGACCCGCCAGCGGCTCAACGAGGTCGAGTCCGACCGGTACGAGCCGATCGCCATCGTGAGCATGGGCTGCCGCTACCCCGGCGGTGCCACCTCGCCCGAGGACCTGTGGCGGCTCGTCGTCGACGGCGAGGACGCGATCGCGGGCTATCCGGCCGACCGCGGCTGGGACCTGGAGAACCTGTACGACCCCGACCCCGACGTCCCCGGCAAGAGCTACGGCCGCGAGGGCGGATTCCTCTACGACGCGGGCGAATTCGACGCCGCCCTGTTCAACATGAGCCCCCGCGAGGCCCTCGCCACCGACCCGCAGCAGCGGCTCGTCCTGGAGACCGCGTGGGAGACCCTGGAGCGCGCGGGCATCGACCCCACCTCGCTGCACGGCACCCCCACGGGCGTCTTCACCGGCTCCTACGACCACGACTACGGCACCCTGCTCACCCGGGCCTCCGGCGACACCGAGGGCTACATCCCCACCGGGATCTTCTCCTCGGTGATCTCGGGCCGGGTGGCGTACACCCTGGGCCTTCAGGGGCCCGCCGTGACGGTCGACACCGCGTGCTCCTCGTCGCTCACGGCCCTGCACCTGGCCTGCCAGTCGCTGCGCTGCGGCGACAGCACCCTGGCCCTGGCGGGCGGCGTGTCCATCATGGCGACGCCCACCGCCTTCGTGGCCTTCAGCAGGCAGCGCGGCCTGGCCCCCGACGGCAGGTGCAAGGCGTTCGCCGCGGCCGCCGACGGCACCAACTTCTCCGAGGGCGTGGGCCTCGTCCTCCTCGAACGCCTCTGTGACGCCCGGCGCAACGGGCACCCGGTGCTCGCCGTGATCCGGGGCAGCGCCGTCAACCAGGACGGCGCCTCCAACGGCCTCGCGGCACCCAACGGACCCGCGCAGCAGCGGGTGATCAAGCAGGCCCTCGCCCACGCCAGGCTCGCCCCGGACGAGGTCGACGCCGTCGAGGCCCACGGCACCGGCACCACCCTCGGCGACCCCATCGAGGCCCAGGCCCTGCTCGCCGTCTACGGCCAGGGCCGCCCCGATGACCGGCCGCTGCTGCTCGGCTCGCTGAAGTCGAACCTCGGCCACACCCAGGCGGCCGCGGGCGTCGGCGGCGTCATCAAGTCGGTCCTCGCGATGCGGCACGGCCTGCTGCCGAGGACGCTGCACGTCGACGCCCCCACCCCGCACGTCGACTGGTCGGCGGGCGCGGTGTCGCTCCTGACCGAGACGACGCCCTGGCCCGCGACGGGACGCCCCCGGCGCGCGGCGGTGTCCTCGTTCGGCATCAGCGGCACCAACGCGCACGTGGTCCTCGAACAGGCACCGGACACCGAGCCGGAGCCCGCCGCGCCCGAGCCCGCCGCGCAACCGCCCGCGCTGGCCTGGGTGGTGTCCGGCGGGACCCCCGAGGGCCTGCGGGCGCAGGCGGAGCGCCTCGCCGCCGCCACCCGCGCGCGGCCCGAGCACACGGCCCCCGACATCGGCCTCTCCCTGGCGGTGAGCCGGGCCCACCTCGCCCACCGGGCCGTGGTGGTGGGCGCGGACCGGGACGGACTCCTGGACGCCCTGGACGCGGTGGGGCGCGGCGAGCCGGCGCCGGGCGCGGTGACCGGCGACGAGCGGCCCGCCTCCGAGAGCCGCAGGACCGCCTTCGTCTTCCCCGGCCAGGGCGCCCAGTGGGAGGGCATGGCGCTGCGGCTCGCCGAGTCGGCACCGGTGTTCGCCGACCGGCTCCTCGACTGCGAGCGGGCCCTTGGGCCGCTCGTCGACTGGTCCCTCATGGACGTGCTGCGCGGCGCGCCCGGCGCCCCCGGCCTCGACCGCGTCGACGTCGTCCAGCCCGTCCTGTTCTCGGTGATGGTGTCGCTGGCGGCGCTGTGGCGCTCGGCGGGCGTGGAACCGGACGTGGTGGTGGGGCACTCGCAGGGCGAGATCGCCGCCGCGTGCGTGGCCGGGATGCTGTCCCTGGAAGACGCCGCGACCGTCGTCGCGCTGCGCAGCCGACTCCTGGAACGCCTCTCGGGCAAGGGCGGCATGGTGTCCCTCGCGCTGTCCCAGACCGCCGTCGATGAGCGCCTGGCGCCCTGGAGCGGACGGCTCGGCGTGGCGGCGGTCAACGGCCCCCAGTCCGTGGTCGTCTCGGGCGACGCCGACGCCCTGGAGGAGCTGCTCGCCGCCTGCGAGCGGGACTCCGTACGGGCCCGTGTCATCCCCGTCGACTACGCGTCGCACTCCCGCCACGTCGAGGACGTCGAAGCCGACCTCCTGGACGTCCTCGCCTCGATCCGGCCGCGCCGCGGCGAGGTGCCGCTGCACTCCACCGTCACCGGGGAAGTGGTGGACGGCACCGCTCTCGACGCGGCGTACTGGTACCGCAACCTGCGGCAGCCGGTGCGGTTCGCGCCCGTCGTGGACGCGTTGATGGAGCGGGGCTTCGACACCTTCGTCGAGGTGAGCCCGCACCCGGTCCTCACCGCGAGCGTCGAGGACACCGGCGCGGGCCGCCCGGTGTGCGCGAGCGGTTCGCTGCGGCGCGACGAGGGCGGCCTCGACCGGTTCCTGCTGTCGGCCGGTGAGCTGTACGTCCGCGGCGTCGAGGTGGCCTGGGCCGAGCTGTTCGCCGGGTCGGGCGCGCGGCGGGTCGAGCTGCCGACGTACGCCTTCCAGCGGGAGCGCTACTGGCTGAGCGGCGCCGTCACGGCCGACGCGGGCGCGCACGGCCTGACCGGGCTCGGGCATCCGCTGCTCGGCGCTGCCGTGGAGCTGCCCGCGTCGGGGGGCCTCGCCGTCGGCGGGCGCCTGTCGGTGCGGGACCAGCCGTGGCTCGCCGACCACCGGGTCCTCGGCCGCGTGGTGGTGCCCGGGGCCGCGCTCGTGGAGATGACGATCCGCGCCGGTGACACGCTCGCCTGCCCCGTCCTCGACGAACTCGTCATCCAGACGCCGCTCGTGCTCGACGAGACGGGCGCCACGGTGCTCCGGATCGTCCTCGACGAGGAGGGCGCCGACGGGCGGCGCCCGGTGTCGGTCCACTCGCGCCCCGAGGCGGACGACGGCGCGTGGGTGTGCCACGCCACCGGCGCCGTCCGCGCGGAGCGCGCCACGGACACGGCCCCCGCGCCCGCGGCGGACCTCGCCCAGTGGCCGCCGCCCGGGGCCGAACCCGTACCGGTGGCCGGGGTGTACGACGGCCTCGCCGAGCGGGGCCTGGACTACGGGCCGCTGTTCCGGGGCCTGGAAGCGGTGTGGCGCCGGGGCGCGGAGACCTTCGCCGAGGTGGCGCTCCCGGACACCGGGGAACCGGACGCGACCGGCTTCGGCGCGCATCCGGCGCTGCTCGACGCGGTGCTGCACGCGCTGGTGCTCGGCGACACGGCCCCGGACATGGAGAGCGGCGGGCCCTGGCTGCCGTTCGTGTGGTCGGGGGTACGGCTGCACGCGGTGGGCGCGACCCGGGTGCGCGTCCGCCTCGACGCCGCCGCGGACGGCGCCGTGCGGGTCCACGTCGCCGACGGCGCCGGAGACCGCGTCCTGTCCGTCGACGGACTGACCCTGCGCCCCCTGCCCGCCGGACAGCTGGCCGCCCCGGGAGGCCGCACGCATCAACTCCTCCACGAGGAGTGGATACCGGTGCCCCTGGCACCCCACACGGACGCCTCGGACGCCTCGGACGCCTCGGACACTGAGGCCACCCTCTGGACGCGGTGGCTCGCTATGGCCGAGACCCCGACCGACCCTGCGGACGAGGCCCCGCCGGTCCTGGTGTGGGCGGCCGGTGGCGGCGCGGACGCGGAGGGCGGCGCGGACGCCAGTGGGGGCGGCGACACCGGCCGTGCGCGGCTGGCGGCGGCGGACGCGCTGGAGGCGGTGCAGCGCTACCTCGCGGACGAGCGGTGCGCGCACGCGCGGCTCGTCGTGGTCACCCACGGCGGTGCCGCCGCCGCGCCGGACGAGCCGGTGGACCTCGCGGGCGCGGCCGTCTGGGGTCTGGCGCGCACGGCGCAGTCGGAGAACCCCGGCCGGATCACGCTGCTCGACCTCACCCCGGACACACCGCTGACCGCCGTGCCCTGGCCCGCCTTGCTGGCCACGGACGAACCGCAACTCGCCCTGCGCCAGGGGCAGGCGTACGCGCCGCGCCTCGCCCGGCTCGACGGCGGCGACGGCGCGGACGCCGCGGGCCTGGACCCCGAGGGGACCGTGCTCGTCACCGGCGGCACCGGCGACCTGGGCGGCCTCGTGGCCCGGCACCTGGTCGCATGCCACGGCGTACGACACCTGGTGCTCGCGAGCCGCAGCGGCGCGTCGGCTCCCGGCGCGCGGGAGCTGAAGGCGGAGCTGACGGCCGCCGGTGCCCAGGCCGACGTCGTGGCCTGCGACGTCGCAGACCGGGCCGCGGTGGCCCAGCTCCTCGCCGCGCTGCCCGCCGCACACCCCCTGACCGGCGTGGTGCACACCGCGGCGGCACTGGACGACGGGGTGATCGCCGCCCTCGACCGGCGGCGGATGGAGCGGGTCTTCCGCCCGAAGGCCGACGCCACCCGCCACCTCGACGAGCTGACCCGGACCCCGGGCGTCGCGCTGTTCGCCGTGTTCTCCTCCGCGTCCGGGGTCCTCGGCAGCCCCGGCCAGGGCAACTACGCCGCCGCCAACATGACGGCGGACGCCCTGGTCAGGCGGCGGCGGGCGGCCGGGTTCCCCGGTGTCTCGCTCGCCTGGGGCTGGTGGGAGAAGGTCCGCGAGGGCGACGGCCTGACCAGCGGCCTGTCCACGGCCGACCGGCAGCGCCTGGCCCGCAGGGGCATCGCGCCGCTCACCCCGGCCGAAGGCCTCGCCTCCTTCGACGCGGCCCTGGCCCAGGACCTGCCGGTCGTGGTGCCCGTGAAGCTGGACCTCGCCGGAGCGGCCCGCGCGGGCTCGGTGCCGCCGCTGCTCACCGCCCTCGCGGCGAAGGGCACCACCGTCCGCAGGGTCGCGGGCGGCGGCGACCGCGCCAGCGACGAGGACCTGCGCAGGCACCTGTCCGCGCTGCCGCCCGCCGAACAGGAGCGGCACCTCCAGGACCTGGTGACCGGTCAGGTGGCCACGGTCCTCGGGCACGCGCGGGCCGCCGCCGTGAACCTGAACGAGCCCTTCACCACCCTCGGCTTCGACTCCCTGACCGCCGTCGAACTCCGCAACCGCCTGGCCCAGGCCGTCGGCCTGCGGCTGCCCGCCACCCTCACCTTCGACCACCCCACCCCGCTCGCCCTCGCCCGCCACCTGCACGGCGAGCTCACCGACACCACCCCGGACGGCGTCGAGTGGGCCCTGGGCGAGCTCGACAGGATCGAGGACGCCCTGGCGCGCCTCGCGCCCGAGGACCCCGCGAGGACCCGGGTCACCGACCGGCTCAAGTCCCTGCTCGCGCCGCCGGACACCGCCTTCGCGGGCGGGTCGGGGACGACGCTCACCGAACACCTCCAGTCCTCGTCCACCGAGGAACTCCTGCACTTCGTCGACCGGCAGCTGGGCGCGTGACCAGCGGCCATCGCACTCCTCTTTCCTCATCGCGCTGAAAGGCGACCCCATGGACGAGAACGGCAAGCTGCGCGCGTACCTGGCGCGCGTCAGCGGGGAGCTCCACGAAACCCGGCTCCACCTGCGGGACCTGGAGACGAAGAACGCGGAACCCATCGCGATCGTCGGCATGGCTTGCCGTTTCCCCGGCGGCGTCGACTCCCCGGACGACCTGTGGACCCTGGTCGCCGAGGGCCGCGACGCCATCGCCGGTTTTCCCGAGAACCGCGGCTGGGACGTGGCCGGGCTCTACGACCCGGACCCGGACGCGCCCGGCAAGTCGTCCGCCCGCACCGGCGGATTCCTCTACGACGCCGACGAGTTCGACGCCGGGCTCTTCGGCATCTCCCCGCGCGAGGCCGAGTCGATGGACCCGCAGCAGCGGCTGCTCCTGGAATCGGCCTGGGAGACGTTCGAGCAGGCGGGCATCGCCCCTGACGCCCTGAAGGGCAGCCGCACGGGCGTGTTCGCGGGCGTCATCCAGCACGACTACATCTCCTGGGCGGCCTCGGCGCTGGAGTCCATCAACGGCTATCAGGGCACCGGCAGCGCCGGAGGCGTGGCCTCCGGCCGCGTCGCCTACACCTTCGGCCTTGAGGGGCCCGCGGTGACGGTGGACACGGCGTGTTCGTCGTCGCTGGTGGCGATGCACCTGGCGTGCCAGTCGCTGCGGGCGGGGGAGTGCTCGATGGCTCTGGCGGGCGGCGCCACCGTCATGGCGACCCCCGGACTCTTCGTCGACTTCAGCCGCCAGCGCGGCCTCGCGCCCGACGGCCGCTGCAAGGCCTTCGCCGACGCCGCCGACGGCACGGGCTTCGCCGAGGGCGTCGGACTCGTCCTCCTTGAACGGTTGTCGGACGCGCGGCGCAACGGGCATCGGGTGCTGGCGGTGGTGCGCGGGAGTGCGGTGAATCAGGACGGTGCGTCGAATGGGCTGACGGCGCCGAATGGTCCGTCGCAGCAGCGGGTGATCCGGCAGGCGTGGGCGGGTGCGGGGTTGCGTGGCGCGGATGTGGATGTGGTGGAGGCGCACGGTACGGGCACGACGTTGGGGGATCCGATCGAGGCGCAGGCCCTCCTTGCCACGTACGGGCAGGACCGTTCGGTGGAGCGGCCGTTGTGGCTGGGGTCGGTGAAGTCGAACATCGGTCATACGCAGGCCGCCGCCGGTGTCGCTGGTGTGATCAAGATGGTCATGGCGATGCGTCACGGGCGGGTGCCGCGGACGTTGCATGTGGACGCGCCGTCGGGGCATGTGGACTGGTCGGCGGGTGGGGTGGCGCTGGCGGTTGAGGAGCGGGAGTGGCCCGCCGTGGACCGGCCCCGCCGCGCCGCCGTCTCCTCCTTCGGCGTCGGCGGCACCAACGCCCACCTGGTCCTCGAACAGGCCCCCGACACACAGGCCCCCGACACACAGGCCCCCGACGCACCGGAGCGGCCGACGACGACAGCACAGGCCGGGGTGGTCCCCTGGGTCCTCTCCGCCGCGTCCCCCGCCGCGCTGCGGGCCCAGGCCGAGCGCCTCGCGGCCTTCGCCGGCGCAAGGACCGAACTCGGCGCCGACGCGATCGGGCACGCGCTGGCCACCGGACGGGCCCGCCTGGCCCACCGGGCCGTCCTCACCGGCGCCGACAGGACCGCGCTCCTGGCGGGCCTCGAAGCGGTACGGCGCGCGGAGCCCGCTCCCGGCGTGGTCACGGCCGAGGGCGAGCCCGTGGTGGAACGCGGCCGCGTGGTGTTCGTCTTCCCCGGCCAGGGCTCCCAGTGGGCGGGCATGGGAGCCGAACTCGCCGACGCCTCACCGGTGTTCCGCGCCCGCCTCGAAGAGTGCGCGGCCGCCCTGGCCCCGCACACCGACTGGTCCCTGATGGACGTGCTGCGCGACGCTCCCGGCGCGCCGCGGCTCGACCGCGTCGACGTCGTCCAGCCCGCGCTGTTCTCCGTCCTGGTGTCCCTCGCCGCGCTGTGGCGTTCGGCGGGCGTCGAGCCCGACGCGGTGGTGGGGCACTCCCAGGGCGAGATCGCCGCCGCGTGCGTGGCGGGGGCGCTGTCCCTTCAGGACGCGGCGGCCCTGATCGCGCTGCGCAGCCGCATGGCCTCGCGGCTGCGGGACCAGGGCGGGCTCGTATCGGTCGCGCTGCCCGTGGCGGACGTGGAGCGGCGCATCGCGCCGTGGGGCGACCGCCTGAGCGTCGCGGCTCTCAACGGCCCCTCGGCCGTCGTGGTCGTGGGCGACGAGGAGGCGCTGCGGGAACTGCTCGCGCACTGCGAACAGGAGTCCGTACGGGCCCGCTACGTCCCCGCGTCCATCCCCACGCACTCCGCGCGCGTGGAGCCGCTCAGGGACGAACTCCTCGACGTGTTCTCCTCGATCGCGCCCCGCCGGGGCGAGGTGCCCTTCTACTCCACGGTCACCGGCGACATCGTGGACGGCGCGGACCTGGACGCCGCGTACTGGTACCAGAACCTGCGCCAGCCGGTGCGGTTCGAACCCGTCACGCGGCTCCTGATGGAGCGGGGCTTCGACGCCTTCGTCGAGGTCAGCCCGCACCCCGTGATCACCGCCAGCATCGAGGACACCGCGGCCGCCGTCGCCGCGGGGCCGGTCGCCGCGGGCGGCACGCTGCGGCGCGACGAAGGCGGCTGGGAGAGGTTCCTGCGGTCCGCGGGGGCGCTGTTCGCCCGGGGCGTGGACGTCGACTGGCCGACGCTGTGCGCGGACCAAGACGGCGAGCGGCCCGCCCTGCCCACGTACGCCTTCCAGCGGGAGCGGTACTGGCTCGACACCGGAGCCAAGGCGGGCGACGCACAGGCGTACGGCCTGTCCGGGGTCGGGCATCCGCTGCTCGGCGCGGCCGTGGAGGTGCCGGAGACCGGCGGGCTCGTCCTCAGCGGCCGCCTCGCGCCGAGCGACCAGCCGTGGCTCCTGGACCACCAGGTGCGCGGCGAGGTGGTCGTCCCGGGCGCCTGCCTCGCGGAGCTCGCCGTCCGCGCGGGCGACGAGGCGGGCTGCCCCGTCCTGGAGGAACTGGCCATCCACATCCCCCTGGTGGTGGCGGAGTCCACCACCGCGCAGCTGCGCGTCGGCGTTGGGGAGAGCGCCGGGGACGGCACCCGGACGGTGACCGTCCACGCGCGCCCCCAGCACGACGAAGGACCCTGGACGTGCCACGCCACCGGCACCCTCGCCCCGCCCGCCGCGACCCCGGACCCGGCGGCGCCCTGGGCCACGGCGTGGCCGCCGCAGGGCGCGGAGCCCATACCGGTGAGCGGGGTGTACGACGACCTGACGGCCCGGGGGCTGCACTACGGCCCCGTCTTCCGCGGCCTCGAAGCCGCCTGGCACCGCGACGGCGAGACCTTCGCCGACGTCGCCCTGCCCGAGGGCGGCCGGGCGGACGCCGACGCCTTCGGCGTGCACCCGGCGCTCCTGGACGCGGCGCTGCACGCCTTGGTGCTCGGCGGGGCGCTGCCCGCGGCGCGGGCCGGTACGCCCTGGATGCCGTTCGCCTGGTCGGGCGTGCGCCTGCACGCCACCGGCGCGCTGCGGGTGCGGGTCCGCATCACCGCCGCCGCCACCGAGGGCACCGTACGCGTGGACATCGCCGACTCCGCGGGCCACGCCGTCCTGACGGTGGACGCCCTGACGCTGCGGCCCCTGCCCGAGGGCGGCCTCGTCCGCCCGGCCGCCCACGCCGACCACCTCTACCACCAGGCGTGGGTGCCCCAGCACGTCACCGCCGAGGCCAACGCCGAGGCGGCCGGGGCCGGCTGGGCGGTGTGGGGCGAGAACCTGCACGGTCTCGACGCCGGTGCCTCCGCCTCCGGCACCGCCCCCGCCGTCGTCATCTGGCAGGCCCCCGGCGGCACCGGAGCCGAGGGCGCGCGGGCGGCGGCGTGCGCGGCCCTGACCACCGTCAAGCGCTGGCTCACCGAGGCGTCGGACGCCGAGGGGCGGCTCGTCGTGACGACCACGGCGGGCGTACGCGTGGCCCCCGGCGAGGACGTCGACGCGGGCGCGGCCGCCGTGTGGGGCCTGGTGCGCTCCGCGCAGTCGGAGAACCCCGGCCGCGTCACCCTGCTCGACGTGGCCGACGGCACACCGCTGACGGCCCCGCTGCTCGCCGCGCTCCTCGCCACCGGCGAACCACAGCTCGCCCTGCGCGGCGACGGCGCGCACGCGCCCCGGCTGCTGCGGACCGCCGCCGCGCACGTCCTGCCGCTCGCGCCGCGCGCCCCGGGCACGGAGCACGACCCCGGGTCCGCGGTCCGGATCGGCATGCGGACCGCGGGCTCCGCGGAGAACCTCCAGTGGCTGCCCGCCGACGACGCCCGCGACGAGCTGCCCTCGGGCCACATCCGGGTGGCCGTACGGGCCGCCGGCCTCAACTTCCGCGACGTGGTGGCCGGTCTGGGCATGGTCGGCGGCGACGTCGGACTGCTCGGCACCGAAGCGGCCGGGGTCGTCCTCGACGTGGGCGACGGCGTGAGCGACCTCGCGCCCGGCGACCGCGTCTGCGGCATCGGCCTCGGCTCCTTCGGCACCACGGTGGCCAGCGACCGGCGCGGCTGGGTCCGCATGCCCGACACCTGGACCTACGCCCAGGCGGCGACCGTCCCCGTGGTGTTCCTGACCGCGTACTACGGACTGCGCGACCTCGCGGACCTCAAGCGCGGCGAGTCGCTCCTCGTCCACGCGGCGACCGGCGGCGTGGGCATGGCCGCCCTCCAGCTCGCCCGCCACCTCGGCGCGGAGGTCTACGCCACCGCGAGCCCGCCGAAGTGGCCCGTGCTCGAGGGCCTCGGCATCCCCGCCGCACGCGTCGCCTCCTCCCGGGCGCTGGAGTACGAGGAGCGCTTCCGCTCCGCCACCGGCGGCCGCGGCGTCGACGTCGTCCTCAACTCCCTGACGGCCGACCACGTGGACGCCTCGCTGCGGCTGCTCGCCGACGGCGGCCGGTTCCTGGAGATGGGCAAGACCGACATCCGCGACGAGCGGCAGGTGGCCGCCGTGCGCACTGGCGTCGGCTACTGGGCGTACGACGCGCTCGACGCCGGGATGGACCGGGTCGCCGCCATCCTCGCCGAGCTGATGGAGCTGTTCGAGCGGGGCGCCATCGCGCCCCTGCCGACGACGCCCTTCGACGTGCGCCAGGCGCCCGAGGCCTTCCGGTTCATGGCCCAGGCCCGGCACACCGGAAAGATCGTCCTCACCCTGGACCGGGCCCTTGACCCCCAGGGCACCGTGCTCGTCACGGGCGGCACCGGCGACTTGGGCGCCCAGGTGGCACGGCACCTGGTGGCCCACTACGGAGTGCGGCGCCTGGCGCTGGTGAGCCGTCGCGGCCCCGGCGCGCCCGGCGCCCCGGAGCTGCGCGCGGAGCTCGAAGCGGCCGGGGCCGCGGCGGAGCTCGTCGCCTGCGACGTCAGCGACCGCGACGCCGTGGCCGCCGCCCTGGCGGCGATCCCGGCCGAGCACCCGCTCACCGGCGTCGTACACTGCGCGGCCGCGCTCGACGACGGCGTCATCGAAGCCCTGGACGACCAGCGCGTGGAGCGCGTGTTCGCGCCCAAGGCGGACGCCGCGTACCACCTGCACGAGCTGAGCCGCGGCCTCGACCTGGCGCTGTTCGTGGTGTTCTCGTCGGCCGCCGGAGTCCTGGGCGGCCCGGGCCAGGGCAACTACGCGGCGGCGAACTCCGTCCTGGACGCCCTGGTCCAGGCCCGCCGGGCCGAAGGGCTGCCCGGTGTGTCCCTGGCCTGGGGCTGGTGGGGCCAGGGCAGCGGCCTGACCGGCGCGCTCAGCGCGGCCGACCGCGAGCGCTTCGCCCGCGCGGGCGTCCTCGCCATGAGTCCGGCCGAAGGGCTCGGCCTCTTCGACGCGGCGCTCGCCCACCAGCTGCCGGTCATGGTCCCGGCGAAGCTGAACCTGGCGGGCCTGGCCCGGACCGGCGCGGTGCCGCACCTGCTCACGTCCCTGGCCCGGCCCACCGCGGCCGGACGCCGCGTCGCCGACAGCGGCGGCGAGTCCAGCGGCGCCCAGGAACTGCGGCGCCGCCTGGCCTCCCTGACCGCCCCCGAACAGGAGCGGTTCCTGACCGACCTGGTGTCACGTCAGGTCACCACCGTCCTCGGCCACGCGCAGGACACCGCCGTGGAGGCGGCGCGGCCCTTCACCGAGATGGGCTTCGACTCCCTGACGGCGGTGGAGCTGCGCAACCGCCTCTCCCAGGCCACGGGCCTGCGGATGCCCGCGACCCTCACCTTCGACCACCCCACCCCGCTGGCCCTCACCCGCCATCTGCACCAGCAGCTCACGGACGGGCCCGACGCGGCAGCCGCCGCCGTCCCGGTGCCCCTCACCGCCGCCGCGTCCGACGAGCCCGTCGCCGTCGTCGGCATGAGCTGCCGCTTCCCCGGCGGCGCCGACAGCCCGGAGCGGTTCTGGCGCAACCTGGTCGAGGGCGTCGACACCGCCTCGGAGGTGCCGCCGGACCGGTGGGACATGGACGCCTACTACCACCCGCGCAAGGGGGTGCCCGGCAAGGCGTACACGCGCAAGGCCTCCTTCGTGCCCGACCTCGCCGAGTGGGACGCCGAGTTCTTCGGCTGCACCCCGCAGGAGGCCCTGCGCCTCGACCCCCAGCACCGGCTCCTGATGGAGACGGCGTGGCTGGCCCTGGAGGACGCGGGCCTGCCCGCCGAGCGGCTGCGCGGCAGCAGGACGGGCGTGTTCGTCGGCCTCAGCGACTCCAGCCAGTACCAGCGGCGGCAGTTGGAGGCGGAGGGCGAGGCCTGCTACGACGACCCCAGCTTCTTCCTCGGCCTGTCCGCGAGCGCCGCCGCCGGCCGCGTCGCCTACCACCTGGACCTGCGCGGCCCGTGCGTGACCGTGGACACGGCCTGCTCCTCCGCCCTGACGGCGACCCACATGGCCGTCCAGAGCCTGCGCCGGGGGGAGTGCGACCTGGCCGTCGTGGCCTGCGCCTCGGCGATCATCGACCCCCAGGCGATCGTCCAGGCCTGCAAGATGAGCATGTTGTCCGCCGACGGGCGCTGCAAGACGTGGGACGTCACCGCGGACGGGTTCGTCGCGGGCGAGGGCGCCGGAGCCATCGTGCTGCAGCGCGCGGGCGACAGCGAACGGGAGCGCCGGGCGGGCCACGCGGTGATCCGCGGCTCCGCGATGAGCCAGGACGGCCAGAGCAACGGCCTGACGGCGCCCAGCCGTTCGGCGCAGGTCGCCGTGGTGCGCGCCGCCCTCGCCGACGCGGGCCTGGCGCCCGGCGACATCGGCTTCGTCGAGGCGCACGGCTCGGGCACGAGCCTCGGTGACGCCATCGAGTTCAGCGCCCTGCGCGACGTCTTCGGCGACCGGCCAGGGGCGCGCCCCCTGCTCGTCGGAGCGGTCAAGACGCACGTCGGGCACCTGCTCACCTCGGCCGGGATGGCGGGCCTCATCAAGTCCGTCATGGCGGTGCGGGCGGGCGAGGTGCCGGCCAACCTCCACCTGGAGCACCCCAACCCGGAGGTGACGCTGGACGGTCCGGTGCGCCCGGCCCGCTCGCGGCAGCCGTTCCCGCTGGCCGCCGACGCCGACGCCGCCGACGCCGCGCCGCGCCGCGCGGGCGTCAGCTCCTTCGGCTGGTCCGGCACCAACATCCACCTGGTGCTCGAACAGGCCCCGGCGGTCGCCGAAGAGCAGGCAGAGGAGCCCGCCGACGAGCGCGCCGAAGAGCTCTTGACCCTGTCGGCGACGAACAGCGCGAGCCTGCGCGAGGCGGCGGCCGCCCTCGCCGGGCACCTGGAGGAGCACCCCGAACTTGCCCTCGCCGACGTGGCGTTCACGACCCGGACCGGCCGCACGGCCTTCCCCGTCCGCAGGGCCCTGGTCTGCCGCGACCTCAACGACGCCGTCGCCCGGCTGCGGGCCGACGAGCACGCCGACGGGCACACCGCCCCCGAACGCAGGCACCGCGTCGGCCTCCTGCTGCCCGGCAGCCCGGCCCGTCCGGAGGGCGTCGGCGAGCTCTACGCCACCGAACCGGCCTTCAGGGCGGCCGTCGACGCGTGCGCGGACCTGGCCGCCGCCCGCTGCGGCACCGACCCGCGCACCGCGCTCGGCCTGACGGGAGCCACCGCCGCCGAAGCCGCCACTGAAGCCGCCCCCGAGGCCGCCGCCGACGCGCTCACCGGCTTCACCGTCGCCTACGCCCTGGCCCGGCTCCTGGAGGCGTACGGACTCAGCCCGTCCGTGCTCATCGGGCAGGGGACCGGACACTACGTGGCGGCCTGCCTGGCGGGTGTGTGCGACCTCGCGGACGCGCTGTCCCTGGCCGCGGACACCGGCCACGCCGCCCAGGTCGCCTTCCGGGAGCCGCGCGTCAACGTGGTCTCGGCGGTGACCGGTGAACTCCTCACGCCCGACGAGGCCGTCGACCCCCAGTACTGGGCGAAGGCGGCGGTCCGTGACGGCGCCGAAGCCGCCGCCGACCTCGGCCGGTACGCGAGCGTCCTCGTCGAGGCCGGTGCCCGCGGCACGTACGCCGGTGCGGACCGCCCCGAGGACGACGGCGGCCACGCCGAGGCGACCGTGCCGCTGCTGCCGCCGCCGGGTGGGGGCTCCGGGCGCGGCGCCTGGCTCGCGGCCGTCAGCCGCCTGTGGGAGCTGGGCCTGACCGTGGACTGGAGCGCCGAGACCACCGAGACCACCGGGACCGCCGGGACCGCCGAGAGCGCTGGGAGCACTGAGCGGCGCCGACTGCTGCGGCTGCCGTCCTACCGCTTCCAGCGCGCCCGCTACTGGCCCGCGCCCGCGGCACCGGCCGAAAGCACCGGGACCGGAACCGGGACCGGAACTGGGACCGGAACCGGGTCCGGGCCTGGGGCTGGGGCTCGCAAGGCCGGAGAGCGCGGCACCCGCTTCCTCGCCCCCAGCTGGCGCCGCCACTCCGCCCTGCCCCCGGCCGCGCCCGCGGAGCCCACGACCGTGCTCGTCCTCGCCGGGCGGACCGGCCTCGGCGCGGCGCTGGTCGACCAGGCCGAGGCCGCCGGGCACCGGGCCGTCCTGGTCGAGCCCGGACAGGAGTACGCGGTGGGGGAAGGCACCGTGACGATCGACCCCGCCCGGGCCGAGCACTACGAGCGGCTCCTGAGCGAACTGGGCGCGATCGCAGGGGAATCCGGGGAACCTGGGGAACCTGGGGAACACGGCCCCCGGGCCGCGGCGGTCCTTCCGCTGCGGGTGGTGCACGCCCTGGCCCACGACCACGCCCGCGCGGGCGGCCGCGACCGGGACCCCGATGCCGCCCTCGACAGCGGCTTCTACAGCCTGCTGTGGCTGGCCCAGGCCGCCGGACGGGTCCTTCCGGGCCGTGACGTGGAACTCGTCGTCGGCCTCGCCAGCGCCTTCGACGTGCTCGGCGGCGAGGACGTCGACCCGCTGTCCGCCCCGGCGGTCGGCCTGGCCCGCTCCCTCGTCGTGGAGTACCCGCGCGTCCACGGCCGCTGCGTCGACCTGGATCCGGCCGAGGCGCACGAGAGCGCCGCGGGACAGCTCCTGCGCGAGTTCGCGCTGGCGGCCGACGGCGGCGACGACACCGTCCTGAGCGCCTGGCGGCGCGGGCGGCGCTGGCTGCCGGGCCTCGAACCGGTGCGGCTGCCCGAGGTCAGCGCCGACCAGGTGTGGCGGCCCGGCGGCGTCTACGCCCTGACCGGCGGCACCGGCGGGCTCGGCCTGGCCCTGGCCCGCACCCTCGCCCCGACGGGCGCGAAGCTCGCCCTGATCGGCAGGACCGAGCTGCCCGAACCCGAGCTGTGGGACTGGTGGCTCCAGGCGCACCGCCCCGACGACCGGATCAGCGGCGTCCTGCTCGCCATCAGGCAGCTGCGGGCGGCGGGCGCCGAGGTGCTCCCGGTGACCGCGGACGTGAGCGACCCGGCCCAGGCCGCCGCCGCGTTCCGCACGGTGCGCGAGCACTTCGGGGACCTGTACGGCGTCGTGCACACCGCGGGCGTGCCCGGCACGGGACTGCTGCAGACCAAGACCAGGGACGAGGCCGCCAAGGTCCTCGCCCCCAAGGTCGCGGGCACCCTCGCCGTCGCCGACGCGCTCCGGGCCGACCCGCCCGAACTCCTCGTCCTGTACTCGTCCACCGTCACCGCCGTCGGCGGGCACGGCGAGGGCGACTACGGGGCGGCGAACGCCTTCCTCGACGCCTTCGCGGCCGCCGAGGACGGCGCGGGCCGGGTGGCGCACCGCGTCGTGTCCGTGGGCTGGGGCGCCTGGCAGCACGACCGGTGGCAGAGCGAGGCGTACGCCGACGCGCCCGGCTTGCGCGAACGGGCCCGGCGCCTGCGGGAGGAGTTCGGCTTCACCGACGAGGAGGGCACCGCCGCGCTCGGCCGGGCCATCGCGGCCGGACCCGCCCACGTCTACGCGCTCAACCAGCCGCTGGACGCGCTCGTCGCGAGCATGCGGTCCCTGGCGGCCCCCGACGCGCCGCCGCACGCGGCGGCCGGACCCGGCGAACAGCGCTTCCCCAGGCCCGAGCTGAGGGTCCCCTACACCGCCCCGCGCGGCGAGACCGAACGCCGGATCGCGCTCGTGTGGCAGCACCACCTCGGCATGGAGGAGGTCGGCGTGCACGACCCGTTCTTCGAGCTCGGCGGCACGTCCCTGGTCGGCCTCGCCGTCGTGAACCGCCTCGGCGCCGAGTTCGGCGTCGACCTCGCGGCGGCGACCCTGTTCGAGCACCCGACCGTGGCGCGGCTCGCCGTGCTCCTCGACGAGAGCGACCCCGACGGCGGCGCGGACGCCGCCGACCCCACACCCCGGCAGCAGGACACCGAGCAACAGGGCGCGGCACGCGGGCGGCGACGCCGGTCCCAGGCCGCCGCTTCGGCCATCAAGCGCAGGAGGACGGGCAAGTGAGCTGGCAGACGAACGAGGACGAGCCGCGCGACGGCGAGCCCGGGACCGACATCGCGCTCGTCGGCATGGCGGGCAGGTTCCCCGGCGCCGACGGGGTCGGGGCCCTGTGGCACAACATCCGGGCGGGCAAGGACACCATCACGCACTTCACCGAGGAGGAACTGCGCGCCGAGGGCGTCCCCGAGGCGCTGCTGCGCGACCCGGCGTATGTACGGGCCGGATCGGTGCTCGAAGGCGTCGATCTCTTCGACGCGGGGTTCTTCGGCTACACCCCCAAGGAGGCGCAGCTCCTCGACCCGCAGCACCGGCTGTTCCTCGAAAGCTCCTGGCACGCCCTGGAGGACGCGGGAGCCGACCCCGCGCGCTTCGACGGCACGATCGGCGTGGTCGCGGGCACCGGCATCAGCTGGTACCTCCTGAACAACCTGAACTCGCGGCCCGACATCGCCGAGAGCGTCGGCGCGACCCAGGTCGGCCTCGCCAACGACAAGGACTCCCTCGCCACCAGGGCCGCCTACGCCCTGGACCTCACCGGGCCCTGCTACACCGTCCAGAGCTACTGCTCCACGTCCCTGGTCGCCGTGTCCCTCGCCTGCACCGCGCTGGTCAGCGGCGAGGCGGACCTGATGCTGGCCGGCGGCTCCTCGGTGTTCCTGCCCCACCGCGTCGGCTACCTCTACCAGGAAGCGGGCATGTCGTCGCCGGACGGCCGCTGCCGGACCTTCGACGCCTCCGCCCAAGGCACGCCGGTGGGCAGCGGCGTCGGCGTCGTCGCGCTGCGCAGGCTGGAGGACGCCGTCGCCGACGGCGACCGGATCTACGGCGTCATCCGGGGCTGGGCCGTCACCAACGACGGCGCCGACAAGGTCGGCTTCACCGCGCCCGGAGTGCGCGGCCAGGCGGCCGTGATGGCCGAGGCCCTGGCCAGCGCGGGCCTCGCCCCGGCCGACATCGACTACGTGGAGGCGCACGGCACCGCCACGAACCTCGGTGACGCCATCGAGATCGCCGCCCTGCAGCGCGTCTTCGACGTCGACGGCGTCACCCGCTGCGCCATCGGCTCGGTGAAGTCCAACGTCGGCCACCTCGACCGGGCCGCCGGAGTGACCGGCCTGATCAAGACCGCCCTCGCCCTGCACCACGGGGAGATCCCGGCGACCCTCAACTTCGAGCGCCCCAACCCCCAGTTGGCGCGCTCCGCCGACCGGCTCGAAGTGGTCACGGACCTGCGCCCCTGGCCCCGGAGCGAGCGGCCGCGCCGGGCCGGGGTCAGCGCCTTCGGCATGGGCGGCACCAACGCGCACGTCGTGGTGGAGGAGGCACCCCTGCCCGCCGCCCCCGGCGCCTTGGCCGCCCCGCGCGAGCACCGGCTCCTCGTCTGGTCGGCGCGCACGGCGGACGCGGCGGACCAGGTGACGCGCGAGCTCCGGGACCTGGTAGGGAACCCCGCGCCGGCCGCGGCCGGGCTCGACGACGTCGCGTACTCGCTCCAGACCGGCCGCGCCGTGTTCGAGCACCGCCGCGCCGCCGTCGTCACCTCCGCCGAGGACGCCGCGCGCGCCCTCGGCGAGGACGCCGCGCACCGGGTCCTCACCCGCAAGGACGCCGCCCGGCGGCGGGCCAGCTTCCTCCTCGCCGGGGTCGGCGAGCACTACCAGGGCCTGATCGGCGGCCTCTACCGCGCCGAGAGCGTCTTCCGCGAGGCCGTCGACGCCTGCGCCGAGGTCTTCCGCGACCGGCTCGGCACCGACCCGGTCCAGATATTCCTCGGTGAACGCGAGCGGGGCGCACCCGGCCTCGCCGGTCTCCTCGGCCGCACCGACGAGGCGTCCGCGGCGGCCGCGAGCGACGCCACCGAGGTCGTCCAGCCCGCGATGTTCGCCGCCGACTACGCCCTCGGACGGCTCCTGATGTCCTGGGGCGTCAGCCCCCGGATGCTCCTCGGCTACAGCATCGGCGAGTTCGCGGCCGCCTGTCTGGCGGGCAGCCTGACCCTGCCGGAGGCCGCGTCCCTGACGGCGGTCCGCGCCCAGCTCATCTCCGGGCTGCCCGCCGGGGCGATGACCGCGGTCCCGCTGTCGGTCGCCGAACTCGGCGAGAGGTTCGGTCCCCTTGAGGCGAGCGGCGTGGACGTCGCCGCCGTCAACGGCCCCGGCTTCACCGTGCTGTCCGGGAGCGCCGACGCCGTCGGCGCGTTCTCCGCGCGCCTGGCCGACGACGGCGTGCCCGCCCGCGCCCTGCGCGCCACCCACGGCTTCCACTCCGCGACCCTGCGCCCGGTGGCGGCCGAACTCACCGCCTGGGCCCGCTCCGAGCTCGCTCCCAAGGCGCCCGCGATCCCCTATCTGTCCAACGTGACCGGCGCGCCCATCACCGAGGGCCAGCTGCGCGACCCCGGCTACTGGGCCGAGCACATGTGCCGCACCGTCCGCTTCTCCGACATGCTCACGCGTCTGCTCGCCGACGGCGACGACGTGCTCGTGGAGCTCGGCCCCGGCCAGTCGCTCGGCGCCATGGCCCGCAACCACCCCGGGTGCGCCCGCGACCGCTGGCCGCTGCTCCTTCCGACCCTGCCCGCGCAGGCCGAACCGGCCACCGACCAGGCGGTCCTCACCGACGCCCTGGGCCGGATGTGGCTCGCGGGCGTCGACGTCGACTGGGAGGCCTACCACGAGGGGCGCACCCCCCGGAAGACGCCCGTGCCGCAGTACCCCTTCCAGCGCGAGCGGTACTGGATCGACCCGGCGCCCACCGTCCACGCCGACGCGGCCGCCCACGCCACCAGCGCCGTCACGACGCCACCGCCCGCCGCGCGGCCGGACCAGG
Organism: Streptomyces sp. NPDC043996; assembly: GCF_056435225.1. NCBI lineage: Bacteria > Bacillati > Actinomycetota > Actinomycetes > Kitasatosporales > Streptomycetaceae > Streptomyces > Streptomyces sp. NPDC043996. The sequence goes on along the minus strand of NZ_JBWKEY010000008.1, from coordinate 268,252 downwards.
ACGAGCGGTCCGGCGACGGCCTGTTCGTACCCCAGTGGACGCCCCGGCCCCTGACCGGCGGCCCGGCAGGCCCGGCCGCCCTCACCGGCCCCGTCTGGATCCTCGCCGACGACCGCGGCGTCGGCGACGCGCTCGCCGCGCGCCTCACCGCCGACGGACACGCACCCGTCCTCGTCCGGCCGTCGGGCCGCACCGGCACCGGCCACCAGGTCGCCACCGGGGACCAGGACGCCTACGAGCGGCTCCTCGGCACCGCGCCCGCACCCGCCACGGTCGTCCACCTGTGGGGCCTCGACAGCGAACTCGCCGATCCCGCGCACACCCGCGAGACCGGCTTCGACGCCCTGCGGGCGCTGACCGCCGCCCTCGGCGACGCGGGACTCGCCGCGTCCCTGCTGGTGGTGACCGACTCCGTACGGGCCGTCGGCGACGACGACCGGCCGGTCCCCGAACGCGCCACCGTCCTCGGCCCCTGCCTGGTCGCGCCGCAGGAGTACCCCGCGCTCCAGGTCCGCACCGTGGACGTGCTGCGCACCCGGAGCACACCGGAGGACCTCGCCGCCGCCCTGCACGCCGAACTCGGCGCGGACGACCGCACCATCGCCCTGCGCGCGGGCACCCGCCTGGCCCTCGGCCACGCCCCCGCCGCGGAGCAGGACGCGCCGGAGGCGGTCCTGCCGCGCCGCGGCGGCGTCTGCCTGATCACCGGCGGACTCGGCCCGGTCGGCCTGCTCATCGCCGAACACCTCGGGCGGACCCACGGCGTGCGCCTCGTCCTCACCGGCCGCGGCGCCCTGCCGCCCCGCGAAGAGTGGGAGCGCGTCGAGGAACCCGCGACGCGGGCCCGTGTCGAGGGCCTGCGCAGGCTCGCCGACCTCGGCGTGGCCGTGGAGGCCGTCACCGCCGACGTCACCGACGAGGAGCAGCTGCGCGCCGTCGTCACCGGCATCGTGGAACGCCACGGCCGCCTGGACGGGGTGCTGCACCTCGCCGCCGTCACCGACCCGACGACGCTCAGCCCGCTGTCCGGGCTCGGGGCGCGGGAACGCGACGCGCACTTCCACGCCAAGACCGACGGCGCGCTCACCATCGAGCGCGTGCTCGCGGACGTCCCCGTCGGCTTCTGCCTGCTGTTCTCCTCGATGTCCGCCGTGCTCGGCGGCATCGGCTTCGGCAGCTACGCCGCCGCCAACTCCTTCCTCGACGCCCTCGCCCACCGCCACCGCGGCGACACCACCCGCTGGCTGGCCGTCAACTGGGACACCTGGCCCTCCACCGCCGCCGGACTCACCGAGGCGGCCCCGTACGGCGGTTCGCTCGCGCGCTACTCCCTGACCAAGGCCACGGCGCTCGCCGCGCTCGACGCCGTCCTGACCCGGCCGCTGCCGCGGACCGTGGTGTCCGCGGGAGACCTGCCCGCCCGCGTCGAGGAGTGGGTCGAGCGGCACACCGCACCGGCCGCCGCCCCGGCCCGCCCGGCGGACGAGCGCTTCCCGCGCCCGGACCTGTCACAGCAGTACGTGCCCCCGTCCGGCGACACCCAGCGCAGGCTCGCCGAGCTGTGGGGGGAGCTGCTCGGTGTCGACGGGGTCGGCGCCCGCGACAACTTCGCCGAGCTCGGCGGCACCTCGCTGATGGTGCTCCAACTGGTCAAGCGCGTACGGGAGGAGTTCGGCGCCACGGTGTCCCCGGTGACCCTGTTCGAGGCGCCCACCGTGCACGCCCTCGCCCGGGTGCTCGACGGCGCGAACGAGCCCGCCCCGGACGCCGTCGCGGCCGCCGCGCCCGCCCGGCGCCCGGAACCCGCCACGGCACCGGCCTCCGCGGCGGGCGGCGTCGCCCCCATCGCGGTCATCGGCCTGACCGGCCGGTTCCCCGGGGCGGCCGACGTCGACGCCTTCTGGCGCAACCTCAGCACCGGGGTGGAGTCCGTCAGCTGGTTCGACGAGGAGGACCTGCTGGCCGCGGGCGTCCCGCCGGAGCTGGTCAGCGACCCCGCCTACGTGCCCGCGCGCCCGGTGCTCGCCGACATCCGCTCGTTCGACGCGGGCTTCTTCGGCTACAGCCCCCGGGACGCGGCCCACACCGACCCCCAGCACCGGCTGTTCCTGGAGTGCGCCTGGGAGGTCCTGGAGCACGGCGGCTACGGCGCCCGCACCGGCCGGGGCCGGGTCGGCGTGTTCGCGGGCGCCAACTTCAGCACGTACCTGATGCTCCAGGCGGGCCGCCTCGCCGAGGCGGGCGAGGCGGACGTCTACGGCGCCATCATCGGCAACGACAAGGACTCCCTGGCCACCGACGTGTCCTACCGCCTGGGCCTGACGGGACCCAGCATGGCCGTGCAGACCTTCTGCTCCACGTCCCTGGTCGCCCTGCACCTGGCCTGCCAGAGCCTGCGCGCCGACGAGTGCGAGATGGCCCTGGCCGGAGGCGCGGGCATCCACGTGCCCGACCGCGTCGGACACCAGTACCTGCCCGGGGGCATGGAGTCGCCCGACGGGCGCGTCCACGCCTTCGACGCGGACGCCGCGGGCACGCTCTTCGGCGACGGCGTCGGCGTCGTCCTGCTCAAGCGGCTCGACCGCGCCCTCGCCGACGGCGACACCGTGCACGCGGTCATCCGCGGCTCGGCGGTCAACAACGACGGCTCGCTGAAGGTCGGCTACACCGCGCCCAGCGTCGTCGGGCAGGCCGCCGTCATCGCCGACGCCATGGCCCGCGCCGGGGTCAGCGCCGACGACGTCGGCTACATCGAGGCCCACGGCACCGGCACCCCGCTCGGCGACCCCATCGAGATCGCCGCGCTCACCCGGGCGTTCGGCGCGACCGAGCGACGGCAGTACTGCCCGGTCGGCTCGGTCAAGACCAACATCGGCCACCTGGGCGCGGCGGCCGGGGCCAGCGGCCTGATCAAGACCGTGCTCAGTCTGAAGAACAGGACCATCCCGCCGAGCCTGAACTTCACCGCGCCCAACCCCGAGATCGACTTCGAGGGCAGCCCCTTCTACGTCAACACGGCACCGACCCCGTGGCAGGTCGCCGAGGGCCGCAAGCGCGTCGCGGGCGTCAACTCCCTCGGCATGGGCGGCACCAACGTCCACGTCGTCGTGGAGGAGCCGCCCGAGCCCGCCCCGCGCGAGCCGGACACCACCGGCCGCCGGTACGAGATCCTGCCGCTGTCCGCGCGCTCCGAGACGGCCGCCGACGAGGCCGTCACCCGGCTGCGCGCGCATCTGCGGGACGCGCAGAGCCCGCCGTGCGCGCTGGACGTGGCCTACACCCTGCAGGCGGGGCGCGAGCGGTTCGAGCACCGCCGGGTGCTCGTCACCGGCACGCTCGACCGCCTGAGCGCCCCGGCGGAGCAGGAGGTCGAGGGCCTGATGCGGCGCACCGACGCCGTGTCCGGCCGGCCGGTCGACTTCCTGTTCGCGGGCGTGGGCGAGCAGTACCCGGGCATGATCGGCGAACTGTACCGGCGCGAACCGGAGTTCCGGGCCGCCGTGGACGAGTGCGCCGCCCACCTCGGCGACCCGCTCGGCGCCGACCTCGTCCGGCTGCTCACCGCGCCCCGCGACCGCCCCGGCGACGGCGCGGGCCTCGCCGCCCTGCTCGGCCGTACGACGGCCGACGCGCCTGACGGCGACGCCGCCGCCGACCTTGCCCGCACCGAACTCGCCCAGCCCGCCGCCTTCGTCACCGACTACGCCCTGGCCCGGCTCCTGATGAGCTGGGGCGTGCGGCCCGCGACGATGCTCGGGTACAGCGTCGGGGAGTACGTCGCCGCCTGCCTCGCCGGAGTGCTCGACCTGCCCGACGCCCTGCGGCTCGTCGCCTTCCGCGCCCGCCTCATCGCGGACCTGCCCGCCGGCGCGATGCTCGCCGTGCCGCTGTCGCCGGAACAGCTCGCCGCGCGCTTCGGGGCACTGGACGGCCTCGGGCTCGACGTCGCGGTCGTCAACGGCCCCGAGCAGACCGTGGTCGGCGGCCCCCTCGACGCCGTCGAGGACTTCGCGACGCGCCTGGAGCGGGCCGGAGTGCCGGGCCGGAAGCTGGCGACCACCCACGCCTTCCACACCCGGATGCTCAAGCCCGTCAGCGACGAGCTCACCGCCTGGGCCGCCGCGCACCTGCGGCCCCGGGCGCCCCAGCGCCCCTACGTCTCCAACCTCACCGGCGCCCTCGTCACCCACGACCTGGTGGCCGACCCGGCCTACTGGGCGCGGCACATGTGCGGCACCGTCCGCTTCGCCGACGGCCTCGCCCACCTCCTCGCCGACCCCGACCCGGTGCTGCTCGAAGTGGGCCCCGGCCAGTCGCTCGGCGCCATGGCCCGGGTCCACCCCGACTGCTCGCGCGAGCGCTGGCCGCTGGTGGTGCCGACGCTCCCGTCGGCCGCGGAGTCCCGGCCGGACGACGAGGTCGCCGCCGAGACCGTGGCGCGGCTGTGGCTCGCGGGCGTCGACCTGGACTGGGACGCCTACCAACGCGGCCGCGCGCCGCGCCGGACGCCCCTGCCCACGTACGCCTTCCAGCGGGAGGAGTACTGGCTGGACCCGGCACCGGCCCGCGCCGCGCCCGCACCGGCGAGCGAGACCGTCGTGCCCGGGCAGGTGCGCCTCGACGACGTGAAGCGGGCACCCCTGCCGCTGCTGCCCGAGGACAAGTGGCTGCACACGCTCGTGTGGCGGCAGACCGCGCCGCGCCCCGGCGCCCTGCCCGCCAGCCGGTGGCTGGTGCTCACCGACGCCGGGGCCGCCGACGAGGTGTGCGCGCCCCTGGTGCGCAGGCTCACCGCCGCGGGCGGCAGCGTCGTCCTGGTCCGGCCCGACGCGGACGCCACCGAACTGCGGGGCGGCGACGGCGAGTTTCACGTCCGCCCCGGCGACGGGCCGCAGTTCCGCGAGCTGATGCGCGGCCTGCGGGACGAGGGCGGCCTGCCCGAGCGCGTCGTGCACCTGTGGACGCTCGGACTCCCGGCGGGCGAAGAGCCCCTGCCCGGCCCCAAGGAGGTGGAGACCGCGCTGGTGCACGGCCCCGACACGCTCGTCGCCGTGGCCACGGCCGCCGCCGACGTCGGCGCCGAGAAGTGGTCCCTCGACGTCGTCGTCCACGGCACCCGGCAGGTGACCGGCAGCGAGCGCCCGCGCCCCGAACTGAGCACCGTCAGCGGCCCCGTGCGCGGCATCCCGCTGGAGTACCCGGAGGTCTCCTGCCGCCTCATCGACGTCGAACCGGCCCCTGCGGGGAACGCCGACGCCCTGGCCGGGCGCATCGCCGCCGAACTCGGCGACGGCGCCCGGGAGCCCGTGGTCGTCCTCCGCAACGGCAGGCGCTGGCTGCCGGACTACGAGACCCTGCCCGACAGCGGGGCCGCGGCGGGCGACGGCGGCGCGCGGGGCCTGCGCGACGACGGCGTCTACCTGATCACCGGCGGCCTCGGCGGCATCGGCCTCGGCCTGGCCGAGCGCCTGGCCCGCGACTGCGGCGCCGCCAGGATCGTGCTGTTCGGGCGGACGGGACTGCCGCCCCGCGACACCTGGGAGGCCGCGCTCGCCGACCCCGCGGCCGGTGCGGAGGTGCGCCGCCGCCTGAGCGGCGTGCTGCGCCTGGAGGAGCTCGGCGCCGAGGTGGCGATCGTCACCGGCGACGTGAGCGTCCCCGAGGACGCGGCGCGCGCCGTGCGCACGGCCCTGGACCGCTTCGGCGCCCTGCACGGCGTCCTGCACGCGGCGGGCCTGCCCGGCATCGGCCTGATGCAGTTCAAGACCACCGCGGAGATGCGCAAGGTCATGGCCCCCAAGATCGGCGGCACGCTCGCCCTCGCGGAGGCGCTCGACGGCGTGCCGCTGGACTTCCTGGCACTGTTCTCCTCCATCACCTCGGCCACCGGCGGCGGCCCGGGGCAGGTCGACTACAGCGCCGCCAACGCCTTCCTCGACTCCTACGCCGAGGCCGTCACGGCCCTCGGCGGACCGCGCCGGGTCGTGACCATCGGCTGGGGCGAGTGGGAGTGGAACGCCTGGGAGGCCGGGCTCTCCGGGTACGACGCGGAGGTACAGGAGTTCTTCCGCACCAACCGGAAGCAGTTCGGCATCGGCTTCGACGCCGGGTGGCGCGTTTTGCTGCGGGCCCTCGCCCAGGACCAGCCGTACGTGGTGGCCAACACGCAGGACTTCGCCGAGATGGAGCGGCTCAGCAGGCACTTCACGGTGGACCTGGTCGGCGGGCGCGGCCCGGCGGCGGACGCCGCCGTCCGCCATCCCCGGCCCGACCTGGTGACCGCGTTCGTACCGCCGTCGGGACCGGCGCAGCAGGTGATCGCCGAGGTCTGGGCCGACCTGCTCGGCCTGCGCGAGCTCGGCGTCGACGACAACTTCTTCGACCTCGGCGGCAGTTCGCTGATCGGCATGGAGGTGATGGCGCGCATCCGAAGGCGCCTGTCGATCGACGAACTGGCCCCGCACCTGCTCTACGAAGCGCCCACCGTGGCGCGGCTCGCCCGGCTCCTCGCCCCCGAGGAGGAGGCCGCCGCCTCGGGGCCCCGCGGCGGCGACAGCACGGCCGACGCGGACGGCGCGGCCGACGACCGTGCCCGCAGCGAGGGCCGCAGGCGCGGTCTGCGGCGGGCCAGGACCCAGGAGACGGAGGGATCGTGAGCGACGACGAGAACCGCCTGGCCATCGTCGGCATGGCGGGCCGCTTCCCCGGCGCGGGCGGCACCGACGCGCTGTGGGCGAATCTGACCCGCGGCGTGGGCGGCATCCGCGACATCACCCAGGAGGAGCTGGCCGCCGCCCGCGTGTCACCGGCCCTCCAGGCCGACCCGCGCTACGTGCGCAAGGGCGCGCCGCTCGCGGACACGGACCTGTTCGACGCCGCGTTCTTCGGCTACAGCCCGCGCGAGGCCGAGGTCGCCGACCCCCAGCACCGGATGTTCCTCGAGTGCTGCTGGGAGACGCTGGAGGGCGCCGGATACCGCCCGAACGCGACGCCCGGCAAGGTCGGCGTCTTCGGGGGAGTGGCCCCGAGCCACTACGGCATGCGGCACGTCCTGGCCCGCCCGGAGGTGATGTCCACCATCACCCTGGAGCAGTACGGCATGGGCACGACCTCCGACTCGCTGTGCACGCTGGTCGCCTACAAGCTCGGCCTGACCGGTCCCGTGGTGGGCGTGCAGACCAACTGCTCCACCTCGCTGGTCGCCGTGCACCTGGCGGCGCAGAGCCTGCTGACGTACGACTGCGACGTCGCCCTCGCGGGCGGCGCGGCGATCTTCGACCCGCTGCCCACGGGCTACCGCTTCGAAGAGGGCTCCATCACCTCGCCCGACGGCGTGGTCCGCAGCTTCGACGCCGACGCCGACGGCACCGTGATGGGCAACGGCGTCGCGGTGGTCGCCCTGAAGCGGCTCGCCGACGCGAAGCGGGCGGGCGACCACATCTGGGCCGTCGTCCTCGGCAGCGCCCTGAACAACGACGGCGCCGCGCGCGCGGGCTTCTCCGCCCCGGGCGTGGACGGCCAGAGCGCCGTGATCAGCTACGCGCTCGCGGTCTCCGAGGTCGCACCGAGCACCGTCGACTACGTGGAGTGCCACGCCACGGGCACCCGGCTCGGCGACTCCATCGAGCTCGCCGCCATCGACCGGGCCTATCCGGAGGTGCCCGCGACGCCCCGGGTGCTCTCCTCCCTCAAGCCGGACATCGGGCACCTGGACCGGGCCTCCGGCGCCGCCGGGCTCATCAAGGCGGCCCTCGCGCTGCACCACAAGGTCCTGCCCGGCACCAGAGCCTTCCGGACGCCCAACGCGGCGCTCGCCGGGGACCGGTTCACCGTGCTGAGCGAGGACCGGCCCTGGCCCGCCCCGGCGCACCCGCGCCGGGCCGGGGTCAACTCCTTCGGCGCGGGCGGCACGAACGTCCACCTGGTCCTGGAGGAGGCCCCGCCGCGGCCCGCGGCGGAGCCCGTCCCCGGACCGCACCTCCTGGTGCTCTCCGCGCGCACCCGGCCCGCCCTGGACGCGGCCGTGCGGCGGCTGACCGACCGCCTGCGGGACCTGACGCCGGACGAGGTGCGGCTCGCCGACGTGGCGTACACCCTCCAGAAGAGCCGCACCGGCTTCCCGTACCGCACGGCCGTGGTCTGCGCCGACGTGCCGGACGCCCTGGAGGCCTTCGCCGACCCCGGCCGCAGGCTCACCGCCGGACCGGTGAACCCCTCGGGAGCCCGGTACGACGGCACGGAGCCGCGGCTCGCCGCGGAGCGCTGGCTGGCGGGCGCGGACGTCGACTGGCAGGCGCTGCACGACGGGCCCCGGCGGCGCGTCCCGCTGCCGACCTACCCCTTCGAGCGCGCCCGCTACTTCCTGCCGCCCGTCGAAGGGGCAGGCGGGGCGGGCGGGGCCGAAGGGGCCGCGCTCCTGCCGGGCGCCGCCGCGGCCGCCGCCCCGGCGGGCGGCCGCATCCCCGACCTGGCCGACTGGTTCAACTGCCCCTCGTGGCGCTCCGAGCCGCTCGCGCGCGGCCCGGAAGCGGCGCGCGTGCGGGAGCGGGGCCCGTGGTGGGTGGTGGCCTCGGCGGGGCCCGGGCTCGCGGCCGCCCGGCGGCTCGCCGCGCTCGGCGCCGACGTGACGCTGCTGCGCCCGGCCGAAGGCGGCTCGCCGGGGGCCGATGTGCCGGGGGTCCGGGTGCGTGAGATCACCGCCGACGCGCGGCCGGACTTCGTGCGCGCGATCGCCGGCCTGGGGCGGCCCCGCAGCGTGCTGCACGCCCTCAGCCTGGAGGCCGCCCCCGACGACGGCCCCGACGACGCCCCCGAGGACCGGTTCGCACAGGCCCAGCGGCGCGGCTTCCACTCGGTGGTCGCCCTCGTCGGCGCCCTGGGGGAGGACGCCGAGCCAGGACCCGTCGACCTGCTGCTGTGCACCAGGGGCGCCGCCGAGGTGACCGGGGGCGACCTGCGCCACCCCGAGCAGGCGACGCTCGCCGGTCTGCACCCGGTCATCAACCAGGAGTTCGGTGACATCACCTGCCGCCTGCTGGACATCGGCACCGACGCGGGCGACGGCGCTCACCACGGCACAGACGACGGCACCGACCACGGCACCGACGACGGCCCGGCCGCCCTCGCCGACGTACTCCTCGCTGATGAACTCCTCGCCGAGACCGGCGCGGAAGGACCGACCGACCCGGTGGCGCTGCGCGGCGCCGTGCGCTGGGTGCGGACCTTCGCCCCGGTGCGCGTCGAGCCCGTCGAGGACGTCACGCGGACGGTTCCGCGCGGCGCCACGGTCCTGATCACCGGCGGTCTCGGCACGGTCGGATCGGCGCTCGCGGAGCACTTCGCGACCACCCGGTCCTGCGGCCTCGTCCTGACCACGAGGACGCCGCTGCCGCCGGAGAGCGAGTGGCAGGAGTGGCTGGACCGCCACCCCGAAGACGGTGCCACCGACCCGACCGCCACGCGCATCCGCACGGTCCTGGACCTGCGCGAGCGCGGCGCGGACGTCCTCGTGGCCGCCGCCGACGCGGCGAGCCGCCAGGACATGGGCGCGGCCCTCACCGCCGCGCGGGACCGCTTCGGCTCTGTCGACGTCGTCGTCCACGCGGCGGGCGCCCAGGGCCGGGAGTTCTTCGGCTTCGCGCCCAGCCTGAGCCGAGAGGTGTGCGACACGCACTTCCGCGCCAAGGTCACGGGCCTGCGGGTGCTCGACGAACTGCTGCGCGACGGCGAGGCGCCGGTCCGCGTGACGATGTCCTCGCTCGCGGCGGTCCTCGGCGGCGTGGCCTACGGCCCGTACGCCGCAGCCAACGCGGCCATGGACGCCTACGCGCGCGTGCTCGGCGACGCGCGCGGACGGTGGCTCGCGGTCAACTGGGACACCTGGAACCTGGGCGAGGACCCGCACGGCGACCTGGGCGTCACGATGAAGGACTACTTCTACGACGCCGCCGAGGGCTGCGAGGTCCTGGAGCGCTGTCTGTCCGTCGCCCGCAGGTGCCCCCAACTGACCATCTCCACCGGCCCCTTGGAGCACCGCTTCGACCAGTGGACGCGGCGCGGCGAGACGGACGCGGAGCCGCCCCGCACCCGCTACCCGAGGCCGGAGCTCCCGGTGCCGTTCGAGTCGCCGGGCTCGGCGGACGAGGAGGCCATCGCCGAGATCTGGAGCGACATCCTCGGCGTCGACGGCATCGGCGTCAACGACGACTTCTTCCAGCTGGGAGGCCATTCGCTGGCCGCCGTCCGGATGATGACGCGCATCCGCACTCGGTTCGGCGGCTTCCCCGCACAGGTGCTCATCGAGAACCCGACGGTGCGCAGCTTCAGCAAGGCCCTCACCGCACGGAACTGACCGCACCCACCGCTACACGCCGCTACACACCTCGACACATCTCTACGCACACCGCACACCCCCATTCATCCGCAGAGCGAACAAAGCGAACAAGGAGAACAGCGATGGCCCACGTGGGAGTCGTAGGCGCCGGAGTCATGGGCGCCGGTGTGGCACAGAACCTGGCCCAGTCCGGCCACTCGGTCGCGCTGGTGGACAACGACCCGCGCGCGATCGAGCAGGCCCTGACCTCCATCGAGACCAACTGCCGGATGAGCCGCCTCCTCGGCGGCCCCGCCCTCGACGCGGGCGAGGTCCTCGCCCGGATCGAGGGCGGCACCGACCTCGCGCTGCTCGCCGAGGCGGAGGTCGTGATCGAGAACATCACCGAGAACTGGGAGCTGAAGCGCGACCTGTACCGCCGGATGGACCCCGTGGTGCGGGCCGACGCGGTCTTCGTCGCCAACACCTCCGCCATCCCCATCACCCGGCTGGCGTCCCTGACCGAGCGGCCCCGGCAGTTCGTGGGCGTCCACTTCATGAACCCGGTGCCGATGAAGCCCGCCGTGGAGCTGATTCCCGGCCACCACACCTCCCCGGCGGCCCTGGAGCGCGTGCGCGACCTGCTGACCTCCATGGGCAAGAAGGCCATCGACGTCAACGACGCCTGCGGCTTCGTCTCCAACCGGGTGCTCATGCTCACCGTCAACGAGGCCGCCTACCTCGTGTACGAGAACGTGGCCACCGCCGAGACCGTGGACGAGGTCTTCCGCAGCTGCTTCGGCCACCCGATGGGCCCGCTGGAGACCGCGGACCTCATCGGCGTCGACACGATCCTCTACAGCATCGAGGTGCTGCACGAGCACTTCGCCGACAGCAAGTACCGGCCCTGCCCGCTCCTGAAGCACATGACCGACGCCGGCCTTCACGGCCGCAAGTCGGGCGAGGGCTTCTACTCCTACGGCCCTTCGGCCGCCGCCGCGAGCCCCACCGCGAGCCCCGCCGCCAACGGCCACCGGGCGGACCGCCCGGTCCCCGCCACCTGACCGGCCACACCAGCTCTTTCGACCGTAACAACCGTTCTAGTCGCCGTACTCAACCGAGGAGTCACCCCATCATGTCCGACGACCTGCGCACACCCGTCCGCGAGTTCATCTCCGCCAAGTTCCCGCAGATCACCCTCGCCGACGACGAGGACATCTTCGCCCTGGGCTTCGTCAACTCGCTCTTCGCCATGGAGCTGGTCATGTTCGTGGAGAAGACGTTCGGCGTCCGGGTGCCCAACGAGGAGCTGAACCTCGACAACTTCCGCACCCTCGACGCGATGGCGGCCCTGGTGCGCGGCATCACCGAGGGCGCGCGCCTCTCGGCCAAGTGACCAGGAGGACACCATGACCGTCTCCCTGACGGAACCGCACGACACCACCGCGACCGCCCCGGACGACGTCCGCGCGTTCGTCGACGCCGAGATCGTGCCGTACGCGGACGAGTGGGACCAGGACGAGCGTCTGCCCGAGAAGATCCTGCACCGGATCGGCGAACTCGGCCTGTGGGCCCCGTTCCTGCCGCCCGAGGCCGGTGGCGTCGCGATGGACTGGTCGACGCTCGGCCGCGTCCACGAGGAGGTCGGCCGCGGCTGCTCGTCCGTGCGCAGCTTCCTGACCGTGCACACGATGGTGACCTGGACCGTCCAGCGCTGGGGCACCGAAGGGCAGCGCGAGCGGTGGCTGCCGCGGCTCGCGACGGGCGAGGTGCTCGGCGCCTTCTGCCTGACCGAACCGGACAGCGGCAGCGACGCCTCCGCCTCCGGCACGGTGGCCGAGAAGACCGGGTCCGGCTGGGTCATCTCGGGCGAGAAGAAGTGGATGACCGCGGGCCAGGTCGCCGGGCTGCTCCTGGTGTTCTGCCGCACCGGCGACGGCATGAGCGCCTTCCTGGTGCCCGCCGACAACCCCGGAGTGGAGATCACCCCCCTCACCGGCGTCATGGGCACCCGGGCGAGCATGCTCGCCGGGATCAGGCTGCGCGACGTACGGGTGGGCCCGGACGCCCTGATCGGCCCGCCCGGCTGGGCGGCGGGCACGGTGATGACCGGAGCGCTCGACCTCGGCCGGTACAGCGTCGCCTGCGGCTGCGTGGGCGTCGTCCAGGCCTGCCTGGACGCCTGCGTCGACTACACCTCACGGCGCCGGGTCCGCGAGGGCCTGCTCAGCGAACTCCAGCTCATCCGGCGGAAGATCACCGACATGGTCGTCAGCAGCCGCTCATCGCGGCTGCTGTGCGCGGAGGCCGGGCGCCTGAAGGACGCCGACGACCCGGCGACGATCATGGCGACCTGGGTGGCCAAGTACCAGGCGTCGCTCGCGGCGACCGCCGCCGCCAGCGACGCCGTGCAGATCCACGGCGCCAACGGCTTCAGCTCCGAGCACCCGGCCGCGCGCCTGTACCGCGACGCCAAGGTCGCGGAGGTCATCGAGGGCAGCACCGAGCTCCAGCAGCTCACCATCGCGACAGAGGCCTACCGGGAGGTGGCACGGTGAACGCCGGCCAGAGCGTGCGCAGCAGGACCGACGCCAAGCCCCGGCAGGGGCGGATCAAGTGCGTCGTGTGGGACCTGGACAACACCCTGTGGGACGGGGTGCTCCTGGAGGAGGGCCGGGTGTCCGTGCGCCCCGAGGTCGTCGCCGAGATCCAGCGGCTCGACGAACTCGGCGTCCTGCACTCCATCGCGAGCCGCAACGACCACGGCGCCGCCATGGAGTGCCTCAAGGACCACGGGCTCGCGGACTACTTCCTCTATCCGCAGATCAACTGGAACCCCAAGTCGAGCTCCGTGGAGCAGATCGCCACCTCGCTCAACATCGGCCTGGACGCCCTCGCGTTCGTCGACGACCAGCCCTTCGAGCGGGCCGAGGTGGAGCACGCCCTGCCGGCCGTCCTCACCGTGGACGTCGCCGATCTCCCCGAAGCCCTCCACGCGCCGGAGTTCCGCCCCAAGTTCGTCACCGACGAGTCGCGCATACGCCGCGAGATGTACCGCAGCGCCGCCCTGCGCGAGCAGATAGAGGAGGACTACACCGGAACGAACGAGGAGTTCCTCGCCACCCTCGACATGCGCTTCACCATCGCCGAGGCCCAGCGCGAGGACCTCCAGCGCGCCGAGGAACTGACCGTACGCACCAACCAGCTCAACTCCACGGGCCGCACCTACTCGTACGAGGAACTCGACGCGCTGCGCCAGTCCCCGGACCATCTGCTCCTGGTGGCCGGGCTCACCGACCGCTACGGCACCTACGGCAAGATCGGCCTGGCCCTGATCGAGCGGGGCAAGCCCGCCTGGCACCTGCGGATGCTCCTGATGTCCTGCCGGGTGATGGCCCGCGGCGTGGGCACCGTGCTGCTCAACCACATCATGCGCCTCGCCCGTGAGGACGGCGCCGTCCTGCGGGCGGACTTCGTGGAGACGGGCCGCAACCGGGTCATGTACGTCACCTACGCCTTCGGCGGCTTCCGCGAGGCCGAACGCGACGGCAACCGCCTCGTCCTGGAGTCCGACCTGCGGCAGATCCAGCCCCCGCCGGACTATCTGACGGTCGAGGTGGTGCGATGAGCGACCACGTGGAGGACGCCCCGCTGGACATGCGGTCCGCCGCGTGTCCGGCGGGGGCGTGGCTGCCCTTCGGCGAACCCTCCCTTTCGCGCCCCCGGCTGTACTGCTTTCCCAGCGCCGGTGCCAGCGCGGCGAGCTTCGCGCCCTGGCGCCGGTTCGCGCCCGGCGGCGTCACGGTCTGCCCCGTGCAGCCGCCGGGCCGCGCGGAGCGCTTCAGGGAGCCGCCCTACGACCGCTCCGACGCGCTCGTCGACGACCTGGCACACGCCCTGAAGGACCAGTTCACGGGCGTGTACGCGCTCTACGGCCACAGCCTCGGCGCCCTGGTCGCCTTCGAACTGGCCCGGCGCCTGCGGCGCGCGGGCGCCCCGCCCCCCGTCCATGTGTTCGCCTCGGGCCGGGCGGCGCCGCACCTGCCCGACGTGCGCCGCCCCCTGCGCGACCTGCCCGCCGACGAACTCATCCGCGCGGTCGCGGGCATGGGCGGCACCCCCGAGGAGGTGCTGCGCGCCAGCGACGTCATGGACCTGCTCCTGCCGCTGCTCCGCGCGGACCTGACGGTCAACGAGACGTACGCCTACCAGGACGAACCGCCGCTGAGCAGCCCGCTGACCGTCTTCGGCGGGCGGCGGGACCCGCGCGCGGACGAGGCCGAGATCCTGGCCTGGGAGAGCCTGACGACCGGGGCCTTCCAGGCCCGGATGTTCCCCGGAGGGCACTTCTTCATCAACGAGCGCGCCGAGGAAATGATGGAGGTGATGACGCGAGCTTTGCGCACGTGAACGCCTCCGCGCGAGGGAAAGTCCACGGCCCGGTCCGGGTGGGCCGCATCGAGGGACGACTCCCCCCGTCCACGGCCGCGCAGCGGTGCGGTCCCCCCACTCCCGGAGGCGACACATGACTCCCACACATCCACCGGCACGCGGAGTTGACATGGACGACGGGGAGAGGTGCCCGTACATGCCGCAGCAGACCAGAGCCGTGGCCGTGCTCCCCGACGAGACCGAGGCCCGCTGGCGCGCCACGCGCCGCGGCCGTCTCGGCTGGTACGGCTACGACTGGGCCAACTCGGTCTTCACCACGTCCGTCACCTCGATCTTCTTCGGCCCGTACATCACCGACGTCAGCGAGAACGCCGCCGACGCCGACGGCTATCTCCACCCCTTGGGGATACCCGTGCTCGCCGGGTCCTTCTACCCGTACGTCTCGGCCCTTTCCGTCCTGCTCCAGGTCTTCGTCCTGCCGCTGGCCGCGGCCCTCACCGAACGCCACGACAAGGGCCGCCTGCTCGCGGTGTTCGCCGTCGTCGGCGCCTGTGCGGCATCCGGGATGTACGCGATCGGGAACGCGGACTACGCCCTTGGCGGCCTGCTGTACGTGGCGGCGAACATGTCGCTCGGCGCCTCGGTCATGGTCGCCAACACCTATCTGCCCGTCCTCGCCTCGCCCGAGCGCCAGGACCGCATGTCCACCGAGGGCTCGGCGGCCGGCTTCCTCAGCAGCGGCCTGCTGCTCCTCATCGCCCTCGTGCTGTACGCCAACCACGAGGCGCTCGGCCTCGCGGAGAGCCATGCCATCCGGCTGATCCTGCTCGTCACCGGCCTGTGGTGGCTGCTGTTCGGCATGGTGTCGGTGTGGCTCCTGCGCGGCTACGGCAGCCCACCGGCGGTGCCCACCGGCGCCCCGGGCCCGCCGCGCGGGGGCGTCTACCGGGCGGCGCTCACCACGGTGCGCCACCTGTGGACCCTGCCGGGCGCCGGGTGGTTCCTCATCGCGTTCCTGCTCTACAACAACGGCATGCAGGCCGTGACCGCCCTGGTGGGGACGTTCGCGGTGCAGGAGATCGGCATCACCCAGGGCGACCTCGTCGTCGCCGTCCTCGCGGTCCAGTTCGTCGCGTTCGCGGGCGCCCTGGTGGCGGGGCGCCTCGCCGAGCGGCACAGCGGCCGCGCGGTGCTGCTCGGCTTCGTCCTCGTCTGGATCCTCACGGTGATCGCGGGCGCGCTCATCCCCGACGGGTCCTTCGGCGCCTTCCTCGGCCTGTGCGTCGGGGCGGGCTTCGTGGTCGGCGGCACCTACGCGCTGTCCCGCTCGGTCTTCATCAAGCTGGTGCCCCAGGACCGTGCGGCGGAATACTTCGGCGTCTTCGAGACGGTCAACCGCTGCCTCGCCTTCCTCGGCACGGCCGGGTTCGGTTTCGCCCTGCAGTGGACGGGAAGCTACCGCGTCGCCTGGCTGTCCCTCCTGGTGTTCTTCGTGTCCGGGGCCGTGGTCCTGGTCCTCGGGGCCAGGTCCGGCGGCGGGGGCGGACCCCACCGAAAGGACTCGACCCATGGGTGACAGCGCACCCGCACCTCGCCGCCGCGTCCTGCTCACCGAGGCCTCCAGCGCCTCGGCCAGGGAGATCCTGACCGTGCTCGGACGCCACGGGCACGAGGTGGGCGTGATGGACAGCGGGGGCCTCGCCTTCACCGCGCTGTCCCGCTGGGTGAAGCACCGCCACAAGAGCCCCCGGTTCTCCGCCGACCCGGCCCGCTACCTCGACGCGCTGCGCCGGACCCTGGCGCGCCACCCCTACGACGTCCTGCTGCCCACCCACGAGCAGCTGGTGGCGCTGTCCCGGCACCGCGAGGAGTTCCGCGCCCTCGGCGTCGGCCTCGCGGTGCCCGGCTTCGACGCGGTGCGCAGGGCGCAGGACAAGGCCGAGGCCGTCCGGGTCCTCGACGCGCTCGAACTGCCCCAGCCCGACACCGCGCTGGTGCGGGACGAGGGTGAACTCCTCGCCCAGAAAGAGCGGTTGCCCCTCTACGTCAAGCTGTCGGTGGCGACGTCAAGCCGGGGCGTGTGGCGGGCCGACGAGCCCGAGGACCTCTCCCGGATCGCCGCGCTGCCCGTGGTGCGGGACGTCTTCGCCCACGGCGGCGAAGTGCTCGCGCAACTGGCCGTGCCGGGGCCCGTCGTCATGGTCCAGGCGCTGTTCGACCAGGGCGCGCTCGTCGGCGCCCACACGGCGCTGCGCAGACGCGAAGGCGTGCAGGGCAGCGCCGCCGCCAAGGAGTCGGTGGCCCTGCCCGAGGTCGCCGGGCACCTCGCCGCGCTGGGCGCCGCCCTCGACTGGCACGGCCCCCTGTCCCTGGACGCGGTCCTCGACCCGGAGGCGGGCCGGGTGCGCTACATCGACGTCAACCCCCGCCTGGTGGAGCCGGTCAACGCCGAACTCGCCGGTGTCGACCTGGTGCGGCGCTGGCTCGCCCTCGCGTGCGGCGAACCGGCCGGGCCGCCGCCGGTGGCCCGCCCCGGCGTCCGCACCCACATGCTGCTCATGGCGGTCGTACGGCACGCGGAGGCGGGCCGGGGACGGCGCGCGGTGCTGCGGGAGCTGGCCCAGGCCGCGGCCCGGCGCGGCTGGTACGCGCACAGCCAGGAGGAACTCCTGCCGCTGCGCTCCGATCCGGGCGGCGCGCTGCTCCTTGGCGCCGTCAGCGCGTGCCTGCTCGTCTCGCCCCGGGTGTGGCAGCGTCTCGCGGGCATCGGCGCGCCCGCCCACGCCCTGTCCGCGGCGGGCTGGAGACAGCTCCTGGAGGCCGAGGCGCGCTGACGCGGCAGCGGCCCCGGTCGGGTCCGGTTCGCCGGGGCGCCACGCCGTTGCCTACGCTGACGACGTGACGGACGACCGCAGACCACTCGCCGTGTTCGACCTCGACGGCACCCTCGCCGACACCGCGCACCGCCAGCGCTTCTTGGAGCGCGCGCCGCGCGACTGGGACGCGTTCTTCGCGGCCGCGCCGCACGACCCGCCGCTGGCGCGCGGCGTGGACCTCGCGCGGGAGAGCGCAGAGGAGTGCGAGGTGGTGTATCTGACGGGGCGGCCGGAGCGGTGCCGGGCCGACACCGAGGCGTGGCTGGCCGCCCAGGGGCTGCCCGCGGGCCGGATCTGGATGCGCCGCGATAACGACCGGCGGCCCGCGCGCCGCACCAAGCTGGAGATCCTGCGGCGCCTCGCACGCACCCGCGACGTACGCGTCCTCGTGGACGACGACGAGCTGGTGTGCGACGACGCCGAGCGGGCCGGGTTCACCGTGGTGCGGGCGCGGTGGGCGCGATCGTCGGCGGCGCTGAAGGACGCCCAGGAGCGCGAGGGGCGCACCTGAGCGGGTGGGCGTACGGGTGACGGGGTCAGCCCGCGTCCTCCAGGCGGAAGCCGACCTTCAGGCCCACCTGGTAGTGCTTGATCTCGCCGTTCTCGATGTGGCCGCGCACCTGCGTGACCTCGAACCAGTCCAGGCCGCGCAGCGTCTGCGCGGCGCGGGTGACGCCGTTGCGGATGGCCTGGTCGACGCCTTCGTGCGAGGTGCCGACGATCTCGGTGACCCGGTAGGTGTGCTCGGACATGAGGGGGCATCCCTTCTCCGCGGCGGTGCGGGCTGTCCCCCACGGTAGTGCCGTGGCGCTCCGGGGGCCTCCTGACGGAAGTTCCGCAAGGGTCTTGACCAATGTCCTGGTCCGTACCAAAATCCCACACACCCGTTCGAGCGCAGCTCTTCCCCACGTCGGGCACCCTTCCTCCATGCTGTCCGCAGCCAGAAAGTGACCGACGTGAACGCGCGCCTCAGACGTACTTCCCTCGCCCTCTCTCTGACCTTCGCCGCCACCGCCCTGCTGCCCGGCTGCGGTGTGCTGCCCGGTGGCGGGGACGACAAGAGCACCGTCACCGTCTGGCTGATGAAGGGCAGCGCCTCCGAGGGCTTCCTGAAGCGGTTCACCGAGGACTTCGAGAAGCAGCACGGCGACATCGACCTGGACATCCGCGTCCACGAATGGACCGGCATCGGCCCCAAGGTGCAGAAGGCCCTGAAGAACGAGGACGGGCCCGACGTCATCGAGGTCGGCAACACCCAGGTCGCCCAGTACGTCGACCACGGGGGCCTGGAGGACCTCACCCTGGAGGCGGCGCGCGACCTCGGCATGGAGGACTGGCTGCCCGGCCTCGCGGAGCCCGGGCGCTACCGGGGCGCCCAGTACGGCGTGCCCTGGTACGCGGCCAACCGCGTCGTCATCTACAACAAGGACCTCTTCGCCCAGGCCGGCGTCAAGCCGCCGAAGACCCGGCAGCAGTGGCTCACCGCCACCGCGCGCCTCAACTCCGGCGGCAACCAGGGCATCTACCTCGCCGGACAGGACTGGTACACGCTCGCCGGGTTCATCTGGGACGAGGGCGGCGACCTCGCCAAGGAGAAGGGCGGCCTCTGGCGCGGCGGCCTGCACTCCCCGGCCGCGCTGCGCGGCATGGACTTCTACCGCCAGCTCCAGGCGCTCGGCGAGGGGCCCAAGGACGCCGACGAGGAACACCCGCCGCAGGCCGGGGTGTTCGCCAAGGGCGGCATCGCACAGCTCATCGCGGTGCCCGGCACGGTCCGCACCATCGAGGCGGCCAACCCCGAACTCAAGGGGAAACTCGGCTACTTCCCGATCCCCGGCAAGAGCGCCGCCAAGCCGGGCGCGGTCTTCACCGGCGGCTCCGACCTGGTGGTGCGGGAGGGCACCGACGAGCGCAAGGCGGCCGTCGAGGTCGTCAAGGCCCTCGCGGGCGAGAAGTGGCAGAAGGACCTGGCCCGCACGATGGACTACGTGCCCAACAAGACCACCCTCGCCTCCGTCGTCTCCGGCAAGGAGGGCGTCGCCGCGATGGCGGCCGGGGCCGCGCGGGGCCGGGCGACGCCCGCCTCGCCGCGCTGGGCGCTTGTGGAGGCCGACAACCCGGTCAAGACGTACATGTCGAAGGTCCTCGCCGGGGGCGACGCGGCGGCCGAGGCCAAGAAGGCCTCGGACCGGATCACGAAGACGCTGGACGACGGCGGCCGCTGAGCGCGGTCACCGGGCCCCGGCGGACGCCCCCCGTGAAGGAGTCGTCCGCCGGGACCCGTCCTCAGGTCGTGCTCAGGCGGCCGTGCTCAGGGACAGCGCGAACCGGCCGCGCTCGTCCGTCCACCAGTGGGTCAGCTCCAGGCCCGCGGCGGCCAGTTCGGACCGCACGCCCGCCTCGCGGAACTTCGCGGAGACCTCCGTGCGCAGGTCCTCGCCCCGCTCGAAGTCGACCGCGAGGTCAAGGGCGGGGATCTTCACCGTCTGCGAGAGCCGGGACCGCAGCCGCATCTCGATCCACTCCCGCTCGCGGTCCCAGACCGCGACGTGGCTGAACGCCTCGGGGTCGAAGTCCGCGCCGAGCTCGCGGTTGACGACGTGCAGGACGTTCTTGTTGAACGCTGCGGTCACACCCGCCCCGTCGTCGTACGCCGATACGAGCACCGACTCGTCCTTGACCAGGTCCGTGCCGAGCAGCAGCGCGTCACCGGGCGAGAGCAGACCCCGTACCGAGGCGAGGAACGCGGCGCGTTCGGCGGGCAGCAGGTTGCCGATCGTGCCGCCGAGGAACGCCACCAGGCGCGGCCCCGGCGCGTCCGGCAGCGCCAGGCTCCGGGTGAAGTCGGCGATCAGCGCGTGCACCCGCAGGCCGGGCCGCTCGGCGAGCAGCGTGTTCGCGGCTCCGGTGAGCGCCGACTCGCTGACGTCGACGGGCACGTACGTGTCCAGGTGGGCCAGCGCGTCGATGAGGTGCCGGGTCTTCTCCGAGGAGCCGGAGCCGAGCTCCACGAGGGTGCGCGCGCCGGTGGCCGCGGCGATCGACGCCGACCGGGCGAGAAGGATCTCGCGCTCGGCGCGCGTCGGGTAGTACTCGGGCAGCGTGGTGATCTCGTCGAACAGGACGCTGCCGCGGGCGTCGTAGAACCACTTGGGCGGGAGCGTCTTGGGCGACTGGGTGAGGCCGTGCAGGACGTCGGCGCGCAGCGCGGCGCCGGTGGCGTCCTCGGGCAGGGTGCGGGTCAGCAGGAACGGGCTCACGCGGGTGGCTCCTTGAGCGGGGTGAGAAGGACTTCCTTGGGCGACGCGGACACCAGCGTGCGGTCGGGGACCTCGTGCCAGCGCGGGTCGTCGTCGTACGGCTCCGAGGCCACGACGGTGTGGCGGCCGGGGTCGTTGAGGTACCAGAGGCTGTCGCCCCAGGCGGTCGCGGCGATCGTGTCGCCGTCCGTGAGCAGCAGGTTGAGGCGCGAGCCCGGCGCCGCGGCCGCGACCGCGCCGACGGTGTCCGCGAGCGCCCGCGGCGTGGGCGCCCCGCTCCGCAGCCGGTTCAGCACGAGCCGCCACACGAGGGCGGAGTCGCAGCGCGCCTCAAGGGCGAGCAGATCGGCGGGCGGCAGGTCCGCGGCGATCGGCACAAGGGCGTCGGGCCAGCCGGTCACGGCGCCGTTGTGGCTGAACAGCCAGCGGTCCTCGGCGAACGGCGCGGCCGCGGCCTCGCCGTCCGCGCTCGCCACGGTCGCGTCGCGCACCGCGGCGAGCACCGCGTGCGAACGCACCACGCGGGCGAGGTCCGCGAACGACTGGTCGCCCCAGATCGGCCCGGAGCGGCGGTAGCGCGCGGGCACCGGGTCCCCTTGCGCGTACCAGCCCACGCCGAAGCCGTCGGCGTTGACCGTGCCGTGCCGCTGGTGCCGCGGCGCCCACGACTGCCGGAACAGGCCGTGCGCGGGCGCCACCAGGAGCGCGCCCAGGGACTCGGGGTCGCCCGTATAGGCGAGATGACGGCACATCAGACGAGCTCCGCGGCGAGCTCGGCGGCCGTGGCGTCGCGGGCCGTGCGGAAGCCGGAGAAGATCTGCCGCCGCACCGGGTGGTCCCAGTTGCGGAACGTGCCCCGGCACGCGACGGCGTCCACGGAGAACGCGCCGCCGCGCAGGACCTTGTAGTCGCCGCCGAAGAACACCTCCGAGTACTCGCGGTAGGGGAAGGCGACGAAGCCCGGGTACGGCAGGAAGTCGCTCGCCGTCCACTCCCACACGTCGCCGATCAGCTGGCGCACCCCGAGCGGCGACGCGCCCCGCGGATAGCTGCCCGCGGGCGCCGGGCGCAGATGGCGCTGCCCCAGGTTCGCGTGCCCGGGCGCGGGGTCCTCGTCCCCCCACGGGTAGCGCGTCGAGCGGTCCTCGCCGGGGTGGTGGCGCGCGGCCTTCTCCCACTCCGCCTCCGTGGGCAGCCGCCGTCCGGCCCAGCGCGCGTACGCGTCCGCCTCGTACCAGCTGACGTGCAGCACCGGCTCGTCGGCGGGCACCGGCTCGATCCGGCCGAAGCGCCGCCGGAGCCACTCGCCGCCCTCGCGCCGCCAGAACAGCGGCGCGCTCAGCTCGTGCTCGCGGACCATCCGCCAGCCCCGCTCGTGCCACCAGCGCGGCTCGTCATAGCCGCCGCCGTCGATGAAGCGCTGGTAGGCGGCGTTCGTCACCGGCGTGGTGTCGAGGAAGAACGGTGCGACCAGGCGCCGGTGCGCGGGGCGCTCGTTGTCGAGCGCCCACGGCTCGGTGGAGGTGCCCATGGTGAACGTGCCGCCGGGTACGAGGACTTCGGCCGGTCCTTCGAAGGGGGCGACGGGCTCCGGGTCGGGCGCGGTGAGCGCCGGGGCGCCCGCCCGTAGCTGATGGGTGATCAGCATGGTTTCGTCGTGCTGCTGTTCGTGCTGGGCGATCATCCCGAAGGCGAAGCCCGCGTCGGTGAGCCGCCCCGCGTCTACGGCGCCTTCGGTGCCGTCGGGGCCGCCCGCGAACGGGCCGCCCTCGGTGAACGGCGCGCTGTGCAGGACCTCGAGCGCCCGCCCCCGCACCTCGGCGGCGTACCGGCGGGCCTCGTCCGGCGCGAGCAGCGGCAGCGAGGGGCGGGCGGCGCGCGGGTGCTCGAACGCGTCGTACAGCGAGTCGATCTCGGGCCGAAGCGCCTCGCGGCCGCCGACCACCCGCAGCAGCCACTGCTCCTCCTGGTTGCCGATGTGGGCGAGGTCCCACACCAGCGGAGACATCAGCGGCGAGTGCTGCGCGGTCAGTTCGCCGTCCTCGACGCACCCGGTGAGCAGCCCCGTCCGCTCGCGCGCCGCGCCGAGCGCGGCCAGCGCCCGCGCCCGCAGGACGTCCGGGTCCGCGAGGTCGGGGGCGGCGGCGGGGCCGGCGGGGGAGCGGTGCGCGGCCCCGTGCGGGGAACCGGTCATGGGTGTACGTCCTTCCCCGGGGAGAGCGCCCCGTGTGCGGTCAGTTCGTCGAGCAGGTCGTCGGCGGGGCAGCGGCCCCGGGCCACGTACCGGTCGGCGTGCGCGGCGACCGCCGACACCACAGCGGGCGCGGCGCCCACCCTCGGCAGCGCCTCCAGGGCCGCGGCGAAGCAGGCGGCCGCCGCGTCCCGCAGCTCGGGGTCGGCGAGCCCTTGGCGGGCCGCGTCCAGCCACAGCGGACTGTGCGGCGCCGGTGTCGCCCCCGCCCGCTCGGCCAGCGGCTTCACGGCGCGATAGGCCGTCTCGGCGGCCTGCGCGTCGTCGAACAGCGCGCTGGTCACCGCGAGCGGCACCACCCAGCCGTCGTCGCCGGGCTGCGCGTCGACCATGCGCAGCTCCAGGTGCCCGCGCGGTCTGACCGGCGGGAACAGCGTGGTGAGGTGGTAGTCGAGGTCACCGCGGGTGGGCGGCCGTGGCAGGCCGGAGCGCACCCAGGACCGGAACGTCAGGCCCTGGGGCACCAGCCACGGCACGCCGTCCGCGGCCCCGGCGGTTCCGTTGTTCTCGGGCGTACGCACACACATCACCGGCGCGTCCAGGGCGTGCCGCGCCCAGGCCGCCCGCGGCTCCTCGTCGAGCGCGGGAGCGCCCGACCTGCCGGGGTCGATGCCCGCCCACACGGCCTGCCGGGTCGAGCGCCAGCCGGTGGAACGGCCGTCCTGGACGGGCGAGTTGGCGAACGCGGCGACCAGCACGGGCCCGAGCAGATGCGCGAGCCGCCAGCGCCGCGCGAAGCCCAGCGGCCCCGGCTCCTCGTACCCGGCGTCCACACAGATCTGCACCGACGCCGTGGAGCACATCATGCGGCGGCCCGCGCCGCCGCCCCGGTCGAACCAGGACTCCATCGCCACGTAGCGCGGCTCGCGCAGCACCCGCGTCGGGGCGCGCCACGGGTCGGCGCCCAGGCCGGTGAGGGTCAGATCCAGGGGGCGGAGCGCCTCGCGGACGACGGCCAGATCGGCCGATACGGCGGACACGCACTCCATGAGCGAGGCGGCGGGCAGCGAGCTGAGCTCCAGCTGACCGCCGGGTTCGACGGTGACCGCCGAGGTGAGGGGCCGGGTCCGCAGCGCCGCGCGGGCGGCGTCGACGCGGGCGGACGTGAGGGGAAGGCGCTCGGAGCGCCGGTCGTGGACGAGCCATTCCAACTCGACGCCGAGGGCCGTGGGCGGCCCGTTCTTGAAGCAGATGCCGCGCACCAGGGCCTCGACCTCGGCCTCGGTGACGGCATCGCCACCGCGCGCGCGACGGCGCGTACAGTCTCCTTCTGGCATGTCGGGGGTCCTCCTGTCCCGGGCGGTCCGGGTGGCGTACCCGGACAGCGCTCGTAACACCCAAGACCTTGAAGCTATTTCGCACAAGACGGCCCCGGGTGGCCGGGAAATGCCGTCGCGGTGAACGACGGCCGCGTCCCGCCGTCGATCCCCGCACCGCACGGGGGATTCCTTCCAATACACCACGCGCGTGCGCTGCACGCACGGGATGGCTGATTCGGCCCGCCTGACCCACCCGCCCGCGGTGACCGGGCGCTCTGGGGCGCGCGGTCAGCCGTCCGTGCCGGGGTTCTCGTACTGGTACTGCTCCGCCAGGTCGTCGAAGTCGTGGCCGCGGGCCGCGCCCAGGACCGTCGGGTGCGCGGCGCCCACCCGGGCCCGGACGCGGTCGCGCACCTCCGCGGCCTTCGTCTCCGTCGCGAAGATCCCGAGCACCAGCGAGCCGTTCTCGCCCAGCGTGAAGCCCCAGGGCACCTCACAGGGGCCCGTGTGGTCCTCGACCGGACACAGCAGCCGGGCCAGGGGCTCCTGGAGCGCGAGCGCCGCCTGGGTGTCGGCGAACCCGTGAATGTGGATCTCGTAGAGCTGCACCCGCCCGACCGTAGACGGCCCCACGGCGGCCCGCACCGCAATTTCCCCCGCCCCGGGCCCGGCGCCCGCGCTCGCGGTGTCGCGGGCCCCGCGCTCACGGCGTCGCGCGCGCCTCCGGCAGTGGCTCGGGCCACTGCTCGTGCCAGCGCAGGTCGTCCTCCAGCTGCGCCGCGAGCGAGAGCAGCAGCGGCTCGCTGCCCGCGGGGCCGAGCAGCTGCGCCCCGACGGGGAGCCCGCCCGCGACCCGGCCCGCGGGCACGTTCACCCCCGGCCAGCCGAGCACGTTCCACGGCCACGCGTACGGGCACGCCGCGATCATCGCCTGGTCGGTGCGCCACCCGCTGAGCCGCGCGAGCGTGCCCACGCGCGGCGGCGGCGTCGCCGTGGTGGGCGCGAGGACCACGTCGTAGGTGTCGAAGACGGCGCCGACGCGGCGGTGCAGGGTCGCCTCGGCCCGGCGTGAGAGCCTGAGCGGCGCGCCGCTCAGGAGCCGCCCGAGGCGCGCGGCGTCCCTCGTGCGCGGGTCGAGCAGCGAGGGGTCGGGCACCTGCCGCACCCAGTCGGCGACCCCCGCCGTCGCCCGGGGCACGAAGGCGAGCCCGATCTGGCCGTAGCGCGGGTCGGCCTCCGCCACCTCGTGCCCGAGCGCGGCCAGCCGCTCGGCGAGGCCCACCACCGCCCCGCGCACCAGCGGGTGCAGCCGCTTGGGCGTGGCCGTGAACGGCATCCGCAGCGAGAGGGCCACGCGCAGCCGTCCCGGGGCGCGCGTCGCGGCCTGCGCGGCGCGCACCGGCGAAGGACGGTGCGGGTCGTCGGCGTGGTTGCCGCTCGCCGCGTCCAGGAGCAGCGCCGCGTCGGCCACCGTGCGGGCGAGCGGGCCGTTGACGGTGATGCCGTTGAACGCCTCCGGCCACGGCCAGGTCGAGATGCGCCCGCGCTGCGGCTTGATCCCGACCAGATGCGTCCACGCCGCCGGGATGCGCACCGAGCCCGCGCCGTCCGAGCCGAGCGCCGCGGGCACGAGCCCGGCGGCCACCGCGGCGGCAGAGCCGCCCGACGAACCGCCCGGTGTGCGGCCGGTGTTCCACGGGTTGCGGGTGTCGCCGAACGCGGGCCCCTCCGTGAACGGCCACTGCCCGAGCTCGCACGTGTTGGTCTTGCCGACGATCACGGCACCGGCCGCGCGCAGCCTGCGCACCGCCTCCGCGTCCGCGGCCTTGGGCGGGAAGGCGCCGGGGCAGCCGAACGCCGTCGGCTCGCCCGCCACGTCCGTGTCGTCCTTCACCGCGATCGGCACCCCGAGCAGCGGGGCGCGCGCCCCCGCCGCCAGGCGCGCGTCGGCGGCGTCCGCCTCGGCGAGCGCGGCCTCGGCGCGCACCACGCGGAACGCGTTGAGCACGGGCTGCGTGGCCGAGATCCGGGCGAGCGCGCGCTCGGTCAGCTCCCGCGCGGACACCTCGCCCGCGGCGAGGGCACGCGCGGTCTCCGCGAGGCCCGCGGAACGTTCAGCGGTCATGTGGGGGGCACCTTCGTTCGGGTGGCGGTGGCGGTGGCGGTGGCGGTGGCGGTGGCGGTGGCGGTGGCGGTGGCGGTGGTGCGGGTGAGGGCGGGGCAGGCGGGGGCCGCTGCCGTTCGGCGCTGCGCCTTACCGCACGGTAGCTTCCGACGGGCCAACGCGGAATCGCAGCGGCCCAGTTGACCCCCTCAGCCGCGTGCGCGGCGTGCCGCGGCGGGGGCCCACGCGCGCGGCGTGTGCCCCCTCGGCCGGGACGCGTGTGCGCGTAAGGCGGCGCGTGTGAGCCGCCGCGCTACCGGCCCCGGCGGCGTGCGCGGCCGTGCCCCGTCGCCTGCCCGGCAGCGCCCCCGCGCCCGCCTGGGTGCGCCCCGGGACCGTCTGGAAGGATTGCCCTGTCATGGTGCAGATACCGCAGCAGCAGCCCGCGTCGGGCGCGGCGTCAGGACCGCCGGACCCGTCGACCGATCCCCTCACGCGGGGCGCCGCGCACCCCGTGCCGCACTCCGTTCCGACCAGCGCGGACGTCGCACGCCTCGCGGGCGTCTCCCGCGCGACCGTCAGCTACGTCCTGAACAACACCAGCGCCGTGCGCATCAGCGAGCCCACGCGCCGCCGCGTCCTCGAAGCCGCCAAGGAGCTCGGGTACGTTCCGCACGCCGCCGCCCGCAGCCTGCGCGCGGGCCACACCCGCATGGTCCTGATGCCCACGCCCCAGATTCCCGTGGGCCCCCTCTTCAGCCGGTTCTTCAGCGAACTGCAGTGGGCGCTCAGCCGGTTCGACTACACCGTCGTGCAGTACGGCAGCCTCGGCCTGACCGGCGAGGAGGCCGCCCGTGCCTGGGCCGAGCTGCGCCCGGTCGCCGTCCTCGCGCCGGACGCGACGGCGCTCGGCGCCCGCGGCGTGGCCGTCCTCAAGCGCTCCGGCGCCAAGGCCGTGTTCACGCTCGGCCCGCAGCGCGCCGAGGGCGCGCACGCGCTCCTGATGGACCAGCGCCTGGTCGGGCGCAGCGCCGCCGAGCACCTGCTGACCCGCGGCCGTCGCCGCATCGGCGTCGTCGTCCCCGAGGAACCCGGCCTCGAACCCTTCTCACGGCCGCGCCTCGACGGGGTCCGCACCACCGTGCGCGGCGCCCCCGAGGGCCGCGTCACCGAGCTGCCCCTCGGCTACGGGGAGGAGTCCGCCGCCCGGCTCGCGGGCCGCTGGCGCGGCCTCGGCCTCGACGCCGTCTTCGCGTACAACGACGAGTACGCGATGCTCCTCATGCGCGCCCTCCAGGACGAGGGCATACGCGTCCCCGACGACACCGCCGTCGTCGGCGCCGACGACCTCATGCTCGCCCGGCTGCTCCGCCCGCGCCTGAGCAGCGTCAGCATCGAACTTCTCTCGGGCCGCGGCCTCGCCGAGCTCGTCGACCGCGTGGTGCGCGAGCCCGGGGCGCGGCCGGAGGTCCACGACGTGCTCGGCGCGAGCGTCGTGCACCGCGAGTCCAGCTGAGCGCCCCGGGCCCAGCCCTCACCCCAGATCCAGGCGGACCCGGCGGACCGCGGTCTTCGCCCTACTGCCCCTGTTCGTTCTTCTGCTGCTCCGCGACCGACTTGCGGACCTCGTCCATGTCCAGCTTGCGGGCCTGCCCGATGACGTCCTCGAGGGCGGCCTCCGGCAGCGCGCCGGGCTGCGCGAACACCGCGACCCGGTCCCGGACGATCATCAGGGTCGGGATCGACTGGATGCCGAACGCGGCCGCGAGCTCCGGCTGCGCCTCGGTGTCGACCTTGCCGAAGACCAGGTCCGGATTGGCCTCGGCGGCCTTCTCGTAGACCGGCGCGAACTGGCGGCACGGACCGCACCAGGACGCCCAGAAGTCGATCAGGACGAAGTCGTGCTCCGTCATCGTCTGGTCGAAGTTTTCCTTCGTGAGCTCCACGGTCGTGCTCATGATGCGTCTCTCTTCCTGATGGGGGCGAAGCCGTCGTGCACAACGGCCGCGGCGACGGCCGTATTCCGCGCGCGTACCCGTGTGGCCACGCCGCACACCTGGTACCAGACTGGGCCCATGACGCAATCCACGGACGCCACCGGCGCAGCGGACACCAGCACATACGACGTCGTGGTCCTCGGGGCCGGACCAGTGGGGGAGAACGTCGCCGACCGGGCGCGCGCGGCGGGGCTGAGCGCGGCGGTCGTGGAGAGCGAGCTCGTCGGCGGCGAGTGCTCGTACTGGGCCTGCATGCCGAGCAAGGCCCTGCTGCGCCCCGTGGTGGCCCGCGCCGACGCCCGCCGCGTGCCCGGCCTGCGCCAGCTGGCCGAAGGACCCCTCGACGCCCCCGCGGTCCTCGCCCACCGCGACGCCTACGCCTCGCACTGGAAGGACGACGGCCAGGTCGGGTGGCTGGACTCGATCGGCGTGGACCTGTACCGCGGCCACGGCCGCATCGCGGGCACCCGCGAGGTGACCGTCACCGCCGCCGACGGCTCCGTCACCCGGCTGCGGGCCCGGCACGCCGTCGCCGTCTGCACCGGCAGCCGCGCCGTCGTCCCCGACCTGCCCGGCGTCGCCGACGCGCGGCCGTGGACCAGCCGCGAGGCGACCAGCGCCGACCACGTGCCCGGGCGGCTCGTCGTGGTCGGCGGCGGCGTGGTCGGCGTGGAGATGGCCACCGTCTGGCAGGCCCTCGGCTCCCAGGTGACGCTGCTCGTGCGCGGCGAAGGGCTGCTGCCCAAGATGGAGCCGTTCGCCGGGGAACTCGTCGCCGACGCGCTGCGCGAGGCGGGCGCGGACGTGCGCGTCGGCGCCTCGGTGACGGCGGTGCGCCGCACCGGGGCCACGGTCACCGTCGAACTCGGTGACGGCGGCCTCGTCGAGGCCGACGAGGTGCTCTTCGCCACCGGCCGCGCCCCGCGCACCGACGACCTCGGCCTGGACACGGTCGGCCTGGAGGCGGGCGCCTGGCTGCCCGTCGACGACAGCTGCCGGGTGACCGGAAGCGACTGGCTGTACGCGGTGGGCGACGTGAACCACCGGGCGCTGTTGACCCACCAGGGCAAGTACCAGGCCCGGGTCGCGGGCGCCGCGATCGCCGCCCGCGCGCAGGGCGTCCCGCTCCTGGAGACCGACCGCTGGGGCGCCCACAGCGCCACCGCCGACCACGACGCGGTCCCGCAGGTCGTCTTCACCGACCCCGAGGCGGCGTCGGCGGGCCTGACCCTCGCCGCCGCCGAGGAGGCGGGCCACCGCGTCCGCGCCGTCGACTACGACCTCGCGTCCGTGGCCGGGGCGGGCCTGTACGCCGACGGCTACCGCGGCCGCGCCCGCATGGTCGTCGACCTCGACCGCGAGATCGTCCTCGGCGTCACCTTCGTCGGCCCCGGCGTGGGCGAGCTCATCCACTCGGCCACGGTCGCCATCGCGGGCGAGGTCCCGGTCGACCGGCTGTGGCACGCGGTCCCGGCCTACCCGACGATCAGCGAGGTGTGGCTGCGGCTCCTGGAGACCTACCGCGGCTGAGGAGGAGATTCCCGCCGCGCCACCGATGAGTTCCGGGCGCGGCGGGGGTCTACCCCGGCATGAACACACAGATTCTCGCGATTCCCGGCGCCGCCCTCACCTACGACGTCATCGGCCCGCTGCCGACCGCCGACGGGCGGCCGCCGCTTTTGATGATCGGCCAGCCCATGGACGCCAGCGGCTTCCGCGCCCTGGCCGCGCACTTCACCGACCGCACCGTGGTCACGTACGACCCGCGCGGCCTCGGCCGCAGCACCCGTGACGACGGCCGCACCGACCACGACCCCGCCCTCCAGGCCGACGACGTGCACGCCCTGATCGAGGCGCTCGGCGCGGGCCCGGTCGAGCTGTTCGCGAGCAGCGGCGGCGCGGTGACGGCGCTGGCCCTGGTCACGGCGTACCCCGAGGACGTGACCACCCTGGTGGCGCACGAGCCGCCGCTGTTCGCGGTGCTCCCCGACGCCGACGCCGCCCTGCGCGCCCGCGCCGCCATCCGCGACGCCTACGAGGCGAAGGGCTGGGGCGCGGGCATGGCCGCCTTCCTCGCGCTGACCGCGTGGCAGGGCGAGTTCACCGACGCCTACTTCGCCGCGCCCCCGGCCGACCCCGCCGCCATGGGGCTGCCCACCGAGGACGACGGCTCCCGCGCGGACCCGCTGCTCTCCGACCTGTCCTGGGCGGTCAGCGGCTACCGCCCCGACACCGCCGCGCTCACCGCGGCGCCGACGCGGATCGTGGTCGCGGTGGGCGAGGAGTCCCGGGGCACGGTCACCGGACGGACCGCCGACGCCCTCGCCGCTCTGCTCGGCCAGTCCGCCACGGTGTTCCCCAGCCACCACGGCGGCTTCCTCGACGGCGAGTTCGGCTACCCCGGCCAGCCCGAGGCGTTCGCCCGCACGCTGCGCACGGTCCTCGACGACGCGTGAGCACCCCGCCGCACGGGCCCTAGGGTCCTTCTGATGGATCTCCGTGGCGTCGCGTCGCCCGGCACGCACTCTCGCCGCACCGGACGAAAGCCCAAGTAGCTCCGCTACGAGGACTTCCGCCCGGCACGCCGAGAGCACGCACCGAACGCCGCTCCTTCACCCACGGAGATCCACCAGAAGGACCCTAGGCGGGCCGCCCGCTCCGGCGCGGGCGCCCCGCCCGCAGCTCCGCCCGTTCGTGTTCGTCCATGGCGCCCCACACGCCGGACGTCTGCCCGGAGCAGAGCGCGTACGCGAGGCACTGACGCGCCACCGGGCAGCGGCGGCAGACCCGTTTGGCCTCCTCCTGGTCCCGTTCGGCCGGACCCGTGGTGCCCACGGGGAAGAAGAGCTCAGGATCCTCACGCACACACGCGGCCCGCTGGATCCAGTCCTGTCGCAGGGGTACCGACTCCATGCGGCCCCGGGTTCCCGGGGACCCGGGCGCCAAACGGTGTCGCCCGGAGATGTCTGGCGGATACCCGGGCACTGCCGATAAAGGCCGCCGCGATTCCGACGACGAAGGAGAGAAGCGGCTCGGGCCCAACGGGAACTAATCCGCTTTAGTTAGCGGTGGCGAGAATTCGTCCATACGGGAGGGAAGAGGGCTATCGGCTCGCCGCGGCGGACGTCTCGGCGCTTCGCGCGGCTCGCTCCGCCGTCGCGGCCCCGCCCCGCGCCGGTCCTGGAACCGACGCCGCGACGGTGGCCCCGCCGCCCGCGCCGCCGCCGGAACGCGAGCGCCGCACCGCCCGCCGCAGCCAGCCGCGCGCCCGCCCTGGCAGCCGCCGCAAGGCCCCCCGGCGGCGCCCCGAGCGCAGCTCGGCGAAGAGGCGCTCGTGCCGGGCGGCGATCGGCTCGGGGTCGTAGCGGCGGGCGCTCTCCAGGGCGGCGGCGCCCATCGCCCGGCGCAGCGGCGCGTCCTCGATCAGTTCGAGCAGGGCCTTGGCGAGCGCGGCCTCGTCGCCCGGCGGCACCAGTCTGCCGTCGTGGCCGTCGCGGATGATCTCCGCAGGGCCGAGCGGGCAGTCGGTGCTCACCACCGGAACCCCGCAGCGCATGGCCTCCACCAGCGTCATGCCGAACGACTCGGCGTCGGACGCCGACGCGACGATGGACGCCTCGGCGAACTCCGGCTCGATCGGGGACCGCACCCCCATCAACTCCGCCCGCCCGGTCAGCCCCAGGCCCTCGATGACCCGTTCGAGCTCCTCCTTCTGGCCGCCGCCCCCGTAGATCCGAAGACGCCAGTCGGGATGCCGCTCGGCGACCGTCGCGAACGCCGCCACCAGGAGGTCGAACCGCTTGCCCGGCACGAGCCGTCCGGCCGCGGCGATCACCTTCGCGGTGCCGTCGGCGGGCAGGACCGGCGGCGGGGGCACCATGTTCGGCACGCTCAGGACGCGCACGCCCGGCAGCGGCATCCGCGCGCGGTAGACCGCCGCGTCGGCCTCGGTCGTCGTCACCAGCGCGTCCAGGGAGCGGTAGTGGCGGGCCAGTTGGGCGCGCAGGCGCTTGCTGTGCGCGTCGTGGCGCAGGTGCTCCTGGCCGATCCTGAGCGCCCGGCGCGGGCCGAACCGGGCGAGGTAGACGTTGATCCCGGGCCGCGTCCCGATGATCACATCCGCGTCGCAGTCGCGCAGATACGCCGCCACGCGCACGTCGTGCAGCCGCGAGTACTGGTGGTGGCGCCGCTCCGCCGAGGGGAACGCCACGGCGGGCTGCTCGAACAGCGGGTCCGCGGTGTCCGGGTTCCCGGCCCGCAGGTCCACCAGCGGCACGAGCGCGACGCGCGGGTCGACCTCGAAGCGCGGCCACTCGCGGTGGCGCATCAGCGAGACGATCGTGACGTCATGGCGCTCGGACAACGCGGACGCGAGGTTGAGGGTGGTGCGGATGGTGCCCCCCACGCCGTACACGTTGTGCAGCAGGAACACGACCTTCAGAGCCTTCATGCGGAGCTTTCCCCTCGGCGGTGCTCGACAGATCCGCGCGCGGGTCGGGGCGCGCGGCGAAAAGACAGCGACTGAATCGAAAGCCACCTTCCCGCGCCCGGGTAAGCCGGGATTCCGGCCACGGTGAGAGGACGGTAAGAACGCGGGCCGGCGTCGGCGGAAATGGGGCGGTTGGCAGACTAACCGGATGCCTCATACCGAGCCGTCCAGCAACACGCCGACTCCCGGCGGCCTTCCGCACTCGGTCCTGCTCGCCGAGGACGACCGCGCCATCCGCAACGCCCTGGAGCGCGCCCTGACGCTGGAGGGATACCGCGTCACGGCCGTCGCCGACGGGGTGGGGGCGCTGGCGTCCGCGCACCGCGATCCACCGGACCTGCTCGTCCTGGACGTGATGATGCCCGGCATCGACGGCCTCCAGGTGTGCCGGGTGCTGCGCGCCGAGGGCAGCAGGACTCCTGTCCTGATGCTGACCGCGCGGGTGGAGACCGCCGACCGCGTCGCGGGCCTCGACGCGGGCGCCGATGACTACGTGGCCAAGCCGTTCGAGATCGAGGAGGTCTTCGCCCGGCTGCGGGCGCTGCTGCGTCGCGTGGACGGCGGCGCCCAGACGCCGGGCGGCGACGCGCGGGAGGTCCCGGTCGCGGCGGGCGACCTGCGCATCGACCCCAGGGCGCGGCGGGTGTGGCGGGGCCCGCGCGAAGTCGAGCTCACCCGCACCGAGTTCGACCTGCTGCTCCTCCTCGCGCGCAACGCGGGCATCGTCCTGGACCACGCGACGATCTACGACCGCATCTGGGGCTACGACTTCGGGCCGAGCTCGAAGAACCTCGCCGTTTACGTCGGCTACTTGCGCCGCAAGATCGAAGCGCCCGGCAGGCCCGCGCCGATCCACACGGTGCGGGGCGTCGGATACGTCCTCAGGCCGTCATGAGGGCGGTGTGGCGGGCGCGGGGCGCCGCCGCCCCCGAGGCGCCCCGGCGCCGGACCGGTCCTGGCGGCAGCCTCGGCACCACCTTCGCGGCCTCGTTCGCGGCGGTGGCGGTCGCGGTGACGCTGCTCGTCGGCTTCCTCAGCTACGACGCGGCGGCCCGCCTCATCCGCCACGACCAGCGGGCGGCCTTCGAGGAGATGGTGACGGACCTGCGCGACCAGGTGCGCAGACACCGCGTCGACCTGGGGTCCTCCCTCTCCGTCGACGTGCGGTTCACCCGCTCCGACGTCCAGGTCCTCGGCCGCGGCGGCAAGGTCACCGAGCGCGCCCGGCGCCCGCTGCCCGTCGGCGCGCGCGAGCGCGCGGTCGCCGCCCAGCAGCGGGACGGTGTGGTCGTACGCCGTGACGTCGACCTCGCCCGCGGCGACTACTGGCTGGTCACGGTCTCGCTCGGCGACGGCCAGGGCGCCGTGCAGGTGGCCCGGCAGGTCAGCGACACCGAGGACCTGCTGCACTCCCTCCAGCGCCGCACGCTGCTGCTCGCCACGCTCGTGGTCCTCGCGGCCGCGCTGTCCGGCTGGTGGCTGGCCCGCCGCATCACCCGGCGCCTGGTGCGGCTCGCCTGGGCCGCGGAGGACGTCGCCGAGACCGGCCGCCTCGACCGGAAGGTGCCGGTGGCCGGGCGGGACGAAGTGGGGCGGCTCGGCCGCTCCTTCGACCGCATGCTGGGGCGGCTCGCGCGGGCGGAGGACGACCAGCGACGGCTCGTCCAGGACGCGGGGCACGAGCTGCGCACGCCGCTCACGTCCTTGCGGACGAACATCGCGCTGCTGCGCCGCATCGACGAACTGCCCCCGGCCGTGCGCGGCGAACTGGTGGCGGACCTGGCCGACGAGTCCCGTGAACTGACCGACCTCGTCAACGAACTGGTCGCCCTCGCGGCCGGACAGCACGACGACGCGCCCCTGGCCGACGTCGTCCTCGCGGAGGTCGCGGAGGAGGCCGCGGCCCTCGCGCGGCGCCGCACAGGGCGGGCGGTCACGGTCAGCGCGAGTGGCACGGGGGAGGTCCGGGTCAGGGCCGCCGCCGTGCAGCGGGCCATCACCAACCTCCTGGAGAACGCGGCCAAGTTCGACCGCGACGGCTCCGCGCCCATCGAGCTCGCCGTGGGCGCCGCCCGCGTCGAGGTCCGCGACCGGGGCCCCGGCATCGCGCCCGGCGACCTGGACCGCGTCTTCGACCGCTTCTACCGCGCGCCGGACGCCCGCAGCCTGCCCGGCTCGGGCCTCGGCCTCGCCATCGTC
The DNA here is from genome assembly GCF_056435225.1 of Streptomyces sp. NPDC043996. Lineage (NCBI taxonomy): Bacteria > Bacillati > Actinomycetota > Actinomycetes > Kitasatosporales > Streptomycetaceae > Streptomyces > Streptomyces sp. NPDC043996. The sequence continues at coordinate 233,113 of NZ_JBWKEY010000008.1, read as the reverse complement.
CGCGAGGTGGCGGCCGCGCACGGGGGTACGGTCTTCGCCGCGCCGCGGCCCGGGGGCGGGGCGGTGGTGGGCTTCACCCTCGGCGGGCACCCGCGGCCGTGACGGCCGCGGGCGGCCCGGGCGTGAGCCGCGGGCCGCCAGGGCGTCGTCAGGCCGTGACCTCGCCGCCGAGCGCCGCCGCGAGCCGCAGGTGCGGGGCCGCCTCCGCGTCGCGGCCCTGGCGCTCCAGGGTGCGGCCGAGCATCAGCCGGGCGTACTCCTCCACCGGGTCGAGCTCAAGGACCGCGCGGAGCTCGTCCTCGGCGCGGCGCAGCTGGGCCGAGTGGTAGTAGGCGCGCGCGAGCAGCAGTCGCGGGGCGACCTGCTCGGGCACCTCGTCGGCCAGCGGGGCGAGGATGCGCGCCGCCGTCGTGTACTCCTTGGCGTCGAAGAACTGTCCCGCCCGCTCCCAGCGCTCGGCGGCGGTTCCGTGGTCGTAGTAGGTGATCTTCACTGCTGCCTCCTTCGACCCGCACAACGCCACTAGGTGATTGAATATTCCACCATCTCTGGGGGGTGCCGGGCGTCCCCGCCGCCGGGCCGGGCGGCGGCTACAGGCCGAGGATGCTGAGCGTCTCGGTCTCGCGGCCGGTGCCGTCGTCGGCCCGCGCCTCCGCGGTGCTGGTGTCCGCGTCCGTGTCGGCGCTCTCCAGCGTGACCAGGCTGATGACGACGCCGTTCTCCTCGAAGAGGATCTTCCGGTCGCTCAGCTCGGCCAGCTTCGCCCGTACCTGCTCGATCGGGAGCTCCAGGTCGGAGGCGAGCTTGGTGGGGCGGGCGGGGGACGTGAGGCGGCGCAGGAGCACTTCGGTCTCGGGATCGACCGGAATCCACCGGCGCGTGCCGAACCTCGTGTCGAGCACGGCGGGGTCCCCGGCGCCGTCGACCGTGAGCACCAGGCGGGGCGGGGTGTCCTTCTGCCACGCGGCGTGCCAGGCGTCGGTGAGCTCACTCAGCCGCGAGATCCACTCGATGGAATGCAGCTGGTACGGCGCCAGGTTCTCGTCGACGAAGAAGTAGGCGAGGTCGTGCAGCTGCTCGTCCGGCACCACGGGGTAGGCGAGGCGGTAGAACTCCAGCGGCCGCAGGTCGAGTTCGTACGCGTCGCGCTTGGTGAAGTACGGGCTGTAGCGGTCGAAGCGGACCAGGAACGTCCCGTCGGGCGGCGGCAGATGCACCAGGTTCGGCAGGTCCTTCGTGTACTTGCGGTAGACGTCCTCCTCTTCGCCGGGGAAGCCGATGAGCAGGTTCCACACCGGGGCGATGTCGTACCGCAGGCACTTCTGGAGGAACTGGAGGTTGAGGAACGACGTGGTGCCCTTGGCCATGAGTTTGAGGGTCGAGGTCGCGAGGGCCTCGATGCCGGGCTGCACCTCACGCACCCCGGCCCGCGCCATCGTGCGGAAGTCGCGGTCCGAGATCGGCACCTTGACCTCGTAGAAGAGCCGCGCGCCGGGCGGCGTCTTGAGGTGCGGGAAGACATCGCGCAGATAGTTGCGCGGCATGATGTTGTCGGTGCCGTGGAACGCGGTGCACCAGGGATGGTGCTCGAAGAGCCAGTGCAGCTGCTCAAGCGCCTTTTCGGGCGCCATGGCGCGATATCCCATGCCCAGGCCGTTGAGGCCGCAGAACGTGCAGTGTGAGCGCTCCCCCCACCAGCAGCCGCGTGATGTCTCGAAGTAGAGGGTGGGTTCGTCCGTGCCGCCGCTGGCGCGCAAGGCGTCCTGTGAATCCTTGAACTTGTCGATGAAGCTCTGGTACTCGGGCTGGACGTAGTCGTCGATGTCGCGGTCCCGGCCGATGGCGCGGCGGAATCGGTCCACGCTCACGTTGTGCCTGGTCATGACTCCCGGTATGGAATCGGCGCGTTCGGGCTCGTTGTCGAGCAGGCGCTGGACGAACTCGGGAAACGTGTGCAGGGCGGGTCCGGAGAAAATGAAGTCAAGGGCGGGAATCCGCTCGGCGAGTACCGCACCCATGGGGGCTTCGCAGTTGGCTCCGCCCATGATGGTGATGACCTTGGAATTCCGCTGCTTGATCAGTTGTGCCAGGGCGATGCTGGGGATGCTCTGGGAGAACATGGAGGTGAATCCGACGACATCGGCCGTCGCGAGTTCGTAGTCGTCGATGACGCCTTCGCAGAAGTCACGGAGGCGGTCGCGTATCTGGAGGAGATGGGACCGGAATTCGCCCGATCGTTCGTCGGCGAAGTAGCGTTGGAAGTAGTCGGAGGTGTTGTCTGAGGAGCTCGGGAAGGCCAGGTTGCGGAAGAGCCACTCGCCGATTCCAGTGGTCAGGTTCCCGTATTCGTTGGCGAGCCGGTTGTATTCACCGGCCCCGAACGCGAGCGCGAAGTCGAGGTTGACGTAGCAGATGTCGACCCGCACCGCGTCGCCGAACTCGCGCCTGGTGTGCGCGGCGAGCTGACTCAAGGCCACCGACGGGCGGTACCAGTCGGCGAAGGGCATGTTGACCAGGGCGATCCGCATAGTGCTCTCCTTCTCCGTGCTGGGTCGGAGCGTCCTGTGATCGCGTGACCGCTTGATCGGGACGAAGGCGCGGCGGACCGGCCAAGGACAGCGAAGGGCGACAGGGACTTCCAAGGAAAGGTGAAGTGACACGGCCGGATCAGGGGACAGCAGTTGGCTTCCTGAGGCTTGCAGATGCCCTACCCGGGTGCAAGGAGTGGGCCTGGGATGTGCGGGGAATGCCTGGCCGACGCGTTCTCGCGGGAGGGCCGCGCCCGGCGGTGCGGGGTCGTCCGGTCTTTTGGCGCGGAGGAAAGGGCGCGGCCGCCGCTCGGGGCGCGGGTCAGTGTTCGCGGGGTGCGATCACGGTACCCGTCCGCTCGTCCCGGACGAGGATCGCCTCCACCGGGCAGCTCTCGCTCGCTTCGAGCACGAGATCGTTCTCTTCGACACGGGGGCGGGTCGGCCGCGAGCGGTTGTCGACCAGCTGGAAATAGGCGGGAGCGATGCCCTCGCACATGCCGGATCCCATGCACAGGGACGCGTCGACTTTCACGCGCCACGGTTCCTTGCTCGCCGCTTCCATGGGTGCCCTCCTCCGGTTCGTGACACCTGGTGCCGAAGGTGCCGTGGGAGCTGTCTCACCGGCACGGCGGCCTTAGCCGAACATCGGCCGCATTGCGTGAATGCCAGCATGACGGGCCATCAAGCATAGAGATGTCCTGGTGCCAGGACATTCATCGGAACGTGGTGGGGAGTTCGGGCCTGGTGCGGCGCTTGACCTCATAGTGCGGAGGCTGGACAGTGGGGATGCCTGAGGGCCGGGCGGCCGGATGAACGGCGCTCGCCCCTATCGACTCCGGAAGGCTTCGGCTGCCGGAGATTTTCTTTGCGGATGACCCCGGACAGGGGAGCCCCTTTGGTTCGGTTTTGGTTCGGTGAGACCGCTGGTTCGATGAGACCGCGGGCGGCCGTGCCTCGATATGACTCGTTCTCTGGCGCATTTCCTGTGGTGGGGTGATTGACGTGCGAGAACCGGTGGACCCGGACCGGCCGCCGAGCAGGGCCGTCGAGTCGACCGCACCCGCCCTGGACGCGACGGCTGTGGAACTCGTCGACCGCTGGGCCGTGGAGACCCCCGACGCCGTGGCTGTGGCCTGCGGCGACGTTCACCTGACCTACCGGGACCTCGTCGACCGGTCGGCCCGGCTCGCGCGGGCCCTGGCGGGGCGCGGCGTGGGACCGGAGTCGGTCGTCGCCGTGGTGCTGCCCGCGTCGGCCGACCTGATGGTGGTCCTCCTGGGCGTGCTGAGGGCCGGTGCCGCGTATCTGCCGATCGATCCGGACTACCCCGCCGAACGGATCGCGTTCATGCTCGGCGACGCGCGGCCGGTCCTGGTGCTGACCACGGAGCGGACCTCGGCCCACCTGCCGCGTACCTGCCCCCATGTGACGCCGGACGACCTGGAGTCCGGGCCGGGCCTGGAGTCCGGGCCGGGCCTGGAGTCCGGTCCTGACCCGGCGGCCGGTCCTGACCCGGCGGACGCGTCCGAGGAAGCGTCGTACGAGGCGGTGGCGCCCCGTCCCGATCACCTCGTGTACGTCATCTACACGTCCGGATCGAGCGGCGTGCCCAAGGGAGTCGCCGTCAGCCACCGGGCCCTGGTGGCCTTCGCGACCGACCGGCTCTGGCACACCGGCACCCAAGAACGCGTCCTCCTGCACTTGCCCCTGGCATTTGACGCATCGGTGTATCCCCTGTGGGTGCCGCTGATCAACGGTGGCCGACTCGTCGTGAGCACCGCACCGGAGCTGACGCCCGCCACGCTGGCGGCGCTGGTGGCCGACCACGGGGTCACGGCGGTCATGGTCATCAGCTCGGTGTTCAACCTGCTGGTCGAGGAGGACGCGCGCTGCCTCGCGGACCTCCGTGAGGTGGTCATCGGCGGGGAACGCGTCTCGCCGCCGTTCGTCCGGCGCGCCCGGGCCGCCTGCCCCGGCACGGTCTTCACGAACATGTACGGGCCGACCGAGACGACGGTGTTCGCCACCGCCCACGTCCTGGAACCCGAGGCCGAGGCCGACGTAGAGATCGCCGGAGAGGTCCCGGTCGGGCGCCCCTTCGACGGCATGCGCGCCCTCGTGCTCGACGAGCGGCTGCGTCCGGCGCCGCCCGGGACGCCGGGCGAGATCTATCTGGCGGGCCCCCAACTGGCGCGCGGCTACCTGAACAGGACCGGGCTCACCGCCGAGCGGTTCGTCGCCTGTCCGCTCGGGCCCGCCGGGGCACGGATGTACCGCACGGGCGACGTGGGCCTCAGCACGCCGGACGGAACCCTTGTCTGCCAGGGGCGGGCCGACGACCAGGTGAAGGTACGGGGATTCCGCATCGAGCTCGGCGAGATCGAGACGGCCCTCCTCGCCCATCCGGCGGTGGCGCACGCGGCGGCGGCCGTCCACGCCGACACCGGCCTGGGCAAGCACCTGGTGGGCTATGTGGTGCCCGCCGCCACCCCGCCTGCCGACGACCCACCCGCCGACAACCCGCCCGTGGCGGGCGGCGTCGAGCCGGATCGCCTCAGGGAGTTCCTCGCCCGGCGGCTGCCGGGATACATGCTGCCCTCGGTGTTCGTGACCCTGGACCGGCTGCCCCTCACCCCGAACGGAAAGCTGGACCGGGCCGCCCTGCCGCCGCCTGCGTTCGACACGGGCTCCAGCCGCGCTCCCGGCACCGCGCGCGAACAGGTCCTCGCGGAGGTGTTCGCGGAGGTGCTCGGCCTCGACCAGGTGGGGGCCGACGACGACTTCGTCACCCTGGGCGGCGACAGCATCCAGTCGATCCAGGTCGCGGCCCGGGCCCGCGCCCGGGGCCTCACCCTCGACGTACGGGAGATCCTCCGGCGCCGGACGATCACCACCCTGGCCGCGGCGGCGTCCCCCGACGGGCCGGGCGGCGCCGAGCGCCTTGAGGAGCTCGAAGGCGGCGGAGCGGGATGGCTGCCGCTCCTGCCCGCGGCACGGTGGATCAAGGACAGGGGAGCCGGTTTCGAGCGCCTCGCGCAGGCCGTCGTCCTGGAACTGCCCCCGGGCATCGACCGGGACGGCCTGGTGGCGACGGTCTCCGCCGTCGTCGACCGGCACGACATGCTGCGCGCCCGCCTCGTAGGTGACGGAGTGGTCGTCGAGCCGCCGGGGCGGGTCGACGTCGGCCCCCTGGTCCGGCGGGTCGCCTGCGACGGGCGGTGGGACGAGGAGGCATGGCACCCGCTGCTCACGGCCGAGATCGAGGCCGCCGCGCGCGGCCTTGACCCCACGGACCCCGCGCGGGGCCTGATCGGCGCGTGCGTGTGGTTCGACCCCCCGTCAGGGCCCGGCCGGTTCCTCATGGTCGTGCACCACCTGGCCGCCGACGGGGTGACCTGGCGGATCCTGATGCCGGACCTCGCCGCGGCCTGGCGGCGGATACGGGCGGGGGAGCGGCCCGCCCTGCCGCCGGTGGCCACCTCCGCGCGACGCTGGGCGCACGCGATGGCGGCCGCCGCGTACGCCGAGGAGCGCGTCGCCGAACTGCCCTACTGGCGCTCCGTCCTGGACGGTCCTGACCCGGAGCTCGGGGCGCGGCGCCTCGATCTGGCCGTCGACATCATGGCCACCGTGCGGCAGGCGCGGGTCTCGCTGCCGCCCCTCGTCACGCGGACCCTGCTGACCGCGGTCCCCTCGGCGTTCCACGGCGGCGTCCACGACGGCCTGCTCACCGGGCTCGCCCTGGCCGTCGCGCGCTGGCGCCAGGGACGCGGCACGGACGAGCGGTCCCTGCTGCTCCGCCTCGAAGGCCACGGACGGGAGGAGGAGGCCGCGCCGGGCGCGGACCTGTCCCGCACCGCGGGCTGGCTCTCCAGCGTCTTCCCCGTCCGCCTCGACCTGGCCGGGGTCGACCTGGCGGAGGCCTTCGCCGGGGGACCGGCCGCCGGAGCGGCCCTGAAGCTGGTCAAGGAGCGGACACGGGCCGTCCCCGGCAAGGGCCTCGGCTACGGGCTGCTGCGGTATCTCAACACCCGGACCGCCCCGGCGCTCGCGCCGTACCCGCTCGGCCAGGTCGGGTTCAACTACCTGGGCCGCTTCTCCGCCGCCGACATGCCCGAGGAGCTGCGCGGCCTCGGCTGGACGCGCACCGGTGACCGCGCCGAGCTGGAGGCCCTCGCGGCCCTCGACGCCGGTCGCGACCCCCGGCTGCCCGCCCCCTGCGAGCTCGCCGTCAACGCCACCGTGACCGACGGCGCCGAAGGGCCGCGCCTGACGGCCGTGTTCGCCGCGCCCGAGGGCGTGCTCTCCCGCGCCGAGGTGCGCGAGCTCGCCGACCTGTGGTGCGCCGCCCTGGAGGGCCTGGCCCGGCACGCGCGCACCCCGGGCGCCGGGGGCCTTACCCCCTCGGACGTGCCGCTGGTCACCGTGGCGCAGGGCGAACTCGACGCGTGGCGCAAGGAGCACCCGGGGCTCGTGGACGTGTGGCCGCTGACCTCCCTGCAGGCCGGGATGGTGCACCACACGACGCTCGCGGACGCGGACCCCGAGACCTACCACGTACAGCTCGTGCTCGAGGTGCGCGGCGCGGTCGACGCCCCGCGGCTGCGCGCGGCGGCCAGCGCCCTGGTCGACCGGCACGCGGCCCTGCGGACGGCGTTCGTGACCACGGACGCGGGCCACTGGGTCCAGCTGGTCGTCGCGCACGCCACGGCGCCGTGGCGCGAGGTCACGCTGCCCGACGACGACGCCTTCGAGGCCTTCCTGGCCGCAGAGCGCGGCGAACCCTTCGACGTGGCGAGGCCCCCGCTGCTGCGCTGGACCCTCGCCCGCGTCGGCCGCGGCCGTACCGCGCTGGCCCTCACCGCCCACCACGCCCTGTTCGACGGCTGGTCGGAACCGGTCCTGGCGCGGGACCTCCTCCAGCTGTACGGCGGGGACGGCGCCGCCGCGGACCACCGCTCCTTCAAGGACTTCCTGGCCTGGCTCGCGGGGCGGGACCAGGAGCGGTCGACGCGGGCGCACGCGGAGGCGCTCGCCGGGCTCGGCGCACCCACGCTGGTGGGCGCCCCTTCCGGGCCCACCGACCCGGTCGGCCTGGGCGAACTCGCCGTCCCCCTGGGCGACCGCGACGCGGACGCGCTCACCCGTCGCGCCGCCGCACTCGGCTGCACCCTCAACCACGTGGTGCAGGCGGCGTGGGGCATCCTGCTCGGCCGGCTCACCGGTAGCACCGACGTGGTCTTCGGCGGCGCGGTCGCCGCGCGGCCACCGGCGGTGGACGGCGTCGAGTCGCTGGTGGGCTCGTTCCTCAACACCGTTCCGGTACGGGTGGGGTGCGGCCCGTGGCGGACGCTCGCCGAGGTCGCGCAGGGGGTGCGCGCCGCCCAGGAACGCCTCATCGACCACCACCACTGCGCCCTCCTCGACATCCACGAGGCGATGGGCTTCGACGTCCTCTTCGACACCCTGGTCGCCTTCCAGTCCCACCCGTCCCGGCACGCGGAGATCACCGCCGCGGGCGCGGCGGCGGGCCTCGACGTCACGGCGTGCCGGTCCTTCGGCGCGTCGCACTACCCGCTGGTCGTGTACGCCGACCAGGACGACCGGCTGCGGCTACGTCTCCAGTACCGGCGCGGCGCCTTCGACTGGGCCGCGGCCACGCGCGTCGCGGACGGATTCGGGCGCGTGCTGCGCGCGTTCGCCGACGACCCCAGCGGCCGGGTCGCCGCCGTGGCCGTGACGGAGCTCGGCACGGCACATCTGGACGTGGCGGGCCCGGGCACCACGGGCCCGGACGCGGCGGACCCGGGCACCGCAGGCCCGGAGGACGCGGCGGACCCGGCGCGGCGGGCCGCCCGCCCGCACCCGGCCCCGGCGGCGGACCGCTGCGCACGGCGCGCGTCCCTGACCCCCGACGCGGTGGCCTTGGCCGCCGACGGGGCCGCGCCGACCTGGCGCGAACTGAACGACAGGGCGGACCGTCTCGCGCGGCGGCTGCGCCGCCACGGCCTGGGCCCCGAAGCCGTGGTGGCCGCCTGCTGCTCCGGCGCGGCCGACCGGGCCGTGGCCCTGCTCGCCGTGGTGAAGACCGGCGCGTGCCTGCTGCCGGTCGACCCCGGCGACCCACAGGCGTGGACCGCCGCCGTCATCGCCGACGCCCGCCCGCGCGCGCTCGTCGCGGACCCGGCGGCCGCCGCCCTGAGCTGGCCCGGCCTGACGCCGATCCCGCTCGACGCCCCCGACGACGACGGGGCACTGGTGAATTCAGACGCGGACGCCGCCCCTTCGCCGCCCGACGAGGCCCCGTCCGGCCCGGTCCGGCCGGAGCACCTCGCCTACCTCCGCTACGGTCCGGACGCGGCGGCGCAGCCGTACGCCGTGGCCCTCACCCGCGCCGCCCTGGCCGACGGCGCGCCCGCGGCCGGACCCGGGGCCGGTGCCTGGGAACCGCTGCTCGGCCTGTGCGCCGGCCGCAGCGTCGACGTGCGGCACGACGCGCCGCCGGAACCGCCGCCCGCGGCGCACGTGCGGGTCCGCCTGCTCGGTCCCACGCTCGCCCCGGCCGGTCCTGGCGCCGTGGGGGAGCTGTACCTCGCCGGGGAGTTCGCCCGCGGGCTGCACCGGCGCCCCGGGCCCACCGCCGAGCGCTTCGTCGCCGACCCCTACGGCCCGCCCGGCGCCCGCATGGTCCGCACCGGAGTCCGCGCCCGGCACGGCGCCGACCACCGCGTGGAACCCCTCGGCGACCACCGTCCGCGGACCGAGGCCACGGCGGTGGAGACCGTGCTCCTTTCCCACCCCCAGGTGGCCGAGGCGCTCGTCGTCACCGACGCGGGCGTGACCACCGGGACCACCAGGACCGCCGGGATCGCCGGGACCGCCGGGTTCACCGGGTTTACCGGGTTTACCGAATCCACCGGATACATCGGCTACGTCGTCACGGCCGAAGGCCCCCCGGTGTCCTCGCACGAGCTCCTGGACCTCGTCATCCAGCGGCTGCCCGCCCGGGTGGTGCCCACCGCCGTGACCCGGGTCGACCGGCTGCCGTCCGGCGCGGCCGGTGCCGTCCGCCGCCCGCGGCGGGCCGCCGCCCTGGGCCGCCGCGGGCCACGCGACGAGCGGGAGACCACGCTGGTCAGGCTGTTCAACGAGACGCTCGGGCGCGACGGGCTCGGCATCGACGACGACTTCTTCGCCAGCGGCGGCAACTCCCTGCGGGCGACCCGGCTGATCAACCGCATGCGCACCGAACTGGGGGCACAGGTGTCGATCCGCACCGTCTTCGCGTACCCGACCGTCGCCGAGCTGGCCGAACGGTGGCCGACCGTCGCCACGGCCCGCCGCCCCGGGCTGCGCCGGGTCACCGAGATCCCCGAGGAGTAGCCGCGCATGAGCGTCGACATCGAGGAACTGGTCCCGGAGAGCCCCTACGTCTGGCGGGCGCGCCGCCCCGGGCACCGGCGGCGGCTGATCTGCTTCCCGCACGCGGGCGCGGGCGCCGCCGCCTACACGGACTGGGTCGAGCACCTGCCCGCCGACACCGAACTGGTCGCGGTGCAGCTGCCCGGCCGTCAGAACCGGATCGCCGAGGAGCCCTTCACCGAGGTCGGCCCCCTGGTCAGGGTCCTGGTGCACGCCTTGCGCCCCGTCCTGGACGGCCCTGTCTCTTTCTTCGGCCACTCCTGCGGGGCCGCGCTGGCCTACGAACTCGCCCAGGCGCTGCGCTCGCGGGGCCACCGGGGCCCCGAACGGCTCTTCCTCTCCGCGCAACCGGCCCCGGGGCAGCCGGGCGCCCGGCACCTCCACGCGCTGCCGGACGACGAGTTCCGCGCCGAGATCATCCGGCTCGGCGGAGTCGAGGCCGAGATCCTCGCCGACGAGGACGTGATGGGCTCCCTCCTGGCCGTCCTGCGGGCGGACTTCGCGCTGTGGGAGCGGCACCGCCTGACCGTGGGGCCGCCGCTGGAGTGCCCCCTCACGGTGCTCTCGGGCACGGCCGACCCCAGGTCTCCGGTGGAGTCCCTGAGCGCGTGGTCGGCGTGCACCACCAAGGACCTCACCACCCGGCTGTACGAGGGCGGCCACTTCTACTTCCTGGAGGAGCTCGCCGACGTCGTCGCGTTCATCGACGAGCGGACACCGACCCCGGCGACGGAAGGGGAAACGAGATGACACACGTCGACGTGCCCGACCAGCCCGACCAGCCCGACCAGCCCGACCGGCCCCATCAGCCCGGCCAGCCCGGCCAGCTCGACCAACCTGGCCAGTTCGGGCGGTTCGACGGGGAGACCCTCGACCGCGTCGCCGCCGCGGCCCTGCGGGTGCCCGGCGTCGCCGACGCGGCCGCGGTCGTCCGCAGGACCCTCGGCCCCGCCGGGCGCCCCGAGACCGCGGCTCCCGGCCCGCCGCCGCCCACGGGCGCCGCGGACCGCCCGCTCGCCGACCTCGACGGCGGCCCCCTGACCGTGCCCGACGGCGCGCCCGCCACGCTGCAAGAAGCCCTGCGGGCGGCGGCAGCGGCCGCCCCCGACCGCGGCACGGTCTACCTCAGGCGCGACCACGACGACGACGTGCAGACGTATCCGGAGCTGCTCGCCGAGGCCGAGCGGGCGCTCGCCGGGCTGCGCGCGGCGGGACTGCGCCCCGGCGACTCCGCCCTGTTCGTGTTCGCCGACAACCGCGCCTACCTCACGGCCTTCTGGGCGTGTGTGCTCGGCGGGTTCGTCCCTGCCCCCGTCGCCGTCGCCCCGACGTACCAGACCCCCAACGAACCCAACCGCAAGCTGCGCAACGCCTGGGAACTCCTCGGGCGGCCGGTGCTCATCACCGACACGGCCACCGTCGGCGCCCTGGCCGGGGTGCGCGCGCTGTGGGGCGAGCCCGACGTCCGCGTCCTCACCACCCAGGACCTCGTCCAGGCGCCGCCGGACCACGACTGGTTCCCCGCGACGCCCGGCGACCCCGTCCTCGACCTGCTCACCTCCGGCAGCACCGGCGTGCCCAAGTGCGTACGGCACACGCACGCGGGAGTGGCGGCCCGTACGTACGCGGTCGCCGCGCACTGCGGACTGACCGAGCACGACGTCAGCCTCATCTGGATGCCGCTGGACCATGTGACGGTCGCGTTCTACAACGTGCGCGACGTTTTCGTCAGGTGCTGGCACGTCAACGCCAGGACCGACCACTTCCTCGTCGACCCCCTGCTCTGGCTCGACTGGATGGACCGCTACCGGGTCACCAACACCTGGGCGCCCAACTTCGCCTTCTCCATGGTCAACGAGCGGGGCGCGGAGATCGGCCGCCGGTCCTGGGACCTCTCCAGCGTGCGGGAGCTGGTCAACGGGGGCGAGCCCGTCGTCGCCGCCACCAGCCACCGGTTCCTCGACCTGCTGGCGCCGCACGGGCTGCGCGCCGACGCGATGGTGCCGGCCTGGGGCATGTCGGAGACGTGCGCGGGGGTCACCTACACCCGGCAGAGCCGCACCGAGCCCACGGCGGGCACCGTCGCCGTGGACCCCACGTCGCTCGGCGGCGCCGTCCGCCGACTGCCGCCCGACGACGAGCGCGCGGCCGTGCTCTCCACCGTGGGACGGCCCGTCCCCGGAGTCCGGCTGCGCGTCGTGGGCGAGGACGGGGCCGTCCTGCCCGAGGACCAGGTCGGCGAACTGCGCATCCAGGGCGTCACGATGATGCGTGGCTACTTCCGCAACGACGAGGCCAACCGCGCCGCGTACGACGCACACGGCTGGTTCCGCACCGGCGACCTCGCCTTCGTCAGCGACGGCGAGGTCGTCATCGCCGGGCGCGCCAAGGACCAGATCATCGTGCGCGGCATCAACTACCTGGCGCACGAACTGGAGAACGTCGTCGAGGGGGTCGACGGCGTCCGGCCCACCTTCGTGGCCGCCGCGGGGGTGCGCGAACCCACCGCCACGTCCGACCGCCTCGCCGTCTTCTTCGTGCCCGAGGACGTGCCCGCGTACCAGGAGGACAAGGCGCTCACCCGGATCGCCGAGGACATCCGCGTCGCCCTGGGACGCGAGGCCGGGCTCGCCCCCGATCTCCTCGTGCCCCTGACGGAGGCCGAGTTCCCCAAGACCAGCAGCGGAAAGATCCAGCGGTCCCCGCTGGCCGAGCGGCTGCGCGCCGGAGCCTTCGACGACCGTCTCCTCACCACCGCCGCGGAGCCGGAGCGGCTCGGCGTCGCCCGGCGCCAGTGGACGCGCCTGCCCCGGACCGCCCCCCAGGGCGACGGCGGCGGTGTGCGGCTGCTGCTCGCCGACAAGGAGGTGCTCAGGCGGCTGCGCCCGCAGGGCCCGCTGGTCGTCGCCGCCCGGGGCGAGGGGCTCGTCGAGGAGGCGCCGGACCGGTACCGCGTGCGGCCGGACGACCGGGCGCGGGTACGGGAGCTGCTGCGGGCCGTCACGGCACGGCACGGCGCCGTCTCGACTATCGTGTTCGCCCTTCCGCTGTCGTGCGACGGCGATCCCCTGACGAAGCTGACCGCGACGACGGCCGAACTGACCGCGCTGCTCGGCGCGCTCGCCGAGGAGGAGTCCGCCGAGGGGGAGTCCGCCGAGGGGGAGTGCGGCAGCCCGCTCGTCCTCGTCCTCACCGCGGGAGCGGTGCGCGTCCAGGACGGCGACCGCGTCGACCTCGGCACGTGCGCGGTGCCCGGCCTGGTCAGGACCGCGGTCGCCGAGCACCCAGGGCTGCGGATCCGCCAGCTCGACCTGCCCGCCGACCACCGGCGGTGGGAGCAGGCGCTGCGCACGGAACTGACCGACCGCGACCGCACCGGCGTCGTCGCCGCACGGGAGGCGCACCGCTGGCGGCCGGTCCTGGTGCCCGTCCCCGAGGACGGCGGCGCGGACAGCGCCGCGCCGCCGGTGATCACGGGCGGCCGGTATCTGATCACCGGTGGCCTCGGCGGGATCGCCCTGGACATCGCGGGCCACCTGCTGGCCGCCTACGGCGTCAAGCTGCTGCTCGTGGGGCGCTCACCCGTGGCGGGGGAGCGGGCCGCCCGCCTCGCCGAACTGGCCGGGCTCGGCGACGTCCGCCACCACCAGGCCGACGTCGCCGACGCCTTCGCCCTGGAGCGCGCGCTCGCCGCGGCCGAGGACGCCTGGGGCGGCCCCGTGGACGGCGTGCTGCACCTGGCCGCCGCCGACCCGACCGGGCAGTGGGAGGACCTCGAACGGCACACCCTCGCCCGGGAGTCCGCGGCGACCTTCGCCGAGCAGTACCACGCCAAGGTGGCGGGGACGCTCGCCGTGGCGCGGGTGCTCAAGGGCCGCCCTGACGCCACGCTCGTCCTCTTCGGCTCCGTCAACGGCGAGTTCGGCGGGCACTCCTTCGGCGCCTACGCCGCGGCCAACGCCTTCCTCGTCGGGTTCGCCGACCACTGGCGCCACGAACGCCATCGCTCCGTACGGTGCCTGGCCTGGAGCATGTGGAGCGGCGTCGGCATGAACAAGGACCGGCCGAGCGAGCCCGCGCGACGCCGCGGATTCCTGGCCGTCGCACCCGACGACGGGCTGAGGCTGCTCCTGGACGCCCTGACCTCACCCCACCCCTATCTGCTCCTCGGCCTCGACCTCGCCCATCCCCAGATCGTCGAGGAACTGGCCCCGCAGGAGCTGCGCGTCAGCGAACTCGTGGTCGCCTACACCACGCGCTCCCCGGCGGCGGCAGCCCACGCCGACGCCGTGCGCGCCGCCGTGGAGCCCCACGCCCGCGCCTGCCCCGTACCGGTGCGCCTCGTGGAGCTGCCGCACCTGCCCCGGCACGCCGACGGCGGCGTCGACGTGCCCCGGCTGCTGCTGGACGCCGCCCCGCGCCGGGCCGCCCGCGCCTTCACACCGCCCGTCACCGCGCTCGAACGGAGCCTGGCGCGCGTCTGGTCCGACGCCCTCGACCGGCCGCGGGTGGGCCGGGACGACTCGTTCTTCGAACTCGGCGGCGACTCCCTGCGCGTCACCCGGCTGCTCGGCCTCGTCGACGACCGGATCGCGGTCCGCATGACCACCCAGGAGTTCTACGAGGCCCCGACGGTCGCGGGCATGGCCGCGGCCATCGAACGACGCCGCACACCCCGGTGACGGTGTGCGGCGGAAGTGCCCCTTCCCGTACCGCACGCGCTGTCCATCGGCTCTGGCTCGCGTGGCATGAATGACCGAGGAGCGGACGTAGTGATCCCTATCTCCTTCGCACAACGGCGGCTGTGGTTCATCGACCGGCTCGAAGGGCCCTCCGCGGTCTACAACGTGCCCTTCGTGGTGGGCCTCCACGGCGATCTCGACGCCGCCGCGCTGCGCTCCGCCCTGCGGGACGTCGTCGTCCGCCACGAGTCCCTGCGCACCGTGTTCGTCGAGGACGAGGACGGCGTGCCCACGCAGAAGATCGTGCCGGTGGACCGCCTTGTGCTGCCCGTGCCGGTGACGGTGGTCTCGCCCGAGGACCTGGACGAGGCGGTGGCCGAGGAGGCGGCCCACCGGTTCGACCTGTCCACCGACATCCCCCTGCGCGCGTCGCTGCTGCGCTCGGGAGCGGACCGGCACACGCTGGTCCTGGTGATCCACCACGTCGCCGTCGACGGGGAGTCGACGGCGCCGCTGGCCCGCGACCTGTCCGCCGCCTACCGGGCCCGCGTCACCGGGCGGGAGCCCACGTGGCCGGACCTGCCGGTGCGGTACCGCGACTACACCGTGTGGCAGCGGGAGGTCCTGGGCGACGAGCACGACCCGGACAGCGTGCTCGCCACCCAGCTCCGGTACTGGAAGGACGAACTGTCCGGCGCCCCGGAGCAGCTGCGGCTGCCCACCGACCGGCCGCGGCCGCCGAGCCCGAGCCGCCGCGGTGACCTCGTGACCGTCGCGATCGACCCCGGCCTGGTGGCCGCCGTCGACGACCTGGCGGCGGCCAGGGGCGTGACCACGGCCATGGTGACGCAGACGGCCCTCGCGGTCCTGCTGCACCACCTGGGCGCGGGCGAGGACGTGACCATCGGCGCCACGGTCGCGGGCCGCACCGACGAGGCCATGGCCGACCTGGTCGGGTTCTTCGTCAACAGCTGGGTGCTGCGCGTCGACCTCGGCGGCAACCCCTCGCTCGGGACGGTCCTCGACCGCGTACGGGACAAGGCGCTGAGCGCCTACGACCACCAGGACGCCCCCTTCGAACGGCTCGTGGAGGCGCTCAACCCCGAGCGCTCCACCGCCCACCACCCGCTGTTCCAGGTGATGTTCAGCTGGCAGGACACGCCCCGGGTGGACCTGGACCTGCCAGGCCTGCGGGCGTCGATGCGGACCGTGGCGACGCCGACCGCGAAGTTCGACCTGGAGTTCAACTTCGCCGAGGACGGGCCGGGCCTGGTGTGCAACCTGGAGTACGCCACCGACCTGTTCGAGCGGGACACCGTCGTGCGCGTCGGGGAACGCCTGGTGCGCGTGCTGCGCCACCTCACCGCGGACACCGACGCCCCGATCAGCGCGGTGGACGTGCTCGCCCCGGCCGAGCGCGAGCTCCTGACGCGGTGGAACGACACCGCGGCCCCGACCCCGCCATCGACCGTCCCCGAGCTGTTCGAGCGCCAGGCCGAGGCGACGCCCGACGCGGTGGCGGTCGTCCACGACGGGCGCGAGCTGACCTACCGGGACCTGGACGAGCGGGCGACCCGGCTCGCCCGCGCCCTGGTCCGCGAGGGCGCGGCCCCGGAGAGGCTGGTCGCGCTCGCGCTGCCGCGGTCGGCGGACCTGGTGGTCGCGCTGCTCGCGATCCTGAAGTCGGGGGCCGCCTATCTGCCCGTCGACCCCCGCTATCCGAGCACCCGCCTGGAGCACGTGCTGTCCGAGGCCCGCCCGGTGTTCGTGCTCACCGACACGGCCACGGCCGACGCGCTGCCGACGGGCGACCTGCCCGTGGCGCACCTGGAAGCACTGGCCGCGCGGGACGCGGACCCGGACGCCACGGTCGCGCCGCCGCACCCGGACGGCCTGGCCTACGTCCTGTACACCTCCGGCTCCACCGGCACGCCCAAGGGCGCCGCGATCACCCACCGCGGCGTGGTCAACGGCGTGACCGGCCTCGCGGCCACGCTCGGACTGCGGCCGGGCACGCGCGTTGTCGCCGGCACCTCCATCGGGTTCGACGTGTCCGTCTTCGAGACCGTCACCACGCTGGTCACCGGCGGCACCGTCGAGGTCGTGCGGGACGTCCTCGAACTGGGGGAGCGGGGCGGGTGGTCCGGCGGCGTGATCAGCACCGTGCCCTCGGTCTTCGCCGAACTCGTCGACCAGATCGCCCCGCACACCCAGGTCGACAGCGTGGTCTTCGCCGGGGAGGCGCTGCCCACGTCCCTGGTGCGCCAGGTGCGGCAGGCGTTCCCCGGGGTCCGCGTGGTCAACGCGTACGGCCAGAGCGAGAGCTTCTACGCGACCACGCACGTCATCCAGGACCCGCCGCCGGCGGACGCGTCGGGCAGCGCGCCCATCGGCACCCCGCTGGGCAACATGCGCGCCTACGTCCTCGGCCCGGGACTCACGCCCGTGGCTCCGGGAGTCGTCGGGGAGCTGTACGTCGCGGGCGAGGTGGGCCGCGGCTACCACGGCCGGGCCGCGCTGACCGCCGAACGCTTCGTGGCCGACCCCTTCGGACCCCCCGGGCAGCGCATGTACCGCACCGGCGACCTCGCCCGCCAGGACGCCGATGGCCGCCTTGAGTTCGTCGGACGCGACGACAGCCAGATGAAGGTACGCGGCTTCCGCATCGAACCCGCCGAGGTCGAGGCGGCCCTGGCCGCCCACCCCGGCGTGACCCACGCGGTGGTGACCACGCACGACCTGCCCACAGGGCGCCACCTGGTGGGCTACGTGGTCCCGACCGGACGCACCGCGCGCGACACCGGCGCGGGCGGCCGCCACCTGAACGTCGACCTGTCCGCCGGACTCTCGATCGCCGAGCTGCGCGCCTTCGTCGCGAAGCGCCTGCCGGAGTTCATGGTGCCCGCCGCCTTCACGGTCCTCGACGCGATCCCGCTCACCCCGACCGGCAAACTGGACCGCGCGGCGCTGCCCGCCCCCGAGTTCACCGGCGGCGCGTACCGCGCCCCGCGCACCCCCGCCGAGGAGATCCTCGTCGCGGTGTACGCCGGGGTCCTCGGCGTGGACCGGGTCGGCGTCGACGACGACTTCTTCACCCGGGGCGGGGACAGCATCCGCTCGCTCCAGGTCGTCGCCCGCGCGCGGGCGCACGGCATCGAGCTGACCTCCCGGGAGATCTTCCAGTGCCGCACGGCGGCGCGCCTCGCGGAGCTCGCGGGCTCCCGCTCGGGCACCGAGGACCACCTGGCGGAGCTGGACGGCGGCGGCGTGGGCTTCCTGCCGCTGCCGCCCGTGGCCCGGTTCCTGCGGGAGCTCGGCGGCGGATACGACCGCTTCTCCATGTCGATGGTGCTCGACCTGCCCGAGGGCATCGACGAGGCCGGGCTCGCGGCGACCCTGGCCGCCGTGCTCGACCGGCACGACGTGCTCCGCTCCCGCCTCGACGCCGAAGGGCTGCGGATCGGCCCGCCCGGCTCGGTCGACGCCCGCGCGCTGCTGCGCCGCGTGGCGTGGGACGGGCCGTGGGAGGAGCTGGCCCGCGCCGAACTCGACGCGGCCACCGGCCGCCTTGACCCCGCCGCCGGAGTCATGGCGCAGTGCGTGTGGTGCGACCCGGGCCGCCTCCTGGTGGTCCTGCACCACCTCGTGGTGGACGGCGTCTCCTGGCGGATCCTGCTCCCGGACCTCGCGGCGGCGTGGGAGCAGGTCCGCGAGGGCCGGACGCCGAAGCTGCCGGAGGTGGGGACCTCGCTGCGCCGGTGGACGCACGCGCTGGTGGAGGAGGCGCCCCGGCGGATCACCGAGATGCCCCTGTGGCGCTCCGTGGTGGAGGGCCCGGACCCGGTGCTCGGACGCCGCCGCCCGGACCCGGCCGTGGACGTCATGTCCACCGTCGAGCACCTGTGGGCGCGGGTGCCCGCCGCCGTCACCGAGGCGGTCCTCACCGATGTGCCCGGGGCCTTCCACGGCGGCGTCAACGACGGCCTGCTCGCCGCCCTGGCGCTCGCGGTCCAGCGGTGGCGCCGGGCGCGCGGCGTGGAGACGAGTTCGCTGCTGGTGCGCCTGGAGGGCCACGGCCGCGAGGAGGACGTGGTGCCGGGCGCGGACCTGTCGCGCACCGTGGGCTGGTTCACCAGCATGTTCCCCGTACGCCTGGACGTCGGCGCGGCAGCCGGTGACGACGGCGTCGCGGCGGACGACGCCTTCGCCTCAGGTCCCGCGATGGGCCGCGCCGTCAAGGCGGTCAAGGAGCAGCTGCTGCGCATCCCGGACAAGGGAATCGGCTACGGGCTCCTGCGCCATCTGAACGAGGACACCGCGGCCGAGCTCACCCGGCTTCCCTTCGGCCAGATCGCGTTCAACTACATCGGCCGCTACTCCGACGCGGACATGCCGGAGAACCTGCGCGGCCTCGGCTGGAACCGGACCCTGGGCACCGCCGAACTCCTCGCCGACCTCGACCCCGACATGCCCGCCCTGTCCGCGCTCGACGTCAACGCGATGGTCACCGACACCGAGGAGGGGCCGCGGCTCGCGGCCAGGTTCAGCTTCCCGCGCGGGGTCCTCACCGCGGCGGAGGTGCGCGAGCTCGCCGACCTGTGGTGCGCCGCGCTCGCGGCCCTCGCGCGGCACGCCGCCGAGCCGGGCGCCGGGGGCCTGACCCCCTCGGACGTGCCGCTGGTGTCGGTGCGCCAGGCCCAGATCGAGGAGTGGGAGCGCCGCTACCCGGCGGTCGCCGACATCTGGCCGCTGACGCCGTTGCAGTCCGGGCTCCTGTTCCACGCGATGCTGGCGGGATCGGGCTTCGACCCCTACCACGTCCAGCTCGTCCTGCACCTGTCGGGCCGGGTCGACCCCGACCGGATGCGGGCGGCGGGACAGAGCCTGCTCGACCGCTGCGCGAACCTGCGCGCCGCCTTCGTGCCGAACGGCGACGGCGATCACGTCCAGGTCATCTCGGAGCGGATCGAACTGCCCTGGCGGCACCTCGACCTCAGCGGCCCGGAAGACGGCGCCGACCAGGACGCGGAGCTCGAGCGGTTCCTGGAGGAGGACCGCGGCGCCCACTTCAACCTGGCCTCGCCGCCGCTGCTCCGCCTTTCCCTGGTGACCACGGGCGCGGACACCGCCGAGCTGGTCTTCACCGCCCACCACGTCCTGTTCGACGGCTGGTCGGTGCCGCTGCTGCTGCGGGACCTGCTGAAGCTGTACGGCACGGGCGGCGCCGCCGCGGCGCCGCCCCGCGCGCACGGCTACCGGACGTTCCTGGAGTGGCGCGCGCGGCAGGACCACGAGGCGGCGGCGCGCGCCTGGGCGGCGGAGCTCGACGAGGTGGGCGGTCCCACGCTGCTGGCCCCGGGCGCCTCCGCGGTCGGCGCCGCCGACGTCGGCCAGGTCGCCGTCCCGCTGCCCGCCGACCTGGCCCGCGCCCTGTCACGGCGCGCGGCCGAGCTCGGCATCACCCTCAACACGCTGGTCCAGGGCACCTGGGCGATCCTCCTCGGCCGTCTGACCGGCCGCTCGGACGTGGTCTTCGGCGCCACCGTCTCGGGCCGCCCGCCCGCCATCCCCGACGTGGACTCCATGGTGGGCGTGTTCATCAACACGCTGCCCGTACGGGTGCGCTGCTCGGCCACCGACACGCTCGCCGAGCTGATGATCCGTCAGCAGGACCGCCAGGCGGCGCTCCTCGACCACCACCACCGCGGCCTGGCCGACATCCAGCGGGCCGCGGGCCAAAACCCGCTGTTCGACACCTTCGTGGTCTTCGAGTCCTACCCCATCGACCACGTCGGCCTCAGCGAGGCCTACGCCGGCACCGGAGTGACCGTCACGGGCCTGACGCCCTACGGCGGTTCCCACTACCCGCTCGCGGTCGTGGCGGACGCCGACCCGCAACTGCGGCTCGTGCTCCAGTACCAGCAGCACGTCTTCGACCACGAGGTGGTCACCGGCATCGCCGACCGCTTCCACCGCATCCTGCGGCAGTTCGCCGCCGACCCGCAGGCGCCGGTCCACCGCGTCACCCTCCTCGACCCCGCCGAGCGCGAGCGCGTGCTCACCCGGTGGAACGACACGGCGCGCCCGGTGCCCGCCACCACCCTCACCGACCTGGTCGAGGAGCAGTGCTCCCGGTCACCGGCGGCGATCGCGGTGCGGTACGAGGACGAGGCCCTCACCTACGCCGAACTCGCCGCACGCGCCGACCGGCTCGCCCGCCGCCTCGCGGCCCGCGGCGCGGGCCCGGAGACCGTGGTGGCCGTCATGCTGCCGCGCTCGGTGGAGATGGTCGTCGCCCTCGTGGCGGCCCTGAAGACCGGCGCCGCCTATCTGCCGGTCGACCCGGACCACCCCGCCGACCGCGTCGCCCACGTCCACGAGGACGCCCGCCCGCTCCTCACCCTCACCACGCCGGACGCGCCGCTGCCCCCGGGCGCCACCCGCGTCACCGTCGACGAGCCGGACAAGGACGCCGCACCCACGGACACCGGACGCGCCCCGCGCCCGGCCCCCGCGAACCTGGCGTACGTCCTGCACACCTCGGGTTCGACCGGCAGGCCCAAGGGCGTGGCGGTCGCACACGCCGCCATCGTCAACCGGCTGCTGTGGATGCGGGACCACTACGCGGTGACCTCGCGCGACGTCGTCCTGCACAAGACGCCGCTGACGTTCGACGTCTCCGTCTGGGAGCTGTTCCTGCCCCTGATCTCGGGCGCCACCCTGGTGGTGGCCAGGCCGGACGGGCACCGGGACGCGGCGTACCTGGCCGCGCTCATCCAGCGGGCCGAGGTCACGCTCACCCACTTCGTGCCGTCGATGCTCCAGGACTTCCTCCGGCACCCCGGGGCGGCCGGGTGCACCAGCCTGCGTGAGGTCATCTGCAGCGGCGAGGCACTGCCGCCCGCCCTGCGCGACCAGTACCACACGGTCCTCGGCGCCCGGCTGCACAACCTCTACGGCCCCACCGAGGCCGCCGTCGACGTCACCGCCGCGCCCTGCCCGCCAGGGCCCGGCCCCGTCACCCTGGGCCGGCCCGTGTGGAACACCCGGCTCTACGTCCTGGACGAGCGCCTTTCCCCCGTTCCCCCCGGCATGGCGGGAGAGCTCTACCTCGCGGGCGACCAGCTCGCCCGCGGCTACGTCCACCGCCCGGGAACGACGGCCGACCGGTTCGTCGCCGACCCCTTCGGCGCGCCGGGCGCGCGCATGTACCGCACCGGGGACCTGGTCCGGTGGGACGGCCAAGGACAGGTCGAGTACCTCGGCAGGACCGACCACCAGATCAAGATCCGCGGCTGGCGCGTCGAACCAGGGGAGATCGAGGGCGTGCTGAGCGACCACCCCGGCGTCGAGCGCGCCACCGTACTCGCCCGCGAAGGCGGCGACGGGCCCCTGCTCGTGGCGTACGTCGTGCCGGACCGGAGCACGGCGTCGGCCGTGGCCAACCTGTGCCGCCTGCGCCGCGAGGGACGGCTCGACGGGCAGGAGCTCCACGAACTGCCCAACGGCATGACCGTGCGCGCCCGCAACCGGTCGAGCACCGCGTTCCTGTAC
This sequence comes from Streptomyces sp. NPDC043996, assembly GCF_056435225.1. Lineage (NCBI taxonomy): Bacteria > Bacillati > Actinomycetota > Actinomycetes > Kitasatosporales > Streptomycetaceae > Streptomyces > Streptomyces sp. NPDC043996. The sequence goes on along the minus strand of NZ_JBWKEY010000008.1, from coordinate 210,924 downwards.
GACGAGATCTTCACGCGCCAGGCCTACCTCCAGGACGGGATGACCCTGCCCCCCGGCGCCCGCGTGGTCGACGTCGGCGGCCACGTCGGCCTGTTCTCCCTGTTCGTCAGCCAGCGCTGGCCCGGCACCCGCATCCACGCGTTCGAACCCATTCCCGAGCTCGCCCGGATGTTCGAGATCAACGCCGAACTGCACGACATGGACGCCGTGGTGACCAACTGCGGCATCGGCAGCGCGCCCAGCACCGCCGAGTTCACCTACTACCCGGACCTTTCCCTGCTCTCCGGGCGCTTCGCCGACGAGGGCGAGGAACGCCGCATGCTGGAGCTGGTCGTCGGCGACGACGGCGAGCGGGCCGGTCTCGACGAGGCGGAGCTCGCCGAACTGCTCACGGAGCGGCTGCGCAGCGAGCGGCTCGACATCGAGATGCGCACGCTCTCCCAGGTGATCCGGGAGCATGACCTGCCGGTGATCGACCTGCTGAAGATCGACGCCGAGAAGAGCGAACTGGACGTCCTGCGCGGCATCGAGCCCGAGCACTGGCCGCTCATCCGCCAGCTGGCCGCCGAGGTCCACGACATCGACGGACGCCTCGCCCACGTCTTCGGCCTGCTGCGCGGGCACGGCTTCGACGTCACCGTGCGGGAGGAGGACGAGCTCGCGGGCACGGGGATGTACTCCGTCTTCGCCGTCCGCCCCGACGCCGCACCCCCGCCGTCCGCCCCCGCGGCGCCCCAGCGCTGGTTCAGCCCCCGGCGGCTCGGCGACGACCTGCGCGCCCACGCGGCGGCCCATCTGCCCGCCCACCTGGTGCCCACGGCCGTCGTGGCGCTCGACGCCTGGCCGCTGACCACCAGCGGAAAGCTGGACCGGGCCGCGCTGCCCGCCCCCGACATCGGCGCGGGCGCGGGCCGCGGCCGCGCCCCGCGCACCCGCCGCGAGGAACTCCTGTGCCTGCTCTTCGCCGAGGTCCTCGGCCTGGAGAAGGTCAGCGTCGACGACGACTTCGCCGCGCTCGGCGGCCACTCGCTGCTCGCCACCCGCCTCGTCAGCCGGATCCGCGTTGCCCTGGGTGTGGACGTCCCCATCCGCGTCGTCTTCGACGCGCCGACCGTCGCCCAGCTCGTCGAGCACCTGCCCACCGGGCCCTCGGAACGCCCCGTCCTGCGCCGCGCCGAGCCGCGGCCCGAGCGCGTGCCGCTCTCCCCGGCACAGCACCGGGTCTGGTTCGCCCACCGCTTCGACGGGGCGTCGGCGACGTACAACGTGCCGATCGTGCTGCGCCTGGACGGCGCCCTGAACGCCCCGGCCCTGCGGCTGGCGCTGCGGGACGTGGTGGCGCGGCACGAGAGCCTGCGCACGCTGGTCGCGCAGGACGAGGGCGCCGTGCCCTACCAGCGGATCGTGCCCGTCGACCGGGTGCGCCTGGACGTCCCCGTCGTCGAGGTCGCACCCGCCGCCCTCGACGACGCCGTCACCGAGGCCGCCGTCCACCTCTTCGACCTGACGGCCGAACCCCCCGTGTGGGGCCGCCTCTTCCGGTGCGGCCCCGAGGAGCACACGCTGCTGCTCCTGATCCACCACATCGCGGGCGACGGCGAGTCGATCGCCCCGCTGCTGCGCGACCTGAGCACGGCCTACGCCGCCCGGCTGCGCGGCGCGGCACCGGAGTGGCGGGAACTCCCCGTGAGTTACGTCGACTACACGCTGTGGCAGCGGGAGTTGCTGGGCGACGAGGAGGACCCCGCGAGCGTCCTCGCCGCCCAGGCCGACTACTGGCGGGCCGCGCTCGACGGCGTCCCCCAGCCGCTGCGCCTGCCGACCGACCGCCCCCGGCCCGCCGTCATGAGCCACCGCGGCGACGTCGTGGCCTTCCCGCTGGAGCCCGGCCTGATGGCCGCCGCCGAGGAACTGGCCGCCGCCCACGGCGCGACGACGTCCATGGTCCTGCAGGCGGCCCTCGCGGCGCTGCTGCGCGACCTGGGGTGCGGCGACGACCTCACCATCGGGTCCCCGATCGCCGGTCGCACCGAGGAGGCGCTCACCGGCCTGGTCGGATTCTTCGTCAACACCTGGGTGCTGCGCGTGCGAACCCCCGGCAACCCCACGTTCGCCGAGGTCCTCGACGAGGTGCGGCACCGCGCCCTGGCCGCCTACGACCACCAGGACGTCCCCTTCGAGAGGCTGGTGGAGCTCCTCAACCCCGAGCGGTCCACCGCCTACCACCCGCTGTTCCAGGTCATGTTCTCCTGGCAGCACGTCACCGACGGCGACTTCGAGCTCAGCGGCCTGCGCACGGCCATCGACACCGTCGACACCGCCACGGCCAAGCTCGAACTGTCCTTCATCATGGTCGACGTCCCCGGACGCGGCGTGACGGGCTACGTCGAGTACGCGACCGACCTGTTCGACCGCGCCACCGTCGAGGACCTGGCCCACCGGTTCGTCACGACGCTGCGCGGCGCCGCCGCCGACCCCCACGCCCCGCTCGGCGCGGTCGCGGCCCCCGCCCCCGTGGCCGCGAAGCGCGCCACGCCCACCGTCGCCTACCAGGCGCCGCGCACGGCGAGGGAAGCGGCCCTCGCCGCCGTCGTCGCCGACATCCTCGGCGTCGAGCGGATCGGCGTCCACGACGACTACTTCCTGGCCGGGGGCGACAGCATCCGGTCCATCCAGGTGGTCTCGCGGGCCAAGGCCCGGGACGTGGAGATCACCCCGCGGGAGATGTTCGAACTGCGGACGGTGGCCAAACTGGCGGCGCGGGCCGACGAACGGGCCACTCTCGCGCACGCCCCGGGCGAGCCCGGCGACACCGGCATCGGCACGCTGCCGCTGCCCCCCGTCGCGGCGTACCTCCTTGAGCACGGGACGATCGACCGCTTCGCCATGGCCACCGTGCTCGACCTGCCCGCGGACATCGACGCGGCCGGGCTCACCGCCACGCTGACCGCGCTCTTCGACCACCACGACATGCTGCGCTGCCGCCTCGTGGACGGCGCCCTGCGCGTCGAGCCGCCGGGCACGGTGGACGTCGCCACCCTCATCACCCGCGTCGAGCGCCGGGACGGCGACGGCACGGCCGCACTGCAACGCGATCTCGACACCGCCGTCGGCCTGCTCGACCCGGCGGGCGGGGTGATGGCGCGCTTCGTCTGGGCCGACCCGGGGCTGCTCGTCGTCGCCCTGCACCACCTGGTCGTGGACGCGGTGTCCTGGCGCGTCCTGCTGCCCGACCTCGCCGCCGCCTGGGACCGCGTCCGGGTCGGCGGCACGCCGCGGCTCGCGGCGGTCGGCACCTCGTTCCGGCACTGGACGCGCACCCTCGTCCACCAGGCGGCGACCGCGGAGCGGACGGCGGAGCTGCCGCTGTGGCGGTCCGTCCTCGACGGCCCCGACCCGCTGCTCGGCGCCCGGGCCCTCGACCCGTCCCTCGACGTCCAGGCCACGGCGGACAGCCTGGACGTACAGCTGCCGCCCGAGCAGACGACGGCGCTCCTGACGACGGTGCCCGCCGCCTTCCGCTGCGGGGTGGGCGAGGGGCTCATCGCCGCGCTCGCCCTCGCCGTCGGCCGGTGGCGGCGGGCGCGCGGCGTGAGCGCGCCCTCGACGCTGCTGCGCGTGGAAGGCCACGGCCGGGAGGAGACGCTCGCCCCGGGCGCCGATCTGTCCCGCACCGTGGGCTGGTTCACCAGCCTCTTCCCGCTCCGCGTCGACCTGCCCGCACCGGCGCTGCGCCCGGCCGCCGACGGCGCCGAGCAGGCCCTGGCGGACGAGGCGGTGGGAGACGTGCTCAAGGCTGTCCGCACCCAGCTGCTCCGGATGCCCCACAAGGGCCTGGGATACGGGCTGCTGCGCCACCTGAACGAGGAGACCGCCGCCGAACTCGCGCGCTACCCCTCCGGCCAGGTGACCTTCAACTACCTCGGCCGGTTCACGGCCACGGACATGCCCGCGCACCTGCGCTCGCTCGGCTGGACCGAAGCCTCGTGCGCCGCCGACCTGACCGTGCGGTGCGACCCGGACATGGCCCTGATGTCCACGGTGGACGTGAACGCGTTCGTCACCGAGACCGCGGCCGGACCCCGCCTCACCGCCCGGTTCGGCTTCGCCGGGCAGGTCCTGAGCAAGGAGGAGGTGGGCGAGCTCGCCGAGCTGTGGCGCACCGCCCTCGCCCAACTGGCGCGCCACGCCCTGCGGCCCGACGCGGGCGGACTTGTCCCGGCCGACGTGCCCCTGGTCACGGTGCGGCAGGCGCAGATCGACACCTGGCGGCGGCGCTACCCGACGCTCGGCGACATCTGGCCGCTCACGGCCCTGCAGTCCGGCCTGCTCGTCCAGTCCCTGCTCTCCGGCACCGGCTACGACCCGTACCACGTGCAACTGGTGCACGAACTCGCCGGAGCGGTGGACCCCGTCCGGCTGCGCCGGGCGGGGCAGGCCATGCTCAACCGGCACCCCAACCTGCGCGTCGCCTTCGTCGGCGACACCGCGGGCGAGTGGGTCCAACTCGTCCTGGACGACGTCACGCTGCCCTGGCGCGAGGTGGACCTGCGCGACCTCGCCGCGCCGGAGCGGGACCAGGCGCTGCGGGACCTCCTGGCCGACGACGCGGCCGACCACTTCGACCCGGCGGCGCCGCCGCTGATCCGGCTCACCCTGGCCCTGACGGGCGCCGAGTCGGCCGTCCTGGTGCTCACCGCCCACCACGTCCTGCTCGACGGGTGGTCGGTGCCGCTGCTCATGCGGGACCTGCTGCGGTGGTACGCGGCCGACGGCGCCGCCCCGGCGCTGCCGCCGCCCGCCGCCTACCGGGACTTCCTCACCTGGCTGCACGGACAGGACCGGGACGCCTCCGCCCGCGCCTGGGCGAAGGAGCTCGACGGCGTGGCGGAACCCACCCTGCTCGCCCCCTCCCGGCAGCCCCGGCCGACGGTCGCGGAGCACACCGCCCGGCGCCTGGAGGTCCCGCTGCCCAAGGACGTCGCCGGTGAACTGCCGCGCAGGGCCGCCGAGATGGGCGTCACCCTCAGCACCCTGGTGCACGGCGCGTGGGGGATCGTCCTCGCGGGCCTGACCGGACGGCAGGACGTGCTGTTCGGCACCACGGTCTCGGGGCGTCCCCCGGCCGTGGCGGACGTGGAGTCGATGGTCGGGATGTTCATCAACACCGTCCCCGTCCGGCTCACCTGCACGCCCTGGACCACCCTCCAGGACGTCCTCACCGGCCTCCAGCGGCGGCAGGCCGCCCTGCTCGACCACCATCACCACGCGCTGACCGACATCCGGCGGAGGACGGGACTGCCCGAACTCTTCGACACCGTCGCCGTCTTCGAGGCCTTCCCCGCCGCCCCCGCGCCGGGCGAGGGGGCCACCGGCGGGCTCACCCTGACCGGAGTCACCTCACCCAACGGCACCCACTACCCCCTCGGCGTGGCGGCCACGGCCGAGCCCGGACTGCGGGTCGCCGTCGAGTACCACCGGGCCGTGTTCGCCCCCGACACCGCCGAGAAGATCGTCAACCGGCTCGCCTCGGTCCTGCGCACCCTCGCCAAGGCCCCGGACACCCCGATCGGGGCCATCGGCACCGAGGACGCGCCCGCGCGCCACCGGACGCCCGAGCCGGCCCCCAGCACCCTCACGGAGCTCTTCGCCGCCCAGGTCACCGCGAGCCCCGACGCGACGGCCCTGGCCCACGGACCGCACGCGCTGACCTACAAGGACCTCGACGCCCGCTCCGACCGGCTCGCCGGGGCCCTGCTGCGGCACGGCGTGGGCCCGGAGTCGGTGGTGGCGGTCTCCGCGCGGCGCTCACCCGAACTGATCGTGGCGCTGCTGGCCGTGGCCAAGGCGGGCGGCGCGTATCTGCCCGTCGACGCCGCCTACCCGGACCAGCGCATCGCCTACATGCTGGCCGACTCCGGGGCGTGCCTGACCCTCGCGGACGCCACCACCGCCGAGGCCCTTTCGCGGATGCCCGTACCGGTGCTGCGCCTGGACGACCCGCTGCCCGAGGGCGAGCCGGTGACCGTCACCGGCACCACAGAACCCGACGGCCTCGCGTACGTCCTGTACACCTCGGGGTCCACGGGGCGGCCCAAGAGCGTCGCGGTCGCGCACCGGGGCATCGCCGCCCTGGTCGAGGCGCACGCCGAACGCCTCGCGGTGACGTCCGGCAGCCGCATGCTCCAGCTGCTGTCGCCGAGCTTCGACGTCTCGCTGTGCGAGATCTACACGACGCTCCTGTCAGGGGCGACGCTGGTCCTTGCCGACGAGGCCGAGCTGACCGCGGGACCGGTCCTCGCCGCCACCCTCGCCAAGAACGGCGTGACGCACCTGATGTGCCCGATCGGGACGCTCGCCCAGCTGTCGCCACAGGCCCTGCCCACGGTCACCTCGCTGGCGACCGGCGGCGAGCTGATCGCGCCCGACCTGGTGAGCAGGTGGGCACCGGGACGGCGCATGGTCAACATCTACGGCCTCACGGAGACCACCGCGGCCACCGTCATGTCCGCCCCGCTCACCGGGGACGAGGGCATCCCGCCCATCGGCCGCCCCATCCCCGGCACCCAGGTGTACGTCCTCGACGCCGCGCTGCGGCCGCTGCCCGCGGGCGTCCCGGGGGAGCTGTACATCGCGGGGGCCGGAGTGGCGCGCGGATACCTCGGCCGCCGGGCGCTCACCGCACAGCGCTTCGTGGCCTGCCCGTTCGGGCCCGCGGGGACACGGATGTACCGCACCGGCGACGTCGTCGCGTGGACCGCCGAAGGCGAACTGGCCTACCGCGGCCGCGAGGACGACCAGATCAAGCTGCGCGGCCTGCGCATCGAACTCGGCGAGGTCGAGGCGGTCCTTCTCGAACATCCGGCGGTGGACCGGGCTGTGGTCGTCGTCGACGAGCGCGACGGCGACGCGCGCCTGGCCGGATACGTCACGCTCACCGGGCCCACCGGCAGGGCGGCGGAGCCCGAGCTGCGCGCCCAGCTGCGGGCCCATCTGAGGGAGCGGCTGCCGGAGCACGCCGTACCGGCCGTCGTCATGATCGTCGACGAGATCCCGGTGAACGCGAGCGCGAAGCCGGACAAGAGCGCGCTCCCGGCCCCGGACTACGCGGAGTCCTCGACCGGCCTGCCCCCGCGCACGCTCCGGGAGCGCCTGCTGTGCGACCTGTTCGCCGAGACCCTCGGCCTGGAGAGGGTCGGCGTCGACGACGGCTTCTTCGCCCTGGGCGGGCACTCCCTGTCGGCGGCGCGCCTGGTCAACAGGATCCGCGTCGTGACCGGCGCCGACGTCCCGCTCGCCGCCGTGTTCCAGCACCCGACCGCCGCCGCCCTCGCCGGGACGCTGGCGACGGACGACACCACGGCCGAACCCACGGACCCGCTGGCCCCCGTCCTGCCCATCAGGACCCAGGGGGACCGCGAACCCCTGTGGTGGATCCACCCCGGCGGCGGGATCTGCTGGCCCTATCTGGGCCTCGCCGCGCTGCTGCCGGAGGACCGGCCCGCGTACGGGATCCAGGCCAAGGGACTCGACGGGTCGGCGCCGCTGCCGCGGTCCATCGAGGAGATGGTGGCGGACTACGCCGACGAGATCCTGGCCGTACAGGCGCACGGTCCCTTCCACGTGATGGGCCACTCGGTCGGCGGGACGCTCGCCCACGCGGTGGCCGCGGAACTGCAGCGCCGCGGCCACGAGGTGGGGCTGCTCGCCCTCCTGGACAGCGCGCCCGGCGCGTACCTGGCCGCGCAGGCACCGCCCACCGAGGCCGCCGTGCGGGACTACTTCGCCGCGCACCTCACCGGCGTGGCCGACGCGTCGGCCGTGGACACCGCGGTCGCCGCCATCGTCAACTACACCGGTCTGATGGGGGACTTCGCCCCGCCCGCCTACCGGGGCGACGCCGTGCTCTTCAACGCCGTGCCGGGGTCCCAGGGCGGCTTCGCCGCGCAATGGCGCCCGTACGTCCACGGCACCCTGCACCAGTACGACATCCCCAGCGCACACGAGGACCTGTATCTGCCCGGCCCCGCCACCGAGATCTGCCAGGTCATCAGCCGTCATCTCGCCGGAGAGCACCGGTGAGGACCGGTGAGCACCAGTGAGCGCCGGTGAGATGAGGGCGCGTGCCGGTGGACGAAGACGAAGGGAGTCCCCCGTGGACACGAAAGGACCGGACACCTACGACGTCGTGGGTGTCGGCTTCGGGCCCGCCAACCTCTCGCTCGCCATCGCGCTCGAGGAGCACCCGGACCCGGTGTCGTCCGTGTTCTTCGAACAGCGGGCCTCGCTGAGCTGGCACCGCGGCATGCTGCTTCCGTCGGCGAAGATGCAGGTCTCGTTCCTCAAGGACCTGGCCACCTTCCGCAACCCCACCTCTCCGTACAGCTTCGTCGCCTATCTGCACGCGTCGGGACGGCTCGCGCGGTTCGTCAACAACCAGGACTTCTTCCCGACCCGCAGGGAGTTCCACGACTACCTGGAGTGGGCGGAGGCAAGGCTCCGCCCGCGCGTCCGCTACGGCTCACGGGTCACCGCCCTGCACGCCCCGGCCGGTGCCCGCGCGCCAATGGACCACGTCCTGCTCACGGCGTGCGACACCGGCCCCGGCGGCGCCACCCACCGGGTGAAGGCGCGCAACGTCGTCATCGCCACCGGGCTCGTACCGCGCATGCCGGCCGGGGTGGAGGCCGACGTGTCGGTGTGGCACAGCTCGGAGTTCCTCGACCGGCTGCGGGGACACCGCCGTCCGCTGCGGCGCGTGGCCGTCGCCGGGGCGGGGCAGAGCGCCGCCGAGATCGTCGGCTTCCTCCACGACACCCTGCCGGACGCGGAGATCTACGCGGTCGTCCCGGCCTACGGCTACTCGATCGCGGACAACACGCCCTTCGCCAACCAGGTCTTCGACCCGGACGCGATCGACGACTACTTCCACGGGACCCGGCGCGCCCGGGACGCCTTCTGGCAGTACCACAAGAACACCAACTACTCGGTGGTCGACGGCGAGGTCATCAAGGACCTCTACCGGCGCGCCTACGACGACGAACTCGCGGGCACCGAGCGGCTGCGCTTCCTCAACCTGACGCGCGTGGCGGGCGTGAAGTCCGTCCAGAACGACGTCCGGGTCACCCTGCACTCGACGGCCCGCGAGGAGTCGTACGACATGGACCTCGACGTCCTTGTCTGCGCCACCGGCTACGAGCCCATGGACCCCGGGGCGATCCTGGGCGACCTCGCCCCCTGGTGCCTGCGCGACACCGAGGGACGGCTCCAGGTCGACCGGGACTTCCGGCTCCTCACCGCGCCCGGCCTGCACTGCGGCGTCTATCTGCAGGGCGGCACCGAGCACACCCACGGCCTTTCCTCGTCGCTGCTGTCGAACCTGGCCACGCGCAGCGCCGAGATCACTTCGTCGATCGCGACCAGGCTGGCCGGCGCCAGCGGAGAAGGGGAGTTCGCCCATGAGCGCTAACCTCGCCGAACGGTGGGGCATCCACCCCGGCCAGTTCTGGTTGTACGGCCGCCCCCTGGAACAGCCGGTGCGGTACGACGAGGCCATGGACGCCTGGAACGTCTACGGCCACGCCGAGGTGCTCGACGCCCTCGGCATTCCCGAGGCCTTCTCGTCGGCGGAGACGGCACGGCTCATGCCCGACAACGCCGGTGACTCCTACACCGAGGGCGATCTGCTCCAGATGGACCCGCCCGACCACCGCTGGCTGCGCGACGTGGTGCGGCACGCCTTCACACCGAAGGTCGTGGCCGATCTGGAACCCCAGATCACCCGGCTCGCCGAGGAACTGCTCGACGCCGTCCGGGACGAGGACGAGTTCGACCTGATGACGTCGCTCGCCTACCCCCTGCCGGTGACCGTGGTGACCGAACTCCTCGGTATCCCGGCCGCGGACCGCCATCTGTTCGAGGCCTGGATGATCGGGGTGGTCGGCGAGATGGGCGGCACGTCGCTCGCCGACAGCGCCGAGGAGCAGGAGCGTGCCTTCGGGGCCGCGATGGAGCACCTGCGCGCGATGCTCGGCTATCTGCGGGAGCACGTCGCGCGCTGCCGCCGCGCCCCCCGGGACGACCTCGTGGGCGGGCTGCTCGCGGCCGAGCTGAACGGGCAGCGGCTCAGCGACGAGCACATCGTCGGCTTCGCCAAGATGCTGCTCATCGCCGGGTATCTGTCGACCACGATGCTGATCGGCAACACGGTGCTCTGCCTGGACCACTTCCCCGACCAGCTGGCGCGCGTCCGGGCGGACCGGGCGCTCGTGCCGGGCCTGGTCGAGGAGTCCCTGCGCTACTTGAGTCCCGTCGCGGCGACCTACCGGGCCACCGCCGTCGACGTGGAGCTCGCCGGGCAGCGCCTGCCCGCGGGGAAGATGGTGCTGCTGTGGTTCGGCGCGGCCAACCGCGACGAGCGGGTCTTCGCCGACCCGATGGCGTTCGACCCGGGCCGCACGCCCAACCCGCAGCTCGGCTTCGGCCGGGGCATCCACTTCTGCCTGGGTGCCTCGCTGGCGCGGATGGAGGGCCGGGTCGTGCTGAACATGCTCCTCGACCGCTACCGGGAGCTGCGTACGGATCCGGACAAGCCCCCCACCTTCATGCGGGCGCCCGACAGCACGGGGGTCTCGTCGCTGCCGGTCCGGGTCCGCGCGAGCTGAGCGTCGTGCGGCACGAGTGAGCCACGGGTGCGGTACGGGTGCGGTACGAGTGAACCGTGCGCGCGGCACGTGGAAGGGCCCGGCGTCATCCCGCGAACCGGATGGTTGGGGGGATGGCACCGGGCCGCGGGGCGGGCGCCGTCATTCCACGGCGACCGCCGCTTCGTCGAGCACTTTGGCGATCCACTCCTGGAGCGGCATGCCGACGCTGTCCGCAGCATGCGCCCACAGGTCCTTGCGGCTGGCGTCCAGGCTCATGACGAACTTTATTGATGTGTCTTTTGGAGTGCCGTCCGCGGATTCCTGGGTCTGGCGCAGTTCCTTACGCAGCCGCCGGGTCGACCATTTCTCCTTCTCCGCCTGCCGAAGCCACCGGTCCTGGTCCGCTTTCGAAAGGGCGGCCACTTCGGCGTGGTGCTGGAGGCTGAGGGCGTCGCGCCTTCGGGACGGCGGGAATCTGCGGGCCACCCAGGCGTAATTCCGCAGGGTTTTGTAGTCGAGCGTGGTTTCGTCGAGAACGACGCGGTATCGCTCGGGGAACCTGTTCTCCCCGTACACCAGCCAGTCACCGAGCCACCAACCGGAAGAGTTGGCGATCATGGTCAGATTGCATCCGATGTGCCGCCAGGACTCGAAGGTGAGGCCCGCGGGGATGCGCAGTTCGGCCCGGCGCGTCTGGATGCCGACGTCGGCTCCGAGGCCGGCCGTGACGAACATTCTGTCCCTGTTCCCCGCCGTCGCGGCCCGCATCGTGCGCGCGCCGTGCGTGCCGCCGGGCCGGTTCTTGGCCCTTGGGTCGGTCAGTGCCAGGTCCATGTTCCTCTCCGCTGTGCAGGTGATGAGAGTTCCAGGCCGCCGCTCCGAATGGTTACGGGAGCATCGAGGGGAAGGCCTCGACTGAAAGCGGAACCCGGGTTGAATGGGAAATGTTCCCTCCGATATGCGGTGTGTGCACAGGAATACGTGCGGCCGAATTGTAGCCGGGTACAGTATGCACGAGAGAAACGCATATGCGCCATTGCAAACTTCATGCCTTGGTCGTGAAATTCTCATGGGAAAGGCGTGAATTCCTCCCGCTGTGCGGACGGTGATCATCCGGTCCCGGGCGGCGAGCGCTAAGCAACCTGACTTGACAAGCCCCAGCAGTCAACCTAAGTTGCTTACATGGCGAGCGTGAGTGAGAGAGCCGTGTCACAGGACCCCGCCGAGCAGCTGGCGGCGGTGGTGGCGCTACGGCGACTGGCCGATCAGATGGAGGACTCCGCGGTGGAGAAGGCCATGCGGTCCGGCTGGAGCTGGCTGGAAGTCGCCGAGGCACTCGGCGTGACACGACAAGCGGTCCACAAGAAGCACGCCCGGCGCCTGATCGACGTCGGCGTCGCGTTGAAGAGGAGGATGAAGTGAAGCGGCAGCCCTTCGGCGACTACGCCGGAGCCATCATGGAAGCCGGTGCGCGCGAAGCCCAGGAGGCGGGCTCGGCGACCATCGAAGCGGAGCACCTGCTCCTGTCGATCGCCGCTGAGCGCGACAGCCCGGCGGGGCGGATGCTTGACTCGGTCGGGCTCGACGAGCGGACGATCCGCGAGGCGCTGCGGCGGGAGTTCCGGGAGAGCCTGAAGGTGGCGGGCGTGTCGATCGCCGAGGGCGACCTGCCCGCGCCGCACGTGTCCGCCACGCCCCCCTCGAAGATGGGCCAGTCCGCCAAGCTGGCCCTGGAGCGCGGCATGGTGGCCGCCCAGAGCAAGAAGGACCTCCAGCCGGGGCACCTGCTGCTCGGCCTCCTGCGCCTGGAGTTCGGCACGGTTCCCCGCGCCTTGGACGTCGCCGGGGTCGACCGTGGCGCCCTGCGGGACCGCCTGGAGCAGTCCCTGCGCGAGGACCAGATCTAGGCGTAGCGCGCCGAGACGTGCCCGCCCGGCCAGCGGGAAGCCCCGCCGAGGCCGGGCGTTGTTTCCCCAGCATCTGGACCCACCACTTCAATTGACCATGTGTCAGGTCAGCTGCCGGACCCCCGTGCGGGACCCCCGTGCCGGACCCCCGTGCCGGACGGCGCGACCGTGCCCGCGGCGACCTGCCCCGCCGCCCGGCGCTCCACGCTCACCGCTCACCGCGACCGGTGCCGTGGAGCGCCGGGCCCCACCCCGGCCGACCGGCGGTTCGCGCTGCTCGCGGACGCCCCGCGCCCTCTCGCCTCGCCCCCTCGCCGCGCCAGCCCCCGCCCAGCGGCTCACGCGCGGCCGAGGCCTCGGCCCTCGACCACCTTCCTCAAGGGACGGCCCCGATGAACGAGTTACACCACGACACGAGAGGCAAGCCGATGAAACCGAGCGACGAAGTCGTCCTGAAGGTGGACGGGCTGCGCATGCGCTACGGCACCAACGACGTCCTCAAAGACGTGAACTTCCAGGCGCGCAAGGGCGAGGTCCTCGTCATGCTGGGCCCCAACGGGGCCGGTAAGACCACCACGATCGAGATCCTGGAAGGCTTCCGGAGGCGTTCGGCCGGGCACGTCGACGTCCTCGGGGTCGACCCGGAGCACGGCGGCGAGGCCTGGTGGGCCCGCGTCGGCATCGTCCTGCAGTCCTGGCGGGACCACGCGAAGTGGCGGGTGCGCGAACTGCTCGCCCACATGGGCACCTACTACGCCGGATACTCCACCCCGGACAACCCGCGCCCCTGGGACGTCGCGGAGCTGATCGACCACGTCGGCCTGGCCGAACACGCCGACAAACAGGTCAGGATGCTGTCCGGCGGGCAGCGCCGACGCCTGGACGTGGCGATCGGCCTGGTCGGCCGCCCCGAGGTCCTCTTCCTGGACGAGCCCACCGCGGGCTTCGACCCGGAGGCGCGGCGCGCGTTCCACGACCTCATCCTGGGGGTCGTCGCGACGCAGGAGACCACGATCATGCTGACCACGCACGATCTGGCCGAGGCGGAGAAGCTCGCCGACCGCATCATCATCCTCAACGGGGGCCGGATCGTCGCCGACGGCACCGCCGGCCAGCTCGCCCAGAAGTTCGTCGGCGAGGACGAGGTGCGCTGGTCCGTCGAGGGCCAGCAGTACGTGCGCTCGGTGAGCGACTCCACGCGGTTCGTCCGCGAGTTGTTCGAGCGGCACGGCGAGGCCGTCGCCGACCTCGAAGTCCACCGGTCCTCGCTCGAGGACACCTATCTGTTCCTGGTGCGCGAGGCCGAGTCCGGCCGATCCGAGACCCGCGCCGACGAGGTGAAGGTGCCGACTCCATGAATCCCGCCATGACACCCATGCGCTCCGGCCTCTCCCGCGGCCTCGTCGAGCTGCGCCAGGCGTTCGAGCCCGCCGAGCTGATCAACCAGTTGCTGTGGCCCGTGGCGACCCTCACGGCCGTCTTCTTCCTGCGCGACAGGGAGTTCCAGGACTCCGGATTCGAGCTGGGCACCCTCGTGATGCCCGGGGTCCTGGGCATGTTCATCGCGCTGGGGATGCTCCTCATGATCCAGTACCTCACCGTGGAGCGCGAGGACGGCACGCTGCTGCGCGCCAAGGCGCTGCCGCACGGCATCCGCGCCTACTTCCTGGGCAAGCTCGTGACCACGTCCGGGTCGATCGTGGTGTACCTCGCGATCCTGCTGATCCCCGGGGCGTTCATCGTCGACGGGCTGCGGCTCGACGCGGTGACGTCCTGGCTCATGCTGGCCTGGGTCCTCGCCCTGGGGCTCGTGGCCACCCAGTCCATCGGGGCCGTCCTCGGAGCCCTGGTGTCCAATCCACGGGCGGCGGGCGCCATGTCGGTCCCCGTCATGGGCCTGATCGGCATCTCCGGGATCTTCTATCCCATCACCTCGCTGCCGGACTGGCTCCAGTGGATCGCCCAGGTCTTCCCGGTGTACTGGCTGGGCCTTGGCATGCGGTCCGCGCTGCTGCCCGACGACATGGTCGTGGTCGAGATCGGCGACTCCTGGCGGCACTGGGAGACCCTCGGCGTCCTCAGCGCGTGGGCGGCCCTGGGGCTGATCCTCGCTCCGCTCGTCCTGCGCCAGATGGCGCGACGCCAGTCGGGCGCCCGCGTCGCGGAGTACCGCGAGAAGGCCCTGCAGCGCACCGGATAGGACCGGGCGGGCAGGCGAGAGCGAGCACGGTCGGGGCGGCCGGAACACCGGCCGCCCCGACCGCCGTGCGTACGACCGTCGTATGCCCCGTCGTGCGTACAGCCGTCGTGCGTCCGGCATTCGTGGGGTGCGGCCGGCCGGGAGATCGTGGCGTGCGGCCGGGGAAAGGTGAGTCGTGAACGAAATGCCGTGGTCGCTGATACGGCGTTACCGGGCAGCAATGAGCCACGTGCCGCACCAGATTCCCCGGGGGGCACCGCGCTTCCCCGAAGACATCGGGCGTGGCATGATGGACAGTCACCTGGAGCCCTTTCACGGTACATCGAGGTACGGGTGGTGAGACCTCGACTACCGAGGGGCTCCATGCTCGTTCCCGGTCCGGTGCCGCGCTCGCGTGCACGGCGCCCACTGCTCACTCCGGGGATGAAGTCCTGCTCGTTCGGATCACTTTCGCTGATAACGCCCGGCGCGGAGATTCTGAGAAGAGGGGAGTTGCACACATAGTGATCAGCCTGCCTGCCGTTCGAACTGGCATCAGCCGCGGTGGAACCGCCGCAAGGATCCGGTGCACGCCAAGGACTCGGATTTCCGCTCCACAGCGATCGTTTCGTCTCGCGGCCGGTCTGGGTTCGACCGGTCTGAGTTCGGCCGGTCCGAGTTCGGCCGGTCTGAGTTCCACGGCTTTGAGGCGCCGTTCCGATCATACGGGGAAAATCTGATGACGACACCGAGTCGAGTCGTGATCCTCTCGGTCGAAAGGTCCGCCCACGCCTTTCTTCGAGGCCGCGCCTCTTCCTCTCGTCGCACCGCGTCCCGCCGACCACGCCGACCAGCGTGGTCCGGTTGATGGACGCGCCGGAAAGCGGCGGAGCGTTCCACAGCGAGCCTTCGAAGGTCCACCAGACACCCACGGCCCGCCCCGCTTCGACGGGGTCTCCCGAACGGGGTGGCCGTTCCCGGTATGTCCTGATGAGGCAAGAGGTGAACCATGCAGGTGCTGAGAGTACTTGTCGCCGATGAGCAACACATGGTCCGTGGGGCACTGGTGAATTTACTGGAGACGGAACGTGACCTTCAAGTGGTGGCCAGCATCGGTCGCGTCGAACTCGTCATTCCGGCCGCCCTGGAATGCAAGCCCGATGTGGCGATCATCGACCTCGACATCGCCCGGGTCGAAGGCCTCACCCTGGCGGAGACGATGTACGAGGCCCTGCCGACCTGCCGGACGGTGATCCTCTCCGGCCTGGTGCGACCGGGCGTGCTGCTGCGGGCGCGCACGGCACACGTGGCTGGTCTGCTGCTCAAGACGGCCCCCTCCGAACGGCTCGCGGAGGCCGTGCGCGAGGTGGCCAACGGCCACCGCCTCGTCGATCCCCAACTGGCCACGCTCGTCTGGGACGCCGGTGAGAATCCGTTGTCGGAGCGGGAGGCCGAGGTTCTGCGGCACGTCGCGCAGGGGGCCGAACCCATAGAGATCGCCACCGCCCTACAACTGTCGGTCGGTACGATTCGCAATTACCTGACGGCGGTGGTGGCGAAACTGAATGCGCGCAACAGGGTCGACGCCGTCCGCATCGCCACCGAGACCGGCTGGTTACCCTGATCGCCGCGCCCACCGCACCCGTCCACGAAATGATCCTGGCAATGGCGGGCATTCGTCTGTACGGTATCCACGCTCATGCCCCGGCGAACGACGCCAGGTGCCCCCGGGATACCGGCAGGCAATGACCGAGGTCTCCGCCTCCGAATCCGGGGCCATTCGACGGAGCGGCCCGCGATGTCCCGGCAGCAGGACATCACCCGGCCCCACCTCACCTAAAGCCCGAACGGCCCGGCGGCGGGAGACCGCCTCGGCAGTGAGAGCGGAAGGAGCGCCACATGTTCGTTCCCCGCGTCTACCGCGAACCCGAAGAGTCCTGGAACGTGGATCTTGTACGCGGGAACCCACTGGCCCAATTGGTGAGCAATGGAGCGGCAGGAGGCACCCCTTGGGTGACCCATGTGCCGATCATCATCGACCCGTACGCGGGGGAGCCCCTGACGACACTGTCCGGCGTCACGCTGTGGGGGCACATGAACAGGAAGAACCCCCATTGGCGTGCCCTTGGCCCCGTTACTCCCGTGGCCGTGACGTTCAGCGGACCGCACGCCTATGTCTCGCCCACGGTGTACGAGACCCGGCCGGCGGCGCCCACCTGGAACTTCACCGCTGTCCATATCACGGGAGTGCTGCGTAAAGTCGATTGCGCCGACGAGACGCTGGCGACGGTCCAGGAGACCGTTCGGGCCTACGAGCGGGAATTCGGGGCCGACTGGTCCATGACGGAATCCCTCGCGTACTTCCGCCGGATTCTGCCCGGCGTCGGCGCCTTCCGGATCGCCATCTCCCTCGCGGACGGCATGTTCAAGCTCAGCCAGGAGCAACCCCCGCACATTCGGGAGCGCGTCCGGGCCTCGTTCGCGTGCGAAGGGTCCACCGCCCATCGGGAGGTGGCGGCGCTGATGGGCCGGCTCGGCACGCGGGACCGCGAAACCGTCGCGGCACGTCCGGCCGCGGCGCCACCACCGTCCACGGGAACGCCTTAGCGAGGAATCATGTCTGCAGTGTCCTTCCCGCTGGTCTGCCTGCCCTTCGCCGGAAGCGGCGCGGGCTTCTACCGCGCCTGGGGCAAGAGGCAGGACCAGGGCGTCACGGTGCTGCCCGTGCAACTGCCGGGCCGCGAGGAGCTGTTCTGCGAGGAGCCGTTCACCGACGTCGTCGAGGCGGCCGCCCAGCTCGCCCTCCAGGTCGCCGAACTCGTCGCGGACGTCCCGCGGTTCGGCCTCTTCGGACACAGCCTCGGCGCCGTACTCTCGTACGAGATCGCCCGCGAACTCGTCCGGCTCGGCCAGACCGGCCTCGCGCACCTCTGCGTCAGCGGCTCGCCCGGGCCGTGGGCCGGGCGTGACGACCGGGCTACGGGCCTGGACGACGAGCAGTTCCTCGCCCGCGTCCAGGACTTCGCCGGGTACCGGCACGCGGCGTTCGACGACCCCGACCTGCGGGACCTGCTGCTGCCCTCGCTCCGCGCCGACGTGGCCATGCACGAGAACTACAAGCCCACCTCGAGGGAACCGCTCGACGTGCCGGTGACCTCGCTGCGCGGCGCGCACGACACCCTGGTCACCAGGGAGCACGCGCGGCAGTGGCGCGAGGTCACCAGGGGCGTTTTCCGCTATCGCGAAATGCCCGGCGGGCACATGTACTTGACGGACGAGCCCGACGCGGTACTGCGCGCCCTCGGCCGGGGCTGAGGCGGGGCGCGGTCGTGGGCGGGCGGCCCGACGAGCGCGCCGACGACGTCACCGCGGGCCCGCACACCTTCGGTCCGCCCCCGGCGGGCCAGGAATTCACGTTCGGCCCTGCGGGAAAAGGGACGTCCTCAGGTCGCCGCACCCGCGACTTCTGGAAGAGCGCTGCCACAGCGAGAGTCGAAGCGATTCCTTGACACTGAGAAGCGCCTCTTGAACGATGGTCTCGCCTGCATTTTCAGAAACTCCCCGGAAGGACGTGTTCGAAAATGCACGTTGACGAATGGGGCGTCCACCCGAAACACTTATGGCTGCGGGGCCAACGTCCGGATAAGATCGTCGACTACGACGAGAACCTGAAAATGTGGAACGTCTACGGCTATCCGGAGGCCGTCGAAATCCTCACCCAGCCCTCGGTGTTCTCGAACAACTGCGGGCGCCTCGACGTGGAGGAACTGCCCGCGGACATCTGCGCGGGCGACTTCTCCCAGATGGACCCGCCCGAGCACCGCACGGTGCGCGGCCTGGTCGAGTTCGCCTTCACGCCGAAGCTCGTGGCCGACCTGGAGGCCCGCGTCGAGGCCCTCGTCCACGAGACCCTTGACGGCCTGGCGGGCAAGGACGGCTTCGACCTGGTCGCCGACCTGGCGACGCCGCTCCCGCTGACCGTGATCTGCGAACTCCTCGGGGTGCCGCGCGAGGACCGCGCCCGCATCCACCACTGGTCCCAGCAGATGGTCGACGACTCCGGGGACTTCGAGCCGCCCGAGGCCGTCCAGGAGAAGCCGCACGAACTCCAGCGCGCCTTCGACCTGCTCCGCGACATGCGCACGTACTGGACCGGCCTCGCCGACATACGGCGGCACGAGCCCGGCGACGACCTCCTCAGCCACCTCGTGCACGCGGAGGTCGAGGGCGAGAAGCTGAGCGAGATCGAAGTGTTCAACATCGCCAACCGCCTGGTGATCAACGGCCACCACAGCACGTCCATGCTCCTCAGCAACACCATGCTGATCCTGGACGCCTTCCCCGACCAGGCGGCACGGGTCCGCGCGGACCGCTCACTGGTGCCCTCCATGATCGAGGAGTCGCTGCGGTACGTCTCGCCCATCTCCGGCGTCGGCAAGGCCACCAACACCGACGTCGTCGTGGCCGAAACGCGCATCCCCAAGGACCAGATCGTCATGGTGTGGACGGGCGCCGCCAACCGCGACGAGCGCGTCTTCACCGACCCGCACGGCTTCGACCCGGCGCGCACCCCCAACCCGCACCTGGGCTTCGGCCGCGGCGTCCACTTCTGCGTCGGCAGACGACTGGGCCGCATGGTCGCCAAGACCGCGGTGAACGTGCTCTTCGACCGCTGCCCGACGCTGCGCACCGACCCGGACCGTCCCCCCTCGTTCATCCAGATCGCCGACGCCGGCGGCATGGACAGCCTGCCCGTCCTGGTCAACTGACCCGCCCAGCGAAGGGAGAGCCCGCCATGACCTCGGTCGTCGACCGGTGGCACATCCATCCCGAGCACCGCTGGCTGCGCGGCGAACGCGCCGACGCGGCCATCGAGTTCGACGAGACGCAGAACCTGTGGAACGTCTACGGATACGCCGAGTGCCGCGAGATGCTGAACGACTACCGGACCTTCTCCTCCGGTACGGCACGCCTGCTGCCCGTCAGCGTGGACGCCTCCCTCATGGAGGGCGACCTCTCCCAGATGGACCCCCCGGCCCACCGCAAGTACCGCAAGCTGCTCACCCCCGCCTTCGCACCCGCCCGGATCGCCGCGATGCGGCCGCGGATCGCCGCCATCACCGACGAACTGCTCGACGCGGTCACGGGCAAGCCCGACATCGAGCTCGTCGCCGACCTGGCGTACCCGCTGCCGGTCATCGTCGTCGCCGAACTCCTCGGGGTCCCCGCGAGCGACCGCGACCAGTTCAAGGGCTGGGCGGACAACGTCATCGAGAGCTTCAGCGGCTTCACATCGCTGGACACCGAAGAAGGCCCCGAGGCCATCCGCGAGGGCACCGAGCGGCTGCAACCGCTCCTGGAGTACCTGGCCGGACACATCGCCGAGCGCCGCCGCCGCCCCCGCGAGGACCTGATGAGCATCCTCGCCACCGCCGAGATCGACGGCGAGCGCCTCACCGACAACGAAGCGATCAACATCGCCAACATCATGCTGATCACCGGGCACATCACCACCTCGATGGTGCTCGGCAACACCATGCTGTGCCTCGACGCGAACCCCGAGCACCGGGAGCGCGTACGCGCCGAGCGGTCCATGATCCCCGGCGCCATCGAAGAGGCGCTGCGCCTCCTGCCGCCCGCCACGGTGCTCACCCGCGCCACCGAGACCGACGTCGAAGTCGGCGGCCAGCACATCCCGAAGGACCAGCTGATGTTCCTGTGGCTGGGCGCGGGCAACCGCGACCCCCTGCAGTTCCCGGACCCCGACCGCTTCGACCCCACCCGGGACCCCAACCCGCACTTCGGCTTCGGCGGAGGCATCCACTTCTGCATCGGCGCGGGCCTCGCCCGCCTCGAAGGGCGCATCGCGCTGAACGCGCTCCTCGACCGCTTCCCCGCGCTGCGCACCGACCCGGACAACCCGCCCAGCTTCTTCAACACCCCCGACATGATCGGAGTCAACAAGCTCCCCCTCCACACCACCTGACGAGGGAGACACCACGATGCAGTCCCCCCTTCCCGCCATGGTGTCCGGCTACGTGACCGCGCAGCTCCTGCACGCGACCGCGGAACTGGGCCTCGCCGACGCACTCGCGGACACCCCGCACGGATACACCGAACTCGCCGAACGCACCGGCACCGACCCGGCCGCGCTGCGCCGCCTGCTGCGCGCCCTGGTCGGCATCGGCCTCGTCGAACAGCTCGACGCCGACCGGTTCGCCCTCACCGAACTCGGCGGCCAGCTGCGCACCGGGACCCCCGACTCGCTCCACGACGACGTCCTGCTGTCCCTCACCCCCGAGCTGTGGCAGGCCTGGGGCGCGCTCACCCACGTCGTCCGCACCGGCGAGCCCTGGCGGCACCCCGGCACCCGGCTCACGGCCCACGAGACGGCGCTGCGGGACCCGCGGATGTCGGCGCTGTACCGCGAGGCCAAGGCGCGCGCCACCCAGGAGTTCACCGTCGGCCTCACCGAGGTGTACGACTTCACCCGCTTCGGCACGGTCGTCGACTTCGGCGGCGACGACGGCGCCCTCATGGCCGCCCTCCTGTCGACCGCCCCCGAACTGCACGGCGTGCTGTACGACCTGCCGACCGCGGTCGACGGCGTCAGGGCCACGCTCGACGCGGCCGGGGTCGGCAAGCGCTGCGAGGTCGTCGAGGGCGACCTTACGGGCCCGGTCCGCACGGACGCCCACGCCTATCTGCTCAACCACCTGATCCGGGACGTCGGCGACGACACGGCGGTCACCCTGCTCACCCGGTGCCGGGACGCCATGCCCCCCACCGCCCGGCTGCTCCTGTTCGAGACCGTGATGCCGCCGCTGCTCACCCCCGCCGACTCCGCCAGCTTCGGTCTGACCGACCTGAACAACCTCGTCTACACCGGCGGCCGCGAACGCACGGCGCGGGAGTACCAAGCGCTCCTGGAAGCAGCCGGGTTCACCTTCGTCGCGGCCACCGCCGTACCGGCCGCCGAAGGGCTGCCCGACTACCACGTCATCGAAGCCAGGCCCGCGAGCGGTCACCGCGCCACGCCCGGGACGGGGGAGAGGTGACGCGCGGGCCCGCCGCGGTGCTCTCAGGAATGCGGCCAGACGCTGTAGCGGCGCAGCCCGTACAGCAGCGGCCGACAGCGCGAGCCGTTGGTGACCCCGTACACCTCACCGAACACGATGACGTGATCGCCGACGGGCTGGGGCGTACGCGTCCAGCAGTCGGCGACCGCGTGCGCGTCCTCGCGCAGATGCGGACCCGCGCAGTCGCCGTCGAGATGCCAGGGCACGCGGTCGAAGCGGTCCTGGGCGCCCGACGCGAACAGCTCGGCCGTCGTCTGCGCGTCGGCGTGCAGCAGGTTCACCGCGAATTCCCCCCGGTCCAAAATGGCCGCAAGCGTCGGGCTCTTCCCGCGCAGGCACACCAGCAGGGTCGGCGGTTCGAGCGTGACACTGCATAACGACGAGCAGGTCATGCCCCAAGGGTGACCTTCGAGATCGAGCGCGGTGACCACGGCCACTCCCGTCGGAAAACCACGCATCATCGCGCGGAATCCCTCGCCCCTCGTTGCCGCTTTGACCCTGTGTTCGATCGACTCTGTCATTCCTGCCCTCTTTCTGCTGGCATCGAGCCAACGGTCGCATGCCACACCCATGAAGGAATCATCCACGGACGTGACGCGGGAGGATCTCGACTGACGGGAACGGAGCATCGCCAAACGGCCAAGCGGTGACCCGGAGGACCACCGCGGCGCAATGCCTCAGGCGCCGAAGCACAGAAAACGTAGCACTGGCCGCCCGGCTCCGAAACCTTCGGATTCCACAGAGCCCTCTCGTACCGCGACCAAGACAAGGAGTGCCCCATGGACGACAACCGGATACGGGACATCGTAATTCTGGGCGGTGGTACCGCGGGCTGGATGTCGGCGTGCTATCTCGGCAAGGCGCTCGGCCCCCAGGTGAACATCACGCTCCTGGAAGCGCCCGCGATCCCGAAAATCGGCGTGGGCGAGGCGACCATCCCGAACCTGCACAAAGTCTTCTTCGACTTCCTCGGCCTCGCCGAAGAGGAATGGATGCGCGAGTGCAATGCCAGCTTCAAGATGGGCATCAGGTTCATCAACTGGCGCACTCCCGGCGCCGGAGAGCGCTCGGCGCGGCGCCCGGCTGAAGGACCCGCCGACTCCTTCGACCACCTCTTCGGGCTGCTGCCCGACCACGAGAACCTGCCGCTGTCGCACTACTGGACGTACCGCAAGGCAGCCGGCGCGAGCGCCGAGCCCTTCGACCGCTCCTGCTACGTACAGCCCGCGGTCTTCGACCACAACCTCGCGCCCTGCCACCTCGACGGCACCAGGTGGACGACCTACGCCTGGCACTTCGACGCCAACCTGGTCGCCGACTACCTGCGCCGCTTCGCCACCGGGAAGCTGGGCGTGACCCACGTCAAGGACCGCTACACCCACGCCGAGATCGACCACCGCGGATTCGTCACGGCCATCAACACCGAGACCGGCACCCGCCTCGCCGCCGACCTGTTCGTGGACTGCTCCGGCTTCCGCAGCCTGCTGATGAACCAGCTGATGCGCGAGCCGTTCCTGGACATGAGCGACTATCTGCTCAACGACAGCGCGGTCGCCACCGCGGTCCCCAACGACGACGACAAGGACGGCATCGAACCGTACACCTCCGCCATCGCGATGTCCTCGGGATGGACCTGGAAGATTCCCATGCTCGGCAGGTTCGGCACCGGCTACGTCTACTCCAGCCGATTCCAGTCGCAGGATTCCGCGACGGAGGAATTCTGCCGGATGTGGAACCTCGACCCGGAGACGCAGCCGCTCAACCAGATAAAATTCCGGGTAGGCCGCAACCGGCGGGCCTGGGTGCGCAACTGCGTCGGCATCGGCCTCTCCTCCTGCTTCGTCGAGCCCCTGGAGTCCACCGGCATCTACTTCATCTACGCCAGCCTCTACCAGTTGGTGAAACACTTCCCCGACAAACGCTTCGAGCCGATCCTCACGGACCGGTTCAACATCGAAGTGGAGAAGATGTTCGACGACACCCGGGACTTCATCCAGGGCCACTTCGGCTTCTCGCCCCGCGATGACACGCCGTTCTGGCGCGCCTGCAAGGAACTGAAGTTCTCCGACGATTTCACCGAGAAGGTGAACATATACAAGGCGGGCCTCTCCGTGGAGACGCCGATCGTCGACGAGACGAACTACTACGGGAACTTCGAGGCGGAGTTCCGGAACTTCTGGAACAACTCCAGCTACTACTGCATCTTCACGGGGCTCGGTCTGCTCCCTGACCATCCGCTGCCGTCGCTGTCCCTGCGGCCGGAGTCCGTCGAGGCGTCGGAGGCCGTCTTCGCCGACATCAAACGCCGACAGGCCGAACTCGTCGAGACGCTGCCGTCGACCCATGAGTACCTGCGCAGGCTGCACCACGGATAGCAGCGACCCGCCGGACCGCGAACGGAGAGCCGGACAGTGAGTGCACACATCGCCGCGGCGGGGTCCTCATCCGCCACCACGGCGAGCCTGCTGAGCGCGCTGGCCCTCGTGCTCGCCGCCGCCTTCGTCTTCGCCACGCTCGCCCAGCGCGCCCGGCAGCCAGCGGTCGTCGGTGAGATCATCGCCGGCATCACGCTGGGGCCCAGCGTGCTGGGCCTGCTGCCGGGCGACCTCGTCGACACGCTCTTCCCCGCCGACATCAGGCCCCTCCTCCAGGCCCTGTCCCAACTCGGCCTGGTGCTCTTCATGTTCGGCGTCGGCTACCAGTTCCACACCTCCCACCTGCGCCACCACGGCCGCCGGATCACGGCCGTGTCGCTGAGCTCCGTGGCCCTGCCGTTCGCCCTGGGCGTCGCGCTCGCCGTGGCCCTGTCCCCCTGGTTCGTGCGGTCGGAGATGAAGACGGAAGGCCTGCTGGTGCCGTCGCTGTTCCTCGGGGCCGCGATGTCCATCACCGCCTTCCCCGTACTCGCCCGCATCCTCAGCGAACGCGGCCTCCAGAAGGACCCCGTGGGGGCCATCGCCGTCGCCTGCGCGGCCATCCAGGACGTCCTCGCCTGGATCATCCTCGCGCTGGTCGTCGCGCTCGCGGACGACTCCGGCCCCTGGCCGCTCGCCCGGATGGCGCTCACGTCGGCCGCGCTGCTCGTCGGCCTGGTCTGGCTTGTCCGGCCCGCCCTCGCCTGGGCGCTGGCCCCGGCACGGCCGTGGTCAGGGGCCCTGGTCACCCACGCCGTGCTCGTCGTGGGGCTGCTCCTGAGCGCCTGGGCGACGGAGGTCATCGGGCTGCACGCGGTGTTCGGCGCCTTCGCCTTCGGCGCCGTCGTGCCCCGGGCCGAGGTCGACGCGAGCGCCCCCGAGATCCCCGAGCGCATCGAGCAGACCAGTCTGCTCCTGCTGCCGGTCTTCTTCGTCGTCACGGGCCTCGCCGTGGACCTCGGCGGACTCGGCGGCAAGGGCGTGGTGATCCTGCTGGCCGTGCTCGTGGTGGCGTGCAGCGGGAAGTTCCTCGGCGCCGCGGGCGCGGCCCGGCTCACGGGGGCGACCGGGCGGGAGGCGGCCGTCCTTGGCACGCTCATGAACGCGCGCGGCCTGACGGAACTCGTCATCCTCAACGTGGGCCTCGGCATCGGAGCCCTCGACGGCCAGATGTTCACCGCGATGGTCATGATGGCCGTCGTCACCACCGTCATCACCGGCCCGCTGCTCGACCACTTCCACCACCCCGAGTCCAGCCCCCGCCCCACGCCCGAGCCCCGGGACCCCCTGCGCCTCCCGGCCACGTCACCGGACGAGCCCCGCTGATCCGCCGCCACGGTCACAGAGTGATGATGTGGTGCCGCTCATGTGGGCGCGTGGTGACCGTCCCTGAGGAGGGGGCGGGGAGGGAAGTGGGGGAAGAGATCGTGGGCAACGGCGGACCGTCCATACCGGACGAGGAGTGGGAGCGCTTCCTGCGGGATGCGGAGGCGGGGACTCCCGGGGCGCCGAAGGAGCATTCGGCGCGGGCTCGGATGGTGACGGAGCGACTGCGCGGGGAGGGCGGGCGGCCGGAGGGCTGGCGGACGCACCAGCCGGCCCGGCGGCCCCGGCGCATACTCTGGTACGTGGTCGGACTGCTGGTCGCGCTAGGACTGCTGGTCGTGGCGGTGGCTCCGGATCGGGTGGCGGGGTGGTTCGGTGGCGGAGGCGGTGACAGTGAGTCTGGGCCGTCTGCGCGAGGGGCGGGCCAATCGCCCACCCTGGACGCCCCGTTCAAGGGTTCCCCCGCGGCGCGGTGGGCCAACGGGGCGGAGGGGGTGGACGTGCCAGCGGCGCGGGCGACCGGCTGGATGGGCCGGGAGCAGGTCGCGCGAGCGCTCGCCCGGACGCAGGACTTCCTCACCGCGGCCAACCTGGATTCCGGGGTGCTGCGCGGGGAGCGGCCCAGGAAGGCGATCGCGTTGATCAATCCGCACCAGCGCGATGTCCAGGACTACCTGGCGACCGCGTTCCGCGCGCCCGTCCGGGACGATGACCCGCTGCTGCTGTTCAGCCGCTTCGCCCCGGCCAAGGCGCGGCTGGTCGGGAAGGTCGTCAAGACCCGGGGCCGGGTCACCTACCGGGAGGGCGAGCGCGGTGCGCTCGAGGTGACGGCCGATGTCACCTATGTGTATCCGGTCGTACGCGCCACGGCGGGCGGCGACGACGTCGCGCGGACCATCGTGCGCCGCGAGCTCGTGCTGAGCTGGGACGACCCGGCCAAGGTGGTCACCAAGCCGGGAACGTTCTCCCTCGTCTCCTACAAGTCGGACACGACCAACGGCGGCTGCGACAACACCACCGGCTACTTCGTCCCCGCCTTCGGGTCCGAGCACGCCGCGGGGCGGGGAGACGGCCGCAAGGTCGACCCGTACGACCGGAGCAAGCCGCTGGACACGGGCACGCATGAGGACAGCCAAGGGGCGTGCGGGACGGCCACCCGGTCCTGAGTCACCTACGGAGCTGGCCCTGGCTGGGCTGACCGGAGGCTTACGCACGCGTCGGCGGGGAAGGGGTCCCCGCTCAGCGCACCCGCCCCCGGGGCTTCAGCGGCACCGACGGGAGTTCCGGGGCCGCCAGCGGGCCGCCGTCGTAGCCCTTCACCTCGCCGAAGCGGGAGCCCGTCATCCAGTCCTCGCGGGCCTGTTCGATCTCGCGCTGGGTGCGGGCGACGAAGTTCCACCACATGATCAGTTCCTCGTCGAACGGCTCCCCGCCGAGCAGCATGATCCCGGCGTCGGACTCGGCCCGCAGCGGCAGCTCGGTGCGGCCGCAGCCCAGGTACAGCATCGAGCCCGGCAGGACGGGCACGCCGTCGACGCGGACCTCCCCGGACATGGCCAGGACGCCGTACTCGAAGTCAGGCACCAGCGGGAGCCGGACGTCGGCGCCCGCGGTGAGGGCGAGGTCGGCGCCGACGAGGGGCGAGTACGTCGTGCCCGGGGACACGGCGCCGTCGAGGTCCCCGAGGAGCACCGTGGCGGTGAGCCCGGGGGAGGTGACGACCGGCAGCTCGGCGTAGTGCTCGAACCGCGGGTCGGTGTGGCGGTGGGCGTCGGGCAGGGCGACCCAGAGCTGCGCGCCGTGCAGGAACCTGGCGTGGGACTTCGGGCTC
The DNA here is from genome assembly GCF_056435225.1 of Streptomyces sp. NPDC043996. Classification (NCBI taxonomy): domain Bacteria; kingdom Bacillati; phylum Actinomycetota; class Actinomycetes; order Kitasatosporales; family Streptomycetaceae; genus Streptomyces; species Streptomyces sp. NPDC043996. Next base: position 183,542 of record NZ_JBWKEY010000008.1, on the reverse strand, counting down.
TCCTCCGAGTGGCTGATGGCCCGCCCGGACGTCATCAGGCCGAGCTCGCGGGGGCGGATCGTGCGCAGACTGCCGGTGCTGTCCCGGTGCAGGACCTCGCCCTCGTGCAGCCAACTGACGGTCTGCAGGCCCATGTGCGGGTGCGGCGGCACCTGCATGCCGGGCTCGTCGGCGATGTCGTCGGGCCCGTAGTGGTCAACGAACGCCCAGGCGCCGATCATGCGGCGGCCGAGGTTGGGCAGGAGCCTGCGCACCTCGCTGGACTCGCCGAGCTTGACGTTGCGGGGGCTCAGCAGCTCGCGCACGGGTTCCGCGACGACGAACCCGCGCCCGCCGCACAGGGACGGGGTCGCCTGCCGATCAAGGTTGCTCATACCGCACAACTTAGCCCCACGTAAGGGAGCCGGACAGGGCAACGCCCCGGCCCCACCCGGCTGCGGGAACGCGCACCCCCCGCCCCACTTTTGTCATGGACCTTGTGAGTCGCTCCCGTCGCTGGTATCCAACAGTTAGGAAAGGTTCCTATCCTTCAACGGTCTGGAGTCCCCCCATGAGACCAGTCCGCCCGGCGGCCGCCCTCGCCGCCGCCCTCGTCGCAGGCGTCCTCGGTGCCGCCTCGTCCGTCGCCGCCAGCGCCCCGGGTCCCACCGGCGATCGCGCCGCCCCGCGCGCTGCGGCCGCGACCCCGGTCGCCGCCAACGGTCAACTCACCGTCTGCGGCACCCGGTTGTGCAACAAGAACGGCAAGGCCATCCAGTTGCGCGGCATGAGCAGCCACGGCACCCAGTGGTACGCGAACTGTCTGACCAGCGGCTCCCTCGACGCCCTCGCGGGCGACTGGAACGCCGATGTGCTGCGCGTCTCGACGTACGTCCAAGAAGGCGGCTACGCCTCCGATCCGCGCAAGTTCACCGACCTCGCCCACTCCCTGATCGAGCAGGCCACCGCGCGCGGCATGTACGTGATCGTCGACTGGCACATGCTCGACCCCGGCGACCCGCACGCCAACCTCGCCCGCGCCAAGACGTTCTTCACCGAGATCGCCCAGCGCCACCAGGGCAAGAACAACGTCCTGTACGAGATCGCCAACGAGCCGAGCGGGGTGAGCTGGAGCCGGATCAAGTCCTACGCCGAGCAGATCATCCCGGTCATCAGGGGCATCGACGGCGACGCGCCCGTCCTGGTCGGCACCCGGGCCTGGTCCTCGTTCGGCGTCTCGGAGGGCGCCGACGAGACCGAGGTGGTGAACAACCCGGTGAAGGCCGCCAACATCATGTACACGTTCCACTTCTACGCGGACTCGCACCGCGAGGAGTATCTGAACACGCTCGCCCGCGCGGCCGCCAGACTCCCCGTGTTCGTCACGGAGTTCGGCACCCAGAACTACGCGGGCGAGGGCTCGAACGACTTCGCCATGTCGCAGAAGTACCTGGACCTGATGGCCTCGAAGAAGATCAGCTGGGTGAACTGGAACTTCTCCGACGACCATCGCACCGGCGCCGTCTACAAGACCGGCACGTGCGGCGCGAACGGCCCCTGGACCGGCACCGGCAAGCTCAAGCCCGCCGGTGTCTGGATCCGGGAGCGCGTGCGCAGCGCCGACGACTTCTGACCCGGCGCCGCCCTCTCCTCCTGATCAACTTGAACTAAGTGCAATACCGGTGGGCCCTAGCGGGAGGAGGGGGCGCGTAGGGGGCGCTGAGGGGGCGGTCGAGTGTCGGGTTAGCATATGAGCGCCGCCTAGCTCGATCGAGAGATAAGCCTGTGACTGTCAACGAAGACTCGTTCACTGACTGGAAGCGCCGCGAGGAGATCGCGGAGTCGATGATCCCGATCATCGGGAAGCTGCACCGGGAGCGGGACGTCACCGTCCTCCTCCACAGCCGCTCCCTGGTGAACAAGTCGGTGGTCAGCATCCTCAAGACCCACCGATTCGCCCGGCAGATAGCCGGCGAGGAGCTCTCGGTCACCGAGACGATGCCGTTCCTGCGGGCGCTGACCGCGCTCGACCTCGGCCCCTCCCAGATCGACCTCGGCATGCTCGCCGCGACGTACAAGGCCGACGACCGGGGTCTCACCGTGGAGGCCTTCACCGCCGAGGCCGTCGCGGGCGCCACCGGCGCCAACAAGATCGAATGCCGTGAGCCGCGCGACGTCGTCCTGTACGGCTTCGGCCGCATCGGGCGCCTCGTCGCCCGGCTGCTCATCGAGAAGGCGGGCTCCGGCAACGGCCTGCGGCTGCGCGCCATCGTCGTGCGCGGCGGCGGCGAGCGGGCCGCCGAGGACATGGTCAAGCGGGCCTCGCTGCTGCGCCGCGACTCCATCCACGGCCAGTTCCAGGGCACGATCACCGTCGACGAGGCGAACAGCGCGATCGTCGCCAACGGCAACACCATCAAGGTGATCTACGCGAACGACCCGAGCGAGATCGACTACACCGAGTACGGCATCAAGGACGCCATCCTCGTCGACAACACCGGCAAGTGGCGCGACCGCGAGGGGCTCTCCCAGCACCTGCGCCCCGGCATCGACAAGGTGGTCCTGACCGCCCCCGGCAAGGGCGACGTCCCCAACATCGTGCACGGCGTCAACCACGACATGATCAAGCCGGACGAGCGGGTCCTGTCCTGCGCGTCCTGCACCACCAACGCGATCGTCCCGCCGCTGAAGGCGATGGCGGACGAGTTCGGCGTCCTCCGCGGCCACGTGGAGACCGTCCACTCGTTCACCAACGACCAGAACCTGCTGGACAACTACCACAAGTCGGACCGCCGCGGCCGCTCGGCGCCGCTCAACATGGTGATCACCGAGACCGGTGCCGCCTCCGCCGTCGCCAAGGCCCTTCCGGACCTCAAGGCGCCGATCACGGGCAGCTCGATCCGGGTCCCGGTGCCGGACGTGTCGATAGCGATCCTCAGCCTGCGGCTCGGGCGCGAGACCAGCCGCGACGAGGTCCTCGACTACCTCCGCGACGTCTCGCTGACCTCCCCGCTGCGCCGCCAGATCGACTTCACCAGCGCCCCCGACGCCGTCTCCAACGACTTCATCGGCTCGCGCCACGCCTCGATCGTGGACGCGGGCGCCACCAAGGTCGACGGCGACAACGCGATCCTCTACCTCTGGTACGACAACGAGTTCGGCTACTCCTGCCAGGTCATCCGCGTCGTCCAGCACGTCTCCGGGGTGGAGTACCCGACCTACCCGGCCCCGGCGGTCTGATCCCGCGGGGCAGCGAGAGGCCCCGCCGCGACGGGGGAGCGCGGCGGGGCCCACGTGTCTGGTACCCGCTCGCCGGGAGGCCATGCGGGCGGGTTGTGCCCACTTGGCCCCCGGCTGGAGGGATGCGATGGCGGTGGGGCGCGGGGTGGCCGGTGCCATGGATGTCCGGTTATGCCTCTTGGAGCCGGTGTGAAGAAAGTGAAGAATCCTCGAACGACCGGCACCTGAGGTCCTCATCCCGCACCAGCGATTCCGCACCAGCTATGAGGAGGAGCCTTGCGCTCGATCAAGCTGTCCGCGCTCGCCGCGTCCCTGGGCGCCGCCGTCCTCGCGATCACCGCGGGCACCGCGGCCCCGGCCGTCGCCGAACCGTCCGGCGCCCAGAACACCAAGGCCTTGACGTGGACGTTCTTCGCGGACGGGCCGAACGGCACCGTCCGTGTGGGCGGCGGCCCGCTGAGTGATCCGTACCAGGGCGACACGGCGACGACCACCGCGCTGCCCGTCCTGTGCCTGAAGGTCGACGGCAGCCCCGTGCCCGCGGGCATCACCCCGGACTTCTACGCGGGCTGGTCCCAGGGCACCGTCGCGGCCAGCAACCCGGTCCGCGGCACCCGTCTCACCAGCCGCGCCGTCGCCGACGGCGTCTGCGCCAACACCTTCGGCAAGGGCTGGCGCATGGCCGAGTTCCACGACGGCAAGTACGGCCCCGACCTCGGCAGTTCGGGCGGCTGGAGCTTCTGGGCGTACGGCGACGTGCCGGTGGGCACCCGCTTCTGGACGGCCATCAACGACCAGCCCGCCAACCCCTGGAACTAGAGCCACCGGACCCGGAAACGCGAGAGCGGGCGGCCCCTCACGGAGCCGCCCGCCCTTCGTTTGACGCGTACGCCGTGACTACGACGCGTCGCTCACCCGTCCGGTGACCACCGGACCCCGGTGCTCCTGCCAGTCGGGGCCGTACGTGTACAGCCGAAGCCGCACCGACTCGCGGCCCTCACGCGCCCGGTCCTTGACGGTGGGCACGCTCACCACGACGCTCTTCTTGCCCGCGGGGACGCCGGCCGACAGATACGGGTCCTCCGCCATCTTGGACAGCGGCTTCGCGCTGCTCGGCACCTGGCCGATGAGCTCCTTCAGCCAGCGCCGCGGCACGTCCTTCGTGGACAGCTCCTTGCCGCCGGTGACCCGCTCGAAGCGGAATCCGGACCAGATGTCCGTGTCCGCGACCTCCGACAGCGAAACGCGCCACTTCAGGGTCTTGCCCTCGGTGACCTTGTCGGCGATCGCCTTCACGGTCACCTTCGGCATCGGGTCGTCCTCGCGGACGGTCACGCCGCCGTGGTACGCGCCGACCACCGCGCCGCGCACGGCCTTGGCGAGCACCGAGTGGCTGACCGGATCGCCGTAGCGCTTATTGCCCTTGACCTCGAACGGCACCTCCAGGGACGTGTCGCCCGGACGCACCGTCACCACCTTGGACGTGAACCGGTCCGAGCCGGGCTTCGGCACGAACAGGCGCACCTTGCCCGCGCCCTCACCGGTCACCCGCACCGGGGCGCGGTAGGTGCGCACCCCGGAGTCGCCCTCGTCGACCGTCAGCTGGCCCACGTCGACGCGGGCCAGCGGGGACGTGCCGACCTCCGGCGTGCCGGGGCGCCAGCCCCAGGCGTCCATCAGCCACGCCTGACCGGAACCGCTGACGGAGGTCAGCTCCAGGCTCTTCAGCTGCTTCAGGTCGAGGCCCGCGTCGGCGGCGCCCGTCAGCGGCACGCGCAGCTCGCGCGCCCAGTAGGAGGCCGTGTTCGCGGTGCCGGGCAGCCCCTTCGGGCGGACCTGGCCGAGCTTCGCCCGCTTGCCGGAGGCGTCGACGACGCTCACGTCCAGCTTGGTGCCGGTGCTGTTCGGCGGCACGAACAGGCGCAGCGCGAGCGACTTGGCGTCCGCCACGGACACCGGGGCCTTGGGCGTCATCGCCATCGTGGCGCCCGCCCGCGACCAGCGCATCGCGTACGCGTACCGGCCCGGCTCCGGGGAGACGTCGAAGGAGGCGAAGTGCGGCGACCTGCCCTTCGCCCGGCGCGGCAGGCAGGAGGTGTCGGCGGAGCCGTCGACCTGCTTGCACAGACGGCCGCCGGAGACGGCCGCCGAGGTGTCCGGCACGATGAGCGGCGTGCGGTTGCCGCCGACGGCGTGGCTGAGCACGCGCGCGGCACCCGCCGAGGGCGCGCTCTTGCCGGAGCCGTCGAGCAGCGGGCGCGCCTTGTCGTCGCCCGCGACGAACAGGCGGGCGGCGGCCGCGATGTACGTGGAGCCCGCCCGCTGCTGCGCCTTGGCCTTCAGCCGGGGGCCGTGTCCTGGCGAGCACACCGGGTCGGGCCGGTCGCCGCCGTAGAAGTCGTCGTCGGCCGGGGCCGCGGCCTGGCCGGGCGTCCACTCGGTGTTGAAGAAGTTGTGGTTGGCGCCGACCACGTAGACCGAGCTGTGCAGGGCGGTGCCGCCGCTGACGCCGCGGGTGCCGTCGGAGTAGATCTGACCCTGGAGGTCGGACACGTCACCGTCGCAGCCCGGCAGGATCGTCATGGACGGCACGTCGGGGTCGGGGTTGTGCCCGAAGATCGTGGGGCCGATCAGCACGGTGCCGCGGACCTGCCAGCGGGCCTTGCCGGGGGCGCCGTCCTGGTCCGCGGGCGGCTGGTAACGGGAGTCGAGGGCGGCGCGGTTGACGCCCTCGCCGCCGCGGGAGTGGCCCACGAGGAGGACCTTCGAGAGGTCGGCCGGAGCGGTCTCGCGGACGGCCTTGGGCGCCTTCGACGGGTCGGCCGACCAGTCGGCGAAGCGGCCGAGGTGCTGGCGCACCAGGGACGAGCGGGCCTGCGCGCCGCCGTCGATGGCCACGTCGTCCTGGCCGTTGATGCCGTTGGCGGAGATCGACACCGTCACATAGCCCTGCGACGCCAGGAGCTTCTGGTCGTGCAGATAGCCCCGGTAGCTCGGGATCGGCTTGGTGCCCGCCTTGCAGGGCCAGTCGCCGGTCACCTTGCCGGAGCTGGCGGAGCCGCTGTAGCAGGTGGCGTGGCGGCCGTGCAGGAAGAGGGCCAGCGGGCGCTTGCCCGGGGCGCCCTTGGGGCCGACGACGGTGGCCCGCACCTCCACCTTCTTGGGGAAGCCGGGCAGCTTCACCGGGTCCAGGTCGTACTCGCCCTTGACGGTGCGGTACTGGCCGGGCTTGCCGGGGTCGGCGTCGGCGGCGGGCAGCCGGTCGGGCGCGGGCGCCACGTCCTGGGGCGGCGCCGCGGCCTCCGGCTTGTCGAGACGGCGGCCGCCCGCGTGCGCCTGGAGGTCCGTCAGCTCGTCCTGCGCGCCGACGTCGCTCTCGTCGAGCTTCAGCCGGAACGTGCGCTGGTCGTCGGCGGCCGAGGGGCGGCCGAGCAGGCGGTCACCGGCGTAGAACTCCACGCGGGCGTCGCCCATGGGCACCCGCTCGGGCGCGCGCCACACCAGGTGCCGGTCGGCGCCGTCACCGGTGAGCTCCCAGCCCGGCGGCAGCCGGTCCCCGAATCCGGTCGGCTGACCGGGTGCTATTCGGTCCGCGGAGCGTGGCGCGCGCGGCTGGTCCGGCGACGCGAACGCGAGCTCCGGCAGGCCCACCGCAAGCGCGAGTGCCGTGACAGCGGCAGTCGCCAAGCGCGGGACACGGTTCAAGACAGTCCTCCTACTAACGGTCGGATCCCCCGAGACCCCCGTGACGTCGCGGGGGCTCTAGTGCTGAAGGAGGGCAACGGGCGCCGTGGGGTTGCCTGGTGGCCGCCCTCTGTCGCACACGCCTCGGAACGCAACGGGTGAAAAGGGTCAACAGGGCGGATTTAGCCGCCCGCTCAGACGGGTTCCCCGGCCGTCCGCTCCACGGGCGTCCAGCGGATCCGCAGGGCGCACACGGAGACGAGCAGGGCGGAGAGGGCGACGGTGGCCATGCCCCAGACCAGGCTGCTGCCGCTCGCGATGAAGCCGATGACCGGGGGCCCGGCCAGGAGTCCGGTCGTGCCCATGGCGGCGACCAGGGCGAGGGCCCGCGGGCCCTGCCGGGCGGCGGCCACGTACACGCACGGCGTGACGGCGGCGATGCCGAGGCCCATGCAGGCGAAGCCGAGCAGGGCCGGTACGACGCCGCCCGCCAGGAGCGCTGAGGCCAGGCCCGCGGCGGCCAGGACGCTGCCCGCGCGGACCACGCGGGCGTCGCCCCAGCGGGTGCGCCAGCCGTCGGCGAACAGGCGCGCGAGCACCATCATCACGGAGACGACGGCGATGCCGAGCGGGGCGACGCGCGCCGACGCGTGCGCGACGTCCTTCAGGTACAGCGCCGACCAGTCGTTCATCGCGCCCTCCGTCACCGTGCCGAACACCATGGCGCACCCCATCCACAGGGTGACGGCGGAGGGCGGGACCCAGCCGCGGCGGGTCTTCTCGCGGGGCTCGTCGGCGGGCTGCTCCTCCGTCAGGAGCCCCGGCTCGGCGTACATCGCGAGCAGCAGGACCAGCAGGGCCGCGATGCCGAAGTGCAGGGCCACGGACGGCGTCAGCGCGCTGACGCCGGAGGCGAGCAGGGCGGCGCCGAGCGAGCCGCCGCTGAACGTGGCGTGCAGCTTGGCCATGGACGTGCGGCCGTAGCGGGCTTCGAGGGCGGCCCCTTGCGCGTTCATGGCGACGTTCAGACAGCCGACGCCCACGCCGTCGGCGACCATCACGAGCAGCGCGACCGGATAGTTCGGCGCGGCGGCGAGGGCGAGCAGCAGCAGGCCGAGGAAGAGGGCGGAGACGAACGCCAGGCGCCGCGAGCCCCACCGCCGGGTCAGGGCGGCGACCAGCGGGAAGGACAGCGCGGCCCCGACCCCGCAGGCCATCAGGAGCAGCCCGAGTTCGGCCTCGCTCGCGCCGAGGCGGGACTTGAGCGCGGGCAGCCGCGCCGCCCACGTGGCGTACTGGAAGCCGAGGGCGCAGAACAGCGCCGCGATGGCCAGCTGGGTCCGGCGGAACTCGTCGCGCCCGCGCGACATGTGCGTCACATCAGCCTCTTCGTCGTTCGGGGAGTGCGGTGGCCGGGGGCGCGGCGGACAGGGCCGTCGACATGTAGAGCGCGTCCGTGCCGTAGCCGTCGGGGAGCGGGACCTGTGGATGCGGCTCGAAGCCGCGCGCCGACCAGTAGGTGTCGCTGCCGCCGACGGCGACCAGCGAGATCCGTTCGTAGCCCTGCGACCGCGCCACCGCCGACAGATGGCGCAGCAGCCGCCGGGCGAGGCCCCGGCCGCGGCAGGGCCGGGCGATGACGAGGTCGTGCAGGTGCAGGTTGCGGGAGGAGAAGGGGGCGCTCTCCTCCTGAGTGAGGTCGGGGCACTGGAACAGCGGGTAGGGCAGCGCGAGGACGTAGCCCACCGTGCCCTCCTCGCTGGTCAGTACGGAGCAGGTGCCGGGCGAGGGGCGGGCGCGCGACCGCAGCGCGTCCTGGCCCTCGCAGAGGCCGAGGGGGGTGTACGCCTCGGCCTCCAGGGCCGCGATGCCGTCCCAGTCGCCCTCGGCGATGGGCCGGATGCGGGGGCCGGACAGGGTGGCGGGGCCGGTCGTGTGGGACAGGGGGGTGGTGCGCATCTACCGTCGTCCTCCCGGCGCCGCCCCCGTCAGGGCGTCGCGTTCGCCGCGTATCCAGGTGTGGGGCAGCGGGCCGAAGCCGTTGAACCCCAAGGTCGTGTAACTCGTCGCGTACGCGCCGCTGGAAAGCACCCACACCGGGTCCCCGGACGCGGCGGCGCGCGGCACCCGGACGAGCCGCTCGTGGCTGTAGGCGTCGTCGCTGTCGCAGGTGGGGCCCGCGATGACGGCCGGGACCCGGTCGGCGCCGCGGTGGGTGGGGAACACCAGCGCGTACTGCAGCGCGTCCATCTCGTACAGGCCGTTGAACTTGCCGCAGCTGAGGTACAGCCAGTGCCGCGGTGCGCCCGTGTCGTGCCGCCGGGCGGAGAGCCTCGACACATGGGCGCGGACCGCGCCGTGGTCGGCGACGAGATGGCGGCCCGGCTCGATCACGAAGTCCAGGGGCGTTTGGGAGAGGGCCCGCAGTCGCCGGATGCCCTCGCGGATGACGGCGAAGATCTTGTCCAGGGGCGGCTGGAGGGGGCGGCCGTGGCGGTCGCGGTAGCCGAGGGCGGGCAGGCCGCCGCCGAGGTTGACGTGGTCGAGGTGCAGGCCGCGCCGGTCGAGGGCCGCGACGACGTCGGCCATGCGCTCAAGGGCCGAGCGCCAGGCCTCGGCCGTCATCTGCTGCGAGCCGACGTGCACGGACAGGCCCGCCGGGGTCAGGCCCGTGTCCCGTGCCGTCTCCATGACCCGCAGGGCGTCGGCGGGGGAGCAGCCGAACTTGTGGCTGAGGCCCCACAGCGCGCCGTGCCCGTCGGTGGCGAGGCGGCAGAACACCCGGGCCCCGGGGGCGAGGGCGGCGATCGCGAGGACGTCCTCGACGCTGTCGGTCGCGAAGTCCCTGATGCCGAGGCGGTGCGCGGCGGCGATGTTCCGGTCGGACTTGATGGTGTTGCCGTAGTGGACCCGGTCGGCGGGCACGCCGGTCGCGAGGGCCTGGGTGATCTCGTGCGGGCTCGCCGCGTCGAAGCCGGCGCCGCGCCGGGCGAGGCGGGCGAGGACCTCGTCCAGCGGGCAGGCCTTCATCGCGAACCGCACGGCGACGCCGGGCAGTTCGCGCCGCAGCGCGTCGTACCGCCGCTCGATGCCCGGCAGGTCGTAGACGATCTGGTCCTCGGTGGCGGCGGCCAGGGCCGCGCGGAGCGGTGCGGGGACATGGGTGTCGGCCATATCGGCCAGGCCCGTCAGGTCAGCTGTGTCAGTCATGTCGATGGCTCGTTCCGCTCCCGGCCGAGCCGGGGGACGTGCGTGGCCGCGCTGGCCCGGGTCAGGGCCGCCCAGGCCTCGATGAGCAGGGCGAAGTCGTCCATGTCCTGGCGTGCCTCGTCGATCAGGCGGGCCCGGCGCGCGGGCAGGGTCGCGGCGAACTCGGCGTACCGGCCGCCGAGTCGGCGGTAGGAGCGCTCAAGCACGTCCAGGCGGTGCTCGTTCTCGGCCGTGTCCAGACGGGTGCTGTCGCGGACGAGTTCGGCGACGCGCGCGGCCCGTACGCCGTGGGCGTCGTCGAGGAGCGAGGAACCGGCCCGCGCGAGCGCCGCGTACAGGTCGTTGAGGTACAGCATCGACAGGAAGAACTTGGTGAACCGCAGGTGGTAGGCGGCGAAGCCGGGGTCGGTGCGGCGTTCGGCGGTGTGGAAGTTCACGATGTGGCGGTTGTGCAGGACGCCGGGGAGCGTGGCGTGGCGCACCACGTGCATCAGGACGTAGTCGCTGCCGATGGTGTCGGTGGCCGGGGGCAGCGGCACCCGCTCGTGGACCTGGTGGAAGCTGATGTTGCACATGTCGACGCGCAGGGGGTCGACGTGGGTCAGGACGGCGTGGTCCTTGGTGAACGGCTCGGTGCCCGCGCCCCGGAAGGACTCCTCGACGAGCGCGCGCTTGTCGGCCTCGGGTGCGTCGGCGGCGGCCCAGAGGCTGACGACGTCGTAGTACACCTCGGGGTCCAGGGCGCGCATCTCGTCGATGTCGACGGAGGGTTCGCCGATGAAGGAGGCGCCCACCAGGGCCACCGGCTTGTCGTCGTGCACGGGGTCCAGGGCGCTCTCGTGGACGCTGGGGGCGGCGTCGGCCGCGGCCTTGCCGAGGGAGGCCAGCTCGTGGTGGACGGGGTAGCGGGGCTCGCCGCCCTGGACCTGGTAGCGGCTGTCGGAGTCCCTGCGGTGGACGGACGCGCAGCCGAGGGCGCTGGCGACGAGGAAGGCGCGGTTGGTGCAGGCGCCGTAGGACAGGGCCGCGGGCAGCATCAGGTCGAGCAGCAGCTCGGGCTTCGGGGCGCCGGAGCGCTGGATGACCTGGCGCAGGAAGGCGCGCTGCGCGTCCTCGTCGAGGTGGTGGACGACGACGTGCGGGACACCGACGGCGGCGCGGGCGGCGCGGGCGTGCTCGGCGAAGTCCTGTGGTGCGGAGGAGTCGAGGATCAGCAGGTGCACCTCGACGTCGAAGTGCGCGGCCGCGTGGGCGGCTTCCTGGCCGAGGGCGGTGACCATCGGGGCGCAGGCCCGGTCGGTGGGCAAGGCGAGGCAGATCTTGCGCATGGTGGCTCTCCCGTTCACCGGTGGGCGGCGGCCGCGGGCCCGGCGGCCCCGGCGAACTCGGTGGACTCTTCGGACCAGGAGGCGAGCCCGAGCAGCCGCTCGCCGAGCGGGGTGAGCGCGGCGGCGGCGTAGCGCTCGGACTCATGGCGGTGCGCGTCGCCGAGCAGCGTGGCGTTCCAGTCGGGGGTGCTCAGCTGGCGCCAGGACGCGACGCGGGAGTTCCGGAGCGCCTGGTGCTCCTCCAGGGCGGGCATCATCGACAGGTACTGCACGGCGCGGACGCCGTCGGCGGAGGTGTTGGGCGCGACGCCGTGGGCGAGCATGCCGTTCCAGATCAGCAGGTCGCCCGCGCCGAGTTCGGGGCGGATGACGGGGAACTCGGCGCGGTCGGTGTTCGGCCGGACGGGGTCGCGGTCGGCGGGCTGGTCGAGCCGCCAGCGGTCGAAGTGCCGGAACAGCTCCGGCGAGCACTGGAAGCCGCCGAGTTCGGGCCGGGTGTCGTGGAGCGCGATGATGCCCTGTACGCGTTGCGGGAGCACGCTGAGCGTGGAGTCCACGTCCCAGTGGAGCTCGATGTCGAAGCCCTCGTTCGTGGAGGCGATCAGCGAGCGGGAGCGGTTCTTGACGTTCGGGGGGTTGAGGTTCAGGCGGTCGAGGGTGACCCACAGCTCCTCGCAGTCCCAGACGTCGACGAAGGCGTCGTAGACGCGCCGGGTCTGGCGGCTGTCCCAGATCAGCTGGTGGTGGTACGCCTCGACGAAGCCGTAGACGTACAGATCCCGCTCCAGGTCGGTACGGAACTCCCGCTCCTCGTACCAGGTGTCGGGCCGGTCCGGGTCGAGGCCCTGGAACTCCCAGGCGAAGTCGAGCAGGCGCCGGGCCGCCGCGGCGGGTATCGCCTCCCGCACCACCACGTAGCCGTACGTCTGCCAGGACGCGTACTGCTCCTCGGAGAGGACGCGCAGCGGGCGGGACTTGCGGATGTCCTTCAGGGGGGTGGGCGTCAGGTAGGTCTCGCCGTCCGCGCTGAAGTACGGGCTCGGCGATGCGGCTCGGTGGAGCGGGGCGTCGGATGCGGGCATGCGCGTACTCCTGGGCGTGGGTGTGTGGCTGAGGTGGGCAGGAGCGACGGCTGCCGCGCGGTTTCCGAGCGTGGGGGGAGCCTTGAGGGCGAAGGCGCGTCGGGAACGGCGGGAGCACGGCCGCCGACGCGGGCCGGGAACAGCGGCGTTCGCCGGACCGGGAAGCGCACCGCTGACTGGTTCGGGCCCCGGCGGTGGCGGGGAGGGGCGGCGCCCCTCACGGGTGGCCGAAGAGAGCAGGGAAGGGCCGAGAAGGATGACGAGTGGCCGTTAAAGGACTAGACCAGCCCCGGTTGCCACCAAGATGGACTAGGCCAAACGCGAGTGTCAAGTCCCCTCCGGGCGCGCCGCGTTGAGGCGTGCCGGGGCGCCCGCGCGGGACGCGCGGGCGCGTGGTGCGCGGCCAGCGAAGCGCTCAGGCGGCCCCGGCCAGGACCTCCGCCACCGCGATCCCGGACACGCGCGTGGCGCCGTACGTGGTCACGTGGACGGCGCCGACGCGGTCGCCCGCGGGCACGCCCATCTCCACGACCAGGGCGTCGGGGCGGTGGCCCACCAGGTCCGCGAGGGCCTTGGCCATCCAGGGGTGGCGGGCCGCGTCGCGGACGACGACCACCAGCTCCCTGCCGGTCGCGGGGGCGAGCGCTACGCGGTCCAGGAGCGCGGCGTCGCCGGTGAGTTCGGCCTCGCCGACACGCACGGAGGTGGTGCCGGGCCGCAGCGCCCGCAGCGGTTCGGCGACGCCCCAGGGGGTGGCCCCGTCGACGGCGAGGCTCATCGCCGGGGACAGCTCGACGACGTGCGGATCGGCGGTGAGCGGAAGCCCCGCGCCCGCCGCGCTGTGCACGCGCACCGCGCGCCGCGCGGCGACCAGGCCGATGCCGGAGGTGTCCGCGGCCGGGGCCGTCCGCTGGCCGAGCCCCGCCGACCAGGCGGCGAACTCCCGCACGCGGGCGGCGGCTTCGGTGAGGCGCGCCTCGGGCAGCGTCCCGTCGAGCACCGCCCGCACGAGGGCGTCGCGCAGGTCGTCCGCCGTCGACTGCTCGGCGCTCTCGCCGCCCACGCACACCGCGTCCACGCCCGCGGTGACCGCGCGGACGGTGGCGCCCGCGATGCCGTAGGGCCCGGAGACGGCGCTCATCTCGATGCCGTCGGTGACCACCATCCCCTGGAAGCCGAGCTCGCCGCGCAGCACGTCGCCGAGGACGCGGGGGCTGAGCGTCGCGGGCAGCTCGCTGTCGTACGCGGGCACGAGCATGTGCGCGGTCATGATCGCCCGTACGCCCGACTCCATCGCGGTGGCGAACGGCGGCAGGGCGGTCCGGGTGATCTCCTCGGCGTCGGCGGCGAACCGCGGCAGGCCGTGGTGGGAGTCGACGTTGGTGTCGCCGTGCCCGGGGAAGTGCTTGGCGCAGGCGGCGACCCCGGCGGACTGCAGGCCGCGGATCCAGGCGGCGGTGTGCCGCGAGACGACGTCGGTGCGGGCGCCGAAGGAGCGCACCCCGATCACGGGGTTCATCGGGTTGGAGTTCACGTCCGCGCTCGGCGCGTAGTCCAGGGACACGCCGATCGCGCGCAGCTGGCGGCCGATGTCGCGGGCGACGCTCTCGGTGAGCTCGGGGTCGTCGATGGCGCCGAGGGCGAGGTTGCCCGGCCAGGACGCGCCGGTGCGCGCGTCGATGCGCGTCACGTCGCCCGCCTCCTCGTCGATGGCGACGATCAGGTCCGGGTTCTCGGCGCGCAGCGCCGCGGTGAGCGCGGCGACCTGCTCGGGGCTCTCGATGTTGCGGCCGAACAGGACCACGGAGGTCAGCCCTTCGGCGATCCTGCGGCGCACCCAGTCGGGCGCGGTGGTGCCCACGAACCCCGGCTGGAGGACGGCGTTGGCAAGGCGGGTGAGGTGCGGGTGGCTGGTGCTTGCCATGGGGAACCTCCGAAGGGGCGCGGGGCGGGCCGTGTGCTCGGTTCGGCTCGCCACGGCGGAACGGGTGCGAACGAGGCGGATGTTGGCCTATACCAATCCGGGGTGTCAAGAAGCCCGAGTGCGGCGGTATGGCCGTAAATGCGCTGCGGAGGCGGCCAGTTCGCGCCCCGCGCCGGGGTCGGGCACCGCCCCCGGGAATTCGCGAAGGCGTACGCGCGGCTCCGTGGCGACGCCCCGCCGCGCCCGCCGGCGGCCCGCTCAGCCCCGCACGCGGCGCCACTTGCGCAGGCTCACCAGTTCCCGGGGCGGGGTCAGCTTGCTCCCCGCCTCCACGTACGAGACCTCCGCCGCGTACACGCTGCCCTCGGAGTCCACGGCGACGCCGTGCGGCCAGTTGAACTGGTCCGGCGCCTCACCGGGCAGCTCGGCGCCGAACCGGGCCACGCTCCGGCCCGCGCGGTCGTAGACCTGGACCCGGTGCCCGAGGCCCGGCACGCCGTGCTGCACCGGCGGCGGCCCCTGCTCGGCGACGTACACCCCCGTGTCCGCGCCTTTGCCCGCGCAGACGGCGACGGCCTTGTGGACGTGCCAGGAGGTGTGGAACTCGCCGTCAAGCGAGAAGACCTGGACGCGGTGGTTCTCGCGGTCGCACACGATCACCGCGTCATCGCCGAACAGCGCCAGGTTGTGGGGCAGGCTGAACCGGCCCTCGTCGCTGCCCGGCGCGCCCCAGGACAGCAGATGGCGCCCCCGCGCGTCGTAGCGGTGCACCCGGGAGTTGCCGTAGCCGTCCGACACGAAGACGTCGCCCGTCAGCGGCGACACCGCCACGTCGGTGGGGCGGTTGAAGGGCTCCCCGCTCTGGAAGCCGGTGGGGCGGCCGGTGCCGAGCACGAGCAGGGTGTTGCCCTTGCGGTCCGTCTTGGTGATCGTGTTGCCGATGTCGTCGACGAGCCAGAGGTGGTCCTCGTGGTCGATGGTGACGGCGTGCGGATGGACGAAGCGGCAGCCCTTCCAGCGCGGCGTCAGCGTGCCGTACGGGTTCTCGATCAGCTCCGTTCCCGCGAACGGCGTGTCGTTGCCCCACATGTCGACGATGTGTCCGTCCCGGTCGAAGACCAGGACCGGCATGTTGCCGCGGTTGAAGACATAGACGCGGTCCGCGGAGTCGACCGCCACGGACGTGGCCTCGTGCAGCCAGATCCCGTGCGGGATCCGCGCCCAGAAGGGCACCGGTTCGTAGACGGTCTCGCTGGTCGCGGGTCCGACGGCCATGGGTCCTCCCGGGACGCACCGGACCGGAAGCATAGGGCCGGGCGCGCGGAACGGACAGGGGGCCGGGGGTTCCAAGGGCCCGCCCCGGCCCCCGTACGGTCCAGCAAGACGCGCCGTCGCGCGCCCGCCCCGGTGGAATGGACGGGTGACCGCGCCCCCGGACGACTGCCTCGCGCGCAACGAGTGGATCTGCGGCGAGTATCTGCGCACCCGCCGCCACATCCTGCTCGACGCCGTGCTCCAGCACCTGGAGCTGACGGCGGTCTCCGTCCTCATCGGGCTCGCCATCGCGCTGCCGCTCGCGGTCGTCGCCCGCCGCTGGGGCCTCGCGGCCGGGCCCGTCCTCGCCGTCACCACCGTCCTGTACACGATCCCGTCGCTCGCGATGTTCTCGCTGCTGCTCCCCGTCTACGGCCTGTCCTCGGCGCTCGTCGTCGCCGGGCTCGTCCTGTACTCCCTGACGCTGCTCGTACGGAACATCCTCGCCGGTCTGCGCGGCGTGCCCGAGGAGACCCGGCAGGCCGCCCGCGGCATGGGCTACGGGCCGATCCGGCTGCTGTTGACCGTGGAGCTGCCGCTCGCGCTGCCCGCCGCCATGGCGGGCCTGCGCATCGCCACCGTCTCCGCCGTCTCGCTGGTCACCGTCGGCGCGATCGTCGGCTTCGGCGGCCTCGGCAACCTGATCTACGCGGGCATGAACACCTACTTCAAGGCCCAGGTCCTCACGGCGTCCGTGCTGTGCGTGGTGATCGCCGTCGCCGCCGACGTGGCCCTGCTCGGCGTCCAGCGCCTGCTCACGCCGTGGACGAGGGCGGGGCGCGCGTGAAGACCCTCGCCGACGCCTGGGACTGGCTGAGCACGTCCGCGCACTGGGCGGGCGACGACGGCATCGGGCACCGGCTCGCCCAGCACCTCGTCCTGACCGTGGTGTGCCTGCTGATCAGCTGCCTCGTCGCGCTGCCCGTCGCCCTCGTCCTCGGCCACCTCGGCAGGGGCGGGGCGCTCGCCGTGAACCTCTCCAACGCCGGCCGCGCGGTGCCGACCTTCGCGGTCCTCGTCCTGCTCCTGCTCACCCCGATCGGCGACTGGGGCGAGGGGCCGACCGTCGTCGCCCTGGTCCTGTTCGCGGTGCCGCCGCTGCTGACCAACGCCTACGTCGGGATGCGCGAGGTCGACCGCGGCGTCGTCCAGGCCGCCCGGGGCATGGGCATGACCGGGTGGCAGCTGCTGTGGCGGGTCGAGGCGCCGCTCGCGCTGCCGCTGATCATGAGCGGGGTGCGCATCGCCGCCGTGCAGCTCGTCGCCACCGCCACCATCGCGGCCCTCGCGGGCGGCGGCGGCCTCGGCCGGATCATCACCGCCGGGTTCAACCTGGCCAGCACCCCGCAGGTGGTGGCGGGCGCGGTGCTCGTCGCCGCCTTCGCCCTGGCCGTGGAGGGCGTCTTCGAGGCCGCCGAACGGCTCGCGCCCGGCGGGGCCAGAACGACGCGCAAGAGGAGAGCCGAATGACGTGGCGGACCCGTCTCGCGGGATGCGCGCTCCTGGCGTGCGCCGTGCTCGCCTCCGGCTGCGACTCCGGCCCCGCCCTGGAGAACCGCGGCGAGGTCACCGCGCCGCCCGGCGACAGCGAGGACCTCGTCGTCGGCTCGGCGGGCTTCACCGAGAGCGACCTGCTCGCGCACATGTACGCGCTGCTCCTCGACAAGGCCGGATACGACACGGAGTTCCTGTCCGTCGCCAACCGCGAACTGTACGAACCGGCCCTGGAGTCCGGGCAGATCGACGTCGTGCCCGAGTACGCGGCGACCTTCGCGGACTGGCTGAACGCCAAGGTCAACGGCGCCGACGCCAAGCCCGTCGGCTCGCCCGACCTCGACACCACCATGAAGGCCCTGCGCTCCCTCGCCGCCCCGCGCGGCCTGACCGTCCTCGACCCCGGCCGCGCCGTCGACCAGAACGCCTTCGCGGTCGCCGCCTCCTACGCCCGCGAGCACCGCCTCAAGACCCTCACCGACCTGGGCGCGTCGGGCCTGAAGGTGCGCCTCGCCGCGGGCGACGAATGCGTCCAGCGCCCCTACTGCGAGCCCGGCCTGAAGGCGGTGTACGGCATCGACATCACCGGCGTGGACCCCAAGGGCGTCGGCACCACCCAGGCCAAGAAGGCGGTGCAGAGCGGCCGGGACCAGATGGTGCTCACCACGTCCACGGACGCGACCCTCGACGAGTTCGGCCTGGTCCTGCTCGCCGACGACAAGCACCTCCAGAACGCCGACTACGTGGTCCCCGTCGTCAACCGCTCCCGCGCGGGCAGCGCCCGCGTGGCCCGCGCGCTGGGCCGCCTCAACACCGTCCTGACGACGAAGGACCTCGCGGACATGAACCGCCAGGTCGACAGCTGGCGCCGCCTCCCCGAGGACGTGGCGAGGAAGTACCTCAAGGACAAGGGCCTGCTGCGGTGAGGTGTCCGCCGCTCCGTCGTGGCTGGTCGCGCAGTTCCCCGCGCCCCTACGGGGCGCTCACGCGTCAGCGACCGAGTCGAACTCCACCTCGTCCCTGCCCACCCCTTGGGCATCCGCGTCCACCGAGCGCCGCAGCGCCTCGTGCAGCTTCGCCGGGGTGAGGACGCCCACGAAGCGCGCCCCGTCCACCACCGCGACCCACCCGGCGTCGTGCTGGAGCATCACGCCGAAGGCCTGCTTCAGGGAGGCGCCCACGGGCAGCCAGGCGTTCATGCGGTGCGCCAGGTCGCCGACCGTGGCGCCGTCCCCGGCGAGGGCGACCTCGTCGACGCCGACCCAGCCGTGCAGATCGCCCCCGGAGTTCAGGACCATCGCCCAGCGCGCCCCGTCGGCCCGCAGCCGGGCCGCGGCGACCGCGGCGGGCTCCTCCAGGCGGGCGAGGGGCGGCTGCTCCAGGTCGTCGGCCTCGATGACGGTCACCGAGAGCCGCTTCAGGCCCCGGTCGGCGCCCACGAACTCCGCGACGTACGGCGTGGCGGGCGTGCCGAGCACCGCGCCCGGCGTGTCGAACTGCTCGATGCGGCCCTGCCCGTACACGGCGACGCGGTCCCCGAGCCGCACCGCCTCCTCGATGTCGTGGGTGACCATGAGGACGGTCTTGCGCACGGTCCGCTGGAGGTTCAGGAACTCGTTCTGCAGCCGCTCGCGCACCACCGGGTCGACGGCGCCGAACGGCTCGTCCATCAGGAGCACCGGCGGGTCGGCGGCGAGCGCGCGGGCCACGCCGACGCGCTGGCGCTGGCCGCCGGAGAGCTGTTCGGGGTAGCGGGGGCCGTACGTCGCGGGGTCGAGGCCCACCAGGTCGAGCAGCTCGGCGGCGCGGGCCCGCGCCCTGGCGCGCTTCCAGCCGATCAGCGCGGGCACCGTCGCCGTGTTGTCCAGGACGGTGCGGTGCGGGAAGAGGCCGACCTGCTGGATGACGTAGCCGATGCGGCGGCGCAGGCGCACCGGGTCGAGGCCCGCGATGTCCTCGCCGTCCACGAGGACGCGGCCCGACGTGGGCTCGATGAGCCGGTTGACCATCATCATCGTGGTCGTCTTGCCGCAGCCGGACGGGCCGACGAGCGTGACCAGCTCGCCCTCGGCGACCTCGAACGAGAGGTCGTCCACGGCCGTCGTACCGTCCGGATAGCGCTTGGTCACCTGCTCGAACCGGATCATTCCCTTAACGTAACCGCGCCCGTCACACCCCGCTCACCAGCACCACTTCCAGGGTGCGCGGCCCGTGCACGCCCTCGACCCGGTCCAGCTCGATGTCGCTGGTCGCCGAAGGACCCGAGATCCAGGTGAGGGGGCGCACGGGATCGAGCCGTTCGAGCGCCAGCGGCACGGAGGCGACGACCTGGTCCGGGACCCGTACGACGCACACATGGTGATCGGGGACCAGGGTGATCCGGCGGCGGCCCTGGTCGGGCGAGCCGTCCAGGACGAGCGTGCCCGTCTCGGCGATCGCGACCGCGCAGCCCGTGACGACGCTGTCGATCCGGTCGAGCTCTTGCGGCGTCTGCGCCGCCCGGTCGTGGACGCGGACCGCGGCGGCGGCCTCCAGCCACTCCGGCGGCAGGCCGGGCGGCACGAGCACCGTCGCCGCGCCGCGCCGGGCGAGCAGCCGCGTCAGCAGCTCCGCGAGGCCGTCCGCGTCCGTGCGGTGCACGAGGGCCCGGTAGTCCGCGAGGTTCTCCGCGAGCAGGTCCACGGTCTGCTCCTCGGTGCGGGTGCCGTGCGCGCGCAGGTAGTCGCGGGGCACCGCGTCCGCGTACGGCTCCTCGGGCCGCGGCCCGAGCGCCCGGCCGATCCGTCCCAGGACCACGTCCCTGCCGCTCATGCCCCGCCTCCGTCGCCGTCGCCGCGCGTGCGGCGCCACCACTGCCCGAACGACTCCGCGGGGACCTCGGGCAGCTCCCGGAAGGCGCTCCACGCCCGGCCGGGTCCCGGCAGCGCGCGCGGGTGGACGGCGCGCGTCGCGGACGCCAGGCGCTGGCCCGCCCGCAGCACCCGCGGGCGCCGGAAGGCGAACGCCGCGGCCCGCATCGCCGCCCGCTCCGCCGCGTGCCCCTTGGCGGGCCGCAGGCGCACCCTGACGCCGTGCCGGGTCACCTCGCCGCCCTCCACGACGCGCTCGCGCAGGTGCACCAGGACCTCGGGGATGTCGATGGCGACGGGGCACACGTCGTAGCAGGCGCCGCACAGCGACGACGCGTACGGCAGCGAGGCGTCGATCTCACTGAGGGTGCCGCGCAGCTGGGGGCTGAGGATCGCGCCGATCGGCCCCGGGTACACCGAGCCGTACGCGTGCCCGCCCGCCCGCTCGTACACCGGGCACACATTGAGGCACGCCGAGCAG
This sequence comes from Streptomyces sp. NPDC043996, assembly GCF_056435225.1. Classification (NCBI taxonomy): domain Bacteria; kingdom Bacillati; phylum Actinomycetota; class Actinomycetes; order Kitasatosporales; family Streptomycetaceae; genus Streptomyces; species Streptomyces sp. NPDC043996. Next base: position 162,957 of record NZ_JBWKEY010000008.1, on the reverse strand, counting down.
CGGATGCAGCGAAGGGCCTGCCTGCCGACCTCGTCGGCGAGGGTGTCGGTGCGCCCGTTGTCGAGCAGCACCAGATGGAAGAAGCGCGGCCCGTCCGCCTCGGTGGTGCCGGTCCACATCGACGTGTACGGGTTCATCCGCTCCGCCGTCGAGGAGCGCGGCAGCGTCTGCAGGAACACCTCCAGGTCCCGCCACGTCGGCACGACCTTCTCGATGCCGACGACCGAGATCAGCGTCTCGGGCAGCGTCAGGCACATGCGGCCGTTGCCCTCGGACTCCACGACGACCATCGTGCCGGTCTCGGCGACCATGAAGTTCGCGCCGCTGACGCCGACCCTCGCGCGCAGGAACTTCTCCCGCAGGTGCAGCCGCGCGGCCTCGGCGAGTTCGGCGGGCGCGTCGGTGAGCCCGTCGGGGGCCGGGCGGCCCCAACGCGCCATCTCCGCGCGGAAGATGTCGCGGATCTCGCCCCGGTTGCGGTGGATGGCGGGCACCAGGATGTGCGAGGAGCGGTCCCGGCCCAGCTGGACGATGAGCTCGGCGAGATCGGTCTCGTAGGCGCGGATGCCCGCCGCCTCCAGGGCCTCGTTGAGGCCGATCTCCTGCGTGGCCATCGACTTGACCTTGACGACCTCCGACTCGCCGGTCTCCTGGACGAGCCGCGTCACGATCCGGTTGGCCTCGTCCGCGTCGGCGGCCCAGTGCACCGTGCCGCCCGCCGCCGTCACCGCCTCCTCCAGGCGCAGCAGATGCCGGTCGAGATGGCGCAGGGTGTGGTCCTTGACGCGCTTGCCCGCCTCGCGCAGGCGCTCCCAGTCGTCCAGTTCGGCGACGGCGCGGGCGCGCTTGTCGCGGATGGTGCGGGTCGCGTGGCGCAGGTTGGCCCGCAGCGTGTCATCGCGCACGGCCGCGCGCGCCGCGCGCGGAAAGGCGGGCATGCCGACGAAGGTGCCGCTCATGACAGGGGCTCCGCTTCCGTGCTCGCCAGGATCTCCGCGAGGTGCACCGGACGCAGCGGGGTGCGCAGCCGCGCCATGGTGCCGCCGATGTGCGTCAGACAGGAGTTGTCGGCGGCGCACAGCACCTCGGCGCCCGTCGACTCCGCGCCGCGCACCTTGTCCACGCCCATCGCCGCCGACACGTCGGGGTTCTTCACGGCGAACGTGCCGCCGAAGCCGCAGCACTCCTCGGCGCCCGGCAGCTCCACCAGGTCAAGGCCCTTGACCGCGCGCAGCAGCCGCGTCGGACGGTCGCCGAGCCGGAGCGCGCGCAGCCCGTGGCACGTCGGGTGGTAGGTCACCGTGTGCGGGTAGTACGCGCCGACGTCCGTCACGCCGAGGACGTCGACCAGGAACTCGGTGAGCTCGTACGTCTTGGGCACCACCGGCGCGAGCGCCGCCGCGAGCTCCGCGCCCCGGCCCTCGGCCCGCGCCCGTTCGCCCAGGCGCGGATACAGCTCCCGCACCATCGCCGCGCAGGACCCCGAGGGCGTCACGACCGCCTCGTACCCGCCGAAGACATCGGAGTAGTGCGCGGCGAGCGGCTCCGCCTGGTGGCGGTAGCCGGTGTTGTAGTGCGCCTGTCCGCAGCAGGTCTGCGCCTGCGGGAAGTCGACCTCGACTCCCAGCCTGGTCAGGAGTTTCAGCACGGCGCGGCCCGTGTCCGGATAGAGCGTGTCATTGACACACGTCACGAAGAGCGCGACCCGCATCGCCGTCCCCATCTCCTCAGGTCTCCTTAGGACTCCTCAGGCTGTCCTCGGGCGGTCCTCGGTTCGCCCTGATTCGCCGTGCTTCTCCTCGGTCATCGGATGGGTGCAGGGTACGCGCGCGTCCGGGGCGTGCGATACGTTGCCCCGAAAACGCCCCGTACCCGCTCAGGAGCCGTCGTGACCGTCACCTACCGCCAGCCCGGAGTCGTCCTCACCGACCGCCGGTTCAGCGTGCCGCTCGATCACGACGAGCCGTCGGGGGAGCGGCTCGAACTCTTCGCCCGGGAGTGCGTGGCGGCGTCCCGCGCGGGCGAAGACCTGCCGTGGCTGCTGTACCTCCAGGGCGGTCCCGGCTTCGGGGCGAATCGGTTCTCCGGAACGCAGGCCTGGCTCGGCCGCGCCCTGCGCGACCACCGCGTGCTGCTGCTCGACCAGCGCGGCACCGGCGCCTCCACGCCCGCCAACCGCCAGACGCTGCCCCTGCGCGGCGGCCCCCGCGAACAGGCCGCGTACCTGGGGCACTTCCGCGCCGACGCCATCGTGCGCGACTGCGAGGCCATCCGCCACGAGGTGACCGGCGGCGCGCCCTGGACCGTCCTCGGCCAGAGCTTCGGCGGCTTCTGCGCCACGCACTACCTGTCGGCGGCGCCGGAAGGCCTGGCCACCGTGCTCATCACCGGCGGCCTGCCGACCCTGGACGGGCACGCGGACGACGTGTACCGCGCCGCCTACCCGCGCATGGAGCGCAAGTCCCTCGCCCACTACGCGCGTTACCCGCAGGACGTCGAACGGGCCCGGCGCGTCGCCGAGTACGTCGCGGAGCACGAGCCCGTCCTGAACGGCGGCTACCGCCTCACCGCCGAGGCCTTCCAGTCCCTCGGCATCCTCCTGGGCACCGGCGACGGCAGCCACCGGCTGCACTACCTCCTGGAGGACGCCTTCGTGCGCACGCCCGCGGGCCACGCCCTCTCGGACGCCTTCCAGGAGCAGACCCAGGCCCTCCTGTCCTACGCGGGACACCCGCTGTACGCGCTCCTGCAAGAGGCCTGCTACGCCCAGGGAGGGCGGCCCACCGCCTGGTCCGCCGAGCGGGTGCGCGGCGCGTTCCCGGCCTTCGACGCGGGCAAGGCCCTCGCGGGCGGCGATCCTGTGCTCTTCACCGGGGAGGCCATCCAGCGCTGGATGTTCGACTCCGACCCGGCCCTGCGGCCGCTGCGCGAGACCGCTGACCTGCTCGCCGAACGGGTCGACTGGGCCCCGCTGTACGACGCCGAGCGCCTCGCCGCCAACGAGGTGCCCGTCGCGGCGGCCGTCTACCACGACGACCTGTACGTCGACACCGAGGACTCGCTGCGCACCGCCCGCGCGATCCGTGGCCTGCGCACCTGGGTCACCGACGAGTACGAGCACGACGGGGTGCGCGCGAGCGGGCCGCGGGTGCTCGACCGGCTCATCGGCCTGGCGCGGGGCGACATCTGACGCCGTATCGGGGCGGACGGCGGCGCTGTATAGGCTGCGGGCATGACCGAGCCCCAGCACAGCGCCGCCGCCCCTGACCAGCTCACGCCCATGCCTGAGGACTGGCAGCGGGCCCTCGCCGTGGTCGCCCACCCGGACGATCTGGAGTACGGCTGCGCGGGCGCCATCGCCGCGTGGACGGACGCAGGACGCGAGGTGACGTACCTGCTCGCCACCCGCGGCGAGGCCGGGATCGACACCCTGGCGCCCGCCGAGGCGGGACCCGTGCGCGAGCGGGAGCAGCGCGCCAGTGCCGCCGTCGTCGGCGTGGACACCGTCGAGTTCCTCGACCACGCCGACGGCGTGATCGAGTACGGCACGGCGCTGCGCCGCGACATCGCCGCCGCGGTCCGCAGGCACCGGCCCGAGCTGGTGATCACGCTCAACTACCAGGACACGTGGGGCGGTGTCGCCTGGAACACCCCCGACCACGTCGCCGTCGGCCGCGCCACCCTGGACGCGGTCGCCGACGCGGGCAACCGCTGGATCTTCCCGGAGCTGACCGAGCAGGGCCTGGAGCCGTGGAACGGGGTGCGCTGGGTCGCCGTGGCGGGCACCGACCGGCCGACGCACGCGGTGGACGCGCGGCCGGGCCTCGAACGCTCCATCCAGTCCCTGTTGGAGCACCGCGCCTACCTGGAGGCCCTCACCGAAGAGGACCCGGAGAAATACTGCCGCTCGTTCCTCGGGGACATCGCCGAGCGGCTCGCGCCCCGCTTCGGCGGGACGCCCGCGGTGGCGTTCCAGGTCTTCGCCCGGTGACGCCCCGGCCCGTGGGGCCGGTGATGCGGGTTTGACATCGCGCGTTGCCGATTCTGCAATGGGCGCATGGGACGCGAAGAGAGTCACACGCATGGGCATGAGGGGGACGGCGGCGCGGTCGGCGGGGACGGTGGCGGCGAGGGAGTCGACGGCGGCGCGACCGACAAGGTCCTGACCGCCGTCGGCCCCCGCCTCCGCGCGATCCGCAAGGAGCGCGGCGCGACGCTCGCCGAGCTCTCCGCGGCCACCGGCATCTCCGTCAGCACCCTGTCGCGCCTGGAGTCGGGCGGGCGCAAGCCGAGCCTCGAACTGCTCCTGCCCATCGCCCGCGCCCACCAGGTCCCGCTCGACGAGCTCGTCGGCGCCCCGCCCGTCGGCGATCCGCGCGTGCGGGCCAAGCCCATCGTGCGGCACGGCCGCACGATGGTGCCCCTGACCCGTCAGCCCGGCGGCCTCCAGGCGTACAAGGTCATCGAGCCCCAGCGCGCCGCCGAGCCCGACCCGCGCACGCACGAGGGGTACGAGTGGCTGTACGTCCTGTCCGGGCGGCTGCGCCTGGTGCTCGGCGAGCACGACGTGGTCCTGACGGCGGGGGAGGCCGCCGAGTTCGACACGCGCGTGCCGCACTGGTTCGGCTCCACCGGCGAGGGCCCCGCCGAGTTCCTGAGCCTGTTCGGGCCGCAGGGGGAGCGCATGCACGTGCGGGCCAAGCCCAAGCGGCGCTCCGCCGGGGGCGGCTGACCCTGTTCCCCTAGGGCAAGCGACCGCTTAGTATGCCCAGGAGCCAGGTCCGCTACCCGCCCGTGGAGGCGCCGCATGCACGCATGGCACGTACACCGCAACGGCGAGCCGGGCGAGGTGATGCGGCTCGAAGAGGCGCCGACGCCGGTGCCCGGCGACGGCCAGGTGCTCCTCAAGGTCCGGGCCGCGTGCGTCAACTTCCCCGACGCGCTGCTGTGCCGGGGCCAGTACCAGGTCACCCCGCCGCTGCCGTTCACACCCGGCCTGGAGCTCTGCGGCGAGACCCCGGACGGGCGGCGCGTCATCGCCAACCCGGCCCTGCCGCACGGGGGTTTCGCCGAGTACGCGCTCGCCGACGCCGCCGCCCTGCTTCCCGCGCCCGACGCCCTCGACGACGCCCAGGCCGCCGCGCTGCACGTCGGCTACCAGACCGGCTGGTTCGGCCTGCACCGGCGCGCCCGGCTCCAGGCGGGCGAGACCCTCCTGGTGCACGCGGCCGCGGGCGGCGTCGGCAGCGCCGCCGTGCAGCTCGGCAAGGCGGCGGGCGCCCGCGTCATCGGCGTCGTCGGCGGCGCGGAGAAGGCCGCGGTCGCCCGCGAACTCGGCTGCGACGTGGTGGTGGACCGGCGTACGGAGAACGTCGTCGCGGCCGTGAAGGAGGCCACCGGCGGCCGCGGCGCCGACGTGGTCTACGACTCCGTGGGCGGCGAGGCGTACGCCCAGTCCGCCCGGTGCGTGGCCTTCGAGGGCCGCGTCCTGGTCATCGGCTTCGCGAGCGGCACGATCCCGACGCCCGCCCTCAACCACGCCCTGATCAAGAACTACTCGATCCTCGGCCTGCACTGGGGCCTGTACGCCACCAAGGACCCGGGCGCGATCCTGGAGTGCCACGAGCGGCTGACCGAACTCGCCGCCAAGGGCGCCGTCAAGCCGCTGGTCAGCGAGCGCGTGCCGCTGAGCGGGGCGGCCGCCGCCGTCCAGCGCGTGGCCGACGGCGTCACCACGGGCCGCGTCGTCGTCGTGCCCGGGCTCGCGGGCGAGGCCTCCGGCGCGGGCGGTGCCGCGTGAGGGACGCCACCGAACTGGTCATCCGCGCCCAGGAGTTCCTCGCCGCGCACCCGCCCGCCGAGACCTCCCGCGCCGACTTCCTGCGGGCCCGCTTCGACGCCGGGCTCGCCTGGGTGCACTATCCCGAGGGCCTCGGCGGCCTCGGCGCGCCCCGCGCCCTCCAGGCCGTCGTGGACGCCGAACTCCAGGCCGCGGGCGCCCCCGACAACGACCCGCGCCGCATCGGCATCGGACTCGGCATGGCCGCCCCGACTCTCCTCGCCTTCGGCACCGAGGAGCAGAAGCGGCGCTTCCTGCGGCCCCTGTGGGTCGGCGAGGAGGTCTGGTGCCAGCTGTTCAGCGAGCCGGGGGCGGGCTCCGACCTCGCCGCGCTCGGCACCCGCGCCGTCCGCGACGGCGACGCCTGGGTGGTCAACGGGCAGAAGGTGTGGACGTCCAGCGCGCACGTCGCCCGCTGGGCCATCCTCATCGCCCGCACCGACCCCGGCCTCCCCAAGCACCGCGGCATCACCTACTTCGTCTGCGACATGACCGCCCCGGGCGTCGAGGTGCGGCCGCTGCGGCAGATCACCGGCGAGGCCGAGTTCAACGAGGTCTTCCTCACCGACGTGCGCGTCCCCGACGCGCACCGGCTCGGCGAGGTCGGCGACGGCTGGCGCGTCGCCCAGACCACCCTCATGAACGAGCGGGTCTCCATCGGCGGCATGCGCCTTCCGCGCGAGGGCGGCATGATCGGCCCCGTCGCCAGGACCTGGCGCGAGCGCCCCGAACTGCGCACCCACGACCTGCACCAGCGCCTCCTGGCGCTCTGGGTGGAGGCCGAGGTCGCCCGCCTCGCCGGCGAGCGGCTGCGCCAGCAGCTCGCCGCGGGCCGCCCCGGCCCCGAGGGCTCCGCCGCCAAGCTCGGCTTCGCCCGCCTGCACCAGGAGATCAGCGGCCTGGAGGTGGAACTCCTCGGCGAGGAAGGCCTTGAGTACGACGACTGGACGATGCGGCGGCCCGACCTCGTCGACTTCCTCGGGCGCGACGCGGGCTACCGCTATCTGCGCGCCAAGGGCAACAGCATCGAGGGCGGGACGAGCGAGGTGCTCCTGAACATCGTCGCCGAGCGCGTCCTCGGCCTGCCGCCGGAGCCCCGCACCGACAAGGACGTCGCCTGGAAGGACCTGACCCGATGACCTCGCCGAGCGATCTGCTGTACACCGAGGAGGAGGAAGCGCTGCGCTCCGCCGTGCGCGACCTGCTCACCGACCGCTGCGACGCCGCCGCGGTCCTCGCCCGCGCCGAGTCCGGCCAGCCGCACGACCGGGAGCTGTGGAAGGCCCTCGCCGAGGGCATGGGCCTCGCGGGCCTGCTCGTCCCCGAGGAGCGCGGCGGCCAGGGCGCCACGCACCGCGAGGCCGCCGTCGTCCTGGAGGAGCTGGGCCGCGCCGTCGCGCCCGTGCCGTTTCTGACGAGCGCGGTCGTGGCCACCGAGGCGCTGCTTGCCTGCCCGGGCGAGACGGCCGCGGAACTCCTGGCCGCGCTGGCCTCGGGCCGCACCGTCGGGGCGCTCGCGGTGGGCCTGGCCACGGCGCCCGGCGGCGCCTTCACCACCGTGCGGCACGCGGGCGGCGCGGTGCGCGGCGAGGTGACCGGCGTCGCGGACGCCACCGCCGCCGACGTCCTGCTGGTCCCCGCCGACGGCGGCCTGTACGCCGTGGACACCGCCCAGGACGGCGTCACCGTCACCGCGAGGACCTCCCTCGACCTCACCCGCCCGCTCGCCCGGGTCACCTTCGACGGGGCGGCCGCGCGCCCGCTCACCGAGGACGCCGGGGCGGCCGTGGGCCGGGGCCTGCGCGCCGGGGCCGGGCTGCTCGCCGCCGAACAGCTGGGGCTCGCCGACTGGTGCCTGACCGAGACCGTCCGCTACGCCAAGGAGCGCCACCAGTTCAACCGTCCCGTCGGGTCCTTCCAGGCGCTCAAGCACCGCCTCGCCCGGCTCTGGCTGGACGTGGCGGGCGCCCGCGCCGCCGCCCGCAACGCCGCCGGAGCGCTCGCCACCGGCGGCGAACAGGACCTCGCGGTCGCCCTCGCCCAGGCCTACGCCGGTCCCGTCGCCGTGCGCGCCGCCGAGGAGGCGCTGCAACTCCACGGCGGCATCGGCATGACCTGGGAGCACCCCGTCCATCTGTACCTGAAGCGCGCCAAGGCCGACTCGATCGCTTTCGGCACGGCGGGCCGCCATCGCGAGACCCTGGCCGCCCTTGTGGACCTGCCAGCTCCGGTTGGCCCCTGACCTGGGGCGAGTCCGAAATCCGTAGGGGACCCCTGCCTTACACACCCATTACTTGAGGCATAATTGCGAGCTGTTCGCAAGAAGGACTGATCTTCAGTAGGGGTGTGGAGCATGAGGGCCCGATCCATACGGACCACGGGCGCGGTCGCGGCGACCGCCGCACTGGCGGTCGCCGCCTCGGCCTGTTCGTCGCCGGACGACGGCAAGGGCGCGGACGGCGCCAAGGACTCCGCGGTCGTCGGCATCGCGTACGAGCCCGAGACCCTCAGCCCGCTCCTCGGCTACGGCAAGGACGGCAACTCCAAGATCTTCGACGGGCTGCTCACGCACGACGCCGACATGAAGCTGAGGCCCGCGCTCGCGGCCAAGCTTCCCAAGGTCAGCGGCGACGGCAAGACGTACACCTATGAGCTGCGCAAGGGCGTCAAGTTCAGCGACGGCAAGCCCTTCACGGCCAAGGACGTCGTCTTCACGTACGAGACGATCCTCGACAAGAAGACGAACAACGCCTCCAAGACCGAGCTCGACGCCGTCAAGAGCGTCGAGGCCAAGGGGAGCGACAGCGTCGTCTTCCACCTCAAGTACCCCTACGCGCCGTTCGCCGAGCGCACCGTCCTGCCCATCGCGCCCGAGCACGTCGCGGGCAAGCAGGACGTCAACAAGGGCGACTTCGCCACCAAGCCCATCGGCACCGGACCGTACGAGCTGGTGAAGTGGTCCAAGGGCGAGAAGATCGTCTTCAAGGCCAACCCCGGCTACTGGGGCGGCGCGCCGAAGATCAAGAACTTCACGATGGCGATCATCAAGGACGACGACGTGCGCGCCACCCGGCTGCGCGCCGGCGACCTCGACGGCGCCATCCTGCCGCCGAACCTCGCCAACACCTTCGCCTCCGACGGGCAGAAGACGACGTACGCCGCCAAGACCTTCGACTACCGCGTGGTGACCCTGCCCACCGGCAACAAGGTCGCGGGCGACACCGACGTGCGCCGCGCCCTGGACATCGGCGTCGACCGCGGGACGATGGTCGACCAGATCCTGGAGGGCGCGGGCAAGGAGGCCTACGGCCCCGTCCCGACGGACAGCCCCTGGTTCACCAAGGGCACCGAGCGGAAGTTCGACGCCGCCAAGGCCAAGAAGATCCTCGACGACGCGGGCTGGAAGCCCGGCAAGGGCGGCATCCGGGAGAAGGACGGCGTCCAGGCGACGTTCCCGCTCTGGTACCTCGCCGGTGACAAGCTCCGCCAGGACCACGCCCTCGCCTACGCCTCCGACGCCAAGAAGCTCGGCATCAAGGTCGAGGTGCAGTCCGGCACCTGGGAGGTCATCGAGCCGCGCATGGCCAAGGACGCCGTCCTCGCGGGCGGCGGCTCCCCGGCCGACCCCGACTTCGACCAGTACACGCTCCTGAAGTCCTCCCTCGCCGGTGACGGCTTCAACAACATGGCGCACTACGACAACCCCACGGTCGACAAGGCCCTGGAGGCCGCCCGCGAGAGCGGCGACCGGAGCAAGCGCGCGGCCGCGTACGACACCATCCAGCGCGAGCTGGTGAAGAACCCCGGCTACACCTTCCTCACGCACATCGACCACCTGTACGTCGTGAACAAGTCCTTCGGCGACCTGTCCACGCAGGTCGAGCCGCACGACCACGGCCTCGCCTCAGGGCCCTGGTGGAACGTCGAGGACTGGGCGCCCAAGAAGTGACCTCCGCGCCGGACAAGCGGCGCGCCCAGGGGACCCGGTCGACCCGGCCGGTCCCCTGGGGGCCCATGGCACGGCTCGTCGCCCGGCGGGCCGTGTTCGCCGTCCCCGTGCTGCTCGTGGTGACCTTCGGCGTCTTCGCCGTCGCCGAGGCCTCGCCCTTCGACCCGGTCAAGGCGTACGCGGGCACGGCCGGGCTCACCGCGTCCCAGGAGAACCTCGACCAGCTGCGCGCCAACCTCGGCGTCGACGAGCCGCTCGTCGGCCGCTGGTGGGACTGGCTCACCTCGGCCCTCACCGGCGACCTCGGCGACTCAAGCACCCTGCGCCAGCCCGTCGCCGACGCCATCGGCGAGCGCATCGGCTGGTCGGTGCTCCTCGCCGCCACCGCCTTCGTCCTCGCGATCCTGCTCGGCTCGGCCCTCGGCGTGCTCGCCGCGCGCCGCCCCGGCGGCTGGCTCGACCGCGCGATCACCTCCCTCGCCTACACCCTGGAAGCCGCCCCGCCGTTCTGGCTCGGCCTGCTCGTGATGTGGCTGTTCGCGCTCAAGCTCGATGTGCTCCCGGCGGGCGGCCTCACCGACACCGCGCGCACGACTGTGACGTTCGACCAGGTCATGAGCCATCTGATCCTGCCCGCCGCCGTCCTCGCGATCTCCCAGCTGCCGTGGTTCGTGCTGTACGTGCGCCAGGGCGTCGGGGACGCGCTCGGCGACGACCCGGTGCGCGGCGCCCGCGCCCGCGGCCTCGCCGAACGCACCGTGCTCCTGAAGCACGCCTTCCGCTCCGGCATGCTGCCGGTGCTCACGCTCATCGGCTCCCGCGTGCCCGAACTGATCACCGGGGCGCTGCTCGTGGAGACCGTCTTCAGCTGGCCCGGCATCGCCGCGGCCACCGTGGGCGCCGCCACCTCCGTGGACTTCCCGCTGCTCGCCGCGCTCACCGCGCTCGCGACGGCCGCCGTGCTGCTCGGGAACCTGCTCGCGGACCTCCTGTACGGACTGGCCGACCCGAGGGTGGGATTCGATGGCTGAGACGGCTGAGACGGCCGAGATGGCTGAGACGGCCGAGAGGGCTGGCACGGGCTCCCCGGCCGAGGCCAGCTGGCGCCCCGCCACCGCGCGCGCCACGCGCGCCTCGGCGGCGGCCACGCGCGCGTGGCGGGTGTGGGGCTCCGCCGCGATCGTCGCGGCCGTCGTGCTCGCCGTCCTGGTCGTGCCGCCGCTCGTCGACCTCGACGAACAGGCCGTGCACCTCGCCGACAAGCTCCTGGCGCCGTCCCTCGACCACCCCTTCGGCACCGACGACGTCGGCCGCGACCTGCTCGTGCGGTGCGTCTACGGACTGCGGGTCTCGCTGCTCGTCGGCGTCGTCGCCGCCGTCGTGGCCACCGTCGTCGGCACCGCCGTGGGCGCGCTCGCCGGGGCCTGCGGCGGCTGGGTCGACCGGATCGTGATGCGGCTCGTGGACGTCTTCGCGTCCGTGCCGCACCTGCTGCTCGGCATCTTCATCGTGGCCATGTTCCGGCCCGGCGTCTGGCCCGTGGTGATCTCCGTGGGGCTCACGCACTGGCTGTCCACGGCCCGCATCGTGCGCGCGGAGGTCCTGTCGCTGCGGTCGCGGCCGTACGTCGACGCGGCGATCTCCGGCGGCGCGTCGCGCTGGCGCGTGACCGTGCGCCACCTGCTGCCCGGCGTCCTGCCGCAGGCCGGCCTCGCCGCCGTCCTCATGGTGCCGCACGCCATCTGGCACGAGTCCGCGCTGTCCTTCCTCGGCCTCGGCCTGCCCTCGCACCAGGCGAGCCTCGGCACGCTCGTGCAGGGCGCGCGCGGCTCGCTGCTGGCGGGCGACTGGTGGCCCACCCTCTTCCCCGGCCTGTTCATCATCGTGCCCACCCTGGCGATCGCGGGCCTCGCGGGCGCCTGGCGCGAGCGGATCAACCCGCGCCGCCGATCGGAGCTGATGCTGTGACCTCCGCCTCCGCCTCTGCCCCCGCCTCTGCCTCTGCCTCCGCCTCTGCCCCCGCCCCCGTGCCCCGGCCGCCCGTCCTGTCGGTACGCGGCCTGTCCGTGCGCTTCCGCATGCGCGGCGGCGCCCATGTGGCCGCCGTCACCGACGCCCGCTTCGACCTCGCGGCGGGGGAGTGCCTCGCCCTCGTCGGCGAGAGCGGCTGCGGCAAGTCCGTGCTCGCCTCCGCGCTGCTCGGCCTGCTGCCGCAGAACGCGGAGACCGCCGGGTCCGCGCTCCTCGGCGACATCGACCTGCTCACCGCCGACGAGCGCACCCTCGCCCGCACCGTGCGCGGGCGGCGCGTCGGCCTCGTCCCACAGAGCCCCGCCGCGCACCTGACCCCCGTACGGACCGTGCGCTCGCAGCTGGAGGAGACCCTGCGCGAGCTGACGGGCGCCCGCCGCCCCGCCCTGCGCGCCGCCGCCGAGGCCGCCGCCGAGCGGGCCGCCTTCCCCCTCGGGCACCTCGACCGCTACCCGCACGAACTGTCCGGCGGCCTCGCCCAGCGCGCCGCCACCGCCCTCGCCCTCATCGGCGACGCGCCGCTGCTCCTGGCCGACGAGCCCACCACGGGCCTGGACCGCGAGCTCGTCGACCGCACCGTCGACGAACTGCGCCGCCACGTCGGCGCGGACCGGGCGCTGCTCCTGATCACCCACGACCTGGCCGCCGCCCGGCGCGTCGCCGACCGCGTCGCCGTGATGTACGCGAGCCGCGTCGTCGAGATCGCCGCCGCGGACGCGTTCTTCGGCGACGAGCCGGGACCGCGCCACCCGTACGCGCGCGGGCTCCTGAACGCCCTGCCCGACCGGGAGTTCACCCCCATCCCCGGCATGCCGCCCGAACTGTCCGCGCTGCCCCCGGGCTGCGCCTTCGCGGCCCGCTGCGACCGCGCCGACGAGGCGTGCGCGACCGTGCCCGCGCTCGCGCTCGGCGCGGCGGGCGGCGCCGCCTGCCACCACCCGCACACCTCGACACTGGCGGCGCCTCGTGCTTGAACTGCGCTCCCTGACCGCCGGATACGACCGCCGCGCCCCCGTCGTGCGCGGCGTGGACCTCACCGTCGCGCCGGGTGAGTCCGTCGGCCTGCTCGGCCCCAGCGGCTGCGGCAAGTCGACCCTCGCGCGCGTCGCGGCGCTGCTGCACAAGCCGGACGCGGGCCAGGTCGTCATCGACGGCGAGCCGGCCCGCGGCTGGCGGCACCGGGCCCCGCGCGCCCAGCGCACCGCGATCGGCGTGGTCTTCCAGCAGCCCCGCCTCTCCGCCGACCCGCGCCTCACCCTCACCCAGCTGATCGCCGAACCCCTGCGGGCCACCGGCCGCGCCGCCGAAGTCCCGGGCCGCGTGGCGGACCTGGCCCACACCGTCGGCCTGGGCGCGGACCTCCTTCGCCGCCGCCCCCACGAGGTCAGCGACGGCCAGCTCCAGCGCGCCTGCCTGGCCCGCGCCCTGGTCCTGCGCCCGCGCTGGCTGATCTGCGACGAGATGACGGCGATGCTCGACGCGTCCACGACGGCGGCCCTGGTGGCGGCTGTCGAGGCCTACCGCGCCGACAGCGGCGCGGGGCTGCTCGCGGTGGGCCACGACAAGACGCTCCTGGAGCGGTGGTGCGACCGGACCGTGCACTGGCGGGAGTTGACCGGGGACCACTGACGGCGCGGCGTGGGCGCGGCCGGGTGCGCCGAGCCCCGGGACGGCCGCCGGAAAACCACGTGCCCCGGCGGGCCGCGCTCGTTACGGTGGAGACGTCCAGGTGCGAAGGAGCGGGCTACTTCGTTTTGGGAACGGGCGGTCGCGGGTTCGAATCCCGTCGTCGACTTCGGGTCGGCGTAGCTCAGCGGTAGAGCACCTTGTCGCCTGCACCGGCTCTGATCTCTGGACACCTGACGGCGAGCCGTCCGCCCACGGGGGATTTCGGGCGGGCGGCTCGCGTCACGCCGGGGCGCGGTCAGCCGCGCTCCACGACAAGGACCTCCGAGCCTCCCGCGCGCATCGCCCGCACCTCCTCCGGCCCCCACCCGTCCCCGCCGGCTCACGGCTGCCGCGCACCCCCGGCGTCGTCATGCCCCCCACATCGCGGGCGGCAGCCAGGAGGTGGCCCGCAAGGCGGCCCGCGTCGTCGCCGCCGAAGTGGGCCGCCACCTGCGTGGCGAGCCCTTCGCGCACCTCGCGAACCCGGCGGTGAACGAGGGACGTCGATAGCGCCAACTCCCCGGCCATGGGGGTTTCCAGGGCGGTCGCGGGCCTCATACTCACTGAAGTCTCAGACCCCGTCCCCCACGCCCTGTCCCCACCGCACCTCCCGGGAGGTACCCCCATGGCCCTCGTCACCCGTCGCAGAGCCCTGACCACCCTCGGCGCGGCCGTCGCGACGGCCGTCGCCGCGCCCGGCCTCGCCCACGCCGCCGACCCGGCGCCCGGGGAGCGGCTCGCGGCCGCCCGCCACCCGCGCCCGCGTCCCCTCGCCCAGGCCCACGCCCACAACGACTACGAGCATGCCCGTCCCCTGTTCGACGCGCTCGACCACCGCTTCACCAGCGTCGAGGCCGATGTCTTCCTCGTCGGCGGCCAACTCCTCGTCGCCCACGACCCGGAGGACCTCGACCCCACCCGCACCCTGGAGTCGCTCTACCTCGACCCGCTCGCGGCCCGCGTCCGCGCGCACCGCGGCTCGGTGTACCGGCGCTGGCACGGCCAGTTCCAGCTCCTGATCGACCTCAAGACGGAAGGCGCGTCGACCTACCGCGAGCTGGACCGCCGACTGCGGCCCTACCGGCACCTGTTCACCACGTACGCGTACGGCAAGGTCTTCCGCTCCGCCGTCACGGCCGTGATCTCCGGGGACCGCGCGGCCCGCCCCGTCATGGAGGCGCAGCGCGTGCGGCGCTCCTTCTACGACGGCCGCCTCGCCGACCTCCAAGGCCCGGCGCGCGCCTCCTTCGCCCCGCTGATCAGCGACAACTGGTCGCAGAACTTCACCTGGCGGGGCGTTGGCCCGATCCCGCCCGCCGAGCGCGACAAGCTGCGCACCATCGTGTCCACGGCCCACCGGCGCGGCCAGCGGGTCCGCTTCTGGGCCACGCCCGACCTGCCGGGCCCGGACCGCGACGCGCTGTGGCACGAACTGCTCGACGCGGGCGTCGACCACCTGAACACCGACGACCTCGCGGGGCTCCAGGAGTTCCTCGACGCCCGCGGCAGGTAACGGCGCGTTCGCGGGGCCGCCGCCACAACCACTCGTCCGGCCGACACGCACCTCACTCGGGCAAACCCTCCGCTACGCCACACTTGCCGCCGAAAGCCGCGGTGTGGGCGTGGCGGAGGAGGCCCGTGATGGTCATGTCGATTTCCGTGGGACTGCTGCTGGTGATCGTGGTGGTGGTCCTGTTGCGCAGCGGAGGCATGAAGGTCTCGCACGCCGTGGTGTGCGCGCTGCTCGGCTTCTACCTGGCGGGCAGCAGTGTCGCTCCGGGCATCCGCGACGGGATGACGGCGACGGCGGACCTGGTCAGCGGCATCCGGCCCTGACCTTGGCCTTGGCCCTGGCCCGGACCCCGGGGCTCCGGGGGGGGCGTTCCGGGCCTGTGAACAACTTCCGTACGTGCATGGACACTTCAAGGGTGCGGTCCTAGCTTCGGCGCATGCCTCGTCCGACCCGTACGCTCCTGAGCCGCGCGCTCGCCCTGGCTCTGACGGCGACCGCGCTCACCCTGCCCGCCGCGCGTGCCGACGAGATCCCGAACGCGCCAGGACACCGGCTCGTCGCCCCCTACACCGGGGCGCCCGCCACCGCGCGCCCCGTCCCCGGCGACCCGCCGCCGCAGCACCCGTACCTCGCGCCGAACGGCCGCAGCGGCATGCACGCCGACGCGGCGGGCAGCGGCACCTACCCCTGGACCGGCCCGCTCGGCCGTGAACCCCGAGTGACCAGCGAGAAGATGGCCGCCCTCGGCGGCGAGTGCGCCACCGTCACCTTCGACCGCGAGGGCCGTATCGTCACGGTGTGCGGCGCCTTCTCCGGGTTTATGGTCAAGCTGCTCGACCCGAGGACGCTGCGCACCCTCGCCGAGTACAAACTGCCCCAGCGCCCCTCCACCGTCGAGGCGATCACCCGCCTCGACTTCTCCAAGATCTTCAAGGACACGTCCGGCGGCGCCTACTCCTACCTCGACGACCAGGACCGGCTCGTGCTCGCCGACTCGCGCCAGCACCTCGTGCGGCTCGCCCACGAGCGGACCGCCGACGGCACCTGGCGCTTCGTCGTCGAGAAGGACTGGGACCTGACCGCGCACGTCCCGCACGACTGCGTGAGCTGGACGAACCTCTACCCGACCGGGGAGTGCGACCCCGTCACCTCCGTGCTGCCCGACTGGGAAGGGCGCCTGTGGTGGGTGACCCGGCAGGGCCGCGTCGGCACCGTCGACCCGAAGACCGGAACCATACGCTCCATCAGGCTGCGCGGCGAGGAGATCCAGAACTCGTTCTCCGTCGCCGACGACGGCGTCTCGATCGTCTCCGACCACGCCCTGTACGGCTTCGAGGCCGCCGCCGACGGCACCCCGAAGGTCACCTGGCGCCAGACCTATGACCGCGGCACGGGGACGAAGCCCGGCTCGGTCAACCAGGGCTCGGGCACCACCCCCGATCTGTTCGGCACGCGCGAGAAGTACGTCGCCATCACCGACAACGCCGATGACCGCATGAACGTCCTCGTCTACCGGCGCGAGTCCGGCGTCCCCGCAGGGCGCCGCCTGGTGTGCAAGGTGCCCGTCTTCGGCTCCGGCGCGTCCACCACCGACAACTCGATGATCAGCTACGGCGACAGCCTCGTCGTCGAGAACAACTACGGCTACGAGAACGTCACCTCCCTGACCTTCGGCCGGAGCGTCGTCGGCGGCGTCACCCGCGTCGACGTACGCGCCGACGGCAGCGGCTGCGACACCGTGTGGCAGAGCCAGGAGCGCTCCCCGTCCACCGTCCCGAAGCTGTCCACCGCGAACGGGCTCGTGTACCTGTACACGAAGGAACCCCACCACCTGGGCATCGACGCCTGGTACCTGACCGCCGTCGACTTCCACACCGGCCAGACCCGCTGGAAGCGGCTCGCCGGGACCGGTCTCGCGTACGACAACAGCTGGGCACCCGTGACGCTCGGGCCCGACGGCACCGCGTACGTGGGCGTCTTCAACGGCCTGGTGGCCGTGCGCGACGCGGGGGAGTGACGCAAGCCCCTCACCCGCGCGAGAAGACCCCGATCCCGTTCGGAACCGGGCGCTCCGCGCCGCCGCTCGGGTGGTTGCGCACCGAGACGGCGGGCGCGCCAGGGTCCCGGGCGGCCAGCGTGCTGGAGCCCCCGCCGTCCAGGCTGAAGCCGTCCCTGGCGCCCAGGGCGCGCAGCGCCGCCGCCACCTCGGCGATGGTCAGGCCGCCCCGGAACTCGGGGGCGCCGTCGAGCGCGAGCAGGACGAGGCGCCTGCCGCCGTCGTCGATCCCGGCGGCGGTGCGCACCGCCGAGGTCCGGTCGTCCAGCCCCGGCAGCGGCACGCCGTCGCGCAGCAGGGGATAGCCGCCGACGACGAAGCGGTACGGGACGCGGGTCGCGGACGGCACGAGGCGGTGGTGGACGCGCACCGCGTCGCCGAGCGACAGCTTGCGCAGCTGCTGCGCCCCCGCCTCCCGGCCCACGAGCACCGTGGTGTCCGCGTCGATGGCGCCCCGCCCCGGCGTGTCGGCCCGCGCCACGACCCGCCCGTCGCGCACCGTCACCTCATGGGTGTCGGTGCTGCACGGCGCGCCCCGGTCGGTGTCGGTGCCGCAGGTGGAGCGCACCCGCGAGGTGACGCCCCAGTCGCTGGTGAACGCGCCCACCGAGCCGACCGGCAGCGCGTACTGGTTGAGCCCGCCCAGCGGCAGCCGCGTCCGCCCCGCGCGGACGCCGCCGTCGAGGGCCAGGCGGTCCAGGCGGGCCCTGCGGTCCACGCCCACGCCGATGACGTCCTCGGTGGTGGTGCCGGGCGGCAGCGCGGGGCCGAAGCGCTGGCCGTTCGGGACGGCGCCCTTCAGGGTGTGCCGGTCCGCGATCGCGGGCCCGACGGGCGCGCCGGTGGCCTCCACGCCGGGGTGCTGGGTCTCCGAGATGTTGAAGAAGTCGCCGTTGACCCCGGCGACCGCGCCCGCCCCGTCCGCCATCGCGGACACGGCCTGGCGGGCGCCGACCGCGCCCGGGTACAGCAGGCCGACGCGGACCCGGGGGTCGCTCAGGTCGACGTCGAGGACGTGCGCGTGCGCGGTGCCGCGCGGGGTGGGGATGTCGTAGTCCCGGTACTCCACGCCGGGGGCGATCTCGGTGGCCGTCCGCGCGGCCCCGGGAACGCCGCTGGCCGGTGCCGCCCCGAGCAGGGCGGCACCGGCCAGGGTGCCGAGAGCCGTCAGCGCGGCGAGCGCGCCGCGCACCGTTCTGAACCGTCCGCCGCCTTGGCCGCGTCGTGTCACGGTCTCCCCCTCGGGTCGCCTGGGCCGTCCAACTGTCCCAGTGGTGCGGGGAGTTCACCAGACGGCGAGGACGCCCAAGGCGCCGTCACGTCCCCATGAGCCGCGACCGGATGAGGAAGCGGACGCCCTCGGGGGCCTCCAGCGAGAAGCCGCTGCCGCGCCCCTCGACGACATCGACGATGAGACGGGTGTGACTCCACACCTCGTACTGGCTCTTGGACATCCAGAACCGTACCGGCTCCGCCACGCCGTCCACGGCGAGCGACGCGAGCAGCACGTCGGAGTCACCCGTGCGGAACTCGCCGTCCGGGTAGCACATGGGCGCGCTGCCGTCGCAGCAGCCGCCGGACTGATGGAACATCAGGGGGCCGTGGGTCCCTCGCAGCCGCCGCACCAGGTCGGCGGCGGCGGGCGTCAGTTCCACGCGCGGGGTGTCGGCCATGGCCGGTCGCCCTCCTCCGGGTCGCGTCTCGCCGGGCCGCGGTGGCACGGCGGGGCCAGTGCACACCCCGCCACGTTGCGAGCAGGTTGCACGCCCGCGCGGCCCGTCGGGCCCGGCCCCGTACGCGGGTTGGGGTCGCGCACGGGCTCGCGGTGGCCAGCGTCACAGGTCAAAAGCCCTGGCGCGGCCGCGCGCAGCACGCCTACGATGCGCGTGCTCCCCGTGTGAAGGTAGTGCGTGCGGGGGCACACAAGTTCATGCGTACGCGACTGGGGAAAGCCGGTGGGAATCCGGCGCTGACCTGCAACCGTGTGCGGCACGCCCCGGCGTGACCGCGAGTCGGAGCTCCTGGCGCGCTACGTGCACAGCTTCTCACTGTCATGGTCTGCAGCGTGGAGCCCTGAGCCCCTCACCGGTTCTCTAGGCCCCTGCCGCTTCCTTTCGGAACGCGCGCCAGGGGTTCGTCTATGCGGCACGGTGACAGCGGTGCGCGGGGCCCCGGCGTGGGCCCCGAACCGAAGGGCACCTCGAAATGGCCGGTGCGATACGCGCGTTCGCCGGCGCGCTCGGGCTGCTGCTCGCGTCGGCCGCCCTCGGCGTCAGCCCGGCCGCGCCCGCCGCCGCGGTGGACACAGGGCGGGGCCGCGCGGGCTTCTGCCCCGACGGCAACGGCGTCACCGTCGTCATCGACTTCCGGGAACTCGGCGGCACCACCCTCGTACGCTGCGCCGTCGGCTCCCAGGAGACCGGCCTCGCGGCCCTGAAGGACGCGGGCTTCCGGATCACCGGCACCAACCGCTGGGGCGAGTCCTTCATCTGCCGCCTCGAAGGGAAGCCGGGCGCCGACCGCGAGCCCTGCGTCGACACCCCGCCCGCCAAGGCCTACTGGTCGTACTGGCACGCGTCCAACGGCGGCCGCTGGACGTACAGCCAGTACGGCGCGACCTACCGCACGCCCCCGAAGGGCAGCTTCGAAGGCTGGTCGTTCTCCCTCGACCGGGGCCAGGGCGAGGCCCCCGCGCCGCGCGTGGCGCCCCGGCGGCCCTCGGCCCCCGGAAGCGGCGGCTCCGGGGGCGGCCACGGTGGCGGCTCCGGCGGTGGCTCGGGCGCCGACCGCCCCGGCGGTGGCGGCGGCTCCGGCCACGGCACCACCCCCGAAGGCCCGGGGAACGCGGCACCGCCCGGGCCCGGCAACCCCGGCAACCCCGGCTCCACCAACGGCAGGCGCCCGCAGGCCGACGGCGGCGGCCTGGAGCTGCCGCCCGGGCACAAGGGCGGCAAGGGTGAGAAGGGCGAGAGGGGCAAGGAGGGCAAGGGGGGTTCGGACAAGCCCGGGAAGGGCGGGAAGTCCGGCGGCAAGGACGAGCGCGGGCGTCCCACCCCGCGCGGCGCCGCCTCCGGCCCCGCGCCCGCGCCGAGCGAGGCCGCCGACTGGACCGGCGGCGAGGACCAGCGCACCGTCCAGGCCGCCAAGGACGACGGCGTGCCCACGGGCACGGTCATCGGCGCGATGGCCGCGGCGGGCCTCGCGGTCGCCGCGGGCGTGACGGCCTGGCGCCGCCGCAAGGGCGGCGCACCAGGCGGAACCCCATGACCCGACTGGCCCGTTCCGTGCACCCGGGCGCGTGGTGGCTGTGGGCGCTCGGCATGGCCGCGGCCGCGAGCCGCACCGCCAACCCCGTACTCCTCGTCCTGATCCTGGCCGCCGTGGGCTTCGTCGTCGCCCAGCGCCGCGACGACGCCCCCTGGGCGCTCGCCTTCCGGATGTACCTGACCCTCGGCGCGTTCATCGTCGTGATGCGCGTCGTCTTCCGGATCGTCTTCGGCGGCGGCCAGGGCGACACCGTGCTGTTCACGCTGCCGCAGATCCCGCTGCCCGAGTGGGCCGCCGGGATCAGGCTGTTCGGCCCCGTGGCCGTGGAGCAGCTCCTCGGCGGCCTCTACGACGGGCTGCGGCTCGCCACCATGGTCGTGTGCGTCGGCGCGGCCAACGCGCTCGCCAACCCCAAGCGGATGCTCAAGGCCCTGCCGGGCGCGCTCTACGAGATCGGCACGTCCGTCGTCGTCACGCTCACCGTCGCGCCGCAGCTCGTGGAGAGCGTCCAGCGGGTGCGCCGGGCCCGGCGCCTGCGGGGCGGCACCCTCAAGAAGGGCTACCGCGGCATCGGCGCGCTGCGCGGCGTCGTCATCCCGGTCCTCGAGGACGCCATGAACCGCTCGCTGGCCCTCGCCGCCGCGATGGCATCGCACGGCTACGGCCGCACCGGCCGCCAGGCCCCGCGCACCCGGCTGCTCACCGGCACCCTGGTCATCGCCGGGCTGCTCGGCGTGTGCGGCGGCCTGTACGGCGCCATGGGCGCGAGCACCCCGCCCTACCTCGGCACGCCGCTGCTGCTGGCCGGAGTCGCCCTGGCGGGCTGCGGGTTCGTGCTCGGCGGGCGGCGCGTCAGGCGCAGCACGTACCGGCCCGACCCGTGGCGCGGCGCCGAGTGGGCCGTCGCCGCGTCCGGCATCGCCGCGGGCGCGCTGATGTACGCCGTCTCCCGCACCGACGCCGCCTCGCTCTACCCCTCCCTGTCCCCGCTCGCCTGGCCCGAGGTGACCGTCCTTCCCGCCCTCGCCGCCCTCGCCGGAGCCCTGCCCGCGTGGCTCGCCCCCGCGCCGCCCCGGGCCGCGCCCCGGCCCCGGGAGGCAACCGCGTGATCCGCTTCGAACACGTCACCTTCACCTACGCCGACGCCCCCGAACCCGCGCTGCGCGACGTCGACCTGACCGTCGGCGAGGGCGAGCTGTGCCTGGTCACGGGGCGCACCGGCGTCGGCAAGTCCACGCTGCTCGGCGCCGTCAACGGGCTCGTGCCGCACTTCACCGGCGGCCACCTCCAGGGCCGCGTCCGCGTCGGCGGCCTCAGCACCGCCGACGCGCCGCCGCAGGAGTTCGCCGACGTCGTCGGCGTCGTCGGACAGGACCCGCTGGCCTCCTTCGTGACGGACACCGTCGAGGAGGAACTCGCCTACGGCATGGAGCAGCTGGCCATCGACCCGGCCGTGATGCGCAAGCGCGTCGAGGAGACCCTGGACCTGCTCGGCATCGCCGAACTGCGCCACCGGGCGCTGCGCACCCTCTCCGGCGGCCAGCAGCAGCGCGTCGCCATCGGCTCCGTCCTCACCGCGCACCCCAAGGTCCTCGTCCTGGACGAGCCCACGTCCGCGCTCGACCCGACCGCCGCCGAGGACGTGCTCGCCGCCATCACCCGCCTCGTCCACGACCTCGGTACGACGGTCCTGGTCGCCGAGCACCGCATGGAGCGCGTCCTGCAGTACGCCGACCGGCTCGTGCACCTCACTGGCGAAGGCCGCGTCCGCGAGGGCGCGCCCGCCGACCTGATGCGCGACAGCGACGTCGCCCCGCCCGTCGTGCACCTGGGGCGGCTCGCCGGGTGGGAGCCGCTGCCGCTGTCCGTGCGCGACGCCCGGCGCCAGGCCACCGAGCTGCGCGCCCGGCTCACCGGACGGACCCCGGCCGCCGCGCCCGGCGGCCGGGGCGCGCCCGCGCTGTCCGCACGGGGCGTCACCGTCGCGTACGCCGACACGGTCGCCGTGCGCGCCCTGGACCTCGACCTCGCGGGCGGCGAGGTCACCGCCCTGATGGGCCGCAACGGCTCCGGCAAGTCCTCGCTGCTGTGGGCGCTGCAGGGCTCGGGGCCGCGCGCTTCCGGCCGCGTCGACGTGGGCGGCACGGACCCGGGGAAGGTCGCCGCCCGCAAGGCCCGCGCGCTCGTGGGGCTCGTGCCGCAGACCGCGAGCGACCTGCTGTACCTGCACACCGTGGACGCCGAGTGCGCGCAGGCCGACGGCGAGTCGGACGCCGCCGAGGGGACCTGTAGGGCGCTGCTCGACGCGCTCGCGCCCGGCATCCCCGGCGCCCGGCACCCCCGCGACCTCTCCGAGGGCCAGCAGCTCGCCCTCGTGCTCGCCGTCCAGCTCACCGCCGCACCCGGCGTCGTCCTCCTCGACGAACCCACGCGCGGCCTCGACTACCACGCCAAGGAGGCCTTCACCGGCGTGATCCGGCGCCTGGCCGCCGAAGGGCGCGCGGTGGTCGTCGCGACGCACGACGTGGAGTTCACCGCGCGGGCCGCCGACCGCGTCGTCGTCCTCGCCGAGGGCGAGATCGTCGCCGACGGTCCGACGGCCGACGTGGTCGTCTCGTCACCCGCCTTCGCGCCGCAGGTCGCCAAGGTGATGAGCCCTCAGGAGTGGCTCACCGTCGAGCAGGTGCGCACCGCCCTGGAGACCGTGTGAACGGCCGCGGCGCCGGGGGGAGCGGCCACGGTGTCCGGGGGAGCGGCCGCCGCGTCCGGGTGCCCGCGCTGCCGATCGGCGCGCGCCCCGCGGCCGTGCTCACCCTCGCGAGCGTCGCGGGGCTCGCCATGTTCTTCTGGCCGCTGTTCGCCGCGCCCCGGCCCGAGGCGACCGCGCACACCGCCGACGCGCCGCTGATCTTCATCCTGACGCTGCCGGTGCTGCTCGCCGTCGTCCTCGCCGAGATGTCCGCGGGCGGCATCGACACCAAGGCCCTGGCGCTGCTCGGGGTGCTTTCGGCGGTCAACGCCGGGCTGCGGCCGCTCGGCGCGGGCACCGCGGGCATCGAGACCGTCTTCTTCCTGCTGGTCCTCGCGGGCCGCGTGTTCGGGCCCGGCTTCGGCTTCGTGCTCGGCTGCACCTCGCTGTTCGCCTCCGCGCTCCTGACCGCGGGCGTCGGGCCCTGGCTGCCGTTCCAGATGATCGCCTCCGGGTGGATCGGCCTCGGCGCGGGGCTGCTGCCCAGGCGCGTCAGGGGGCGCGCGGAGATCGCGATGCTCGCGGCGTACGGGGTCGTCGTCGCGTACGCCTTCGGCTTCCTGATGAACATGTGGTTCTGGCCGTTCACGCTGGGCCCCGACACCGATCTTTCGTTCGTGCCGGGCGCGCCTGTGGTCGAGAACCTGCGCCGCTTCGCCGCCTTCACGCTCATCACCTCGACGTTCGGCTGGGACACCGGCCGCGCGCTCACCAATCTGATCGCCATCGTCACGCTCGGCCCCGCCGTCCTCGCCGTCCTGCGCAGGGCCGCACGGCGCGCCGCCTTCGGGGCGCCGGTCACGCTCTCGGCCGCCGCCGCCGCGCCGTCCCCGCACTCCGCCTTTGCACCCTCCTCCCACACGTCCAAGGAGCGTCACCATGCGTCTGTCCCTCCGGCTGAGAACGGCGGTGGGCATCCCCGCGGCCGCGCTGGCCACGGTGCTGCTGCCGCCGGCCGCCGCCCACGCTGAGCCCGCCGCCCCGGCGGCGAACGCGCCCCTGGTCCCCAAGAGCCCGGCGAACGCCGCCGCCACCTGGATGGCGTCGAAGCTGACCGACGGCACGAACGCCAAGGGCGACCAGGGCCTGACCGCCGACGTCGTCATGGGCCTCGCCTCGACCGACACCGGTGGGGACGTCCAGAAGAAGGCCACGGACTGGCTCGCCGCCAACGCCAAGGCCTACATCGAGAGCAAGGGGCCGGGCACCGTCTTCGCGGGCGGCGTCGCCAAGCTCGTCCTGGTCGCCGCCATCGAGCGCCGCGATCCCAAGGACTTCGGCGGCCAGGACCTGGTGAAGACGCTCACCGAGCGCATGGGGGCGGACGGCCGCTTCACCGACAAGCACCCCTCAGGCGACGGCTCCCAGCAGTTCACCCAGTCCCTCGCGGTGATGGCGCTCCAGCGCACCGGCGGCGTGGCTCCGAAGGCCGTGGACTTCCTCGCCGGGTCCCAGTGCCCGAACGGCGGCTACCCGCTGTACTTCGGCGCCGCCCCGGAGAAATGCTCCTCCCACATCGACAGCACGGGACTCGCCGTGCAGGCGCTGCTCGGGTCGGGCCGCACCGCCGCCGCCAAGCCCGCCCTGAACTGGCTGGAGAAGAAGCAGCTGCCGGACGGCGGCTTCCCCGACAGCTTCCTGGGCAGCGGCGCGAAGGGCAACTCCAACAGCACCGCCCTGGCCGTCCAGGCGCTCGCGGTGGGCGGCCGCACGGAAGCCGCCGCCAAGGGCGTGGCCTGGCTGAGGTCCCGCCAGGTCAACTGCTCCGCCCCGCGCAAGGACTGGGGCGCCGTCGGCTACACGGAGCCCAAGGCCGACGGCATGGCCCTGCGCGCCACCGCCCAGGTCGTGCCCGCCCTCGCGGGCAAGTCCCTCGCCCAGGTCGACGCGGCCGACTCCGCCGCGGACCTGGAGGACATCGTCTGCGTCGACGGCGGCGGCACGCCTGGGGGCGGTGACAACGGCGGCACCGGCAACGGGGGTACGGACGGCGGCGGTTCCGACGGCGGCACGTCCGGCGGCGATGGCGTCGACGGCGGCACCTCCGGCGGGGACGGCGGCGGCGACAACGGCGGCTCCGGCTCCGACGGCGGCACCTCCGGCGGCGGGGACGACGACGCGTCCGGCGGCACGGGCGACGACGGCGGCGGCGACGACAGCGCGGGCGGCGCGGACAACACACCCGCCCCGCAGACCGGTGGCGGTGACTCCGCCGCCACGACCGGCGGCGGGGGCGGCTTCGACGTGCAGCCCGTCGGAAACCCCGACGGCAGCCTCGCCTCCACCGGCACGTCCTCCCTCCCCTTGGCGGCAGGGGCGGGCGCGCTGCTCGCCGTCGGCACGACGGCGGTCCTCGTGACGCGCCGCCGCCGCGCCTCCTGACCTCCGCCCCGGTCCGGCCGTTCCCGTCCGGCCGCTCCCCATCCGGCTTCTCTCCCGATATCCGACTTCTCTCCGATCCGGCCTCAGCGCTGACGCCGGATCACCTCACCGCATCTCATCTCAGTGTTCACGCAAGGAGAACCCCCATGAAGAAGACCTCGGCCCTGTCGCTCACCCGAAGAGCCGCTCTCGTCGCCAGTGCCCTCGGCCTGGCCCTCGCCGTCACCCCGGTCGCCGACGCGGCCCCCGCGAAGGCCGCCGCCAACACGGCGGTCAAGGTGACCGTCACGGTGAAGGGCCCGAGCGGCAACCTCTTCAACGGCAGCGTCACCACCAAGGGCCACTCCGTCACCACCGCGTCCGGCGGCACCCACAAGTGCGACGGCACCAACAACGAGGCCAACGCCACGGCCGGACCCACCCCGACGGCCGCCCTCGACGACGCCGCCAAGAAGCAGGGCTTCACCTGGGACGGCACCTGGTACCCGTCGTTCGACGACTACTTCGTCACCACCATCGGCGGCCACAACGGCGGCAACGCGTACTACTGGAACATCGCCGTCAACGGCGTGGCCACGCAGGTCGGCGGCTGCCAGCTGCACATCAAGGCGGGCGACAAGGTCGCCTTCACCTGGACCAAGATCAACCCGACCGGCTGACCCCGTCGCGACACCACCGGCGGCCCGGCGGAATCCCACCGCCGGGCCGCCCCCGGCACACACGTATCGCACAGCCTCAACCATCCTGCCAGCCACGCGAGTTGATAGCGTGGACCGATGCGGGATCGCCCTGAAGACTTCAGTGAAGAACGCCTCCGGCAAGCCCTGAGCGAGTTCGGCGTGTCCCCGTCGACGGTGACCTACGCGCCGGTGGGGTTCGGGGACTACCACTGGCAGGTCATCGGTGCCGACGGCCGCCGCTGGTTCGTGACCGTGTCCGACCTGGAGCACAAGGAGCACTGCGGGCTGGGTCCCGCGGCGGCGCTCGACGGGCTGCGGCAGGCCATGGACGCCGCGCTGGCCCTGCGGGAGCGCGCCGGGCTGCGCTTCGCCGTGGCGCCGCTGACCGCCGCCGACGGCTCCTCGGTCGTCGCCCTGGACGCGCGGTACGCCGTGACGGTGTTCCCCCATGTCCCTGGCCGCACGGGCGAGTTCGGGCAGCGCCTCGCCCCCGCTGAGCGGGACCAGGTGCTCGCCCTGCTCGCCGCGCTGCACGGCGCCACGCCGCCGGAGACGACCCCGCCGACCCGCGTGGAGCCCGCTGGCCTGTCCGGCCTCCGTACGGCACTGACCGAGTTGGACGAGCCCTGGACGGGCGGCCCCCGCGCCGAGCCCGCCCGCGCCCTCCTCGTAGAGCACCAGGAGTCGCTCCGCGCCCGCCTCGCGCGATTCGCGGACCTGGCCGCGCGGGTGCGGCGGCGCGGGGCGCCGCTGGTCGTCACGCACGGCGAACCGCACCCGGGCAACCTGATCCTCGGCGCTGACGGCTTCCTGCTGGTCGACTGGGACACGGTGGGACTCGCGCTCCCCGAGCGCGACCTCTCCCTGCTCATGACCGACCCCGCCGACCCGGCCGTCCCGCCCGCGTTCGGCCGCTACACCGAACTGACCGGCCGGACCCCGGACGCGGACGCGCTCGCGCTGTACCGGCTGCGGTGGAGCCTGCTGGACGTGGCGGAGTTCGCGGCGTGGTTCCGCGCCGAGCACCAGCACACCGAAGACACCGAGTCCGCCTGGAAGGGCTTCACCGCGACCCTCGATGAACTGGCGGCGGCGGAGCGGCACTGAGCGGAGGGACCGGCCCCAAAGGCCTGAGCGGCCCGGGCGGTTAGGACGGCTCCGCCCGTGCCGCCCGCCGCAGATGCTCGGCGAGCGCCTCGGCGGCTGCCGCCGGGGCACCCTCCGTGACGCCCCAGGCCAGCAGCAGCCGCCGACGGGCCCAGGGCTCCCGCAACGCGCACACGTCGAGCGCCTGGTGCGGGTCGAGCGCCCGGCGCGGCACGACGGCGAGCCCCACCCCGGCGACCACAAGCGCGACCAGCGTGCTGAGGCTGGCGACACTGGTGCGGTGGCGTGCCGCCGGGGCGTGCGGCCCCAAGTGGCTCTCGATCCAGCGGCGCAGCGACGACTGCGCGTCGAGGCCCACCAGCGGATGCTCGGCGACCTCGCTGTACGTCAGGGCGGTGCGCCCGGCGAGGACCCCGCCCGCCTGGCCGATCACCACCAGGGAGTCGTCGCCGAGGGGCTCCAGGGCGAGACCGCAGTCGCGGGCCTCGTCGTCGACGACCACCCCCAGGTCCGCCT
The DNA here is from genome assembly GCF_056435225.1 of Streptomyces sp. NPDC043996. Lineage (NCBI taxonomy): Bacteria > Bacillati > Actinomycetota > Actinomycetes > Kitasatosporales > Streptomycetaceae > Streptomyces > Streptomyces sp. NPDC043996. The sequence continues at coordinate 135,200 of NZ_JBWKEY010000008.1, read as the reverse complement.
CGCCGTCCGCGAGCGTCCGCACGGTGTGGGGCGTACGGCTCTCCGACACCGCGACGTCGGCGTCGGGATGCTCCCGCAGGAACGACACCAGCGCCCGCGGCACCAGGCGGTGCATCGCGGAACCACCGCTCAGCAGGGTCAGCGGAGCCGCTGGGGAGCGGGCGTAGCTGGCGACGGCACTCTCCAGGCGGGCCGTGTGCGTGAGCACGTCGCGGGCGTGGCGGGCCAGGGCCGTGCCCGCGGGCGTGGGCCGCACGCCCCGGCGGCCGCGGACCAACAGGTCCACACCGGCGTGCCGTTCGAGGGCGCGGACCCGGGCGCTGGCCGACGGCAGGCTCAGGTGCAGTCGGCGCGCGCCCGCCGTGATCGACCCCTCGGCCACGATGCCGAGGAAGAGCCGGAGGTCGTCCAGGTCGTAGCGCACCCGCCCGAGCCTATGGCACAGCCTTAGGCTGGGTGCGCCGATCGCGCATTGTGGGGCGGGTGGTCACGGGGCGATGCTCGGTGGGTGACCGAGTTGCTGTGGGTCCTCCTGGCCGGTACGGCCGCCGGGACGCTGAACGCCCTCGGCGGCGGTGGCACGTTCGTGGCGCTGCCCGCCCTGGTGGCCGTCGGCGTGCCCCCGGTGACGGCCAACGCCTCCGCCACCGTCGCCCTCGTCCCCGGGACGCTGGCCAGCGCGTGGGTGTACCGACGCGACCTGGCGCCGGTCGGGACGGTGTCCACGAAGGCCCTCACGACGGTCAGCGCGATCGGCGGCGGGATCGGAGCCGCCGCGCTCCTGGTGCTCCCCGCGGCCTCCTTCGACGCGGCCGTGCCCTGGCTGCTCGCCTTCGCCACGGCGGTCCTCGCGTGCGGGCGCCGCCTCTCCGGGCTCCTGAGCGCCTCGACGGGCCGCCCGTTCGCTCTCGGACCCCGGTCCGTGCTCGCCGGGCAGTTCCTCCTCGCCCTGTACGGCGGATACTTCGGCGGCGCCGTAGGCATCATGATGATGGCGCTGTGGAGCATCGGCCTCGGCCTCGACACCGCGGTCAGCAACCCGATGCGCACCGTGCAGCTCGCGGCCGTCTACCTCACCGCGACCGCGCTGTTCCTCGTGGCCTCGGACGCCCTGCGCACCCCGTGGCTCCTGTCCGCCATGCTGACCGGCGCCGTCACGGGCGGCTACGCCGGAGCCCACCTCGGCCGCCGTCTGCCCGCACGGCTGCTGCGGGGCGTCATCCTGACCACGGCCGTGACCATGACCGTCCTGTACTTCGTGCGCGCCTGACGCCGCGCGCGGCCGGACCCCGCGGCACGAACCGAAGCCGGAGCCCACCGACATGACCGAAGGCGAGACCCCGGGCGGCGAAGGCGCCGCCCGCCGTCCGGACGCGCGGCGGGCCAGGCTCCTGGTGGCCTACGAGGCGTACGCGTTCAGCGAGTTCGCCCGCGCCGCCGTCCCGGTGGACGCCCACGCGCTGCGCCCCGACGGGAGCCCGCGCCACCCGGGCGCCGCCCTTGCCGAGGCCGCCCAGGTGTGCGCGGCCGCCGCGCGGCTGCTGCGCGCCGCCGTCGCGTACGAGCGCCTTGGCGGCGCCGACTGGCAGCTCATCGGCGACGTCCTGGACGTACCCCCGCGCACGGCGAGCGAGCGCTACGGGCGGGCCGAGGCCCGCGTACGAGCGGAGTTGAGCGACCCCGGCCAGGCGCGCGACGACGCGAGCTGGTGGCGGCCGCTCGCCCTGGACCACCCCCGGGAAGCCGCGCTCGACCTCGACGACTGGGTCCTGCGGCACGCGGACGGCGAAGACGACCCCGGCGCGGCGCCGGTGTCCGGAGCCCTGCCCGGGCCCTGATTTCCGGTCAATAGCCGGGGCGGGGCTGGTGCCGCCGCACCACCGCCCCGATACTCGCCGGTAACCCGCCCGGCGACGGAGAGGACCCCATGAAGGCGAAGGCGAACCGAGGGCTCCGCGCGGTGGTGCGCGGCCCGGGCCGCGCCCTGGCCGTGGTCGCGCTGACCGTGGCCGCGGGCGTGCTCGCGCCAGGACCCGCGCACGCGGCACCGGCCTGCGCGAGCACGGGATCGGGGGCACCGGTGCAGGTGGCCCGCGTACCCGACTGGGTCGAGTCGATCGCCGTCGACGACAAGGGCCGGATGTTCGCCACCGCGTACTTCTCCGGCCGCGTCTACCGCATTGACGCGCCGGGGCGCACCCCCGTGGCCCTCACCGGGAACGTCGGCGCCAACGGCGGGATCGTGGTGCGCGGCGACGGACGGCTCCTGGTCGGCACCGGCAACGACCTCGTGCACTCCCTCACCGGCGACTTCCTCCCGGTGTCGAAACTCCTGCTCGTGGACCCGGAGTCCGGCGAGGTCAGCACGTACGCCTCGGGGCTCGGCGGCATCGACGGCGTCGCCCTCGCCCCCGACGGCACCGTGTACACCACGACCCTGGGCGGCCGGAGCATCGGCCGCGTCACGCCCGACGGGCGGGTCGACCCCGCCTGGGCCCGGGTGCCCCAGCCCAACGGCATCGCCGTCTCCCCGGACGGACGCCAGGTGTACGTCGTCCAGACCACCGTCGCCCCGGGCCTGTACCGGATCGCTGTCGACGACCCCGCGCACCCCCGCCGCTGGATCTCCGCCGCCCCCTCCGACGTCCTCGCCCTGCCCGACGGGCTCACCCTCGACGGCGCGGGGCGGCCGCTGGTCACCACGCACGCGTCGGGCCAGCTCTGGCGGGCCGAGGGGGACGCCTTCTGCGCCGTCGCCTCGGGCCTTCGCCTGTCGACCCAGGTCGTCCACGGGCGCGGCGAGGCCGGCTTCTCGGCGGGCAAGCTCTACCGGGCCGGTGTCGACGGCCGGATCCTGGAGGTCCCCGCCGGGGCCGGCCCGGCGGCACGGCGCTGACGGCCGCCGGGACCGCGCCCGGGTGAGCCGCGTCTCACCTGGCCGGTGCCGCTTGTCTATGCAACGAGTTGCATAGAAAACTTCGGGCATGGCGCTCGAGCACGCGATTCTCGTCTCCCTCCTGGAGCAGCCGGGCTCCGGCTATGAGCTGGCCCGGCGCTTCGACCGGTCCATCGGCTACTTCTGGGCCGCCACGCACCAGCAGATCTACCGCGTCCTCAAGCGCATGGAGAGCGACGCCTGGATCGACGTCCGCGAGGTGGCGCAGCGGGACCGGCCGGACAAGAAGGAGTACTCCGTGGCCCCGGCGGGGCGCACCGCGCTCTCCGCGTGGCTGCACGAGCCGATCGAGCCCGAGAGCGTCCGGCACGAGCTCGCCGTGAAGATCCGCGGCGCGGCCTTCGACGACCCGGCCGCGCTGATCCACGAGGTCGACCGGCACCGCATGGCGCACGCCGACCGGCTCGCGCGCTATCTCGCGGGGGAGCGGCGCGACTTCACCGGGCCCGAGGCCCCCGCGCCGCTCGACGCCGGGCAGGAGCTCCAGCACGTCGTGCTGCGCGGCGGCATCGCGTACGAACGCATGACGCTCGCCTGGCTGGACGACGTGATCGCCACCCTGCGCGGCCTCGCCCCCGAGCGCTGAGCCGCCGCCGAGCACCCACCATCCACACCCTCTCTCCCGATCTCTCCCGATCTCTCCCGAGCCGGAAAGGCGAAGAGCCATGGCCGACCCGCTGCTGTTCCACCCGACCACCTACGACCCCACGCACTTCGACCCCGAGACGCGCAGGCTGCTGCGCGCGACCGTCGCCTGGTTCGAGGAGCGCGGCAAGCGCAGGCTGATCGAGGACTACCGCTCCCGCGCCTGGCTCGCCGACTTCCTCGAGTTCTCCGCCAAGGAAGGCCTCTTCGCGACCTTCCTCACCCCGGCCGCCGACTCTGACGGGCAGTCGGACAAGCGCTGGGACACCGCCCGCATCGCCGCCCTCAACGAGATCTTCGGCTTCTACGGGCTCGACTACTGGTACGCGTGGCAGGTCACCATCCTCGGCCTCGGCCCGGTCTGGCAGAGCGACAACGCCGCCGCCCGCGCCCGCGCCGCCGAACTCCTCTCCCAGGGCGAGGTGTTCGCCTTCGGCCTCTCCGAGAAGGCGCACGGCGCCGACATCTACTCCACCGACATGCTGCTCGAGCCCGACGGCGAGGGCGGCTTCCGGGCCACCGGCTCCAAGTACTACATCGGCAACGGCAACGCCGCCGGACTGGTCTCCGTCTTCGGCCGCCGTACCGACGTCGAGGGCCCCGACGGCTATGTCTTCTTCGCCGCCGACAGCCGCCACGAGGCGTACCACCTGGTCAAGAACGTCGTCGACTCCTCGAAGTACGTCAGCGAGTTCCGCCTGGAGAGCTACCCGGTCACCGCCGCCGACGTCCTGCACACCGGGCGCGCCGCCTTCGACGCCGCCCTGAACACCGTCAACGTCGGCAAGTTCAACCTGTGCACCGGCGCGATCGGCATCTGCGAGCACGCGATGTACGAGGCCGTCACGCACGCCCACAACCGGATCCTCTACGGCCGCCCCGTCACCGCCTTCCCGCACGTGCGCCGGGAGCTGACCGACGCATACGTCCGGCTCGTCGGGATGAAGCTGTTCAGCGACCGGGCCGTGGACTACTTCCGCTCCGCGGGGCCCGACGACCGCCGCTACCTCCTCTTCAACCCCATGACGAAGATGAAGGTGACCACGGAGGGCGAGAAGGTCATCGACCTGATGTGGGACGTCATCGCGGCCAAGGGCTTCGAGAAGGACACCTACTTCGCCCAGGCCGCCACCGAGATCCGGGGCCTGCCGAAGCTGGAGGGCACGGTCCACGTCAACCTGGCCCTGATCCTGAAGTTCATGGGCAACCACCTGCTGAACCCGGTGGAGTACGCGCCCGTGCCGACCCGCCTGGACGCGACCGACGACGACTTCCTCTTCCGCCAGGGACCGGCGCGGGGCCTCGGCGCCATCCGCTTCCACGACTGGCGCACCGCCTACGACGCGTACGCCTCCGTGGGGAACGTCGCCCGCCTGCGCGAACAGGCCGACGCCCTGTGCGAGTTCGTCACGACGGCCGCCCCGGACGAGGCGCAGAGCCGCGACCTCGATCTGCTGCTCGCGATCGGCCAGCTGTTCGCGCTCGTGGTGCACGGCCAGCTGATCCTGGAGCAGGCCCGTCTGACCGGCCTGGACGAGGACGTGCTGGACGAGCTCTTCGCCGTGCTCGTACGGGACTTCTCCGCGTACGCCGTGGAACTGCACGGCAAGGACTCCGCCACCGAGGCCCAGCAGAGCTGGGCGCTCGGCGCCGTCCGGCGCCCGGTCGTGGACGAGGCCCGCTCGGCCCGGGTGTGGGACCGGGTCGCCGCGCTGGCTGGGGCGTACGAGATGGCGCCGTAAGACACCTGCGCCCCGTAGGGGCGCGGGGAACTGCGCGACCAGCCTGAGAACAGCCGCAGCCGCGTCTGCCGCGTGACCACGCAGACGCGTCTGCGGCTTCGCCCGTGGCTGAGCGCGCAGTTCCCCGCGCCCCTACGGGGCGCGACCACCGTCAGGGGCGGTTGGTGAGGTAGCCGCCCATGGACGTGAAGTACTCGGCGGCAGCCATCTCGCGGCCGTCCTCGGTGCGCACGCGCGTGATGGCCAGGCCGTGGTTGCGGCCGGTGCGGGCGTCCGCGCCGGCGACGATCACCACGCCCTCGCCCTCGCGGTAGAAGATCCGGCCGGGCGTGCCGCCGTAGCGGGCCTCGGACACGACGGCCGCGAGGACTTCGAGGCGCTTGCCCTTGTGGAAGGTGTAGGCGCTCGGGTACGGCTCGGACTGGGCGCGGACCAGGCGCTCCAGGTCCTCCGCGGGCCAGCCCCAGTCGATGCGGGTGTCGACGTCGGACCGCTTGTGGAAGAAGCTCGCCTGCGTCCGGTCCTGCGGTGTGAACTCCGTCTCCCCGGCCGCGATGCGGCCGAGGGCGGCGACGGTGACCGGGGCGATGAGGTCGACGGTCTTGTGGAAGAGGTCGGTCGCGGTGTCCTTCGGACCGATCGACACCGCCTCCTGCCCGACGATGTCGCCCGCGTCCAGCTCGTCGTTCATCATGTGCGCGGTGACGCCCACTTCGGACTCGCCGTTGATGAGCGCCCAGATGATCGGCGAGAAGCCGGCGTACTTGGGCAGCAGCGAGTCGTGGATGTTCAGCGTGCCGTGGCGGGGCAGGCCGAACAGGCGCGGCGGGATCCAGGTCCGCCAGTTGTTGGCGACGATGATGTCCGGGTCGGCTTCCTTCAGGCGCTCGAACAGCTCCTCGTCGTCCGGGCGGTTGCGCAGGAGTACGGGGATGCCGTGCGCCTCGGCGAGATCGGCGACCGAATCGCTCCAGATCTTTTCGTAGGCGTGCTCGCTCTTGGGGTGTGTCACGACGAGGACCACGTCGTGCTCGGAATCCAGAAGGGCCTGAAGGGTGCGATGCCCCCAGGTCTGATAGCCGAACATGACGACCCGCATGGGGTTCCTCCTCAGGGCAGGGATTGTCCGGCGCCAGTAAAGCAAGGCTTACCTTAGTTTTCAATGTGTGGGGTGGGATGCCGTACTTGATGGGCGGTCGGCGGAAAGTAATCCGTTTTGTCCTGTCGACACCCCAGCAGGTTTAGCTTAGGCTCACCTAAACTCCATGGCGTGCCCTGTCCGCGGGCGTGCTCGCGCGGGTGTGCCCGCGGGCCCCGTGAGTGCCCTGTGGATCACCCCTGTGGATCAAGGGATAACGTACTTCGACATGAGCACGACTGCAGTGGAGCGCCCCGCGCCCGGGGTGGTGACCGTCCGTCAGCGGCGGCTCGTGGGTCTGGTGGCGCTCGCGGCGCTCCTCGTGATCACGGCGACGGTGTCGCTCGCGGTCGGGGCGCGGTCCCTGACGCCTGCCGAGGTGTGGCACGGCCTTTTCGCGGGCGCGGACTCCGACCAGCGGCTCAACGAGATCAGACTCATCGTGCAGACGGTGCGGGTGCCCCGGACGGTGCTCGCGGTCGTGGCGGGCATCGCCCTCGGTGTCGGCGGCGCCCTCATCCAGGGCTACACCCGCAACCCCATCGCCGACACCGGCCTGCTGGGCGTGAACGCGGGCGCGTCGTTCGCGGTGGTCTCGGTGATCGCCGTGTTCGGACTCTCCAACCCCTTCCAGTACGTGTGGTTCGCCTTCGCGGGGGCGGCCCTCGCCGGCGTCGTCGTGTTCGGGCTCGCGAGCCTTGGCCGCGGGGCGGGCAACCCGCTCACGCTCGTCCTCGCCGGACAGGGCATCACGGTGTTCCTCGCCGCGATGACCACGGCGGTCGCGCTCTCCGACCAGCAGTCGCTGAACGCGCAGCGGTTCTGGAACGCGGGCTCGGTCGCCAGCGTCGACTTCGAGGTCATCTGGCCGGTCACCGCGTTCGTGGCGGTCGGCCTGCTGCTCGCCCTGATCACGCTGCCCGCCCTGAACCTGCTCAACCTGGGCGACGACGTGGCCCGCGGGCTCGGCGTGAACATCGCCCTGAGCCGCACCCTCGGCATCACCGCCATCACCCTGCTCGCGGGCGCGGCCACGGCGGCCTGCGGCCCCATCGCCTTCCTCGGACTCATGGTCGCGCACGTGGCCCGCTATCTGACCGGCCCCGACTACCGCTGGCTGGTGCCGTACGCGGGCCTGCTCGGCGCCGTCGTCCTGCTGGTCTGCGACATCGTGGGCCGGCTCGTGGTGCGGCCCGGCGAGCTGGACGCGGGCGTCGTCGTCGCACTCCTCGGCGCCCCGTTCTTCGCGGTCCTGGTGTGGCGCGGAAAGTTCAAGAACGCATGAACGGGGCGGAAGCGACATGAGCGGGACCGAAGTGAAGGCAGCGGTGGCGCCGGGCGTACGGCTCGGCGGGATGTCGTTCGTGTGGCGGCCCTGGGTCGCGTTCGTCACGCTGGTCCTCGCGGCGGCCACCTTCCTGGTGTTCTGCCTGACCATCAGCGTCGGCGACTTCCCCATCGGCCTGCCCCAGGTGGTCGCCACCCTCTTCGGCCACGGCGAGGCGGTCGACGAGTTCATCATCATGGACCTGCGCCTGCCCCGGGCCCTCGCCGGGCTCATCGTGGGCGTCGCCCTCGGGGTGTCGGGCGCGCTCACCCAGTCCCTCGCCCGCAACCCGCTGGCCAGCCCGGACATCCTCGGGATCACCGGAGGCGCCAGCGTCGTCGCGGTGACCCTGGTGACCGTGTCCGGCGGGGCCACCGCGGCCGTCGTCAGCTCCGTGGGCCTGTCCGCGGCGGCCCTCGCGGGCGGCCTCGCCACCGGACTGCTCGTGTACTTCCTGGCCTGGCGGCGCGGCGTCGACGGCTTCCGGCTCATCCTCATCGGCATCTCGGTCAGCGCCGTGATGGAGGCGATCACCTCCTGGCTGCTCGTCACCGCCGACATCAGGGACGTGGCCCGGGCCCAGGCCTGGCTGGTCGGCTCGCTGGAGAACCGCACCTGGGACGAGGTGTGGGTGGCGCTGTGGTGCTCGCTCGCGCTCCTGGCCGTCGTGTGGTGCGCCGCCTTCCAGTTCAAGCCCCTGCACTTCGGCGACGAGGTCGCGGCCGGGCTCGGCGTCCGCCACGGCCTGGTGCGCGCGGTCCTGCTGCTGTGCGCGGTCCTGCTTGCCGCCGTCGCGGTCAGTGCGGCGGGCCCGGTGCCCTTCGTGGCCCTGGTGGCCCCGCAGGTGGCGATGCGCCTGGCGCGCTGCCCCACCCCGCCCCTGGTGGCCTCGGGCCTCACGGGCGCGCTGCTGCTCATCGGGTCGGACCTGGTGGCGCGGACCGCGCTGCCGATCACGCTGCCCGTCGGCGTGGTCACCGCCGCGATCGGCGGCCCCTTCCTCGTGTACCTGCTGGTGCGGGCGAACCTCAGATAGCTGGTACAAAAAGAGCGGGAACGAAGCTGAGGCAAACCTAAATACGGCACACCTAACTGCATGAGGGGGGCTTGTGGTCGCGCAGTACATCACCGAGATCGCATCCGGGGCCGATGACACCTCGCGCCTGACGGCCAAGGGCGTCACCGTCGGGTACGGCGCCCGGACCGTCATCGACGATCTCGACGTGGCGATACCGCCCGGGGTGATCACCACCATCATCGGCCCCAACGGCTGCGGAAAGTCGACCCTGCTGCGGACCCTCTCCCGGCTGCTTAAGCCCACCAAGGGATCGGTGGTCCTGGACGGCGACGACATCGCCCGGCTCAAGACCAGGGACGTGGCCAAGAAGCTCGGCCTGCTGCCGCAGGCGCCCGTCGCGCCGGAGGGGCTCACCGTGGCCGACCTGGTCGCCAGGGGCCGCCATCCGCACCAGAGCTGGCTGCGCCAGTGGTCCTCCGACGACGCCGACGTCGTGCGGCGCGCGCTCGCCATGACCGGCGTCGCCGACCTGGCCGACCGGCCCGTGGACGCGCTCTCCGGCGGGCAGCGCCAGCGCGTGTGGATCTCGATGACCCTGGCCCAGGGCACCGACCTGCTGCTCCTGGACGAGCCCACCACGTACCTGGACCTGGCGCACGCGATCGACGTGCTCGACCTGGTGGACGACCTGCACGAGTCGGGCTGCGCCGTGGTCATGGTGCTGCACGACCTCAACCTGGCCACGCGCTACAGCGACAACCTCATCGTGATGAAGGACGGGTCGATCCTCGCGCAGGGGCATCCGCGCGACGTCATCACCGCCGAGCTGCTGCACGAGGCGTTCGGCCTGCGCGCCATGGTGGTTGACGACCCGGTGGGCGACCGGCCGCTGATCGTGCCGATCGGTCGCACACATGTCCACCTGGACTGATTCGTCACAGACACAAGTTAGGGGTAAGGCTAGGCTTACCTCAACTCGCAGGATAAGGTTTGGCTGCCCTAAGACCGGGGCGCACCGGACGGCGTGAAAGCAAGGGATCTCGGGATGCACCTCCATCGAACGACGCTCCACCGGCGGCCCTGGCGGCGCCTCGCGGCCACGATCTCCGCCGCGGCACTCGGCGTCGGCCTCCTCGCGGCCTGCGGCTCGGACAAGGACGAGTCGGACAAGGCGAGCGACGACAACGCGCCCGCGGCCGCCGCCGGAACCTTCCCGGTCACCGTGGAGCACGCGTTCGGATCCACGAAGATAACCAAGGCCCCCAAGCGGGTCGTCACCGTGGGCTACACCGACGACCAGGCCGTCCTCGCCTTCGGCACCAAGCCGGTCGGCATGACCGACCAGTACCCGAACCCGTCCGGCAAGAGCCCCGACATCAACACGCAGTGGCCGTGGGTGAAGGACAGGTGGGGCGACGCCAAGCCCGAGGTCATCATGAAGAACGGTGACTCCGGCCCCAACTACGAGAAGATCGCCGCCCTGCGGCCTGATCTGATCATCGCGGTGTACTCCGAGATCGACAAGGCCGGGTACGACAAGCTCTCCAAGATCGCCCCGACGGTGGGCCGCACCAAGGGCGAGAAGGAGCTCTTCAGCGCTCCCTGGCAGGACAACGCGCTCCACATCGCCAAGGCGCTCGGCCAGGCCAAGAAGGGCGAGGAGCTGGTCAAGGGCATCCAGACCAAGCTGGACGCGGCCAAGAAGGACCACCCCGAGTTCGGCAAGGACAGCGCCGTCGCACTGTCCTGGTACAAGAACTCCGTCGCGCCGTTCACCTCCACCGATGTGCGCGGACGCCTGCTTTCGGGCATGGGCTTCCAGTACACGACCAAGGTCGACAAGGTCGCCGACGGCAAGTTCTTCACCGTGCTCTCGCCCGAGCGCATCGACCTGGTCAACACCGACCGCATCTTCGTCATCAACGACGCGGCGGACACCAAGGCGCTGAAGAAGTCCAAGCTGTTCAGCAACCTGGACGCGGTGAAGAAGAACAAGGTCTCCTACCTGCTCGACAGTGAGGGCCCGGCGGTCGGCGCGGCCATCTCCCAGGGCACCCTGCTCTCCCTGCCGTACGCCATCGACGAGCTCGTCAAGTCGGTCGACTAGGTGTGAGCACGACCGAAACCCGGGTCGCCCAGGCGGCGACCCTGCGCACGGCGACCGGACGCGAGGCCACCCGATGGGTCACGGCCCACTGTCGTGAGGTGCCCTGGCTGACGGTCGCCACCGTGCTCAGCACGGTGGCGGGGGCGGCGCTCCAGGTGCTGCCCGTCCTGCTGCTCGGCCGCGTCGTCGACGGCGTGGTCGAGGGCGAACCGCGCTCGATGCTCCTCAAGGTCGGCGTCCTGATGGTGAGTGCCGCGCTGCTCGGCGCGGTGGCCACCGCGGTCTCGACCTATCTCATCGGACGCCTCGGCGCGGACCTGCTGGCCAGGCTGCGCGAGAGCGCCGTCCGGGCGGTCCTCGGGATGCCGAGCGCCCGGGTCGAGGAGGTCGGCCGCGGGGACGTGCTCTCCCGCGTCGGCGACGATGTGGCCGTCCTGTCCAAGGGCATCCGCATGGCCATCCCCACGGTGTTCTCCGCGGGCGTCCTGGTCTTCATCGCCACCGCGGGCATGTTCGGCCTCGACTGGCGGCTCGGCCTCGCGGGCGCGGGCGCCCTGCCCGCGTACGCGCTCGCCCTGCGCTGGTACCTGCCCCGCTCCGCGCCGCTCTACCGCAAGCAGCGGATGGCCCAGGCCGACCGCGCGCAGGCGCTGATCAGCGGCCTCAACGGCATCGACACCGTCCGGGCGTACCGCCTGGAGGACTCCGTCCGCGAGCGGGTCACCGAGGAGTCGTGGCGCGTACGCACCTACGGCATCGAGGTGTTCCGCTTCTTCGGCCGGTTCGTCGGCAGGGAGAACCGCGCCGAGTTCATCGGGCTCGTCCTGATCATCGTGGTGGGGTACGCCCTCCTGGAGGCCGACGCCGCGACGCTCGGCCAGGTGTCGGCGGCCCCGCTGATGTTCCACCGCCTGTTCACGCCGCTCGGCGCCATCATGTTCACCTTCGACGAGGCGCAGAAGTCCGGCGCGAGCCTGACCCGCCTGGTCGGGGTCATCAGCGAGCCCGCCGAGGAGCGCCTGGTCGGCGACGGTGCCGTCGCACCGCCCGAGGTGGTGCCGTACCCGGTGACGGTGGAGGGCCTGACCTTCCGTTACCCCGACACCGACGAGCCGGTCCTCAGGGACGTCGACCTGACGATCCCGGCGGGCGGTTCGCTCGCCCTGGTCGGGGCGACGGGCGCGGGCAAGACCACCCTGGCCGCGCTGATCGCGGGCATCGGGACCCCGCAGTCCGGATCGGTCCGCGTCGGCCCGACCGACCTCGCCGGTCTCGACGAGGCCGGGGCCCGGGCCCTGGTGAGCATCCTGACGCAGGAGAGCCATGTGTTCTCCGGCTCGCTCGCCGACGACCTGCGCCTGGCCGCCCCTGACGCGAGCGACGCCGAGCTGATGGCCGCGCTGCGCACGGTCGGCGCCGACCGCTGGGTCGAGGCGCTGCCCGAGGGCCTGGACACCCTGGTCGGCGAGGGCGGCGAACGCCTGGACGTCACCAAGGTCGCCCATGTCGCCCTGGCCCGCCTGGTCCTGCGCCGGGCGCCCGTGGTGGTGCTCGACGAGTCCACCGCCGAGGCGGGCAGCGAGGGCGCCGCGGAGCTGGAGCGGGCCGTGCTCGCCGCCTGCGCGGGCCGCACGACGCTGTTCGTGGCGCACCGCCTCACCCAGGCGATGGCGGCGGACCGCATCGCCGTCCTGGACGCGGGGCGCGTCGTGGAGCAGGGCACCCACGACGAACTTGTGGCCCTTGGCGGCCGGTACGCGCGGCTGTGGCGGGCGTGGCGTGAAGGCAGTTAGGTAAAGCTAAGTCAGGTCGGGGCTGGCTCTCAGCCCTGTGGAAGGAAACGCTGAGTCTGCGATGTCTGGGATATCTGGGATGTCTGCCGTGTCTTCGAAGGATCCGAAGGATTCGATGGCTTCGGCGCGGGAGCCGGGCGCTCGTCTCGTCCAGCTCTCTCCCGCTCGCCTGGCCGAGGTGCGGCGGCGCGCGGGTGAGTACTCCGACAGGACCCTCACCGAAGCGTGCGCCATCGGCCTGTCGTTCTGGGCCGATGGCCAGGGCCCCGAGGGCATCGACCTGACCCCCGCCACCCTGTTCGCCGACGTCCTCGGCTGGGTGGACAGCGGTGGCGCCGGGCCCGCAGGCTGGGAGGTCGGCGCCGACGGGCGGAGCATCGCGGTGCCCGACGGCGTCCCGCTCGACGACGCCAGGACCGCCCTCGACGACCTGGCCGACTTCCCCGACCGCCCGCTCGGCACCATCGGCCCCGCCGGCGTGGCCGACCGGCTCGCGACCCTGGCCGAGTGGAACGACACGGACGCCGACCGGGTCCGCCCGACCCTGGTCGAGATGTTCCTGGAGCAGGCCCGCAGCAGGCCCGACGCCATCGCCATCGTCGACGAGCGCCGCTCGCTGACGTACCGTCAGGCAGCCGAGCTCTCCGGCCAGCTGGCCCACCACCTCAGCGCGGGTGGCCTCGCCCCCGAGCAGGTCGTCGGCGTCTCGCTCGGCCGCTCCGCGGAGATGGTCATCGGCCTGCTCGGCGTGTTGCGGGCGGGCGGCGCCTTCGTGCCGCTCGACCCGCGGTGGCCCGCCGCGCGCAGGGCCGTCGTCATCGCCGACGCCCACGTCGTGGCGCAGCTCAACGACTCCGGCGAGCACGCCACGGGCGAACCGGAGGCCGTCGCCGTCGACCTGGACGACTGGGCTTACGGCGACCACCCCGTCGAAGGACCCGACCTCACCACGCCCGGCACCGCCCTGGCGTACGTGATCTTCACATCCGGCTCGACCGGGCGGCCCAAGGGCGCCATGATCCGGCACGAGGCGATCAGCGAGCGCCTGCTGTGGCAGGTGGGCGAGATCCTGGGCTTCGGCCACGACGACGCCTCCCTGTTCAAGGCGCCGCTGTCCTTCGACATCTCCATCAACGAGATCTTCCTGCCGCTGGTGAGCGGCGGCAGGCTCGTGGTCCTTCGGCCCGGCGGCGAACGCGACCCGCACCACCTGCTCAGCGTGATCGCCGAGCAGCGCGTCACCTTCACCTATCTGGTGTCGTCCATGCTGGACGTGCTCCTGGAGATCGCGGGCGACTCCGGACGCCTGGACAGCCTGCGGCACGTGTGGTGCGGCGGCGAGGTGCTCACACCCGAGCTGTACGAACGGTTCCGCACCCGGCTCGACATCCCCATGTACCACGGCTACGGCCCCGCCGAGACGACCATCGGCGTCTCGCACGTCATCTACCGCGGGGAGGCCGAACGCCTGTCGACGTCGATCGGCAAGGCCAACCCCAACACGCAGCTGTACGTCCTCGACGACGAGCTGCGCCCGGTGCCGGTCGGCGTCGGCGGCGAGCTGTACGTCGGCGGGTTCCTCCTCGGGCGCGGCTATGTGGGCGCCCCGGGCCTGACCGCGTCGCGCTTCGTGGCGAATCCTTTCGCCGCCGACGGCTCCCGGCTCTACCGCACCGGCGACCTCGCGCGCTTCGCCCCTGACGGATCCCTTGACTTCCTCGGCCGCGCCGACAACCAGATCAAGATCCGCGGCATGCGCCTGGAGATCGAGGACGTCGAGGCCTCCCTCGCGGAGCACCCGCGCGTGCGGCACACCTGTGTCGTCGCCAAGAAGAACGCCGCGGGCGGCACCTACCTCGTCGGCTATGTGATCCCGGCCGCCGGAAGCGAGGACCTGGAGGCCGACGACGTCAGGGCGTGGGCGACGGAGCACATGGTCGAGTACATGGTGCCCGCCCACGTCGTCGTCCTCGCGGAGTTCCCGCTCACCGCGAACGGCAAGCTCGACCGCGCCGCGCTGCCGGAGCCCGTGGTCGCGACGGGCTCCTCCGCCCCGCCCGCCACCGAGAACGAGCGCGCGGTGTGCGCGGCCGTCGCGACCCTCCTCCAGCTGGACGAGGTCGGCGTCGACCAGGACTTCTTCCAGCTCGGCGGCGACAGCATCCTCGCCATCTCCCTGCTGAGCGCGCTGCGCGACGCGGGCCTCTATGTGACGGCCCGGCAGATCTTCACCCACAGCGTCCTCGGGGCGCTCGCGGCGGTCGCGAGCCGCGAGGACGTCGCCGCCGTCGACCACGCCGACACCGCGACCGGTCCCGTCGCGGGCTCGCCCATCGTGCGCTGGCTCGGCGAGACCACCGACGCGATCGACGGCTTCGTGCAGTCGGTCGTCCTCAACACCCCGGCGGACCTGACCCCCGACGCCCTCGACGAGGTCCTGGCCGCCGTGGTCGAACGGCACGCGATGCTGCGCGCACGCCTGGTGCGCGGCGACCGCTGGAGCTTCGACATCCCGGAGGCCGGGGAGACCGCCGGGCTCTGGCAGGAGAGCGCGGGGCCGCTGGAGGAGTGCGTCGCGCTCGCCACCGGGGCCCTTGACCCGGCGGGCGGCGCGATGCTCCGTGCCGTGTGGCGGCGCGCCGCGCGCCAGCTCGTCGTGGTCGTCCACCACGTGGTGATCGACGGCGTCTCCTGGCGGGTCCTGATGGAGGACCTGGCCACGGCCTGGCGGCAGTTCACCGCGGGCGAGCCGGTCGAGCCGCCCCCCGCGGGCACCTCGTTCCGGCGCTGGACGCAGCTCCTGGAGCGGGCCGACTTCGACGCCGACCGCGCCCACTACGAGCGGCCCCTGCCGGGCCCGGACCAGTTGGTGGGCAGGCGCGCCCTCGCCGCCACCGACACCGTCGCCCGGGAGCGCACGCGCACCGTCAGCGTCGGCCCCGAGGTCACGGCCGCCCTGCTCGGCGACGTGCCCGCGAAGTTCCACGCGGGCGTCAACGACGTCCTGCTCACCGCCCTTTCCGTCGCCCTCGCCCGGTGGCGCCGCGACCTCGGCCAGGACCAGACGTTCGCGCACGTCGAACTCGAAGGACACGGCCGCGAGGGCCAGTTCGTGGCGGGCGCCGCCGGATTCGAGCCGGACCTGTCGCGGACCGTCGGCTGGTTCACCACCCTGTTCCCGGTGACCGTCGACCCCGGCGGCGCGGCCGACCTCACCGCCCCCGCCTACCTCGCCGCCGCGCTCAAGGCCGTCAAGGAGGACCTGGCCCGGGTCCCGAGCAACGGCGTCTCCTACGGCGCCCTGCGCTACCTCGCTGACGCCGACTTCGACGCGCCCGCCCCGCAGGTGCTCTTCAACTACCTGGGCCGCTTCGACGCGGGCGCCTCCGGTGACTGGCAGCTGGCCGGTGCCACCGGCCAGCTGGGCGAGAAGCGCGACCCCGCCATGGTCCTGCCCCGCGCCCTGGAGTTCAACGCGATCGCCGAACCCGCGGCGAGCGGCGCGTACGAACTGGTCACCACCGTCTCCTGGCCCGAGGGGATGTTCACCGACGAGGACATCACCACCCTCGGCGGCTACTTCCAGGCCGCCCTCGCCGGGCTCGCCGCGCTCGACGAGGGCGGGCACACCCCCAGCGACTTCCCGCTGGCGGTGCTCACCCAGGCCGACGTCGACGCGCTCGACGGTCCTGAGCTGCGCGACGTCCTGCCGCTCACCCCGCTCCAAGAGGGCCTGTACTTCCACTCGGTCTTCGACGACGACTCGGCGGGCGCCTACGTCGAGCAGCAGCTCCTCACCCTGGAGACGACAGACGGCGAGGTCGACGCCGGCCGGCTCGCGGCGGCGGCCACCCGGCTGCTCGCGCTGTACCCGAACCTGGCCGCGCGGTTCGTGGCCCTCGCCGACGGCCGCGTCGTCTCCGTCCTGGAGAGCGGCGCCCAGGCGCCCTTCACCACCCTGGAGCGGCCCGGCATCACCGACGAGGAGCTCCGCGACCTCGCCGAGCGGGACCGCCGCGCCGGATTCGACCTGGCCACCGGACCGCTGATGCGGTACACGCTGATCCGCACGGGCGCCGGTCGCGCCGTTCTCGTGCAGACCGTGCACCACATCATCGCCGACGGCTGGTCGGTGCCGCCGATGCTGCGCGCGCTGCTCGCCGAGTACCACGCGCCGGGCACGGTGTACCCGCTCGGCGGCTTCCCCGACTACGTGCGCTGGCTCGCCGGACAGGACGACGACGAGAGCGACCGCGTGTGGGGCGAGGAACTCGCCGCGCTGCCGGGCCCCTCACTGGTCGCCGAGGGGCACACCCCGTCCGACCAGTTCGCCGACGTCGCCCTCACCCTCTGTGAGGACGGCGCGGACGGCGCGGAGGGCGTCGACCTCGACGCGGCCGTCCGCGCCGCCGGTGTGCCCCTGAGCGTCGCCGTGCACAGCGCCTGGGCGCTCACCCTTGGCGGCGTCCTGCGCGGCGAGGACGTGGTGTTCGGCTCCACCGTGTCCGGCCGCGACGCGGACGTGCCCGGCATCGGCGACATGGTGGGCCTGTTCATCAACACCATTCCCGTACGGGCCCGCTGGACCGGCGCCACCACCTCCCGCGAGCTGCTCGCCTCGGTGCGCGAGCACCAGAGCGCGGTCCTTCCGCACCAGCACGTCTCGCTGGCGCGCATCGGCCGCCAGGCGGGCTCCGGCTCCCTCTTCGACACCCTCGTCGTCTTCGACGTCGCCACCGACGTGGCCGCGCTGCGCAGGACCGACGACTCCCTCGTCATCGCCGACATCGTCAACGAGGGCGCCCCGCACTACCCCCTGACCCTGGTCGTGGAGCGCGCCCTCGACGGCCGCCCCCGCTTCAACCTGATCTACGACGGCGCGCTCCTGCGCGAGTCCGGCGCCGAGGCCATCCTGCGCACGTTCACCGGCGTCCTCACCGGCCTGCTGACCCGCCCGGACGCCCCCGTCGCCGACCTCGCCCCCGCGGACTCCCGCCGCCCCGAGCCGCTCGCGCCCACCACCCTGGCCGCGCTGTTCGACGCCGCCGCCGACCGCGACCCGGCCGCCACCGCCGTCACCCAGTGCGGCCTCGACGGCGCCACCAGGTCGCTGACGTACGGCGAACTCGCCACGGCCAAGGACGCGCTGGCCCGCGCGCTGCGCGCCGCCGGTGTCGGCCCGGGCGGGCGCGTCGCCGTCGCCGTGCCGCGCTCCGCCGAACAGGTCGTCGCCCTGGTCGCCGTCGTCACCGCGGGCGGCGCCTACGTACCGCTCGACCTCGCCTACCCGGACGAGCGCCTGGAGTACGTCCTCGCCGACGCCGCCCCCCAGGTCGTGCTCGTGGACCCCGAGCAGCGCGATCGCTTCACCCGCATCCTGGAGCGGGCGGGCGTCTCGGCCCGCGTGCTGGTGCGGGGCGAGCAGACCCCCGAGGACGCCGATGTGCTGGCGGCGCGGGACGACGCGGCCGCGCCGCGGGCCGGTTGGCACGACCCCGCGTACGTGATCTACACCTCCGGCTCCACCGGCCGCCCCAAGGGCGTCGTCGTCCCGCACTCCAGCGTGGTGACGCTGCTGGCCAACACCAAGGCCGACATGGGCTTCGGGCCCGACGACGTGTGGGTGCAGTTCCACTCGTACTCCTTCGACTTCGCGGTCTGGGAGCTGTGGGGCGCCCTGGCGCACGGCGCCGAGCTGCTCCTTCCGGACTACGCGCTCACCCGGTCCCCGGTCGACTTCCACCGTCTGGTGCGCGAGCGCGGGGTGACCGTCCTCAACCAGACGCCGTCGGCGTTCTACCAGTTCATCGAGGCCGACCGGCACGCCGACCGGCACGCCGAGCGGCCCGCCACGGCCCTGCGCCGGATCATCTTCGGCGGCGAGGCGCTCGACCTCGGGCGGCTGCGCGGCTGGGTCGAGCGGCACGGCACCACCGCGCCCGAGCTGGTCAACATGTACGGCATCACCGAGACGACCGTCCACGTCACCCACCGGGTGCTCACCGACGACGACTTCGGCCCCGGCGACGACGTCAGCCCGATCGGCGGCCCCATCCCCGGCCTCGTGACCCATGTGCTCGACGACCGGCTGCGGCCGGTGCCGCCGGGCCGCGTCGGCGCCATCTACGTCGCCGGAGACCAGGTGTCGCTCGGCTACCTCGGGCGGCCGGGCCTCACGGCGGGCCGGTTCGTGGCGGACCCCTTCAAGGGCGACGGCTCCCGCATGTACCACACGGGCGACCTCGCCCGGCGCACCCTCGACGGGGAGCTGGAGTTCGCGGGCCGCGCCGACGACCAGGTGCAGCTCAAGGGCTTCCGCATCGAACTCGGCGAAGTGGAGTCGGCCGTCAGGGCCCTCGACGGCGTCGTCGACGCGGCCGTCACCGTCGCCGACAGCGGCGACCACCTCGTCGCGCACGTCGTGGGCCGGGCCCCCGGCGACCTCGCCGCCCAGCTCGCCGCGAAGCTGCCGGTGCACATGGTGCCCGGCCGGGTGCTGCCCGTCGACGCCCTGCCGCTGACGGTCAACGGGAAGCTGGACCGCGCCGCGCTGACGGCACGGGCCGCGCGCGACGACTCCCCGGCGGCCGCCGGGGACGCGCCCGCCCCCGCCGCCCTCGCCGCCCTCGTGGGGGTGTTCGCCGACACCCTGCCGGACACCGACGTCGACGGCGACACCGACTTCTTCCGGGCCGGGGGCGACAGCATCGTCGCCATCACCCTCATCAACCGGGCCAGGGCGCTCGGCCTGCGGATCGCACCCCGCGACGTGTTCCTGCACCGGACGCCGCGCGCGCTCGCCGCACACCTCGGCGAGCAGACCCCGACGCCGGTGCCCGCCGGGCCCGCCGACCGCGAGGACGGCCCGCTGCCGCCGACGCCGATCATGCTGCGCCAGCGTCAACTCGGCGGCTCCCTCGACCGGTTCGCCCAGGCGCGCACCCTGGTGGCACCCGAGGGCACCGGCTTCGCCGACGCCGAGCGCGCCGCGCGTGCCGTCGTGGCCGCGCACCCGGCCCTGCGCCTGCGGCTGCGCGTCGAGCACGGCGCCTGGGCGCCGCGCACCGAACCCGACCGCGAGGTCACCGTCGTCAAGGCGGACACCGCCGACGCGACGGCGGCGGCCAACGAGGCGGCGGGACGGCTCGACCCCGAGGCGGGGGACGTCATCGCGTTCTCCTGGCTGGAGGCGAGCCGGACCCTCGTCGTCACCGTGCACCACCTCGCCGTCGACGCCGTGTCCTGGCTGATCCTGCTCGACGACCTGGCCGCCGCCCTGCGCGGGCAGCCCCTCGCGCCGCCGACCACCTCCTACGCGGAGTACGCCGAGGCGCTGACGCTGCGGTCCGCCGAGGCGATCGACGACCTCGGGACCTGGGTCGACACGCTCCAGGCGCCCGCGCTGCTGCCCGCCGCCGCCGCGCTGCGCGAGAGGACCGTCGTGCTGCCGCCCGACGTGAGCGACCGCGTGACGCGCACCGCCCCCGCCGCGCTCGGCGTGGGACTCACGGAGCTGCTGTGCGGCGCGCTGCGCGCCGCCCTCACCCGGATCCAGGACGCGCCCAGCGACCTCGCGGTCGACCTCGAGCGGCACGGCCGCGTCCCCGCACGCGACCACCACGACTACACCCGTACGGTCGGCTGGTTCACCGCGATCGCCCCCGTGCGCCTGACCGCGCACACCGACCCTGTCGCGGCGGCGCGCGAGGTCGCCGCCCGCCAGCCCGACGAGCGCGCCCACGTCGGCTACGGCCAGCTCCGGTACCTCAACCCGCAGACGGCCCCGCTGCTCACCGCGCGCCCCCAGGTCCTGTTCAACTACCTGGGCCGGGGCAGCGAGTCCCAGGCCGTGCACCTCACCGGCGGCGACCAGGGCAGCCCCTACGCCGTCGAGGCCAACGCCTGGATCGACGCGGCCACCGGCAGCCTGCACACCGCCTTCACCCTCGCCGACGGCGTCCCCGACGCGCTCACCGGGCACTGGCTCGACGCGCTGCGGCAGCTCGCCGACGCCTCCGCGAGCGCCGAGCGCACGGCGCCGGTCACCCCGCTCCAGCGCGGCCTGTACTTCCAGGCCCAGCTCGCGGGCACGGCCGGGCACTACGTCGCGCAGAGCTACTTCACCTTCGACCGGCGCCTGGACACCGACGCGCTCGCCGGGGCGATGTCCTATGTGATGTGGCGGCACCCGGTCGTCGGCGCGGGCTTCGCCACCGACGACGACGGCAACCCCGTCCAGGTCCTCAAGGCGGCCAGCCGCCGCGTCGACGTCCACACGGTCGACCTGGCGACGGACGCGGAGGTCGAGGACCTGCGCGCCCGGGACCGCGACACGGGCTTCGACCCGGCCGCGGCGCCGCTGATCCGCCTGACGGTGGTGCGAAGGCCCGACGGCGGCGACGGACTGCTCCTGAGCTACCACCTGCTCCTGTGGGACGGCTGGTCCCGCGAGATCGTGCTGCGGGACCTGTTCGACGCCTACGCGGCCCTCCGCGCGGGCGAGTCCCTCGACCCGGCCCCCGCCCTGCCGAGCTTCGAGGACTACGCCAGGGCGCTCGACGCCAAGGACCCCGCCGTCTCCGAGCGCTTCTGGGCGGAGCACCTGGCGGGCCTGCCGGGCCCCACGCTCCTCGCGGGATCCGCGCCGACCCTCACGGACGACCTGCCGCGCGCCCTCGTGCACACCCTGACCGCCGCGCAGTCGGACCTGCTGCGGGACGCGGCCAAGGCCCACGGCGTCACTCTGAACTCCCTCCTCACCGGCGCGTTCGGCCTGCTGCTCGGCGCCCGCACGGGCCGCGGCGACGCCGTGTTCGGTGTGACCGTCTCCGGCCGCGACGGCGAGGGCCTGTCCGACGTCGTCGGCGTGCTGCTCAACACGGTGCCGATGTGGACGCGGGCCCGCCCCGACGACACCGTGCGGGACTACCTGGAGGCTGTGCAGACGGCCAGGGTCGACGCGATGGAGCACGAGCACCTCGGGCTCGGCGAGATCCAGCGCGCCAGCGGCCACGACACCCTGTTCGACAACCTGTTCGTGCTCCAGAACTTCCTGGACATGGACGCGTTCGCCGAGATGAACGCCCGGCACGGCATCACGTCGGTGACCGCCGACGACTCCACCCACTACCCGTTCACCTGGGTCGTCACGCCCGGCGAGCGGCTCACCGTCAAGCTGGAGCACCGCGACGGCGACAGCGAGGGCGCCCGGCGCCTCCTCGACGACTATGTGCGCGTCCTCGAGGACGTCGCCTCCTCGACCGGGCCCCTCGGCGCGCTCCCGGGCCTTGGCCAGCGGCCCGTCCCCGCCCCGCGCACGGACGTCGGCACGGACACCGTCGTCGACCGGTTCGACCTGGCGGCGGACCGCGACCCCGACCGGGTGGCGCTCGTCGCCCACGGCGCGACCATGACGTTCGCCGAACTCAGGGACCGCAGCCGCGCGGTGGCGGGCGTCCTCGCCGGGCGCGGCATCGGCCCCGAGCGGACCGTGGGCCTCGCGATCCCGCGGTCCCTCGACTCGATCGTGGCGCTGTTCGCGGTGCTGCGCGTCGGCGCCGCGTACGTCCCGCTGGAGCTCGACCACCCCGACGAGCGGATCGCGGCGATCGCCGCGGACGCCCGCCCTGAGGTGATCCTCACCGTGGGGTCCGTGGCGTCCCGGCTGACCGGCGACCTCATCGAGCTCGACCGGCCGCTGCCCGACGCCGAGCCGTACGTGACGTTCGACCCGCACGACCCGGACCGCCTGCGCCACCCCGCGTACACGATCTACACCTCCGGATCGACCGGAAAGCCCAAGGGCGTCGTCACCGAGTACGCCGGACTCACCAACATGCTGGTCAACCACCAGCGCCGGATCTTCGAGCCGGTCCTCGCCGACCACGGCCACCGGGTCTTCCGCATCGCCCACACCGTGTCGTTCGCCTTCGACATGTCGTGGGAGGAGCTGTTGTGGCTCGCGGACGGCCACGAGGTGCACATCTGCGACGAGGAGCTGCGCCGCGACGCGCCCGGCCTGGTCGCGTACTGCCTGGAGCACGGCATCGACGTCATCAACGTCACGCCGACCTACGCCCAGCAGCTCGCGGCCGAGGGCCTGCTCGACCACCCCGGACGGCGCCCGGCGCTCGTGCTGCTCGGCGGCGAGGCCGTCACGCCGACGCTGTGGCGGCGGCTCGCCGAGACCGAGGGGACGGTCGGCTACAACCTGTACGGACCCACCGAGTACACCATCAACACGCTCGGCGTCGGCACCTTCGAGTGCCAGGACCCGGTGGTGGGCGTCGCGATCGACAACACCGACGTGTACGTCCTCGACCCGTGGCTGCGGCCGCTGCCCGACGGCGTGCCCGGCGAGCTGTACGTGGCGGGCGTCGGCATCGCCCGCGGCTACCTCGGACAGCCCGCGCAGAGCGCCCACCGGTTCGTGGCCTGCCCGTTCTCGGCGAGCGGCGAGCGCATGTACCGCACCGGGGACCTGGTGGTCCGGCGGCCCGACGGCAACCTGATGTACCTGGGCCGCACCGACCAACAGGTCAAGATCCGCGGCCACCGGGTCGAACTCGGCGAGGTCGAGGCCGCGTTCGCGGCGCACCCCGCGGTGCGCTTCGTCGCGGCGGTCGCCCAGCCCGACCCGCAGGTCGACGGGGCGTACCGGCTCGCCGCCTATCTGGTCCTCGATGGCCCTGGTGGCCCCGACGGCGCGGACCTCGCGGCCGTCGCCGCCGACGTCGGCGCCGCGCTCCCGGACTTCCTGCGCCCCACGCACTACGCGCGGGTCGACAGCATCCCGCTCACCGTGAACGGGAAGGCTGATACGAAGGCGCTGCCGGAGGCCAAGCCGCTCGGCGCGCTGACCACGGCGGGGGAGCGGGGACCCGAGACCGAGACCGAGACCGTGGTGTGCGAGTACTTCGCCGAGGCCCTGGACCTGGACGACGACGAGGTGAGCGCCGTGAGTGACTTCGTGTCCCTCGGAGGACACTCCATGCTGGCCGTACGCCTGATCGGCCTGCTCCGCCGCGAGTACGGCCCCGTGGTCACCATCCGTGACCTGTTCACCCTGCGAACCCCGGAAGCGATTGCCCGCCACCTCGATGACAACTCCTGACACGCAGCGGCCCCGACCGGGGTCCGACATCCTGAAGGCCGCACTGCGGCGCAACGTCGGCGCGATGGCCTGGGGCACCCTCCTCATGGGCCTGTACCAGGCGGGGGAGACGGCCTTCCCCATCGCGCTCGGCCTGATCGTCGAGCACACGCTGCGGGACGAGCGCAGCCTCGGCTCGCTCGCCGTGTCGATCGGCGCGCTCGCCGTGATCATCACGACGGTGTCCCTGTCGTGGCGGTTCGGGATGCGCATCCTGCAGAAGGCCAACACGACCGAGGCACACCACTGGCGGGTGAAGGTCGCGGCCTGCGGGCTGCAGCCGGTGGCCAGGGACGTCGACCTCAAGTCCGGCGAGGTCCTGACCATCGCCACCGAGGACGCCGACCAGACCGCCGACATCGTCGAGGTCGTGCCGATGCTCATCAGCTCGCTGGTCGCGGTGGTCGTCGCCGCGGTCGCGCTCGGCCTCGCCGACTTCCGGCTCGGCCTGCTCGTGATGGTGGGCACCGTCGCGATCCTGTCGGTCCTGAGCGTGATGTCACGGCGGATCGGCTCCAGCACCCGTGAGCAGCAGGCCCGGGTGGCGCGGGCGGGCGCGAAGGTCGCCGACCTGATCACCGGCCTGCGCCCGCTGCACGGCTTCGGCGGCAACCACGCCGCGTTCGGGTCCTACCGCAAGGTCAGCACGGAGGCCAAGCACCAGGCGATCACCGTCGCCAGGGTGAACGGCGTCTACGCGGGCACGGCCCTCGCGCTCAACGCGGTCCTCGCCGCCGCGGTGAGCCTGACGGCGGGCTGGCTGGCCTTCGACGGCCAGATCAACATCGGTGAGCTCGTCATGGCCGTGGGCCTCGCGCAGTTCATCATGGAGCCGCTCAAGCTGTTCTCGGAGATGCCCAAGTACGTGATGGTCGCGCGCGCCTCGGCCGAGCGGATGGCGCTGGTGCTCTCGGCGCCGCCGGTGACGACGCCGGGCCCCGAGCGCCCGGCGGCGGGCGGCGACCTGGAGGTCGACGGCGTCCGGCATGCCAGCCTGCACAAGCTGAACTTCCGCGTCGGCGCGGGCGAGTTCGTGGCGATCGCCGTCTACCAGCCGCGCATGGCGGCCGACCTCGCCTCGCTCCTCGCCGTGAACGTCCCGCCGCAGGCGTACGAGGGCGTGGTGCGGGTCAGCGGGCGGGAGCTCGCGGAGCTCTCCGTGGAGTCGGTGCGCGAGCACATGCTGGTGAACCCCTACGACGGGGAGATCTTCGCGGGCACGCTGCGCTCCAACATCGACCCCTCGGGCACCAGCGGCTCGGTCCCCGAGGCCGTCGAGGCGTCCCTGCTGACCGATGTCGTCGCCCTGCACCGCGAGGGACTCGACTACGGCGTCCGCGACCGGGGAGCGAACCTCTCCGGCGGCCAGCGCCAGCGCCTGTCCCTCGCCCGCGCGCTCGCCGCCGACACCGAGGTCCTCGTGCTGCACGACCCGACGACCGCCGTCGACGCGGTCACCGAACAGCTCATCGCGCGCAACGTCGCGAAGCTGCGCCGGGGCCGCACCACCGTCGTGATCACCAGCAGCCCGGCCCTGCTCGACGCCGCCGACCGGGTCCTCGTCCTTGATGAGGGCGTCGTCGTCGCCGAGGACACGCACCGCAACCTGCTGGCCTCCGACGAGGCCTACTGCCGGGCCGTGGCCCGGTAACGCCGCCGCCCTGCCCCGCCGTGGGGCGGGGCGGGGGTTCGGGGCGAGGCTCAGGCCAGGGCCCAGGCGACGTCCCTGATGAGCGCGTGCCGCCAGCCCGCGCGGTCGTGGCCGGACGCCGAGCGCGCGACGCGCACGGTCGCTCCGGCCCGCTCGGTCAGTTCCTCGGTGAGTTCGCAGTGGGGCAGCATGCGCGTCTCGTGCTCGCCCACGTCGTAGGCGATCCGCAGCCCCGACAGGTCCGCGCCCTGGCGCAGGCGCGCGGCGATGGCGCCGCCGACCGGGCCGCCCAGCGGGTCCGCCTGGCCCAGGGCCTCGGGCGTCCACCAGAACGACGCCGACTGCGCGGCGACGCGGGACACCAGGCCGGGGAACTCCAGGGCCGCGTACACGGCGCTCAGACCGCCGAGGCTCTGCCCGGCGACCACGAGCCGGTCGAGGTCGGCGTGCGTGCCGGACTCGGCCACCAGCGGCAGGAGTTCGTCCCTGACCGCCTCCCACAGCTCGGGCCGGCAGCCGAACTCCGCCTCGCGGTCCTTGGCGGGCAGGAAGACGAGGGTGACCGGGGGCATCGCCCCGTCGGCCACGGCCGCGTCGAACGCCGTCGTCGCCGGGTGCAGATGCAGCCAGTCGTCCCCGTCGAGCAGCAGGACCACGGGGCCGCCGCCGCCCGCCGGGTGGACGCGCACGGTGCGCCGCCCGCCGAGCCGTTCGCTGGCCCAGCGCAGGCGGGTGCGCGGCAGGGGCAGCACGTCATCGGGGCCGACCACGGGCCAGTACGGCTGCGCCGGGGCGTCCGGGGTCGCGGCGATGGACCGGTCGGGGCCCGCGCCCGCGGGGTTGAACGGGTCGGCGTACGCGCCGTCGGCCGCGAGGAACTGATACGTCACGCGCAGCCGCGCGGGCGTGCGCACCGTGGCGTACCAGCAGTCGGAGTCGCGCCAGCGCCGCAGCGGCACGGGCTTGGACCAGCTCTCGAAGCCGAGGCGCGCCTCGGACCCGCGCCACAGGAACAGCGTCTGCCAGCCGCCGCCGTCGGCGGGGACCGACACCGGTGCTCCGGCCGCCGCCCAGAACGCGTCGGTGCCGGGCACTCCCGGCAGCCCGAACTCGGCGAAGGCGTGCTGCGTGTCGGCGTCGGCCGTGCGGCCGGGGGCGGGATCGGTCATGACCGGCTGACGTCTCCTTGTGAGAGGGAAGGGGAGAAAGCTAAGCTCATCTTAATTAGGTGAGCCTAACCTCATCGAGGCGCTCCCTGCCATCCCTGATCCACTGGCTGACAGCGCCCCTCAGGAGGACCCCATCATGAGCTCCAACCCCTTCGACGACGCGGAAGGACGCTTCCTGGTCCTGGTGAACGACGAGGGCCAGCACTCGCTCTGGCCGTCCTTCGCCGAGGTGCCCGGCGGCTGGACCGTCGCCTTCGAGGAGAACACCCGCGACGCGTGCCTGGAGTTCGTCGAGACCCACTGGACCGATCTGCGTCCCCGCTCCCTCGTGGCGTCCCTGGACGCCTGACCGTCCGGCGGCGCGCCCTTGAGGCGCGCCGCTGTCGCCCCGGGGCCATACCCAAAAGGGCGGGGGGAACCTCACCCCCCCCCCCCCCCCTTCCCCCCTCCTCCCCTCCCCCTTCTTTCCCCTCCCCCCCCCCCCCCTGTGG